>CAMWMR010000028.1 GCA_947175425.1 uncultured Porphyromonadaceae bacterium
CCTATGACCTGGGCTTCCAGTATCCGCAGCACTTCTCGCGGATGTTCAAGCGCATCACCGGCCTTACGCCCACAAAATTCCGTGCGGCACCTCCCGCATCACTATCCAAATAATATTGAAAAAGGCTGTGAACCACAGCCTTTTTCGTTTAACACCATATATTTATTTTCAGTACCCGGGATTGTTGATTCCGTTAAGCGCGGGATTGCTTTGTATTTCTTTTAGCGGTATAGGCTGCAACTCGCTGCAACCGGGAATAAAGTTTTTGTAGCCGGGATATGCAAGCGCCTTTTGGTTTACGACACTGTTTTCGCCGAATAGCTTGAGGGCGTCGTAGAGGCAACCCCAGCGCAGAAGGTCGTATTTTCGTATACCTTCGAAACACAGCTCGAAAGCACGTTCAAAATAAAGCGCCTGGCGCACTTTGCCTTGTTCGGAAGCATCGTCGATAAACACCGGATTGCGAGTGGCTTTGGGCTTTGCATATACTTTGGCAAAAGATGCGGCATCCACAGCCGACGCTCCCGCCCGGGTTCGTACACTGCTGATAAGTGTCCATGCTTTTGACGTCTCGCCGAGTTCGTTGTATGCTTCGGCGGCAAGCAGAGCCATGTCGGGGTAACGCAAGGCAACAAAATCAATATCGCCGTAGTTTATGTTTTTGTTCCAGTCGGCAGGATTCATCCATTCGCGCCGCCACTTTCCGACATACCAGCCCGTATTTGCACGCTCACTCTTTGTGTGCTCACGCGTTTCGGCATTCCAGCGATATTGGTAAGTACATATATTTATATCGCGGCGGACATCGTTGTCCTCGTAGAAATCGCGCCACTCGGGGACAACGATAAAAAATGCGTTTGTACGTCCCATGTATGCCGACGCCTCGTTGCTCGGAATACCCGTAGGCTCGGCTACAAGAGGACCGTTATATATTCCCCATGCGCTTCCGTTTCGTCGTCCCTGTTCCTGAAGCATTGAAATCTGCCACAGCGACTCCTTGCTGTCGGCAGTACCGTAGGACAGATTTTTGAAAAAGCCGTCGTAGCCGGCAGTGCAGAATCCGTGGTATCCCTGAGCCTCGATAGCCTCCCAATTATCCGTAACCGCCCGGAACAACTTAGTACGCTCGCTGTCGGAGGGTCGTTTCAAAGTTCCGTCGGCCTGCAGCGAATATCCTGCGCGTTGCATGAGCACACGCATTAGCAAAGCATGTGCCGCTCCTGCAGTGGCTCTTTCCGGCGTGGTGGATGCGTTGGCCCACGACAGATAGCCGGCAGCAAGTTCAAGGTCGGTGACAATGCAATCGTATATGCTTTCGCGCCCTGTACGCGGAAGAAAAGCCTGGGAATATTCGTCGGTGCTTTCGGTTGGGAACGGCACATCACCCCACGCTTTTACAAGGTCGAAAGCTACAAATGCCCGCAAAAAACGTGCTTCGCCTGCCAGCGCTCTCAGATTGGAATCGGAGGAAAAATTCGCCATACCCTCAATTCCCGCAATGGCACGGTTGGCGCGGTCGAGCGCTTCGTATTTCAACTGCCACAGTTTCTCGAGCACAGTGTTTGTTGAAGTTGCGGTATAGTGGACAATGTCGTGAATACCATTGTCGTTATATGTACGGGATGTGAAATATGTGTCGTCGCTTGCGGGAGTTGCCATTTCGTACCATCCGTAATGCGTATTCTCGCTCAAGGAACTGAGTATTCCGTATATCGCCATTTCGGCATGCTCCTGCGAGTCGAAAAACACCGATTCGTCGTAGCTGCCCTGCGGATGCTCGTCAAGAATGTCGTTACAAGAAGTCAGGAACGGCAGTGCCAGGGCGATAAGTATATATTTGCCTGATATTTTCATCGTTAGGTATATTTATACGGTCAAAAAGTGATGTTTGCGCCGAAAATGAAAGTGCGGCTCAAAGGATAGGCACCGAAATCCACACCGGGAGTGAGCGGGCTGCTCATTGTGGACACTTCGGGGTCGAAACCGCTGTATTTTGTAAGCGTGGCTATGTTGTTGCCGGTAAAATACAGTCTCAGTTTGCTCACGCCCAGCGACTTCAGGCATCCCGAAGGAAGGGTGTATCCGAAAGTAAGGTTAGCCAGTTTGAGGAATGAGGCATCCTCCACCGCCCACGAATGCACGTACATGTCGCCCTGCTCCAAATCGTAGTATGCCGCCACGGTTTTTCCTTGGTTCAAAGCCGCCAGTTCGGCAGGGTCGGTTACAATTTCGCCGAGTGAATTTATTGTCATCCAGCGGTTATCGGAATTGGCTATGTTAAGCACATTTGCATTTTGTGTGCCAACTTTTGTACTTACCAGCTTTGTTGCATTGAGCACATCGGCGCCAAGGCTGAAAGTGACAAACACGCTGAGGTCGAAGCCTTTCCACATAAAGCTGTTGTTGAGACCTCCGTATAGTTTCGGCTGCGCGTTCCCGATAACCGTTTTGTCGGCCTCGGTAATTTCGCCGTCGCCGTCCAGGTCGCGGAACTTCCACATGCCGGGGCGAACATTATCGCGGTTACCGCTGTAAGGCACGCCGTCCTTAAGAGAGTAAGTTTTTGTACTGCTTGAGTAATTGAAATCCTCCACCTGATACAATCCGTCGGTAATATAGCCGTAGAATTGCCCTATAGGTTTTCCAACTTCAAGCACATGAGTGTTTTGCGAGAATCCGAATTTGGCCTCGTAATACTGTACATCGCCCCCGACAAGTCCGGTAACCGTGTTGCGGTTATGGGTAAGAGTGAGCGTTGTAGTCCAATCGAAATCGGTAACATCGAGATTATGCGAGGTTACAGTAAGATCCAATCCGATGTTGCGTGTGGAGCCGGCATTTATAATCATGTAGGAAAATCCCGAAGACATGGGCACCGGAGCATTGAGGAGCAGATTGTTGGAATTGTTCACATAAAACTCGGGGGTGACGGTAATGCGCTGGGAGAGAAAGCCCAAGTCGAGCCCGATATTGAAAGTTTTGTTCGATTCCCATTTCAGAGCCGGATTCGGAATTTGCTTTGCGGCGAATCCCGGTTTGAGCACATCGCCCATTGCCGTGAGCACGCTCTCCATGAGCGCCAGCGAATTGTACTGCCCGATGCGGTTGTTACCCGCAAGACCGTAGCCGGCACGCAGCTTGAGGTCGGAAAAAACACCGAGTTCTCTCACGGCATCTTCCTCGCCAATGCGCCAAGCAGCGGAAACAGCCGGGAAATATCCCCATTTATTATTTTTGCCGAACTTGCTTGAGCCGTCGGCACGCACCGAGAAATTAAACAGATAGCGAGCCTTGTAATCGTAATTGAGACGGGTGAAGAATGACAGCAGTTTATCGTCGGGCGCATACGCAGTATTTACAGCCGAGGGGGTGCCGAGTCCGGCGTTGTTCATTCCGAAATCGGCGGTTGGCAGATTTATAACACCCGCCTCGAGGCGACGTGTCCAACGCGACACATATTCCTGCCCGAGCTGGAACATCACGTGATGCTTTTTTTGGAAACGTCGGTCGTAGGTAAGCACATTGCTAATGCTGACACTTCCTGTTTCGGTATTTATAATGGAACCGTAAATGCCGTTGCGGCGTCCCATTATCGAGTTGGGTCCGTAGAAGAGTTCGCGGCGATATGATTGATATCGTGTGCCTGTGGTGTTTCGGAAAATCCAGCCTCGCCCGAGTTTGAATGTAAGTCCAGCATTTGCCTGCAATGTGCGCACTTCGCGGTTATCCTGTTCCTCGGCAGCGTTGATAACGGGGTTTACAAGCACATTGCCGGAATCGTCGGTATATATTTCGTCATCACCGAGCAGGAGGTCGGAATCGTTGCCTCTCAAACCGGTAGTGGGGCGATACTGGAAAATCTGCACCAGCTTGTTGAAACGGGCGTTGGTGTTGGAACCTCCTGTGTTTGTTCCGTTACCTGCCACTCCGGCACCGAATATACTTTGAGTATCGTAGTTTATGCGGCCTGTTATGCTCAGCCGCTTGCTGAGTTCACCTTTTATGTTTGCCGAAATGCTGTGCTTTGTGCTTCCCGAATGTACCATGGCACCGTCGTCGGAAATATATCCGTAGGAAGCGTAGTAATTGAACTTGTCGTTACCTCCCTGGACAGCAGCGCGGTAGTTTTGTGTAACAGTCGTGCGTCCCATAGTTTCGTCGAGCCAGTCGATTCCGGGACGGTTGGCATAATTCTCGGGAATGTCAATAAAGCCGCCGTACCTGTTCTGCCATGCACGCATTGTAGCCTCGGCATCGGTTGCCCAGCCTAAAGTTCTTTCATAATCGGCAATTACGAACTGCTCCACCGAAAGTTCCTTGAGCCTTTTTGCCAGCCGTCGCGTGCCAAGGTATGCATCGAAAGTCAAGTGAGCCTTTCCGTCGTTTTTAGCACCGCTTTTAGTAGTTACAAGCACCACGCCGTTTGCTCCGCGGGCGCCGTAAATAGCTGTAGCCGAGGCATCCTTGAGGACATCTATGCTTTCAATATCGGCGGGATTGAGGTTTGCCATACCGTCTTCGGTGGGGAACCCGTCGATAACAAATAGCGGCGAGTTATCCTGCGTAATTGAAATTCCGCCGCGCACTCTCACCTGCGGTGTCGCTCCGGGCTGTCCGTCGGAAGTGATAATCTGCACGCCCGACATGCGTCCTGCCAAAGCCTGCGTTGCATCGCCTCCGGGTGTTTGAGTAATTATATCGCTTTTAACCGAAGCAACCAAGCCTGTAATCTCCTTTCGGGTTTGAGTGGCATAGCCCACCACCACCACTTCGTTCAAGGCGTTTGACTTCGGTTTCATCATTACATCTATTTTGCTTCGGCCATCCACGTTAATTGTTTGAGGCTCACAGCCGACATAAGTGAATGTAAGCTTGTCGGAAGCCGAAGGCACGTTGATGGAATAATTTCCGTCGATGTCGGTTACAGCGTGTATGTTCGCACCTTCAACCGAAATGCTCACACCTATTGCCGCCTCGCCGGTATCGTCGAGGACTGTGCCTGTGACAATATCGGCATATGCACTGACTGCTGCCGCCAACATAAGGCCGGTTACCGCCACTCTGGTATTTTTAAGGAAAATCATCTGTATTAATTTTTCACGGTTTATCTACTGCGGGAGCTCAGAGGCTCTGCATCGGTTAGTTCGTTGCAAACGGTTTCGCCGTCAACTTTTTCCACAATCATTGTAGACTGAAGGAATTTACGGGCGAAAGTACGTCCGTTAATTTCAAGGGGGTCGGAGCCATAGGCAATGGCTGCATCGGCTGCCGGATTTGTAATTACAAGATGCGGTTTCGCGGCTGTATCCATGCAGGCATCTATTGTCCAGTTTCCGACTACTATGGAATTGCTGTCGGTGTGCACTTGGGCAGCTTCGTCATTCTTCGGCGTAATTTGAATAATTGCAAGATACCGCACTTTTGGCGCCGAACATGAGGCACTCAAATGCCATTGGGGCGGATATTGGCTGTTCTCGACAGCGGGAACTACAGCCCATTTGTCGGTTTGCGATATATTCAGTTTTTCGGAACAGAGGAAAGTTACTTTGGCCCTGTACGGCAGAGCATTGTCGCATACTTCCACAACGGTGTTGTCGTCCGAAATATCGAATTTGCTTTTGGAATGTAAAAGCCAGTCGATTCGAGCCGCTTGGGAGGCTTCAATCTCATCGTAAATCACAATTGCATCGGAACCGAGCATTGTTATATGTCGCAGATATTTTGTAAGCGGGGTGGAACCGAATCCGTATTCGGGCGTCTGCTCTATTCCGGCAGCTTTAAAAGCGGCAATCCACATGGGGTCGTCCGAAATGCCGCAATAGGCATGAGAGGCATCGCCAAGCGCATAAGCTATTGAAGAACCTCCGCCGGCACGAAGAATACGCCCCCACCCTGCCGTTGAATAAGGCTGTCCGATACCATTTACAAGGATAGTGTTGTGTGCGCGCGAATGCCTGTAGGACATGAGGTTGTGCGCGTCGCTGAAATTCTGATAATATCCTGAAGAACGGAACACATCTGTTCCACCGAATGTTATGTTGAACGCATTCTGGCAAGCTGTGGTGTGACTTCCCGAGCCGAATGTGCTTGAACGGAATCCCAAGGCGAGGTCGCCCGAAGTATCGAAAATATTGCTGTGCATGGCAACTTCTCCGCAATCGCGGTTCCACTGCAACATGTCGGCACGGTCATCGGGCTGAGAGGAATAATTCTGCGGGCCGCGGCATATTCGGTATATCCGCATTTCGTAGTCGCGGTTTATAAGCGTGCCGCAGCGGTTTGCATACCAGGAGGCGTAGGCATCGCCTGTCTGATAAGCCATTACATCGGCAAAAGAGGCAATCTGGTGATTCGGTTCCTGCCTTGTCTCGCTTCCGTCGCCGAAACCTATGTTCGAGCCTGCCGGGGGAGTTGTAAAACTGAGTGCCCTGCCTGCGTTAAGATACCACGGATGACGGAAATAGTCGCAGCCGGTAATATACGACATCATCAAAGGTATGTAGCACAGAGTTTGTATGTTGGCGTTGAAATATCCGGTACCGTTGTGCCAAAGGCCGTCGCGGTTGAAACCGCCTGCCGGGGCACGAGCCGTCCACAACTCATACAGATACTCGAGCATAGGCATAACGCGCTGTCCCTGCACCGGGTCGTCGTACAGCAAAATACATGCCTGGAAGAAATTACGATAGTTATGTTGCCAGAAATGATTGTCGAAAATATGATTTTCCTCGTATCCCCGGAAGGTGTCGAAGTTCTTGCATATCACATCGGCCATCCACGCTGCAGCCTCCGCCCGTGTGGCGGAGTCAATCATTGTGTAACATATATCGTAGCAGGCGGCAAGAGAATACAACAGATTGGAAGTTGTGAAATTGGAACTGTAAAGAACCTTGTCGGAAGGGAGGTTGTCTGTAAATGATTTATAAATCAGGAGCAATTTATCGGCATACTCCTGTTGCCGTGTAAGGTAATAGGCCTGATAGAGCCATGTAACATTTTGTGCGAATTCCTCGGCTTTGGTATAAAAAGAGGCAATATTTGAAAAATCGGTATCCAAGGGCGCCTGAGCACGCTGAATCAAGGATTTATATTCGGCATGCGAACTTATATTGCTGCGGGCGCTTTCAACTGTTGCCGAGGTATAGCAGTGGAGGCGTGGGAAAATGCGCGGCGCACCGTTTATAAATGTATCGAATTGTGGAGTGACAAAGATTGGAGATTCGGCCGTCACTTCAAAATCGTAAGTATCGCTCCATTCACCGGCGTTGCCGGCAGCATCCATATTACAGAAACGCCAGTACCAGCGACCTTGGGAAAGTTCCTCGTGAGGATTGAACATGTTCCATTTCAACGCTTTGCTGCTCAAGGTGCGGTCGGCGGGAAAATCGGGAGAGGACGAGAGCTGAAATACGACAGCTTCGCCGTCGGCCATGTTCTGCGGCACAATCAGCGGGGCGGGATTTATAAAAATCTCGTTACACGAACGGGGATAAGGCACCGTGCGAATTTTTTGCTGATATTCATCGGGAGATGAAATCGCGGGCAGCTCCTGCGGCTGCTGCGGCTCGACAGGCACGGGAATACTATCGCTGCAAGCGACAAGCGATATGGCCAGTAGTGTGATTGCTGTGTATTTCATGAAACTGAATTTTAAGATTACGGCGATGCGGTTGTGCACCGCCGTAATCGGAGAATTCTTTATTCAAAAATTGTGAACATGGGGCGGACAAGGGCCGACTGGTTTGCCTTTGTAGAAATGGCAATGCCGGCGGCCTGCCAGTTGTAATCGGAGCCGCTTACATTGAGACGTACTCCCGAGGGATTGCCCTGGTCGTTAACCGTTGCGGAAAGATAGTTAACGGTGGCAATGGGGTCGCGGTCGAAAAGATTTGAAACAGGGAACATTGCCTTGAACGATTCGCTACCGGCAGCAGCCTCGCCGGTATATGCCGGAGCGAGCATTCCGAGCCAATACGATGCCTGATTCAAGGAGGGCACGTACCATGCAGTCACGTTGTTTCCTGAAGTTCTGTTCGATGCCGTCCACGCAGCCCAGGCCTGACCAATGGGAGTATCCTTTACAAGAGGATTGGTGAGCAGAGTCATCATGGAACCGTTAGGAGCCTGTTCGGTTGCAAGACCTTCAATCACGGCGTCGCCAAACGACAGACGAGAACCTATATTATTAAGAGCAACGGCATAACCTTTAATTGTTTTTCCTGCAAATTCGGCGGGATATGCGTCGGTGTTGTCACCTTCGAGAGCGCCAATGGCATAAACTACGGCCACAGCGTCGCTTGCCGATGTAACGGCTTTGCCTTCGGCGTTTACATAGCTTCCCACTTTAAAATCGACAGGTTTGTCGGGGTCGTTGTTCCACACACCGTCGATATTGACATTCACATCAATATCCTGAGTGGGAGCATCGCCGAGAGTACCTGTTACATTAACAAGGAAGTTAGCGTCGGTGGGAATAAGTCCGGCTGCTATGGTGAGTTCGAAAGTTTTGCTGCCGGTAACTTCAATGTTAATTTCTTCATCAAGCATAGAACTTGACTGAGTACCGAACATGTAGTTTACAAACCAGGGAGTCTGCTCGGGGTTGAAAGTATTGTTAGTATATGTTACGGCAGTTTTAACGGAAGTGTTACCGCTTAACACGCTGTATCCCGCAGGCGCGTTGTATTTCACTTGAATTTTATCGCATCCTGCTGCATTTTCGGGATTTTCGGGAGAGAAGCTCACCTTAGCAAACGGACGTACCAAGGTGACGCCTGCATTTGCCGACAGCGAAGTGAGTTTTCCGGCAAAAGCATCGCATGCGGCAATAAGATTGTTGTCGGCAATATCGAATTGGGTTGTGTTATAGGTAATATCGGTGAGGTCGTCGGTATTATATACCTTTACACCATTTGCGTTCTCGGGCTGGTACTCCGCCCAGAAAAGAGCCTGCACGGCACCTGCATCCTGTTCGGCGCCTGTAATTACAAACGAAGCTGCACCGGAAGCGGCCGACATTGTTTTTTGCGAGCCTACAATGAGTCCGTTCTCGTCGATAAGCTGCATGATGCAGTTCAGCTGATATCCCTCGACGGTTTCAATTCCGGCACGAGATGCAGGATTGGAGGTGTTAACAGTCACTGTAATATCACTGTGGCCGCCAAATTCGTCCACTATGATATCGTTGCTGCAGCTTGACAGAGCGGCAGCGGCAGCCATGGCAAAGGCTGAATAAAACAATTTTTTCATTTTGGTATATTTAGGTTTGATTAATTATTACAGTTGTCCGAGGTCGATGTCAACAGAGCCGTTGAATCCGGGATCGATGTTTACACCTCCGTCGGTAGTTGCAGTGAGGAAGCACCCTTTTACAGTAGTATTATATCCCGCTTTCACCGGAATATTTACCGCAGTGTTCGACACCACTTCATTTTTCTCGTTTAATATTTCGAGCTGTACGGGAATCTCTTCTCCCGCCTCGGGGCATATTACAAAGTCGAATCCTATTGCGTACTCATTGTCGGCGGTAGTTATAAGTTTGCCAAGCGAAGTTGTATATCCGAGGAAACTCAGCATGTTCTTGGGCATTTGTTCGGCAACATTATATCCGGTTGCGATATATCCGGCGTAACGGATACGCGCCGAAAACGACGAGCCGTTCACCATTCCCTCGGCAAGTTTGTGCTGAAATGCAGCCACGTCGGTGGTTATGAGCTCATAGCGTCCGACAGGTCGGGAGAGTTCCACATCCATATTTACCTTCGCCTGCCATTCGTTTACGAAGGGACGCAAATCAAGCGGAGCGCATGCTGAAAAAGCGTCCTTATATTCGGTATTGGCACGAAAAGAGTTCATCGGCATAACCGGTGTGAGCGACTGCGCATTGTAGAATGTTACAGTATCGGCATCGCTGATATTCACATAATCGCTCCACACAAGAATCTGATAGTCGCGGGCATGGAGCCTCATGTTAACCGGAAGCATAAGGAGTCCTTCGGCTTCATCGGCAGGAACGCATACAATTCGGCGGTCGTGTACCCTGAGGTCATTACCCACTGCCTCTATGACAAAGCGGTGCGAGTATCCGTCGGCAGCTCTTGACGAAGCCACTGTCACATCGCGTTGCGGCAGATCCATGTTAATGTTGAAATCCACATTAAGGAGCACTTCCGTAGGGTCTTCACCAATGCCGTCGGGTTCCTGGTGGAGAGTACACGAACCAAGCGTTGCCGCCATAAGCGCACCCAAACAATATAATACTGTATTTCTCATAATCATATTTTATACGAAAGTGAAATTCCCAAGCTTGTAGGACCGAAATAATCGCGTTGTCTTTTAGAAATCCAAGCGCCGTTATCGATGTTATAATATGTATTGTAGCACATGTTCACATAGCCTATGCCAATGGCAAATTCAAGAGCCCAGTCGCGTCCGAGCGGCAATGTGTAGGAATAGTTTACGCTTGCTCCAAGTGCAGGACGGCCGGAGTCCTGATACCTCTTCTCGTTATATCGCATATTGAACCATGAAGCTGTTACACCGGCACCTAATGCACTGCCACGTCCGGGAGTACCGAAATAGTACTTTACTGCGGGCTGTAGAGTTGCTGTTCGCAAACCTTTTTCGGTGTTCCAGTCCCAGAACGACCAGATTACGGGGACTTCCACTGTCCATTTGGAAGCTACCTGCATTTCCCATGCAAGATTCAGCACGGCAAAAGCATCGTATGCCACGTTGGTTTTTATTGCCATATACCTGTTGGACGGAACCGCTTTGGGAGTTTCCTTTTTCACGGTTTTCTTCGCGGGTGCAGGCTTGGGAGCTGCGGGAGTGGCGCTTGTCGGAACCGTGGTTTTTTCGGCGGGCGCCGATGTCTGCACCTGCGGCTTCTGCGCCGAAGCGACAATTGAGCCGAACAACAGCAGAAAGGCAAATATTTGTTTATGTGATAATTTCATGTCGCTCATATTTCTAATTCGGGGAGCACATCTTCAAGTGTAGTGCGGTATCCAACTTCATTAATTACAGTTTCCTGTCCTTTATAGGATATGTTCACATCCTCCTTTGTACTGCGGATATAGAACGAGGGGGCACCCGACTCGGACAGATTCACACTAATAAGGTATCCGGCAAATTTTATGCGTCCGTCGGAAAGAATCTCGGGGTCTTTTGCGGGATGTTTCAGTGCATGGGTGTTTACGCATGTGGCAAAGCGGTAGGTTTGGGCAGCTTTCGATGTTGCGTTGAAATGCCAGTGATTGGCAAAGGGTTTGAAATTGCCTTTTTCGTCGGCACGGAGCCAGTTTACGGCCGGTTCTCTAAATACGGAAGTAGTATCGGCATCGACAGCTCCCGACGAGAAAATCCAGGCATCGGAGGCTCCGCCTTTTCCGGTTGCCGTTACGTGTACGAACTTATCGGAGGACGTGTTCAATTCCATGGGATTTGTAACAGTGTGCAGCTGAAATGTCCATGTAACGGGCTTATCGGCCTCGAGTTCGTCGTATATGAATATACATCCGGTGTTGCCGAGCGTAACAATGTGACGGCGGAATTTTTTTACGTGATTCTCTGTGTCCCAGCCGTTTTCGGGAATATATTGCACGTCGGACTGCTCGCCGCGCTGGAGCCACAACGGTGAAATAACAGGGCCATAGGCATTTGAGGCATCGCCGAGTACATAGCCGAGCCTGTCGCTCATGTAATAACGCGGTATCCAGCCGTAACCTTCGACACCTATTTTCTGGCCGCATCCGTTAGCAAGTATGGTGTTGTGTCCCAAGGTTCCTCGGTGGCATATCATTGAATGCTTGTCGGTGAACTCAATATGATGTCCGGCACTGTAGAAGAGCGGTTTGCCGCCATAGAAAGTGTTGAAAGCGTTTTGATTGGCAAGCGCGTGAGATGTTGAGCCGTAGGGTGAGCTGCGGAAACTCCACATTGCGTTTCCACCTACGCGATCCCAGTTCGTACACCACGAAGCAAGGCCGGTCTGCGGCAACACGTATCCGTGGGGCAACTCGGGAAGCCCCGGGCCTTGAGGCAGAGGTTTGTCGCACAGAAGGCGGAACCATCCAAGGTCGCTCGGTTTTGCAAGTACTGCTTTTTTCAGATAAAGAGAATCGGCTTTTAATGTGCGACGTACAAAATCGGCGGCGAAACTGTTGTTTTTGAGTCGTGCCATTGCATCGAGCTGGCCTATACGCGCGGCATTGGGACGCGCGACATTCTGATGTCCGGAACCGTTACCTCCCGATTTGGAAAACGGGGGCTGCTGGAACATCATATACATTATATTTCCGTCGTACCAGGGATCGCTGAAAAAGTCGAATCCGGTTATACGTCCGTAGAGATATGGCAGGTCGACAAGCGTTTTGGTATTCACGGTAAAATACGAATCGCCGTTATGCCATCCTCCGTCCTTGTTCAGTCCGGGGAATCGCGCCAGCCAAAGGTTGTAGCAATAGTCGGTCCATAAATCGGCCTCGGGCAGTTCACCGAGCGTTGCAATTGCGGCCATAGCCGTTATTCGCATGGTCATTTGCCAAATATGGTTTTCGGCAATATGATTTTCAACATTATTATTGAACCGGGCATACATTTTGGTACCTTTGTCCTTTATTTCATCGAGGAGGATTTTCTTTTGACTGTCGGACAAGAGATTAAAGAAAGAGTCGTAGGCAAGCGACGCCAGCGAAAGCATTGTACCGTCGTTAAAATCGCCTTTCACATTTTCGTTCTGCGACCAGGCACACATTGTTGTAATGCGTTTTACGGCTTCGTCGGCATATTTGCGGTTTTTTGTCAGCAGATACGCATATATAAGAGCCGTACAACTCTTTTCTTCTGCATCGATAATGCGGCGACTCTCGCGTGTGAGATAGGAGTTGCGCTGCATTTCGTTTGTGAGATTTCCGAGATTATCGGTGCGTATGTCCTCTATCCTTTTCATAGGAACAGCCATTGCCTTGTCGGCCTCCTCAATATACCACACAGCATCCTGTTTGCCCTTTGAGGCGGCTATGAATTTATCCCATTCGGCGGCATCGACAAGTACACGCGGATGTGTTGCGGGCACCTTGGATTTGAACTCGGCATAGGATGGCGGACAGAATTTATTTCCATTGTCGGCAATTGTTACATTATATACAGGACTCCATGTATCGTTACCGTTTTTGTCCACATAGGAATACTGCCAGTACCACACCCCGTTTTTCAAATCTTTGTCGGGATTGTACATGGGCCAAATTGTCTCTACAATGGTTGTTCCCGTTTTAAAAGTTTTATCCTGTGAATATCGCAGGCGATATTTCAATTTGGATTTATCCACTTTTTTTACGGTATGCTCAAAGCCGTCGAGCGGCGCTCCAGTTCCCCGTGCTTCGACGGGCAATGGCCATTGAAACGAAATTTTACGATCGTCGAGCACAGAACCGTCGGCAGGGAACGGAGTATCGCGGCTTTCGTGCATCAAACACACATCGTTTATCTGCAAGTTCGCTCCGGCCTTTGCTCCAAGCGCCGACATAATAATTATTGCAAAAAGAATAATGAAGTTCTTTTTCATGATACAGATTGGTTTTATTCTGTTGCAAAATTAACTATAGAATAAGCACAAGACTTAATGTATTGTGAAATATGATTTTAAAATGGATATGTGCGCTTTAATTTTTGTGCAAAAATAGTAAAATTCTGTCTAATCGGGGGTTTGCAAGGGCATATTGGCGCCCGCACGGAACAGTTTCATTACGTTTGCGGGCGAGCGTTTTGCCTTGAATTCAGCAGCCATAAAGTCCATATACGGTGCTGCGTGTGCAAAGAATTTTTTGTAAGCCCGGCATAAATAATTGTGCGGAGTACCGCTTTGGTCCACAAATCTGTTTTTGGGACATTCACCGTTACATGCGAACAAAAAACGGCAATCGCTGCATTTTGCCGGCATACTCATTGTTTTAAGCCTTGAAAAGGCCGTGTTGACATTTCCTGTCATTATTTTTCTCAAATCATCATTATTGATATTTCCAAGCTTATACTCGGGAAATACAAAATGGTCGCAGCAGTATATATCGCCGTTATGCGCTACCACCGCCGCATGTCCGCACGATTTGCCCATAGAGCACAATCCGGGCATCTCTCCAAGCCAATTAGCAAGTGTGGCGTCGAAGATTTGCACGAATATGCGTCCGACATCTTCTTTTATCCAACAATCGAAAACACGGCACAGGAAATCGCCCCATTCTGCGGGAGTTATCGATTGTTCCGTCAATGTTCCTTTTTGAGTACAGCTTGCAAGGCGTCCGGCGGAAGTGCGGCGTTCAACTATTGGAGTAAATTGCAAATAGCGGCACCCCGCTTTTTTGAAAAAGGCATAGAACTCCTCGGGACATTTCACATTTATGCTGTTTACTACCGCCATTGCATTCCACTCAACGCCATGCCTGACAAGCATATCAATACCCTCCATTACTTTTGCAAAAGAACCGCGCCCGGAAGTATAAGTCCTTGAGGCATTGTGGATATGCTCCGGCCCGTCCAGGGAAATACCAACGAGCCAGTCCTGTTCATTAAAAAAGGAGCACCAGTCATTGTTCAGTAGTGTACCGTTTGTTTGTATGCAGTTGACAATTAAGGTTTCGCCGGCATATTTATTCTGAAGCTGCACGGCTTTTTCAAAAAACTCCAAGCCGGCAAGGAGCGGCTCGCCTCCGTGCCATATAAAATTTGCCACGCCGCCTCTGTTGAGCTCTATATACTTTTTAATATAGTTTTCCAAAGTGGCATAGTCCATTATTGAGTTATTGTTTTGGGCAACAGATTCTTTTTCAAGATAATAACAATAACTGCAACGCATGTTGCAACGAGCGCCGGCCGGCTTGGCCATTAGAAACAAAGGCGATGAATCCGTATTTGTCATTCTACAGAGGTATAAGGATTAAATGAGGCCGCACCACAATGCAGCCTCATTTCAACTAACAATCTAATTTACCAATTAATATATAACAAAGAGTCTAAAACATTCGGATTACAGGACTTTCGCCGTTAGCGAGGCGTTTGTATTTAACCAGCGCCTCAAGGAAATAATAATCGGCATAATTGAGGGGAGTGTCTATTTCCGAGCCGTGGGGCAATGAGCCTGTGGAATGCATGAGCACGAAATTTCCGTTTGTACCTTTTGTGGCAAGATAGCGCGGAGATGCCAGCGAGTGCAAAATACGTGTGGCATATCGGATATATTGCTGATTATCGGTGTGCGCGCCAAGTTCAAACAATGCCGAAGCTATTACAGCGGCAGCCGATGCATCGCGCGGAGTAGTTTCTCCTGCCGGTGCGTCAAAATCCCAGTAAGGAACCAAATCATCGGTTTTGTTTTTATCAATTATAAGCTTTGCAACTTTTTCGGCATGGTCAAGATACTTTTTCTCACCCGTGTTACGGTAGAGTTCGGTATATCCGTACAAAGCCCAACCCTGTCCTCTTGCCCAGGCGGAATCATCGGCTTTACCCTGAAAAGTCTGTCGGCGCTCCACAGAGCCGTCGGAATTGTAGCTCACAACATGGAAGCACGAGAAATCGTCGCGGAAATGATTTTTCATTGTTGTGTCGGCATGTCGGAGAGCAACGGTAACAAAGGATGAGTCACCCGTAATTTTGGCTGCGTTGAAAAGCAGGTCGAGGTTCATCATATTGTCTATGATAACGGGATAATTCCAAGGGCCGAAGTCCCACGAGCGTATACACCCTGTTTTGTCATCGAAGCGTCCTGCGAGGTTATAAGCAGTTTTTACAACCACGTTTTTAATTGAATCGTGAGGCGCGAGACGATTGGCGTTGCCATAGCTGCAATTAACCATAAAGCCGAGGTCGTGGGTATCGGTCATGTCGGAAACCGGCAACAGCCTATTGGTGAACTTAACGGCTTGCTCTTTAAGTTTTTCGTTTCCTGTCAGTTCGTAGGCATACCACAGCGAGCCCGGGAAAAAACCGCTTGTCCAGTCGGCATATCCTACGAGCGACACTTCACGAAACTCTTCGGGAGCAGGATGCTTCAACAGCTCTATTTCGGGTTTGAAACTATCGACAGGAACTTCCATTTGTGCAGTTAGCTGTTCCAGAGAATAGTCGGTTTTGAGAGCACGGGGAAAAAGAATTGTGGAATCGCAGTAATCGGCGGCTGCAAGCAACTGTGCTTCCGCAAGGTCGACGGCGTTGTCGAACCATTCGGAGCCGGCAGGCTCAACGGTGGCGCTGTTTCCGCAGGAATAAAGAGCGGAGGCGGCAATAAAAAGAGTTATGTAATTTTTCATTTTCGTATTTTAAATTTAAAGGCAAAAGGCATGTCAGGCATATCGGAGGGGAGCTGCACAACGGTTTTTCCGTTTTCGACGGAGTGTTTGAGTTCACGACCGTCGGCAAGCAGTGTCACTGCACCGGCAGGTACATTTCCGCTCCATTCCACTTTTGAGGGCAGCTTGCCGTCATCATCAAGAGTGTATATTCCATATATAGTTTTGCCGTCTTTAGAGGCATTAAACCAAACAGGACCACAGTTATAAACTTTTGCAGGACGCGTGTTATATATGGCTTCTCCGTTTTTCTCGAGCCACTTGCCAATGAATTCAAGCCGCTCAACAGCCGCCTGCTCAATTCGTCCGTTTCCGTCCGGGCCGACATCGAGGAGAAAATTCCCACCTTTTGCCGTTATTTCGGCAAGCATGTTTATGACATCGAAAGCCGATTTATACTTGGGGTTGGGCGTCCATCCCCACCGGTTGGTAAGTGTTGTGTTTGTTTCCCACGGATAAGGCAGCTGTTCGGCAGGAATACGCATTTCGGGTGTGAGATAGTTCTCGTTTCGGCCTTTTACCGTGCGATCCACCACAATCAGCCCCGGCTGTTTGGCGCGTGCGTTTTCCACAATAGTGTCTATTCCAAAATCTTCGGCAGGAGCTTTAACCCATCCTCCGTCAAGCCACAGAATATCTATACGCCCATAATTACTCATGAGCTCATCAATTTGTCCGGCGGTGTATTTGCAAAACTTATTCCACCAATCGGGGTGCTGAGATATGTCGTAATTCACACCTCTTGAAGGAGTGGCCTTGTCGGGATGCCAGTACCACGGACAGTGCCAGTCGGCTTTAGAGAAATATGTTCCAATCATGAAATCGTGTTTGCGAAATTCATCGGTAAGATCTTTCACCGGGTCGATACCAGTAGTTCGGGTAATGGTATAATCGGTAAGCCGGGAATCGAACATGCAAAAACCGTCGTGGTGTTTTGTTGTGAACACCATGTATTTCATTCCGGCATTTTTCATTATTTCCGCCCAATATGCGGCATCGAATTCGGCGGGATTGAATTGCCCGGCGAGCTGCCAATACCAATTTTTGAATTGGTCGTAGTTCATATCGGGCTGAATTTTACGTCGTCGCGCAATAAACTTGTCCTCGGAACAAAGAGGCCATGATTCCGATATCCCGGGAACCGAATACACACCCCAATGAAAGAAAATTCCGAATTTACGATCCTGCCACTCATCAAGCGCGGCAAGAACGCGCGGGTCATCGGGAACGGTATATGTATCCGACATTCCATGCACGAAACCTTGTTCGGCAATATCGCGGGTAATTACTTTGCTTTGTCCAAGAACTGCAAGGCTTGGAAAAAGCAACATTCCGGCAAGAGATAACAGCAGTTTATTTTTCATGGTGACTTATTTAAAGTAACGGTGCAAAGTTAGGACATCGGCCGGGTATAGTTTTATTTCAATGTAGCGATTACACTCAAAATCGGCAAATGCCCTTTCAAATCTGTTGAAAAGGCATTTGCAATTGTTTAATCGGGTGTTTTTCAATCCCTTTTCACCAAATCGGAAGGCGAATATCCAAAGAATTTTTTGAAGCTTGTTGCAAAATATGAAGGAGTTCCATATCCTACCATAGCACTGACTTCGGAAACAGTATATCGTGCCGTTTTTAACAGCTCGAGCGCCTTGTTCATGCGCACGCGCCTGATGAATTCGTTGGTTGATTCGCCGGTAAGAGCTTTCATTTTCAAATGAAGATTGGAACGGCTCATGCACATTTCCTTTGCAAAGGCATCGGTAGAGAACTGAGAATCGTCCAGATGCTCGTTCATCACTTTGATTGCTCCGGCAAGGAATTCCTCGTCGAGAGGATTCACGGCTACTTTTGCGGGGTCTATTTCGGTGCAGTTGGTATAACGGTCGATTAAGCGGGCTCGTGTACGCAACTGATTTTTTATTTTTGCCGACAGCAGCTCAAGAGAGAAGGGCTTGGCTATATAATCGTCGGCACCTACATTCATACCACCCATGCGATCGGCAATATCCGATTTTGCCGACAACATTATTACGGGGATGTGGGAGGTACGGAGATTACGTTTTACAGCGCGGCACAATTGCACTCCGTCGACATCGGGCATCATAACATCGGTAAGAATAAGGTCGATTTCTTCGGTTGTAAGCTGTTCTATTGCTTTTGCTCCGTTTGCCGCGAGAATCACGTTGTAGTTCTTTGCCAAAGAATCGCCAAGATATTTGAGAATTTCGGGATTGTCGTCCACAATCATAACCGAAGGACGTTTGTCGGCTGTAGCCGCATCGGCACTGCCTGCATCGGCATTAGCCTCGATTTCGCTCTCGGGGCGTTCAATATCGGGAATATGTATAAAAGACTGAGCCGGCTTGGAGGAATCCGTTGAATCCTCGCCTGCCCGGAGTTCCTCCTCGGAATATGCGTTGCGGTTAACGGGCAAGGAAACGGTGAAGCTTGTCCCTTCGCCGAGTTTGCTTTCAACTTTTATATCACCGTGATGCAGCTCGACAAGGCGTTTCACCAGCGACAGACCAATTCCGTTACCGCTGGTGGAATCGTTAACCTGATAAAAGCGCGTAAATATTTTATCGAGTTTGTCGGCGGGAATTCCGCATCCTGTATCGGCAACGGTGAAACGAAGCATATCGTTATCCGTTTCAAGGCTCAGCGAAATTGACTGTCCTTTAGGCGTGTATTTAAAGGCATTGGACAACAGATTGTTAAGTATAAGCTCAATATAATCGTTGTCCAAAAGCAGTTCGGGCTGCTCAATTGTTGAATCGAGAGTATAGCGTATATTCTTATGCGCCGCCATTGATTCGTAGGATTCAAAAATTCGCCTTGCAATGAGATTTACGTTCACCGGCTTTATTTTTAGCTTGAACATACCCATTTCGGCTCTGCGGTAATCGAGCAGCTGGTTCACAATATGCAATATGTGCAAGGTGTTGTTTCTTACGGTTGTAAGTTTGTCGGTTACAACGGGGTCGTTCTTGCGGGCGAGGAGTTCGTCGATTGGCAGCATCATCAGTGTGAGGGGTGTGCGCAGTTCGTGCGACAGATTAATGAAGAACTTCACTTTCATCTCCTCGATTTTTTGCTTTCGCTCAAAATCGGTCTGCTGCAGAATCATCTTTGCCGCCAGCATTTTCCTGTGCCAAACGATTCGTAAAATAAAAACGATAATCGCCACTGCTATCAGGCACCATATCGTCAGTGCCCACCACGACAAATACCATACCGGTAATATTTTAATGCCGAGAGTTGCTATTTCATCGCTCATAATTCCGTCGCTGTTAGCAGCTTTGAGCATAAAGCGGTAGGAGCCGGCGGGAAGATTTGAGTAGGTAACCGCGCGCGTTCCGGCAACTACGGGAATCCATTGCTTATCAATACCGCCGAGCATATAATAGAACGTGTTGTTACCGTCGGAGATAAAATTGCTCACGGTGAACTCGATAGTGAACGAGGTCTGGTCGGATTTAAATGTAATATTATCGGTAAGTGCAATATTCTCTTCAAGCAAACCGGTTTCATCGCCGGGAATCACTGGTTTGTCGAACAGTCTCAGTCCCACAATACGCGGAGCGGGCGAATATGGATTTGTTTCAAGAACCGAGGGGTTGAAAATACGAATGCCACCTATACCTCCGAACAACATTTTGCCGTTCGATGCATTCAGCACACTTTTTACCGAAAAATGCTTGTCATCGAAACTGTTGTATGTCGATACGCTTTCCACACCGGCGCTTTCGGCATTTAGCCGCACCACTCCACGGTTTGTGCTCACCCACAGTTTTCCCAAGGGGTCTTCGGCCACAGCGTTAATACTGTGTCCGGGCAAACCATCGGCCTCATTAAGATGCATGAGCTCATTTCCGGCGGAATCAAAGGCCCATAATCCGTTATTCGTAGAAAGCCATATTCTTTTTTTAGTATCCTGAAAAATATGCTCTATAACCGGCATATTGTCCAAAAAAGCCTGCGGCAAAAAATCTACAGCTTCAAGCTTTCCATTTTCTTCCTTGAACACTGCCGGGCCGTCCTCGCCGTAAACCCATAGGCGATTGTCGGCATCACGGAACAAGCCGGTTGAGCGTTGCAGTCGGCGGCTTTTGTCAACAATATCGGTTTGCCCGCATACTTTTCCTGTTGCAGGGTCGTAGAGATACAGGCTGTTGAACGCATTGAGCCACAGCCGGCCGTCGAGCGAAGGTTCTATGGCAAACACATTTCGCGACGGAATACCTGCAGATTTCATTTTTCCGCTTTTTATATCGAGCACCGTCATTGCGCCTATATGCGTACCGATATATGCTTTTTCGGAATCATCGTCGATATATATGGCCTTTACGTCGTCGGAGCCAAGTCCGTAGGCTTTGGTAAAGTAGCGGAAAGTTCCTGTTGCAGGAGAATATACGTTTACACCTCCGCTGTTTGTTCCAATCCACACATTGCCGTTCTTGTCCTCCACCATTACCGATATAATATTATCGTTCAGCGAGCGTCCTTTTGCCGAATCCTTGCGAAGTGTTGTTACCTGGTTATTCAGCGGATTATAATAATTAAGACCTCCGAAGAATGTTCCGAGCCATACTCCGCCCTGATTATCGGAACGGATATTTCTTACCGACGAATGCGAAATACCGTCGTTTCCGGTAGGAATGCTTATAACCGACTCTCCTGTAGGGCTGATTACGAAAAGGCCGTTGAAAGTTCCTGCCCACAGATTGTTCATGCTGTCGAATTCCAAGGCTCTTACATGGCTGTCGGCAGGGACATACGAATAGCGTGTAATGCTGTTTTCGGCGGGACAATAGCGGAATACTCCCTTGCCTTCCGTGCCTATAAGCAGATTGTTGCCGTCGGCAAGCAAAGTGTTCACATCGGTATCGGCCGGCAGAGGCAGGTATGAGAGAGTTCCGTTGCCCGAAATTTTTGCCACGCCTTTTTTAGCTGTTCCTGCATACAGACAACCGTCCAACGTGGCCAAATCGTTCACCGGTTCGGCAAGCGCGGGAATTATTCCCTCGAATCTGTTGTGAGCAGTGTTGTAGAGGTATAATCCTTCGGCGGTCCCAAGCACAAGCGTAGTATCGGAAACGGCGGCAAATGTGCGTATGGAGCTGTTGCGCCCCGGCATTGCATGAGCGTCGAACGAATCGGATTCCTCATTGTAGCGGTATAGAATGTTTCCGGCCGCCGCATACAGGTCGTTCGCCTCAAATGCTACAAATTTAATTCCGCGCTGATTATTGGATAAGCCTGCCGCCGGGTCGTAATTATAAAATACGTAGCTGTCGAAGCGGCTTATTCCGTCGGGAGTGGCTACCCATAAATATCCATACTTGTCGAATGCAATACTGTTGACAGTGGCATGCGGCAGCCCTTGCTGCATCCCTATTTTTTTAAATGACAGATTCGTTGGAACAGCCATAGCGATGACGCTCCATAACGACACAGTCAACATCGTTAAGAATTTCATGGCAGAACATGTGCGGATTAATGATTTACAGGCACAAAGTTAGTAATTTTCATGGAATTGATAAACATAAATTCAAGTGAGACTGCTATCACGGCAGCCCCACTTGAATATAAAAAACAGAATATGTAATTGGGTATTTCAGGATTCTATTTAATTATGACTTTTGTTGACGCTCCGTTTTTAACGGCAATGTAGATGCCGGGGAAGAGGCGGTCGGAAGCTACTTCGTTTCCTTGCATATTGTAATATACGGTGTTTCCTTCGGTTTCGGCATTGATTTGGCCTACGCTTACAAGAGTGGCATTTGCAATTACGAGATTACCGTTGTCGGCAGCAAATGTAAAGTTGCTGTTGGCGCATTCAAATTGGTCGGCGTCGGAGCAATTGGTGAAAACGGTTTGTCCTACGGTTGGTGTTGTGCCGAGAGTTACCGAAACAGGTGTTGTGTTTGCAATACCTTCGGCGTCGACAGTGGTATCGCCGTTAATACGCAGAGAAAGAGAATTGTCGCCCGATATTGAGCAACCTGCCGACGCATTGGTGGTAACGTACTGGTTGGGTACTTCACAATTGGTGAATTTTACTCCCGAAATATGCCATGTTCCTCCGGCTGTGGCATCCACAATTCCACGGGCATTGCTTGTGATGAAATTCTCGAATGTTACATTATTGAGGTATAAGGCAGCCGAAGATGAGGGCTGGAAAGAGGCAACGGTGAGTTCGGTATTGTTGCCGTCGAAAGTTACATCGTTGAAAGTGAGCGATGTTGTTGCGGTATTGGTTACTGCAATGAATCGCGCGCCAACCTCGCCGCGGTTAATAGTAAAGCCGTTGCCGTTTACGATTATTGTTTTACCGGCTGTACGTGAAAGATTGGATGTGAGAGTAATATCTTCCTTAATTTCGATTGTGGCCTCGCCCCCGTCTTCCACGGCAGTTATGGCGGCGTTCAAAGTATCGTAACCGGTATCGCCGATATAAACGGGATAAACAGGTTCTACGGTTTTTTCTGCAATTACGAGGTTTGTTCCGTCGCTTTCGAGGATGTAGTTTTCGTCGTTTAATGTGAATACATCGGTAGCGGTGCTGTTACGTACGGCTGTGTTTCCAACTTCGGTAGTGGCAAACGAAAGGGTAACATTTCCGGAGACATCGCTTCCTGCCGCAGGAGTGAATGCCGAAGTTGAATTGTTTACGTATAGCGAGAACGAGCAATCACCTTCGATAGTGAGGTTGTTGTTTGCCAGCAGAACTTCGGCCGCAGAGCTTGTTGTGCAGTTTTCGAGCTTGACTCCGTTAAGAACAGCCGAGGGAATATTGCTGTTGCTGTTATTAAGACTTATAATGCTGAACGACGAAGCGACGTTGGCATTTGTAACAGTTACATCGGCAAGATTAATGCTGCCACGGCTCACATTGATAACTCCGCGTGCGCTGGCGGTTTCGCCGCCGGTATAGTTGAGCGTGATATTCTCGGCAGTGAGCGAACCGTTTACGTTCTGCAGATTGAACACAAAGAATGTGGCGAAGTCCACAGTGTGTCCCTCTCCTTTAATTGTTATGTTTTTTTCGCCTACAAGCAATGCTGCATTTTCATTGGTATTATTGGCGGTTTTGGCGGGAGTTGCTGTAAAATCCTGGAGCACGGTAATTGTGCCTTCCGATTCAATAGCATTGAAAGCCTCCTGGAAAGTACTGAAACTTCCTTCCACTCCTTCCACACTCAGGTTCTGAGCCATTGCTGCAGGAGCTGCAGTGAGCGCCGCAATGGAAATTAATTGTATAAGTTTTTTCATTTTGTTGGTTTATATTAGTTTTTTCATTTTAAATCGGTACTGTTGATTCGTGGTTGTTTTGAGTGCAAATTTATGATGCAGCCCACTCATTACCAAACGATTGAATGGCGTTTGCACAAAATCGAAACATATTTGCACAAACGCAAAACACATGTTCGCAAAACTTGCTACAACTTTAAAAGGGGTGCGTTTATATACTCTATAAATTTGCAGTGTCAACAAATGCCTGAATTTAGTATATGAAAAAACGAATTGTCTCAGTACTGTTTTTGCTTGCATCCGCTTTCTCGGTTTATGCTTCAAAGCCCAACATTATATATATAATGACCGACCAACAGAGTGCAAATGCAATGAGTTGTGCCGGCAATGAAAATCTTTCCACTCCCAATATGGACCGACTTGCCGAACACGGGGTGCGTTTTAATAACGCCTACTGTGCCATGCCGCTTAGCGGCCCGTCGCGCTCGGCCATGTTCACCAGTTATACCCCCTCGGCCACGGGAATGCAGGAAAACGAGACTCCCCTGCCCGACTCTTTGCGAAACCGCACACTGGGGAATATTATGGAACAGGCGGGATATGCAAACGGCTACAGCGGCAAATGGCACGTAAACACCAATTCACTGCCGGCCGACACTGCTTTCGGGTTCCGAAATCTGCACGGGCATAATGATACGGGTCTTGCCGAGGCTGCCATTGAATTTCTAAGAGAAGATCACGGCGACAAACCTGTGTTTTTGGTTGCGTCGTTCGACAATCCTCACAATATATGCGAATGGGCGCGAGGGCAGAAAATGCCTTTTGCGGAAGTTCCGGAAACAGCTGTCGACAGTTGTCCTAATCTGCCTCCCAACTTTAACATCAACCCCTACGATGCCGATATTCTACGTTGGGAACGCGAACGCAGCTATCGCCTATACCCCACAAAGGGATACACTGCCGACGACTGGCGCAGATACCGTAATGCCTATTTCCGACTTGTAGAACATATCGACAGCGAGATAGGCAAGATTGTCGATGAAATCGACAGGCAAAATCTTTGGGATAACACGGTTGTTATTTTCACATCGGACCACGGTGACGGACAAGGCGCTCACCAATGGAATCAAAAAACGGCGCTGTGGGAAGAGGTTGCAAATGTTCCGATGATTGTATGCCTTCCAAAAGGCAAGAATGCCGGAACGGTGAGCGAGGCTCTTGTAAACAACGGAATAGACCTCATGCCTTCGGTGCTTGATTTCGCCGGAGTGGCGGCGCCTTATTGGTGCAAAGGAACGAGCTACCGGAACTGCGCCGAAAATCCGAAAAATACAGGCAATAACGAATATATTGTTGTGGAAACCAATTTCGCCCAGACAGGCGGTACCCGTGGATGGGCAGTGAGAACTCCTCATTATAAATATGTACTGTATGAGGCCGGCAAAAATCGCGAAATGTTTTTCGATATGGAAAACGACCGCCTTGAACAAGTTAATCTTGCCATTGAGGGCAAATATAAGGAAGAGCTTAAAAAACACAGGGAAATGCTGCGCCAATGGATGGAGACTAATCTTATTGGCGAACAGTACCCCTCTACCCGATTCATACCTGTAAACTAATAAACCAACCATAATCATGACAACTATTACAACCGACATGTTTTCGCTGCAGGGCAAGACTGCCCTTGTAACCGGAGCGGCCTACGGAATAGGTCTTGCAATAGCCCGCGCACTGGCCGGAGCCGGGGCTAAAATAGTTTTCAACTGCTCGCGCCGTGAAACTCTTGAACGCGGCATGAACGCCTACAAGGAGCTTGGAATCGATGCTAAAGGCTATCTCTGCGATGTTACCGACGAGGAAGCCGTTAAAAACATGGTTGCCGACATTGAGAGTACTGTAGGTACTATCGATATTCTCGTCAACAACGCCGGAATAATAAAGCGTGTACCAATGGAAGAAATGGCCGTTGAGGATTTCCGCCGTGTTATCGACGTGGACCTTGTCGCGCCTTATATATGTGCCAAGGCCGTGATACCCGGCATGATAAAAAAAGGACATGGGAAAATTATAAACATATGCTCGATGATGAGCGAGCTCGGACGCGAAACTGTAAGCGCTTATGCAGCTGCAAAAGGAGGCCTTAAAATGCTCACCCGTAACATATGCTCCGAATTCGGCGAACATAATATACAATGCAACGGAATAGGTCCCGGCTACATTGCCACCGAACAGACAGCCCCGCTTCGCGAACGTCGTCCCGACGGCAGCCGTCATCCTTTCGATGAGTTCATCATTGCCAAAACTCCGGCAGGACGCTGGGGAAATCCCGAGGATTTAATGGGGCCGGCCGTGTTCCTGGCTTCCCATGCTTCCGATTTTGTAAACGGCCACGTGCTGTATGTCGACGGCGGTATACTTGCCTATATCGGAAAACAGCCTCAATGAAAAGCTTAGCAGTTAGTGCAGCAACTGTAATAGGCATGGCGCTTTCGTCGTGTGCGGAGGTGCATACCATAACAGTATCAAATGATTCCGACATTGAGCGCAGTGCCGAAATTGTGGAGATTGACGCCGGCATTCTCGATTCTATAATGCGACACAAGCCTTTCAGGATTCTTGATGCGGACAACAGAGAGCTGCCTTACCAACGCACTTTCGACGGGAAAGTAATATTTCCGGCATCGGTGGGCGCCCGAAAATCGGTAAAATATACTGTCAGCGCCGGAATGCCTGCCGAAACCGATACGCTTGCAACGGGAAATATTTATCCCCGGCGCAAAGACGACCTTACATGGGAAAACGATCGCTGTGCATACCGCGCCTACGGACCAGCATTGCAACAGAGCGGCGAACGCGCTTTCGGCTACGATGTTTGGACAAAATCAGTGGCCGTTCCTGTAGTTGCAAAACGCTACGAGGATGCTTTTTCCGGCGCAAAGAATCTGCATGAGGATTATGGCGACGGAATGGACGTGTACACTGTCGGTCCGACATTGGGAGCCGGAACGGGCGCTCTGATGGATTCGTGTGATGCACTGATATATCCATATTGTTTCAAATCGTTCGAGATACTCGATAACGGCCCGCTACGCTTCACGGTAAAACTTGCGTACGACTCGGGAGCCGGTGACAATGTGAGCGAGACGAGGCTCATCAGCCTTGACGCAGGGGCATTTCTGAACAGGACGTCCGTATGTTTCAACGGGCTCCACAGGGCTCATAAATATGCTCCCGGAATAGTATTGCACCGACAGAATCCCGACGGTTATTCATTGCACCACAAGGAGTCGGTAATGGCCTATGCCGACCTCACCGATAACGAGCATGCCGGCAACGGAATAATATTCATCGGCATTGTGGCGCCTCAGGCCGACACATTATGCGTGAGGGATCTTCCCTCCGCCGAGGGCGATGCAACCGGACATCTGCTGGCTAAGAGTATATACGAACCGGGCGATACATATACTTATTATTGGGGCGCGGGCTGGTCGAAAGGGGCTATGCCCGACTGGCAGACATGGAAAGAATATCTGCTGACATTCCGACGAAAGCTCGAGAAGCCTCTCAAAACAGAAATAAAGTGATGGAAGAAATTTTTAAATACATAATAGGTCTTGGCGCTGCGGTAATGATGCCCGTGATATTTACCGTTACAGGTATCTGCATAGGCATCCGTGCAGGCGAGGCCGTGAAATCGGGGCTGAAAATCGGCGTAGGCTTCATAGGCTTGTCCATAGTCACCGCTCTGCTGACATCGGCATTGGGGCCTGCGCTCAATGCCATAGCCGGTATCTACGACCTGCAACTCAAGGTATTCGACATGGGCTGGCCTGCCGCAGCTTCGGTAGCTTATAATACAGCTGTCGGGGCGTTCATCATTCCGGTGTGTCTTGCGGTGAACATTATCATGCTTGTCACCAAAACTACGCGAACGGTTAACATCGACCTTTGGAATTACTGGCATTTCGCATTTATAGGCGCTGTTATATATTTTGCATCCGATTCGCTTGCGTGGGGATTCTTCGGAGCTATAGTATGTTATATAATAACAATGGTTCTGGCCGATATGACGGCGCTGAAATTTCAGAATTTTTATAAAGGGATGGATGGGATATCCATTCCGCAGCCATTCTGTGCCGGTTTTGTACCGTTTGCAATCGTCATAAACAAAGTTCTTGACAAAATACCGGGAATCAACGGCATAGACATTGACGCCGAAGGGATGAAAAAGCGTTTCGGTCTTCTGGGCGAGCCGTTGTTCCTTGGTGTTGTTGTGGGTGTGGGTGCAGGTTGCCTCACATGCCGTTCGGCTTCCGAGATTGTGGAAAAAATACCTTATATACTTGGCATAGGTATTAAAATGGGAGCTGTAATGGAACTTATTCCACGCGTTACAGTGCTTTTTATCGAAGGTCTCAAACCTATAAGCGAGGCAGCCCGCGCGCTTATTGCCCGTAAGTTCAAAGAAGCCGACGGCCTGAATATAGGCATGAGCCCCGCTCTTGTCATCGGCCACCCGACAACGCTTGTTGTATCATTGCTTCTTATTCCGGCCACTCTGTTTATTGCCGTTATTCTGCCCGGAAACAGATTTCTCCCCTTGGCTTCGCTGGCAGGAATGTTCTACATATTTCCTCTCGTACTTCCGTTTACACGTGGAAATGTATTCAAAACATTTATAGTGGGGCTTGTCATAATAGTTGCCGGGCTCTATATGGTTACGAATCTTTCGGCGGCATTCACACTTGCGGCCACGGATGTATATGAGGCCACCGGCGATGCGGCAGTTGCCATTCCCGAAGGTTTTTCGGGCGGCAGTCTTGATTTTGCGGCCAGTCCGCTGGCATGGCTTATTTACCAATGCTCCATAAACCTTAAGTGGATAGGGGCAATTCTACTGAGCCTGTGCAGCATGGCCTTGATGTGGCGTAACCGCGTACTCATAATTCGCAACCGCAAGGAAATGGAACGAGCCGGTTCCGATAAAATACAAACAACCGAATAAACCTATATATGAGTAAAATTGTAACCCTTGGCGAAATTATGCTTCGCCTTTCGCCTGCCGGAAGCAAGCGCTTTGTACAGGCCGATAATTTTGAAATAATATGGGGCGGAGGTGAGGCCAACGTTGCCGTAAGCTGCGCCAATTACGGCCACGACGCTTATTTTGTGAGCAAACTACCCGAACACGAGATAGGACAGGCTGCAGTAAACGCTCTGCGACGTTATGGTGTAGATACCCGTTACATTGCACGCGGAGGAAAACGTGTGGGTATATACTACTGTGAGACAGGTGCATCCATGCGGCCTTCTAAAGTGATATACGACCGCGCCGACAGTGCCATTGCCGAAGCACTCCCCAAAGAGTTCGACTTCGATGCCATTATGGAAGGTGCCGACTGGTTTCATTGGAGCGGCATAACCCCGGCACTGAGCGACAGCGCTGCCGAACTTACCCGTCGGGCTTGTGAAGCGGCAAAACGCCACGGAGTCATGGTATCGGTCGACCTCAACTTCCGTAAAAAGCTTTGGACAAGCGAGAAAGCTCAAAGCATAATGCGTCCGCTCATGAAATATGTGGATGTATGTATCGGAAACGAGGAAGACGCCGAACTTTGTCTGGGCTTCAAACCCGATGCCGATGTGGAAGCCGGAAACACCGCCGCCGAAGGATACAAGAATATTTTCAAGGCCATGATGACGGAATTCGGATTCAAATATGTGGTATCCACATTGCGCGAAAGCTACTCGGCAACGCACAACGGCTGGAAAGCGATGATATTCAACGGCGTGGAATTCTACGAGAGCAAGCGGTACAATATAAATCCTATTATCGACCGCGTGGGAGGCGGCGACTCTTTCTTGGGAGGACTCATCCATGGCTTGCTGACAAAAGCCGGTCAAGGCGAAGCGCTCGAATTTGCAGTGGCTGCCTCGGCTCTCAAACACACAATAAACGGAGATTTCAATATTGTTTCCACTGCCGAAGTAGAAGCATTGGCAGCCGGAAATGCTAACGGAAGGGTTCAACGATAATGGCACGATTCGACAAACTTACCGTATTGACCAAAATGGGAGCTGCCCCTGTTGTTCCGGTATTCTATCACAGCGACGCCGCCTATGCCTGCAGCATAGTAAAAGCGTGCTACGACGGAGGTATACGCACCTTTGAATTCACAAACCGAGGCGATTGCGCCCACGAGGTATTTGCCGAAATAGTTAAATTCGCAGCTCGAGAATGCCCGGAAATGGCTGTCGGAGTCGGCTCGGTTGTAGAACCCGCCACAGCAGCGTTGTACATCCAGCTTGGGGCATGCTTTGTTGTGGGGCCTTTGTTCAATCCCGATGTAGCCAAAATATGCAACCGAAGAGGTATTTTGTACACACCGGGCTGCGGCAGTGTAAGCGAGGCCGGATTCGCTCAGGAAGCCGGATGTGACTTGTGCAAAGTTTTCCCGGGCGATGTCCTTGGACCTCAGTTCGTAAAAGGAATACTCGCCCCTATGCCTTGGAGCAAATTTATGGTAACCGGGGGCGTGGAACCGAGCCGGGAAAACCTGTCGGCCTGGTTCAATGCCGGCGTGTATTGTGTTGGAATGGGCAGTAAACTTTTTCCTAAAAACGCCACACCTGCCGAGATTAGCGACAAATGCCGCAATGCACTGGAATTTATTGAAACACTCAGGAAATGAAAAAACTTATAATTGCAATAGCAGCTGTCATAACTGCTGTCTCGGCTATGGCTGAGACAAACTATACTATTCTTCGCGCCTGTCATCCCGACGATGTAAAACACTACGACAGCGAGCAACTACGCGCTCATTTTATGATGCCGAAGGTTATGGAGCAAAATGTGATTAATCTCACCTACTCCATGTACGACCGAATAATATATGGTGGCGTTGTACCCGTGGAGATGACGGTTATGCTCGAAACCATTGAACCGCTTAAGGCCGATTATTTTCTTGAACGGCGTGAACTCGGCGTAATCAACATCGGGGGCGACGGCATTGTAACTGTCGACGGAACAGAGTATGAGCTTCACTCAAAGGATGCCCTTTACATTGGCAGAGGCGCTAAAGAAGTTGGTTTTGCGAGCAAGAACTCATCCTCCCCGGCAAAATTCTACCTCAATTCAACTCCGGCACATAAGTCCTATAAGACACAGCTCGTTACTATCGACGGCCGCCGCGGTTCCATTAAAGCCAATCGCATAAAAGCCGGCTCCTTGGAGGAAAGCAACGACCGTATAATAAATCAGCTTATCACAGGCAATGTTCTTGAAGAAGGACCGTGCCAACTGCAAATGGGGCTTACCGAATTAATGCCCGGCTCGGTGTGGAACACCATGCCTCCTCATACCCACGACCGCCGTGTTGAATGCTATTTTTATTTCAATGTCCCTCAAGACAATGCCATTTGCCACTTAATGGGTGAACCGCAGGAAAACCGCCTTATATGGCTGCACAACGAACAGGCCGTAATGGCACCCGAATGGAGTGTACACGCCGCCGCCGGAACATCCAACTACATGTTCATATGGGGCATGGGAGGCGAGAATCTCGACTATGGCGACATGGATAAAATAACATATCTTGAACTCAAGTAGAACGATATTGGAAGCAACATCGTATACTATGGCTCAGGCCATAGCCGAAGCCAAACGCTGCCTCAACTGCAAAGTACCGCAATGCCGGAAAGGCTGCCCTGTTGGAAATGATATTCCGGCTTGGATTCATGAGCTTTCCATGGGTAATATAGGCAACGCAATGAGCATTATCAATACCCGCAGCAATCTGCCGGCCGTATGCGGACGCGTGTGCGCTCACGAACGCCAATGCGAGGGAAACTGCGTGCTCGGTAAAAAAGGCTCACATATAAATATAGGGCGACTTGAACAATTTGTGGCCGACTTCGATACTAAAATGCGCCTCACACGCTGTGCTATTGTACAGAAAAACCGTGGACGTGTGGCTGTGATAGGAAGCGGGCCGGCAGGGCTGACAGTTGCCGGCGAACTCGCCCGCACAGGTTTCGACGTGGAAATTTTTGAAATGGAGCCTCAGCCGGGAGGTGTGCTCATGTTCGGCATTCCCGAATACCGCCTGCCCAAAGATATTGTCAGCAGCGAAATCGACAAAATATGTCAGCTTGGAGTTAGAATCAATACCGGTGTGACCATAGGCTCGGATATAAATATCGACCAACTTTTTGAACGTGGTTTCGATGCAATTTTTATGGGTACCGGAACCGGGAAGCCCAAAAAACTCTCCATACCCGGTATCGAAAACGACAAGGTACGTCAGGCCATATATTTCCTCCGACGCGTAGGACTTTACAACGCCGGCCTCATATGCCGCGATGAAGTTCCGGTTTCGGAAGGTGACACCGTTTTCGTTATCGGATGTGGAAATACAGCCATCGACGCGGCTCGGTCGGCAATGCGGCTCGGGGTAGGCAAGGTTACAATAATCTACCACCGAGATATCGAACGAATGAGCGCCTTGAAAGCCGAATACAACGAAGCCGTTGACGAGGGCGTGGAATTTATGTGGAATTCATCGGTAAAAGCCATTGCCGCAAACGGCAGCGCGCTTGAGCTGACAGTTGACGAGGCCGGAACGGAGCGCACGCTATACGGACAAAAAGTGATTCTTGCCATTGGGAGCCGACCCGCCAGTCGTATAGTATCCACAACCCACGGCATAGAAGTGGACGAAAACGGATATGTAATTACCCGCGACATCCCATATGGCATGACAACCCGCAAAGGAGTATTTGCAGGCGGCGATGTTGCAGGGAATCAGGCAACAGTGGTACATGCAATGTCCAATGCAAAAGAGGTGGCAGCCGGAATAGCTACCTATGTGGACGCAATAAAACTGATGCAGGCAATCGACAAACGTTAGAGAACTGCACCGTAAATTGGTTGTTCGGATGGAGCTGCGTTGGGCAGCTTCATCTTTTTTTTCCAATCGCACAGGGAAAAAACTGTATAATACACTTTACCGACAATAGGTATAGCCCTATAAGCCAACTTCTTAACTTGAAAAGCGTAATTAAAAATGGCAGATGTCAGTTGAGCATACCCGACACAGTTTGCTCTTCCGCATTGGATATGGTTCTTTGCAGTAAAAGATTTTTGCAAAAAACAATTTATTTATAAGTATGAGACAACTGTATTTATAAGAATGATTTACACCGAATAGATATATCGCTATCAAAAAATATTCTTATCGGTAGCATATAATAGAATTGCTTTGTCTGAATCACTTTTTACATTGTGGATAATATTAAATGTGTAACCTGAAACAGTAAAACACCCTTGACTGAGAGGCAAGCAAGGCAGTCCAAATATGCAAACATCCGGCAATCCGTCATGTATCAATATACCTCTTACATAAGCATTTGAATTTGTAGTATCCAGCCCATGTAACTCTATTGCATTAAGATTATACTTGGTAGCCTTCCTGCTTATTCCAAGCTTATAATGTCCGAGACTTGAATAATTGCTACCATTCTTGTTACTAAACTTAGGTTTAAAAATACAATCGAAGTCTTTTCCGATACCATGAGCACATAGACCTGAGTGGTCTATTCTATTATTCTGTAAATCCACAATAAACAGTCTCTCTTTGCCGGAATAGATAGAATAGTCAATTATAATACAATATCTTTCGCAGAGATTGTGTTGTTTGCAATACTCCTTTAACTCATTACACAATTCAGAGTTGATAGAAGTTTTAAGTGAGCGACCCCAAGCAAAAGATATGATTGTTAAGAAAATAAGGCTAAATATTACAATGAGAAGTAATTTAATAATCTTTTTCATTAATTGTTTATTCGCATAAAAGTTAATCCTGTGAGGTCCTGTAAGGAAGTATCTATAAAAACAGTTTTATCTCCTAAATCCACTTCAACAAAATCATGGTCTTTGAAAAAGGGTCTGTGCTTTTGTGGTAATATCTTTTGAGCGACATTATTAAGGTCTATTCCCAACAAATACACTTTACCGACAACAGGTTTAGCCCTATAAGGCAAATTCTTAACTTGAAAAGCGTAATTGATAATAGCTGATGTCAGTTGAGCATACCCGACACAGTTTGCTTTACCGTTTGGAATATTGTTCTTTGCAGTAAAAGTAAGTTCTTTACATACAAGCTCCGAACACTCGCTTAGTATCTTTTCGGGCGAATCAGAAGCTTTGCATATTTCTTCTGTTCTCTCTTTTAAGTCCCGGGTAAGACAGCATGTTACCACATTCCTGTCCGCATCTTTCTCAAATTTGATTTGAGATATAAGGAATAGTAAGCAACATCCTATGCTTATTACAATTAATATGACTTTTATAAGAGTCTTCATTTTTGACATTTCTTATCCAATAATATTCGGCTTCCTTAATATGATTGTGAAATTGTCCGGATTTCAACAAGGAATAAATAAAGCGAAAACGTTCTTTCTAATATATCTGCATAACTGTGAGCCAACGCAATGCAAAGTTTATTACTATGCGCCGCAAAGTTAGCAAAATATTTGTAGCTTTCAAGGTAAAACCACATGTTTTTACAATCGAGTAGGAGGTAAACACTAATCATAGGGTGTTTATCTCCTACTTTCGTG
>CAMWMR010000029.1 GCA_947175425.1 uncultured Porphyromonadaceae bacterium
GGGGAGGTGTGGTGGTCGGAGGAAACTTCATCTTCCACGCCGGCAAGAACACCGAGTTCGCCTTCTACGGTTACGTCGTGCTGGTGAGCGTAGTCGCATACCTGTTTTGTGAGGGCTACGTTTTCTTCGTAGGGAAGGTGAGAACCGTCGATCATTACGGAAGAGAAACCGCAGTCGATGCAGTTTTTGCAGAGTTCGAAGGAATCACCGTGGTCCAGGTGAAGAACAATCTGGGGATTTTCCCAGCCGAGTTCCTTGGCATACTCAACAGCGCCCTGTGCCATGTAGCGGAGCAGGGTAGCGTTAGCATAGTTGCGTGCACCTTTGGAAACCTGAAGGATTACGGGCGATTTTTCTTCGGCAGCAGCGCGGATAATAGCCTGAAGCTGCTCCATATTGTTGAAGTTGAAGGCGGGAATGGCATATCCGCCGGCAATGGCCTTTTTGAACATCTCGCGGGTGTTCACCAAGCCAAGTTCTTTGTAACTTACCATTGTTATTTAATTGTTAAACAGATTGCTGCAATTCTTGCACAAGCTCTTTGCAAGCCTTTGTGCGTTTCGGGTGCAAAGATACGGTTTTTTTCTCAAAAAAACATTATTGCCGTTTGATTTTTGAATTAAAACTGTTAATTTTGCCGCACTATTCCAAAAAAATCAATGTCCGAAAAATCACAATTTGCGTCGAAAATTGGCCTTATAGCAGCTACGGTGGGCTCTGCCGTAGGATTAGGCAACGTATGGCGCTTCCCCGCCGAAGCTCAGTCAAATGGCGGCGCTGCTTTTTTACTTCTATATATAATCTGCGTTTTTGTTCTTGGTATTCCCGTAATGCTCGCCGAGTTCTCGCTTGGCCGCGCAAGCCGTTCCGATGCCATTGGTGCGTTCAAGGTTCTCTCACCCGGCAAGCCGTGGTGGTGCGTGGGCGCTCTGGCTGTGCTGGCATCGTTCCTCATTCTGTGCTATTATATGGTTGTGGCCGGCTGGACGCTGGAGTATCTTGTGGAAAGTATAGGCACCGGCCTGTATTCGCATCTCGATGAGGCCGGAGGCAGCTCGCTACATGGTATTTTTGCCGCAAAAATGCAGGAATATGTTGCCACCGACGCAAAACCGCTGCTGTTCACCTATGCTATGATTGCCATTAATATTGTGGTGTTGTTGGGAGGCGTCAGCAAGGGAATAGAGAGGCTTTCCAATATTCTCATGCCCGTGCTGTTTGTAATTCTGGTGTTGCTGTGCGGCGTGTGTCTGTCGCTGCCGGGAGCGTCGGCAGGCGTGAGCTACTTCCTTGAACCCGATTTTTCCAAAATAACGCCGGGAGTTATTGTCAATGCTCTGGGGCAGGCTTTTTTCTCGCTGAGTCTCGGCATGGGCATCCTCATAACATATGCATCATATTATCCCTCGCACACCCCGCTCACGCGCACATCGGTAATTGTGTCGCTGCTGAGTTTGCTTGTGGCTGTGCTTATGGGGCTTATAATATTCCCTGCAGTAACAGCGTTCGGGCTTGACAAAGAGCCGCTTCAAGGTGCCACTCTCGTGTTTGTAACCCTCCCCGAGGTATTTGCAAACCTGCCGTGGCCGCGTTTGTGGAGCTCGCTGTTTTTCCTGCTTCTTTTTGTTGCCGCGCTCACCAGCACGGTATCCATTGCCGAGGTTTCGGTGGCCATGCTTCAGGACCGCCTGCGCTTTTCACGCCGCAAAGCCGTGTTGTGCGTTATGTTGCCTTTGTTCGTGCTCAGCGCCCTGTGCTCGTTGTCGTTCGGCAGTATGAGCGATTTCAAACTGTTGGGAATGACAATCTTCGACCTCCTCGACACTTTCACCACCGACATCCTCCTGCCCGTAGTTTCAATTGGAGTATGCGTTTATGTTGGTTGGTTTGCCAAGAACAAGCTGCTGAGCGAGCAACTTTCCAATGCGGGAACTCTAAAGGCGCGTCACACTGCGGTGACAATGAATATTATCCGTTATGCAGCCCCTGCGCTTATTGCTCTTGTACTGATATATAACTACTTGTAGCCCATGGATAAACGCAGGCAGAGAATGCTGAGTATCATAGGATACTCCGTAACGGCGGTGCTTGTCGTTATATGCGTTCTTGTGCTGTTACTCGCCCGCTCGGGCAATTCCAATGAACCTGCACAGCTTATGATAAGTGCGGAAGAGCGCGAAAGCGTTTTGCGACAAACCGCCGCTGCCGATTCCGTGGCCAAGGAAGAAAAGAAACGCAAAAGCACAACCAAAACTACACACAAAAAGACCCGTACTCCGCGCCGACATCTCGACGACCCCGTTCCGGTGCAGTTTTAGTCAATAGCGTCGTTTCCGCCGTATTGTTTTATATATTCGCGGCAGACCAGAGCGAGTTCCTCGTACCATTCATCGCCGAAACGGCGTCGCAGCGGGCCTTCCAGAAATTCGTAGGCTCGTATGCCTTTGGCACGGCCGAGAACTTCGGCGGCTTTGCATATGCGCCAGCGGTGCAGATTGACAGCCGTGAACGAGTCGTACTGCTTTATGCGAACCGGGTAGAGATGACACGACACCGGTTTGTAAAAATCGGTTTTTCCCTCCCTGAAAGCTTTTTCAATAGCACACAGCCATGTGCCGTTCTCGTCCATGGTGGCAAAAGCGCACAGGCCGCCTTCGACGAGTGTTGTAACCTCATCGCCCTCGCAGTCGATATAGCTCACGCCGTTTTCCTCTATTTCGCGCAGTCCGGCGGGCAGAAGGTAGGGTTTTATATCCTCAAGAATATTCCTTAGAATATCGGCCTCGCCGGGAGCAAGCGGAGCGCCGGCGTCGCCGTCGAGGCAGCACTGGCCTTTGCATGCGCCCAGGTCGCAGCAAAAATAACGTTCTACAAGGTCGAGGCTTACAAGTGTGTCGTTTATCTGTAGCATAATCAAATATCGGTTTTGCAAGTGCCGAAGCCTGCGAGGCGGTCGTAGCGCTCGCCCGGACGTCGGTGGTAAATCTTGACGGTGTACTCGTTAACCGTCTGGTATTTGTCTCCCTCCAAAGCGTTGGTATATCCTCGTTTTGCACCGGGAGGCACAATAAGGTACTGGTAATTGTATGCTCCTTGTTTAAGAAGCATGGCGCGTTCGTACAAGCCTGTCGAGGGATTGAAGAACATGCGCGAATTGTCGTCGAAACGCCGTTGCACGAAATCACCGTCGAGGAAAATCATGGCACCGGGAGTGTCGGGATAGTCAAGGGTGAAATGAACAACGCCGTAGTCGGCTTCGATATCGCTTTGCGAGGAATTATATTCACGAATAAAATAGCGGCCATGCTGGGTGCTGTCGTAGAGGTAAGGCTCATCGGCACGGCTGTCGTCGGTGTACAGCTTGTAGTGATAGTAGGGTGCGAAATATTCTATGTTGTCCACCCTCATTCCCGGATAAGTGTCGCTCACAAACTCCATGCGGCGGTACTCGTTTCCGGCATCGAAAATAAGCGCGGGAATATGCTCGTATATCACCCGGCTGCCCTGCACGCGCAGCGGCTGACGAACCGATACCTCATTGTCGAGCCTTCCGTTTTGCGAGGCCGTTACAAGCAGGTCGTTGAAAGGGTCCTGAACGCCCGCATGCTCCACATCGGCAATAACTGTTAACTGCTGGTGGCTCTTGTTATAGTCGATATCGGTTTGTGAAGCGGCGGAAACGGCAAGGGGAATTGTTCCCTCGCTCACGCAGAAACGGCATTGCAGCAAGGTTTCCGAGGGGTCGTCCTCATCGTATACTTTAAGCAGATAGTTGCCCGATTTTGTCATTTGCAGTTGCTCGTTGGGCAAAGTTATGCTGTAATGCACATAATGCACTGTTGTGGCGCGGGAAAAATCGTAGTTGTCAATAGTCGATTCGTTAAACCCGTCCACATATTCGCTTTCAACAAGTTGCGAGGGTTGCCAATTGGCATTGCAGTGCACGAGCGAGCAGCGCAGATAGCGGCGATCCTCGTCGAGGCAGTCAAAATCCACTTGTATACGGTCGGCCGAATTAAGCTGTATTACCGGAGGAGCAAAATCATCGCCGGCAAGACGAACCTGCAGCGAACGAATGCGGTCGTCGTAAATGCCCGTCATGGTATCGGCTGCAAAAGTCCTGAATATAGCGGCAATGAGCAGGATTATGAGTGTAAAATGCTTGTTCATAGCCATTTTATGGGTGCCATGCCATGCTCGGCAAGCCATGCGTTGGTTTTGCTGAAATGTCGGTTGCCAAAGAATCCGCGGTGCGCCGAGAGAGGCGACGGATGCGGAGATGTGAGCACCAGATGCTTCGAGCGGTCGATTACCGCACCTTTTGAAATTGCATAGGAGCCCCAAAGGATGAATACAAGATTCTCGCGCCGGCTGTTAAGAGCGGCCACGGCGGCATCGGTAAATCGCTCCCATCCTCGGCGCTGGTGCGAGCCTGCGCGGTGCGCCTCAACCGTGAGTGTGGCGTTGAGCAGGAGAACTCCCTGTTTCGCAAGATAGTCAAGATTGCCTGCATGTGCCGGGGCCGGAATGCCGAGGTCGTCCGACATTTCCTTGAAAATATTTTTTAGCGAAGGCGGCTGCGCAATTCCCTCGGGAACGGAAAAACATAGCCCGTCGGCCTGTCCGGGACCATGATAAGGGTCCTGGCCGAGAATAACGACTTTAACTTTGGAGAACGGGCATGCATCGAAAGCCGCAAAAATGCGCGAAGGAGCGGGATATACCGTTGTTTGCGCATAGCTGTTCTTTACAAAGTTTGCAAGTTCTTGAAAATAAGGCTGAACCCATTCGTCGGCGAGGGCTTCGCGCCATTCAGGTTCTATTTTAACGTTCATATGCGGGAGAATTTACTTGCAAAACTACAAAAAAAATATTACTTTTGCCACGTAAAAAGCATGCCGCCTTTACGGGCGGCGTAATTTGTCTCCGTAGTTCAATGGATAGAATATCGGATTCCGGTTCCGACGATTAGGGTTCGACTCCCTACGGAGATACGTAAAAGTCCGCAAGTGCTCGTATATCAGCGCTTGCGGTCTTTTTTGGTGTTGTTGGGATGGGGGGCGACGTCAGTCGTCGATGCGGAGGAAATTGCCGACGCGGTCGAATTTCAAATCCACGCCGTTGGCAAGAGTAACTTCGTAGTCGTTTCGGCCTTTGTCTATTTCAACAATTGCCGAGCCGGGGTAGTTGCTGCTCACATATTGGCGGATAGGCTGGAGTACCAGCGCATCGGGCACGGCTTTGTGGCCGCGGTCGATGTTTTTCCATTCGCCGTCCTTGTTGAAATCCACTTCGGTACCGTCGGACAGAATGGCCTCGTATTCGGTTTTTACAAGGTCTTTATCCACTTTCACATGATTCACAGTTAGTTTGGGGAAATGAGTCTTGAGCATGGTTTTTGCTGCTTGCGGCAGCGGCTCGGCGCTGTTATAAACGCGGTCGCGTGCCGACAAGGCGCCGGCGGTGAAAAGAACTGTTGCAAGAACGAGTAGTAATTTTTTCATAATCGTTGAATTTGTGTTATTGAATTAGAACAGTCTTGCATGGCATATTGTTTTGACAATAAAAACAGGCCATGCTTTGGGCATGGCCTGTTGTGTTAATGTTTCCGGCTTGTTATTTTACAATAACCTTGCTTGCTTTGCCGCCGGCGATTTTTACGTAGATACCGGGGTTGAGCTGTCCGTTTACACGGATACCGTTGAGGTTATAGTATACAGGAGCTTCGTCGGTTGCGCCGGCAATGATATTTTCAATACCGTTTTCGGGAAGCTCGATGTCGGTGATTTTGGCTTTGCGTTCGGCGGAGTTATCCCATGTTGTCAGGTTGAGCTGGCTGTAGGCGATCTGACCTTCCGGGCGAATGTAGTCTTCTTCTTCGGGATCGCATTCTGCATCGAAGTGCTGGATGTAGATGGCGTCGAGATACCACTGGCGGGCGAAGTATGTGCCGCCTTCACCTGTGAAGTTTTTAAGTTCATCGTTCTTGATATCCCAGCTGAACATATTCCATCCGATGAAGTCTACTGTCAGAGGTTCGGCTTTCATAATAAGGTGGTTTGTGGGCGCGTCACGAATGAGCAGTCCGGTTTCATTCTTGCTGCCGTCGCCGAATACCCACATTGTGAGTACGCCTTCGTTGCCACGGATAGTAACTTCGTTGCCTTTGGGATCGTGGTTGCGGATGAACCAGGAAGTTGCAGTGGTGTTGGGGTCGAATGCGTAGGTGATGGCGAATGAGGAGTTGATGCCGTGTACGGGAGATTCTCCGATAAGAGTAATTTCGTTACCTTCGTCACACAGACCTGACGATGAACCGGAGCCGTTTGGCTGCCAGAAAGTTCCAAGTTCGCTCATAGGACGGATTTCGGTAATGGCAGTCATGGGGCGGTATTCGCTGAGGAAGCGGAATGCCTCGCCGTCGTTCACGTTGCCCGAGAGGTCCTTGACAGGCTTGAGTGTTACGAGCACTGCAACATCGGCCTGGAGGTCTTCGTTAAGATAGCAGTGGAGCACTGAAGCATTATTGATAATGGAGTGGCTTACGTGACCTATTTTGTAGATCTTGCCGGTGGAGTCCTTAACTTCGAACCAGTCGCTGTAAGTATCCTCGTTCCAGTCAATCATTTCGTTGAACTGCAGGCGGATGGGCGGACGCATGGAGTAGATAGCTTCGCCTTCGCTTTCGGGATATGTTGCAACTACATAGGGAGCTTCTTCGTCGGGCTCGGCCATTGTGATTGTGAGCACGTAGTCGCCGCCGGCAACACCGTCGGCGTCACCGTCGAGGTAAGCGCCTGTCTGTTTGTTTTTGGCGATAGAGCCGTCGATGCGGATTGTGTAGTCCCAGAGGGGGAGAAGCTTGGAAATGTCAATTTTCAAAGTGTAATCGTTTTCCCAAGAGAGAGTAACTTCGCCGTCGTTGTTGATAGAGAAAGCCTGTTCAACAGATTCGCGGTCCATGTTACGGGAGAAAGTAAGTACCAGGGGATAGAAGCTTTCCACGCTGGTGATGTCCGATACACTTACGCCTGCAACGATGGCCGGCATGTTGCTGGTGAGGGCGATGTCTTCGAAAGAGATGTAGTCGGACGAAGTAGCGCCGCCGGTATTTACTTTAATTGTTTTTGTAACAGTATCGAAACCGGGAGCTTCGAATTTGAGTTCAAGGTCGGTCTCGGCGGGGAGATTCTCGAACATATAGAATCCGTTGTGAATAAGGTCGGGATTCTTTGTGTACTTGCAGAAGAGCGACTCATAAGTGTCGGTAGTGTAAGTACGAGGTTCGAAAGTTGCATCTGAGGGAGCGCTCACGGTGATAGTGGCACCGTTAATGGGCTGGTTGTTCTCCGAGTTGTAAACCATACCGGTTATGAAGTTCTGGGCGGGAAGCTGCAGTCCGCGGTACTGGAGAATGGACTGGAAAGCTGCAAAAGCCTCGAGACGTTTGTAGTCGTCGTTGAGGTTACGCTGCTGCTGTTCGGCCAAAGTGTGGTATCCGCCTTCGCTGAGGAGCGAGGGCATGTTGGAACGACGGTTCACTGAGAGGTAGGGATACTGGTTTTCGTGAGTTCCGGTTGTGGGCATGTAGAAATCGCGGTCGTAGCGGTTTCCGCGAGAACCTACACGCATAACGCTTTTGAGGTTTGGTTCAAGGAATTCGCCGTACGCTTTACCTCCGTTTGGAGTTTTTTCTACATTAACGCCGTCTACTGTCCAACCGCCGAAGAGTGTTACAATAGTGTTCACACTTGCCGAAGCATCGGAGTGGATTGAGTAGTAGAAATCGGCACCCCATGCATTGGCTTCATCGGAACGTTCTTCCAGAGATATCTGGTCGTTGTCGGTTTCGCGGCATAATTTGATGCACTCCTCGGGCATATCGGTATATGTCTGGAGCATATCGCGGATGTTGAGAGCCACTCGCAAAGTTTTTTCGGCTTCGGAATAGTCCCAGAGACCGCGGTTTTCGCGTCCGGCGTGTCCGGGGTCGAGGTATAGTTTGAATTCACCCCAGCCTTCAACTTCTGCAGCGTTAACGGCGGGAACAGCTACGAGGGCGGTGGCCGCAATCATAGCGCTTTTTGCAAAGATGTTCAAAGTCTTTTTCATGGCCATCGCTTATTTTTTGAGGTTAACAACGTATATAGCAGCATCGGCTCCGTTCTCAAAAGCTACTTTGGAACCGTCGGGAGCTACCGAGGGGGTAAGCGGAAGGAAGTCGGCACGCTTGATAACTTCGGAAGATGCGCCGTTAGCGATGTTCATCGACATGAGTGTGGATGCGGTGAAGTTGGAGCCGTTGTCTTCAACTATGGTATAAAGGATTGTTGCGTTGTCGGGCATCCATGCGGGATGCGAGCCTTTGCCGAGGCTGCGGAGGTTTGTTCCGTCGGCGTTGATGAGCCACATGCCCTTGCCCGGAATTTGGAATGCTATGGAGTTTCCGTCGGGTGAGAGGGCGGGGTTGATAATTGTTTTGCCCGCGAATTGAGCGAGAGCCGGTATTGCAGCGGCGGCTCCGGCAGGGTTCTGTGTCATTGTTGCGAAAATGCCTTTTGCCTGGAGCGATGCGGGCTGGGCTGCTGTGCGGCGGCGTTCTCCGATAGCTTTGTAATTGCCGCTTGCGAGGTCGTAGCTGCGCATTTCGTGAACGGTTCCTTTTGCGGAGGCGATGTTTACACGGCCGATAATGGAACGGCTGTCGCTGCTCCATGTCATGTTGTAGCCGGCGCCGGAGTCGGAGCTTAGCATGCGGAGATCGGTTCCGTCGGCTTTAGCTACGTATATTCCTGCGTAGTTGTCGGAGGTGGCGGCAATCATGCTGCCGTCGGGGCTCCATACGGGAGCCATAAGTCCCATCGGGGTTTTGAGAAGCTGTCGGGGCTCGCCGTCGGCACGCACCTGGGCATTGGCCATTGTGCCGCCCAAAAGGAGCAGAGAGAGTCCCATTAAGTAGTGTTTTTTCATAATATCAGGATTTTAAAGTAAATTATCCGGTTAGAGTTGTTTATGATAATTCTGCTCAAAATTAATAAAAATCCGTCAAGCAGCAAAATTATAGATTAAAAAAACGGGTAAATATATTTTATTCGGTATTTTATTCGGTGGTATCAGGGGGGTAACAGCAGGAAGTTTATGAAAAAAGAAAAAGCTGCGCTTTTGGCGCAGCTTGGGTTTTATGGAGTTGTGATGATTTCAGTTGTTCTCTCCGTCGGAAATCGAGGGATGAAGGGTTGTGAAAGAGCTGCCTTCATCGGGGATATCCTCGGCGGAGGCTACAACTTTGACATTGAATGCCACAACAGCGAAAGCCGGTTCTTTGTCCACTGCGTATAGCGGGCATTCCACTTCGAGTAGGTGTTCGCCGAGAGGAGTGTTTTCCTCTACACTTATTTCAAAGCCATAGGGAGGCTGTACGGTGGAACCGAGGAAATAGTAGTCCCAATAATAGTTGGCTGCAGTGATGAGGGCGTTTTTGCCTTCCTCTTTGTTTATCACTTGGATAGAGGCAATTTCAAATGTTTCGCCCTGAACGACATACAGCGTGCCATCCAGTTCTACAGCGTTTTCAAATGTAAAATTGAAATCCACATTCGGCAGGTCGTGGTCGTCGCTGCAGGAAACAAGGCTTAATGCAGGAACAAGAAGCAGGAGAAGGAAAAGGTACTTTTTCATAATAGTTGTAGTTGAAATTTTGGTTATGGTTTTGTCAGTTCTTGAAAACAAGATCGTTGTCGGCAACGTCAATCACTATAGGACGTGAGCGATCCACTTTCTGAGCCAGAATGTCCTTGGACAGGCGGTTAAGGACAAGACGGTGCAGTGCTCGTTTCACGGGTCGGGCTCCGAATTCGGGGTCGAAGCCTTCGTCGGCAAGGAATGAAAGCGCGGCCGGAGTTACTTTCAGTTCAATACCGGAGCTGTGTGCAAGCATTTTCTGAATGCTCTTTATCTGCAGGCCGACAATTTCTTCAATTTCATTGCGGTTCAGCGGTGTGAACATTATTATTTCATCGATACGGTTAAGGAATTCGGGGCGTATTGTCTGCTTGAGCATTTCCAGAACTTCTTCCTTGGTTTTTTCGATTGTTTCCGTACGGTTCTCGGGAGTCATCTTGGCAAAATTGTCGCGGATGAGGTGCGAGCCCATGTTGGATGTCATAATAATAATGGTGTTCTTGAAGTTGACGTTTCGGCCTTTGTTGTCGGTGAGATGTCCGTCGTCGAGAACCTGCAGGAGGATGTTGAACACATCGGGATGCGCTTTTTCAATTTCATCGAAGAGAACCACGGAGTAGGGTTTGCGTCTTACGGCCTCGGTGAGCTGTCCGCCCTCGTCATATCCGACGTATCCGGGAGGCGCTCCTACAAGTCGCGAAACGGCATGTTTTTCCTGGTACTCGCTCATATCGATACGGGTCATCATGTTCTCGTCGTCGAACAGATATTCTGCCAAAGCCTTTGCCAGCTCGGTTTTGCCCACGCCGGTGGTTCCGAGGAATATGAACGAGCCGATAGGTCGCTTGGGGTCGTTAAGACCTGCGCGGGAACGGCGTACGGCATCGGCAATAGCCGCAATTGCCTCGTCCTGTCCCACAACGCGTGAGTGCAGTTCCTCTTCAAGATGCAGGAGTTTTTCCTTTTCGCTCTGCACCATTTTGTTTACAGGAATACCTGTCCAGCGGGAAACGACATCGGCAATGTCCTCGGCATCGACTTCTTCCTTGATAAGAGCTTTTTCGCCCTGCATCATGTTGAGCTGTTCCTGAACAGTTTCAATTTCTTTTTGCTTTTGGGCTATGCTTGAGTATCGAATTTCGGCCACGCGTGCGTAATCGCCCTCGCGTTCGGCTTTTTCGGCCTGGAAATTGAGGTCCTCTATGTCGATTTTATTCTGCTGAATCTTTGCAATGAGGTCGCGCTCGGCTTTCCATTTTGCGGAAAATTCTTTTTCCTGTTCGCGCAGCTCGGCGATTTCGCGTTCGATTTCCTTTACGCGCTCGTCCATACCTTCGCGTTTTATGGCTTCGCGTTCGATTTCTTTTTGCGCGATGCGACGGCTTATGTCGTCCAGAGCCTGGGGTACGGAGTCGATTTCGAGCTTGAGCTTGGAGGCGGCTTCGTCAATGAGGTCAATAGCTTTGTCGGGCAAAAAACGGTCGGTAATATAACGTTCGGAGAGTTGTACGGCGGCAATAATGGCTTCGTCGCGGATACGTACTTTGTGGTGGTTTTCGTAGCGCTCCTTCAGTCCTCGCAGAATGGCGATTGCGCTTGTCTCGTCGGGTTCGTTAACCATTACTTTTTGGAAACGGCGTTCGAGCGCTTTGTCTTTCTCAAAGTATTTCTGATATTCATCGAGCGTGGTTGCGCCTATGCTTCTTAATTCGCCACGGGCAAGTGCCGGTTTAAGGATGTTTGCCGCATCCATTGCGCCTTCGCCCTTTCCTGCGCCAACGAGAGTGTGAATTTCGTCGATGAACAGAATTATTTCGCCATCGGCGCTTGTAACCTCGTTTACAATTGCTTTGAGGCGTTCCTCGAATTCACCTTTGTATTTGGCTCCGGCAACAAGCGCGCCCATGTCCAGCGAGTAAATCTGTTTGGTGCGCAGATTTTCGGGCACGTCGCCTCGGACAATACGGTGAGCCAGCCCTTCGGCAATAGCAGTTTTGCCGGTGCCGGGTTCGCCGATGAGCATGGGGTTGTTTTTTGTACGGCGGCTCAGAATCTGGAGCACGCGGCGAATTTCTTCGTCACGGCCGATGACGGGATCCAGTTTTCCGGCTCTGGCACGTTCGTTAAGGTTTATTGCATATTTTGACAGAGCGTTGTAAGTTTCCTCCGCTCCCTGGTCGGTTGCTTTTTTACCTTTGCGCAGTTCCTCAATGGCCGCAATGAGTTCCTTGCGTCCCAATCCTGCGTCTTTGAGAACGCTTGAGGCGGGAGATTTTACATCGAACAAGGCAACGAGCAGCGCTTCGAGAGTGACGTATTGATCGCCCATATCTTTGGCGATGTCCAGTGCTTTCTGCAACACGTCGTTGGATTCACGGCTCAGGTAAGGCTCCTGCCCCGATACTTTGGGTAGGCCTTCGATGAGCGTATCCACCTGACGTGTTATAATGGCGGGATTCGCTCCTATTTTCTGGAAGATGAACTTAACCACCGATTCGCCCTCGTCGATAACGCCTTTGAGGAGGCACACCGGTTCAATTGCCTGAGTGCCTGCGCCGCGGGTAATTTCAACAGCTTTCTGGAGAGCTTCCTGCGACTTGATGGTGAAATTATTGAAATTCATAATTATAGTGTGTTGAATGTCCGTGCTTGGAAAATAATTCAAATAATGAACAAGCAAGCATTGAAATAAGTTCACAAAAAGCGTGCCAATGTGCCCGCGTGGCAGCTCCGGCACAAGATGAACGAATTTTTATTTGCAAGTTTAATATTTTTAGCTTAAATTCGTGGAACTCTAACTGAATTATATGTTTACTTCAGCCATACAAGATTATTGCGAATATCTGGCGCACGAGCGAACCTATTCCATGCACACAGTTGTTTCCTACCGGTTTGCACTGGAAAGCTTTGCCACGTACTGCCGCGAGACATTTTGCTGTGAATCCCCCCAAGGAATAACCAAACAACACATAAAGTTATGGCTGACCGATATGAGCGCGAGCGACATGAAACCGTCGTCGGTGCGCCAGAGGCTCTCGGCCGTCCGCTCGTTCTACAAATATCTTCGGCGCACGGCAGCGATGGATACCGACCCCGTCGCAACCGTCAAGGCTCCGAAGGCAGGTAAATCGCTGCCGGTTTTTGTGCCGGCCGAAAATACCGAAGAAATGCTCGACTATCTTGTCAACGACGACAGCGACAATTTTGAAATCGTACGCGACGAGCTAATCGTGGCCATGATATATAACACCGGCCTGCGCGCCGGGGAAATTATAGGACTCCGCGATTCAGCCGTCAGCATGTCGCGCAGTGAACTAAAGGTACTCGGAAAGCGTAATAAGGAAAGAGTGATTCCTTTTGGTGACGAACTCAAAGCGATGATTGAACACTACCGAAACCTGCGCAGCCGTCTTCTCGGAACCGATTCAGTGCCGATGTTCTTTGTGCGTCCCGACGGCCGGCCGGTATACTACCGTATAGTGTACCTTGCAGTGCGCCGCTGGCTTGACCTTTCGGGCGTACAGCTGAGCCGCAAGTCGCCCCATGTGCTCAGGCACTCTTTTGCCACCGATATGCTCAACAACGGAGCCGATCTGGCCGTGCTCCAGCAGCTTCTCGGACATGCATCGCTTCAGACAACCCAAAAGTATACACATCTTTCTTACAGAGAACTGCAACAGAATTACAAACAAGCACATCCCCGTGCAATTAACCCTAAAAAGGAGGAATGATTATGGATGTACGTATTCAAGCTATCCATTTCGAAATGGCCGAACATCTGGCCGAGTTCATCAACAAGAAAAGCAATAAACTTGCCCGACGTCATCCTGCGGTATCGGAAGTGGATGTTACCCTTAAAGTGGTAAAACCCGAAACGGCAATGAACAAGGAGGTAGTGCTCCGAGTTACCGAGCCTCAGAACGGAGAGATGGTAGCGACAAAGGTTGCCGATACTTTCGAGGAAGCTTTCGACCTTGCCGCCGAAGCCGTGGAACGTCAGCTGGATAAAAACAAGGACAAAACCAAATAAGCGCCGGCGCAATCTCCCGGGTTTCATTTCCCGGGAGATTTTATGCCCGCACTACGGATAATCCGCGGTACTCCTGTAACGACAATAATACAATATATATAATAATGAGGAAAATTCACATTATCGCAGCGGCATGTGCTCTTTTTGCCGCAGGTTCGGCAGCGGCCGAACATTTTAAAGTTATCGCTCCCTTGGGCGAAGATGCCGACGGAGCAATGGCCCGCCTGGTAAACTTCGACACCGGGGCTGCCATCGACAGCGTTCTTGTTGCCGACGGAGCCGCCACTTTCGAGGGTGAAATTGACGAATCGCTGTTGGGACGTGTAATGGTCGACGGAATGCGTCAGCCGGTTTTTATTCTTGAATCCGGTACAATTTCGTTTGGCCACGACGGTGCTTTCGGAACCATGCTTAACGACCAGCTTCGCGAAATGGGCGGAAAACTGAGCGCTCTTGCACCGCTTTACCGTGCCGCCGAAACCGAAGAAGCCGCGCAGGCTGTTATGGATCAATACAACGCCGTGCTCGACAGTGTTCTCAACGCCAACACCGACAACGCCCTGGGCTATTACGTGTTCCTCAACGGAAGCGCCTCAAGCATGGATGCGCCGCAGCTCCGCGAAGCTATGCAGAAATATCCGTCGTTTGCCAAATACGAACGTATCAAAAAACTTATTGCAACCGCCGAGAAGCGCGAAGCCACTCAGCCCGGCAGCAAGTTCATTGATTTTGAAGTTACATATAACGGCGAGACAAAACGACTTAGCGACTATGTGGGCAAAGGCAAGTATACTCTCGTGGATTTCTGGGCAAGCTGGTGCGGCCCCTGCATGCGTCAGTTGCCTGTGCTCAAGGATATTTACAACGAGTATCACGACAAGGGTCTCGATGTGCTTGGCGTGGCTGTGTGGGACGAACCCGAAGCAACCAAAAAAGCAATTGCCGACCACGGACTGGTGTGGGATACAATTATCGACGCACAAACAATCCCCACCGATATTTACGGTATACAGGGCATTCCCTGCATAATGCTTTTCGGCCCCGACGGTACAATTCTCAGCCGCGACAAACAGGGCGACGAACTAAAGGCCGATGTAAAACTCTTTATGGAAGCCGCAAACAAGTAAGGCTTAATTCAGTCCATAAAAAAGTCCTGCGATGCAAGTTATCGCAGGACTTTTTTATGGACTGAGTGGAATTAAAGAGCCACTTTGTAGTTTTGTCCGTCGGCTGTTACAATGTACACGCCTTCGCTTAGAGCGGTGAAACGTGCATTGCCTTTGGCGCTTGCAACAAGGCGACCTGCAATGTCAAAAAGTTCCACGAGACCCTTGGCCCCGTTAACGCTGATAGTGCCGTTGGCGGCGGTGATTGTTATGTCGGAAATACCTACTGTATCAACGCTGCCCGACTCGGGAGTGTAGAGCGACTGTTCGGCCGATTCGCCCGAAAGCTCGCCCTCGGCATTGTAAGCCACAACGCTGAAGAAGTAGTGGTGCAGCGGCTGGAGACCGGTGACTGTAGCGGTGAGAACGTTGCCCATGTCGGCAGCCTTGTAGCCTTCGATGTGAGCGGCCTCGTAATCGCCGGCATAGTCAACGGAAACGTCGTCGAGGTAAATAGTTCCTGCCGATGCCGATTTTTTGAACACGATGCGTACAGCACGTGCGCCAACAGGCATCTGGGCATCGAAATCGGGACCGATACCAACGGTTTCGCCTCCTGCGGCTTCCACAATGTCGTTGACGGTGTGGATGTTCACCCAGGCTCCGGCTTCGTTGAGGATTTCAATTGAAATGGAATTGCCTTCCACATTGTTGTTTCCGCGATACCAGAAGGATATGGCGTTTACATCGCCGTCGAATTCGGGACTCGCCACCTGGTCGCCGTTGCTCGACATCTGCAGCGACGGACGGCTTTGTCCGAAGAAGCCCGACAGAGAAGCTGTCTGTGTGCAGTTGGTGTACCAGCCTTCGGGAACAAGCATGTCGCCGTTACGGGTAAAGTCCACAACGGTGTTTTTGGGTGTGAGCACTTTTTTCTCGTAAACATTCAGCAGATAGCCGGCGGCGTTGGCATGTTCGTTCCATGAAGCCACAAAAGAGGTGTGCTGTATGTCGCTTGCAGGATTGAGCACGGGCACTGTCATTGAGAAGTAAGGCTCGGGGGTAGTGACCATAATGCGGTTGGAATCCTCGCTCTTGCGGTCGCTTTCAACAACTCGTACTACGTAGGAGTATATCGTTTCGGGTTCAAGTCCTGTCACTTCCACGGAAGTTTCGTTAGCCACACGCAGCGTTGTAAAAGGTACTAAAGCCTGGTTGGCGCAAATATCGATTTCATAACCGGTGGCTCCGGCACGGGCTTCCCAGTTTGCAGTGAAGCTTACGGGAGTAATGTTTGTTGCTTCGAGAGCGTTTACAGGTTCAATGCGGTCGCCTCCGCCTTTGACGCGGAAGTAAATTATTCCGTCCTGTTCACGGATTGTTGTGATGGGCATATTCACCGGCACGCCAATCCAGGTTGTCATTGCGGGGCGGCTTGTGGACGTGAATTCGGTAACATTGGTAGTTCCGGGGAACGGGTCGCCGGGCATTGTGGTTGCTGAGGCAACGCCGTCGGCCTCGATTATGTCTACACGCTGGTGGCTTACATCGTTGTTCACGGTGTTGTTAATCCACGCATCGCGGTCGTAGTCGATGTGCCATATAAGCATGCCGTGGCCGGGGATGTATGTATCCCATCCTACATTCTGGCGGTTCTCGAGCACAAAGAATTCCTCATCCTTGAGAGTTGGAATAAGGAGAGCCTCGTTGGAACGGATGTCCTTGAGTTCAATGTTCTCGGGACCTGTGAGTTCACGGAAATTGAGCCAGCCGAGGGAGTAGCGGTCGAATGCGCTCATGTAGGGAGGGGTGTTTCCGTTGTTGAGGTACGGACCGATGTCCATCACTTCGTAGTAGTTGGGAGTGAAAGCACCGGAGCCGTTGGTGGAATAGAGGTCGGGCAGACCGAGCACGTGGCTGAATTCGTGAACAAAGGTTCCTATACCGGCGCGTACAACACCTGAATTTCCGGTAAGTTCGTTAGTACAGGCATAATTGCCGAGCTTTACGCCGTGAACTTCCTTTGTTACTCCGTAGAGATTGTATATGTCGGCCGAGTGAGGCCATATGGTCCAGTCGGGGCCGCCTTCGTTCTGTCCGTATCCTGCGAAGTACACGAATATATTGTCAACGAATCCGTCGCCGTCAACGTCATAGTCGGCAAGGTTCAGCTCGGGTTCATCGATAATGAGTTGGTCAACGGCATCAATAACCATTTGCCAGGGACGGCAGTCGCGAACGAAAGCACCTTCGGGAGCTCCGTAGTAGTTTTCATTCTGAGGCAGGGTTATCGGGCCGTATACATTGAAATCGGGTTGATACAGGCCTCCGGAGTTTTCAACGAAATAGTCGCGGGCACTGCCGGTACCGCCGTTATAGTCGTAGCCGGGTTTGTTGATAAGGTCGTTGAAAGCCTCGTGCGCATTGGGTGTCTGGAATTTGATGTCCTTGAATTGTACCAGCAGTACCAGTCCTTTGGGGCTTCCTGTGGTGGGATAGTTCGAAATACGGTCGATAGCGGCGATTTTACGTTTGCCGGAAGATTGTTTTTTTGCCTTTTGGGCACGCAGAGCCTGTACTTTGTTTCGGCTTGCGGTAAGTAGCTGGTTTTTGTCGAGAGTTTCTATGAATCGAAGCTCCTGTTCCGTTCTTTCGGCGGCGTCTTTTGCTATGATGCGCGAGGGAGCCACGGCGTTTGCGGTACCTGTTGCGTAGCAAAGATTTCCTGCGCCGTCGGGCAACAGTACGTATCCGTCCTGAGACATGTAGTAACCGCCGTTCTCATCACCGTGCAGAGTAACGGTAACAATAGAGCCGTCGGCATTTTTGTACTCCATCAGTCCGGGCTTGGCCGGAATTGCAGCGGCGTTCAGGCTTCCGAACAGAAGCATTGCCGTTGCGAGTTTGAGATTGCGTAATAATTTAGCCATTAGGTTATGGTGATAATGATAATAAAAATTCAGTAAAAATAGTACAACAGATTGAGGCAATATATTTTGTCGCAAATTTAGCGAAGAAAAGCCGAAAAACCGACATTCTGCCACGGTTTTTTTGTTAAAAATACAATTAAGAGCGCAAATGGGCGCCCAAATGCGATAAAATGAGCCGTTTTCTTTGATAATTGGAAAAGAAACAGTAATTTTACGGCGCAAAAAGGCACCTTGAAAAAGCCTGGTACATTTCCAATGCTTCACAATAAAATTTCCCAATATTTAATAAACCTTTCAGCTCAATGAAAAAATTTCTAAAGATGCTCGTGCCGGTAACGGCATTGGCGTTTTCTGCAGCTACTGCGGAAGCCGCCGATATTTACGGTGCGATGTACATGAGTGATGACTGGAGTTCCTCAGGGACGTTCGTGAACAAACGGGCGATCTACTCCTTTAATCCGGAGAATATGGACGGCTATACCCGTCATACCCCCGAAGGCTCTATCACCGTGTCGAATGGCGGTGCGTATGCCAACGGGTACTACTATTTCCTTAACGGAACTGCAAGTTACACCGGAGTGAACATGACTTTCAACAAGCTCAACACCAATACATGGGTAGTTGAGGAACAGTCGGGTCACATCGGTAATACCAAAACTCTTGCCTATGACCTTGCCTATGACTATACCACAGGCAAGATGTATGCGTCATCGTTCAATTTCAACGACAACGACATGCCTTATGTCCTCCGTGAAGTTGACCTTGAAACAGGTGAATTCAGTGATGTCGCACGTCTTGGAACTGCATATACCGGAATAGTTTTCGATGCCGATGGCCAGCTTTACGGATTTACCAAAGCGTCGTCATATCCTCATCCCATCTCACTGCATAAAATTAATAAAACCACAGGCGAAGCCACTAAAATTGGAGAGCTTGGATATAACCAAAAGTCAAGCGCTTGCGGAGCCGTAATGGATTATTCCACCGGCAAACTTTATTATGCAACACGTACTTTCACTTATGACAGCTACTACCAGGAAACATACAGCGATGTTCTTCTTGAAGTAGATGTTAAAACCGGCGCTGCCACTGTTGCCGGCCAGCTCGGCTCGGGTGTGCAGTTCACTTCACTGTTCGCTATCGACACTCATCCTCAAGCGCCTGCAACTCCTGCCGATCTAACCTTTGAGTTCGACCACGGCGACATGAACACAGGCGTGGTAAAATTCACTGCTCCGGCCAAGGATTACTCCGGCAACCCAATATCAGGAGCGTTGCTGGTGACAATGACTGTCGATGGCAAAAGCACACAAATGCGAACAAATGCAGGTGCTACCTTTACATCCTCGCCACTCACTCTTGAAGGAACGGGAATCCATGAGATTTCCGTTGTTCTCATGGACGGAAGCCGCCGCAACAGCCTTCCCGCTAAAATTTCCGTATACTCAGGCGAAGACCTTCCCGGAAAAGTTACCGATATCAATGTAACAACAACTCCGCGCGGTGAAACCGCCACTATAACATGGGTGCCTGCCGAAACAGGTAAGAACGGAGGATATGTGGATGTTTCCAAAATGACTTACAAAGTTATTCGTCGTCCCGACATGCTCACTATCGCCGAAGGCCTGACAGAATGCTCGTTCACCGATACCCCCGACCGCAATATGCTCCTCAGCCAGTACGAGATTGTTGCAGTTACAGAAGTGGGTTCTTCCGAATCGGCATATTCATCCACAATCCGCGTCGGCAAGCCTTACGTTGTTCCTTATCTCGAAACATTCGACACCGTTACCAGCTACAACGCTTTCACATCTATCGACGTTGATGGTGACGAACGCAACAACGGTGACGCCGATGACGGCAACGTATGGATGTATCATCCCACCTACCGCGAAGCTATCTGGTGGCTTGCTTACGGCGGAGAACGCCGTTGTGCAAACGACTGGCTCATTTCGCCCACTATCGAATTCCAGCCCGGACATGTGTACCGCATCGACTGTGACATTCACGGTTATACCGGCGATTACGACTGGATTTCCTCCACTTTCCGCATTGCTCTTGGTTCGGAACCTACTGCCGAAGCCATGACCAACGAAATTTTCAGCCGCTCGTATACCGGTTCAATCCGCACTCATGCAAGCTCTCTCTTCCAGCCAAAAGAAGGCGACTGCCGTGTAGGTTTCTATGTTTGGAACAATGGTTACGACCATATGGGTCTCGACAATATCTACATCCGCTATTACGGACCTTCCACAATCCCCGCCGCTTGTACTCAGCTCAAAGGCGAGAAGCAGGACGACAAAGTGGCTATCACATTCCACACTCCCTCAGTTACTGTTGTAGGCGACAAACTCACCTCTCTCAAAACTGCTTATGTTTACCGTGCCGCCGATGAGGCTCTCGTTGCCAAAATGGACAACCCCGCCATTGACAGCGATGTTACTCTCTACGACAACAAACCCGTATTCGGTGTTAACAACTACATTATTGTTGTAGAAAATGAATCGGGCGAAGGTATGGAAGCATATCTCTCGGTAAATACTTGTCCCGACGTTCCCGTAGACGTTCAGAATGTTACTGTCCAGGCTCAGAACCGTGGTATGGACGCAATGTTAAGCTGGACATATCCCTCCGATATGAAGGGCGCGAACGGCGAAGTCATCGACCCCTCCGAACTAAGCTACTCGGTGTTGCGTGGTACCAATATCTACAACCTGGTTGAAATTGCTTCCGGTATAAAAGATACCAAATATCTGGATGCCGATGTTACATCTTCTTTCTCTGCTCGTCAGGAACTGTTGGTGTACAGTGTGGTTGCTGAAACCGCCGGTGGTGTGTCAAAAGGAACTACCGCTGAAATTCTGATGGGTATTCCCTACGAGCTCCCCATTTCCGAAGGTTTCACCAACGACGGCATACGTCCTTGGCAGAACATTAATGGAAACAATGCATCCTGGAGCCAGGCTACTACAGGTTATGATCCTCGTGCCGAAAGCTTCGACGGCGACGGATATCTCATTACTTTCAGCCCGAGCTTCGACAACCGTGTAGGTTCTTGCGATTATGCTTCAGCTTATGTAAACCTCAGCGGTATGATCAACCCCTACATCACTTTTGCTGTATATCACGAAGATATCGATAACCTTGACGGTGCTTCTGTTCAGGCAGGTGTGATTGCCGCCGTGGATGGCATTGCCGGACAGGTTGAACTTATCGGTTCGCCCATTCCCGCACGTGGTGAAAAAGGATGGAAAGAATATACTGTAAGCCTCGACAAATATGCTGCATACGACCGCGTACGAATCGTATTCCGTGGTATAGGATACAAACGTAACGGTCACATTCATGTCGATAAACTTTACGTTGGCGGTGAGAAACCCGATTATGATGTGCGCATGACTGCACTGTCCGGTCCCTCCAACGCTGTTATGGGACGTTCAAACATTTACACCGCCTATGTAGAAAACAGCGGTAAGAACGCTCAGGATAACTGCTCCGTAGAATTCTACGTTAACGGTGAAAAAGCTTATTCCAAGTCAATTTCGCTTGCCGTTGGAGCTATGGAGGAAGTTACATTCGATTACAAGCCTGAACTCAATAACGACGAATACTCTGTTGCGCTTGTTGCTCAAGTTGTTTCCGATAAGGACGATAACGCAAACAACAACGATGCTTCAATGAACATTAAGGCAAACTGCCCCATTCTTCCCTACGTTTCGGAAATCAGCGCAAAAGTTATTGAAGACAAACACGTACAGCTCTCCTGGAACGAAGCCGATTCATATCCTCAGTCGGCAAGCGTTGTCGATAATCTTGAGTCTTATCCCGCATTCTCAATCACCGGTGCCGGCGACTGGAAGTTTGTGGACAAGGACGGCCTCGTAACTCTTCCCGGTATCAGCAGCTCCACAGGTAATACATATACCTGGACTAATTCGGGACAGCCTCAGGCATACATCGTGTTCAACCCTGCCACTGCAGGTATTACCGACCTTTGCACCGCTCGTTCAGGCAACCTCTGCTTTGTAAGCTTCGCAACAACAACCCAGAACGATGACTGGCTCATTTCTCCGATGCTCTCAGGTACCAAGCAGACCGTGGTATTCTATGCCCGCTGTCTGTATGCAGCCGCCGGCCCCGATGAAAAATTCGAATTCTGGTACTCCACTTCCGGTAATAATGTCGAAGACTTCACCAAAATGGGAGTTGCTCAGACTGTAGGAACCGATACATGGCGTCGCTATTCATTCGATCTGCCCGCAGGTGCTCGCTATTTCGCAGTTCGTTGCGTTTCTCAGAACCAGTGGGGTCTCATGCTCGACGATTTCGAATACACTCCCGCTCAGGGCTCCGTTGAACTCTACGGTTACAATGTTTACCGCGACGACGAGCTCATCGCCCAGGAAGTGCCCATGACTTCGCACCTCGATGAAAATGTTGACCTCTCTAACGAACGCAGCTACCACGTAAGCGTAGTTTACGAAGAAGGCGAATCAATCTTCTCCAAAAAAGCGGTTGTTGACCTCAGCGGAGTGGACTATGTTGAAGCCGCTCAGGTTAGCGTATTCACCCAGGACGGATGCATCAATGTTCTCGGTGCTCAGGATCAGTATCTGGCTGTTTACAGCACCGACGGCCGCACTCTGTACGGATTCGTTGCCACTGCCTCCGAAAAACTTGATGTCGCTCCCGGCATCTACCTCGTTGCTGTTGGCAATACAACCTACAAAGTTATCGTTAAGTAATAACCGAGTATAATACTTTTTTCAGGCTCCCCGGCGCATCGTCGGGGAGCTTTTTTTATAGTATGCGGAAGCTCACGCCAATGCCTATATAAGGCTGTACGCCGCGCGGTGTAAGGCCGACACCTCCCTGCACACCCACACTCCACCGTTTTCCATTGCCGGCTGCAGGCACAGTAGTGTAGTTAACCGTGTGGGTGCGATAAATGGAAATACTGTCGAGCCTTGCCTCAAAGCCGCTCACAACAGCACGGTAATCATTACCCTCGTAAACAGTTTCACTCCTTGGTACGACAACACACACCGAATCCGGCAATGACGCACAAGTGCTGTCGGCGCTTGCAAGAGCAAGCCGGCGTACAGGCCGCTCCACGGTATCACGCACATAGTGCACCACGGGACGAACAACGGTAACGGTATCCCTCGTAGTTACAATGCAGGTTGTCACGCGCGGACTTCGTGTAAATATTGCCGTCGCATATCCGCCGGCGAATGCCGCCAGTACGGCCACGGTTATTTTAAAGCGTCGCATAATATTTCTCTATCGCATCGGCATGAAGTTCTACAATACAACGCAAGCCCTCGGAGGATAGCAAAAATGCAGCATCCCCGGCATGGTCGTGGAAAAGATTCTCGGTAAGCACTGCCGGACACACAGTATCGCGGCACATGGCAAGCGACGCCGTCCAATACCCCTCGGCCGGTGTACTGCGGTTGCCTTTGAGATTCCTCGCACAAGCCTCCTCGTATAGCAGGCGTGCCAGACGCCGGCTTTTTTCCGATGCAACCGGTGCGGTAAACACACTCCACCCGCATGCGTCGCCCCAGCGTCCGTCGCTCCGCGATGCATTGGTATGCAACGAAACAAGAACCGCATTGTCGTGCAGGCGCGAAATTTCATTTGCAGCCCGCACACGTTCCCGCAGCGGAACATCTCGAGCTTCACTTACAAGCAGTGTGCTGCCAATACCGCGCCGCTTAAGTTCGGCAGCAAGCGCCTTGGCGGCTTGGCGTGTCCACGCCCATTCTTTTAATTGTCCGTCGGGACTGCATTTCCCGGGAGTTTCGGCACCATGGCCGTTGTCAATAATTACAAATGCTTTTTTCATTGGAATTCAAAATTTAAATTACGATATATTCACCCTTATGCAATAATTACGCCAAAAAAACTTTTTTTCGCCGGTTTAATGGCAGATGTCAATAAACAAAATCGGGCACGAAATTTGTTGTAATACATATTTACAAAATCATCACTATTATGAAAGTCTTGACAACCCTCAACATATCGCTCCTTTTGCTGCTTTTTGCATGGCCGTTGCAGACATTCGGTAAAAACGATAATTTTTTGGAGATAGAGGAAAATTTTTTTGAGGTGCAGTTGGATGTTCCCCGCATCGAAGCTGCCGATGTCGTGGCAGACACTGTCAGTCTTTCCGCCGTTATGGCAGACATGAAGCATGCCAAGCCCGCTCCTGTCAACATATATTCCATGCCATACTCAATGCGTGGAAATTACCCCAACTGGCACCGCCTGTGGCTCAACACTGCCGTATTTTCCGGCGCTTTCGTAGGTACTCTTTTCGTGCTCGAGTGTCTCCCGGAAGGCTCTACAAACTGGAACCGCGCGACGATTCAGGGCATTCCCCCACAAAAGCGCTGGTTCCGCAATATTTTCAAGCGCGGACCCGAGTGGGACGGCGACAATCCCATTTTCAACTATGTCCTTCATCCCTATGCCGGAGCCGTGTACTTTATGGCTGCGCGCTCATGCGGTTTCAATTTCTACCGCTCTCTCCTCTATGCCGCATGTATATCCACAATAGGCTGGGAGTTCGGTATCGAGGCTTGCATGGAGCGTCCCTCTATACAGGATATTTTTGTAACACCCCTCGTAGGATGTGTGTTAGGGGAATGTTTCTATAAACTCAAACGCAATATAGTCGCAAACGATTACCGGCTCTTCGGCTCCCCCGTAATTGGCAATGTGGTCGCATTCCTCATCGACCCCGTAAACGAAGTGTTCGGATGGTTCGGAGGCAACGATACCCGAAAACTCCACCTCCGCGAACAGCGTGCCGGAATGGCTTCCGCTATAATGCCCGCCTTCGGACACAACTACATAGGTTTTTCATTTGCTTGTACTTTCTAAATTATTATAATTCTTTTATTTATGAACCGACTTCTGCCGGCTTTTCTATTATCGGTATCAGCAGCTTTTATGCTCAGCTCTTGTAACAAAACAAAAATCACACAATCACCGGTCGAAACAGCTCTCGATTCAATTTTTACATCAATGTTTGCTCCCGACGAACCGGGGGCTATTGTACTCGTTGCCAAAGGCGACTCTATAATTTACGATAAAGGCTTCGGACTCGCCGACCTCGAAAAACACCGCCCCATGTCCGACACCACCCTTGTAAACATCTGCTCAATTTCCAAACAATTTTCGGCAATGGCGCTTCTGCTGCTCGAAGAACGAGGTGCTTTGTCGCTGAACGACACGCTTCCAAAGTATTTCCCCGAATTTAAAGCACCGTTTTTCAAGGACATAACTTTACGCCACTTGCTTTCACACACCTCCGGAATTCCCGATACGCGTCCACGTACCGAAACCGAGTGGAAAAAATATCTCGAAAATCACACCTCTCGTTTCGGCTCGGTGCACGACTACAAACTTTATGCACCTACTGTCGAATCTATCGAATACCTCACGACGCTGGATTCCCTTGCCTTCACCCCCGGAACGGCCTATGAGTATCAAAACCCTACGTTCCAGCTTGCCAAACCCATTGTGGAAATTGTTACGGGACAGGAATTTGCCGCTTGGATGAAACAAAACATCTTTATCCCCGCAGGCATGCACCGAACATTCTTCTTCGACCCCTCGCGTGAAATGCCGCAGGGAATGGCGCACGCTTATATTCCCGCGCAAGGTGATAACAAATACAACTATTTCCGCAGCAAGGACGGCAAATGGGAGGAAAGCGACTACGGCGAAGCCTATTTCTTCCCCACTCAGGCCGACGGTGGCATATATACAACTGCAAAAGAATTCCTTAACTGGGAAAAAGCCCTCTTCGGAAACAAAATCATAACAAAGGAAAGTCTGGCAAAAGCCACCGAACCCATAATAGAAACCGATATTCCCGAAACTTCCTACGGCCTCGGACTGTTTATTGAACAGAAACCCGGAATGCCGCGTAAAGTGTTCCACACAGGCGATAACGGCGGATTCTTTACTTTCGAATGCTACTTCCCCGAGCAAGACCTTTTCTACCTGGTTTTTGCCAACCGCAACGACTGGTCACGGGAGAAGACAATGGAACAGATGGACAGCATTTTCAACACCGCCGGACTCCTGCGTTAAATGGTGTGAACATAGCTCCGACATCTTGGCTGTTAAAGGCTTTTTAATTAATTTTGCATTGAAATATAAATTTTTATATGAAACAGATTCAAGTTATAACCAATGGTGTGCCGGCAGAGATAAATGCTGCCGCTCAGGATCTTGCACAAACCGGCAAGGATAGTCTTGCAAAACTCGTAAACGGTAACGGCGAAGGTAACGACTTCCTCGGTTGGGTGAAACTCCCCTCCGAAACCGATGCCGCTCTTCTCGACGATATTAACAAAACAGCCGCAAATCTGCGCGACCTTTGCGACGTTGTTGTCGCAATAGGCATTGGCGGCAGCTACCTCGGCGCAAAAGCAGTTATCGAAGCGCTATCCAACAGCTTCGCCGCTTACGCTCCCTCAAACACTCCCAAAGTTCTTTTTGCAGGCCAGAACATCGGCGAGGACTATCTTGCCGAGCTTCAGGACTTCCTGCACGGTAAAAAATTCGGTATCATCGTTATTTCTAAATCCGGTACAACCACCGAACCCGCAATCGCTTTCCGTGTTCTCCGCGAACAGCTCGAAAAAGAACTCGGCCGCGAAGAAGCAAATAAACGCATTGTGGCAATTACCGATGCCGCACGCGGTGCCCTCCGCACTCTCGCCGATACCGAAGGTTACAAAACTTATGTAATTCCCGATAACGTCGGCGGTCGTTTCTCGGTGCTCACTCCCGTCGGTCTGCTCCCCATTGCCGTAGCAGGTTTCGACATCCACGCTCTCGTGGCAGGTGCAAAAGCAATGGTGCAGGGCACTCTCTCGGGCGAATGCAATGCCGCAATGACATATGCGCTTACCCGCAACGCTCTGTACCGCAACGGTAAAAAAATTGAAATCCTTGTAAACTTCAACCCCAAACTCCACTTCTTCGGAGAATGGTGGAAACAGCTCTACGGCGAAAGCGAAGGCAAGGACGGAAAAGGTATTTACCCCGCTGCTGTCGATTTCACAACCGACCTCCACTCCATGGGTCAGTGGATTCAGGAAGGCGAACGCACAATTTTTGAAACTGTGGTTTCCGTTGCCAATGCCGACCGCGAACTCCGCATCCCCTTTGAGGAATCCAACCTCGACGGCCTCAACTACATCGCCGGCAAGCGTATCGATGAGGTTAACAAAATGGCCGAACTCGGAACCCGCATCGCACACATCGACGGCGGTGTTCCCAACATCCAGCTTGTAATCCCCCGTCTTGACGAAGATTCCCTCGGCGCGCTCATCTACTTCTTTGAAGCCGCCTGTGGTATCAGCGGATACATCCTCGGCGTAAACCCTTTCAACCAGCCCGGTGTGGAAGCGTACAAAAAGAATATGTTCGCTCTTCTGGAAAAACCCGGCTACGAAGAGGCTACTGCCGCCATTCGCGCTAAACTGTAATTGAAATGACTTCCTTAAAAGGCCGAATCCGTGAAAGTGCCGGAATCCCCGGACCTGTCGGAGTGTTCGACTCCGGTTACGGCGGCCTGACGATACTTCGTGAAATCCGCCGCGCTCTCCCGCAGGCGGATTTCATTTATCTTGGCGACAATGCACGTGCGCCATACGGAAACCGCTCGTTCGACCTCGTGTACAATTTCACCCTTCAGGCCGTTGAATATCTGTTCGCGCAAGGTTGCCAGTTGGTTATCCTCGCTTGCAACACCGCATCCGCCAAGGCTTTGCGCTCCATTCAGCAGCGCGATTTGCCTCTCCTCGACCCTGATCGCCGTGTCCTCGGGGTTATACGCCCAACAGCCGAAGCCGTTGCATCATACACCCGCAACGGCCATATAGGGCTTTTCGGAACTCCCGGAACTGTGGCTTCCCGTTCCTACGATATGGAACTGGCAAAACTGCATCCCGACCTTGTACTGTCGTCGCTCCCATGCCCCATGTGGGTACCCCTGGTGGAGAATATGGAAGCCGACGGCGAAGGTGCCGATTTCTTTGTAAAGCGCGAAATTGATCGCCTCCTGCACATCGACCCGCAAATAGATGCCGTTATCCTTGGATGTACGCACTATCCTTTGCTGCTCAATAAGATACGTAAATATATGCCCCGGGAAGTTACCGTGCTGTCGCAGGGGGACATTGTAGCTGCTTCGCTGCTCGATTATCTTGCCCGCCACCCCGAAATGGAAAAACGGATAACAAAAGGCGCTTCGGTGAGATATCTCACTACAGAGGAACCGGATAAATTCTCATCGCTCGCTTCAGTGTTCATGAAAGATCCCGTGCAGGCCGAACGTGTAACAATCGATAATATAACAAGCTGATGCCGGTACCGCAACGGATTCTCCTCCTTGGTGACTACAGCAACTGTCATCGCAATCTGGCAACGGGTCTCCGTCGCCTCGGTTGCGATGTCACTGTTATTTCAAACGGAACAACATGGCAGCAGGGCGAGCGCGACATCGACATTTCCCGCTCTCCCGGACGTCTTGGCGGTCTAAAACTGTGGTATAAGGCTAAATATACACTTCATAAGGCTCTTTCGGGCTACGATATAGTTGCAATAAACGACCCCAACTTCCTCTCGCTGCGTCCTGCGCGTCTGAAGCCTCTTTTCAATCGCCTCAAGCAAGAAAACGGCGGAGTTTTCCTCACGGCGATGAGCAACGACGTGCCCTTTCTCGATATGCTGGCTGCTCCTGATTCGCCTCTCCGATACTCCGAGTGGTTCATAAACGGAAAGCCCGCACGTATGAACGCCGAAAATCCGCAATTGTGGAACAACTGGCATAACCGCGAGCTTGTCGATTACCATAATTACGTGTATTCCAATCTCGACGGTGCTGTTGCCGTTCTCTACGAGTATTGGCTGGGCATAGAACGCGCGCTCGGAGCCGAAAACGTGGCATACGGAGGAATTCCCGTAGATACCAAGGCCTTGACTCCGGTGGAATTGCCCGTAAATCCCGCTCCCGTAAAGCTTTTTCTCGGGCGCGACAGAACTCGCAAGCTGCAAAAAGGTTCCGATTATCTTGAATATGCAGCTCGGGCCGTATGCGAAAAATATCCCGGAAAAGCCGAACTCACGATTGTGGAAAACCGCCCCTATGCCGAATTCCTGGAGCTGTTGCGCGGCGCACATGTGGTACTCGACCAGATTTACAGCTACACTCCCGCAACAACGGCTTTGCTTGCAATGGCCTACGGACTTAACGTTGTGAGCGGTGCCGAAGACGATTTCTATAATTTCATTGGCGAAACTTCTAACCGACCCATTATAAATGCGCCCTTGGAAGAAGCACAAATCGTTGACTGTCTGGAAAAAATAGTACTCCAACCGGAAACAATTGCCGAACGAGGACGCATGTCACGTAAATTTGTGCTTGAGCACAACGATTGTGAACTTGTAGCACGCCGATTCCTCGATTTCTGGAATAAAAAACTCTCTGCCAAATGAACTTGCCCACGCTCGACATAGCCGTACTCACATATAAACCCGCCGGAATTATGCGGGTATGCAGGCTGCTGTTGCAGCCGCAGGGCGGCGTACGCTACATTGTTTCCTGGCAGGCTCATGAAAATGCTCCAATACCCCCGCAATTGATTCGCGACGACGTTGTTGTGCTTCGCTACGATGGTGTGGGGCAGTCGGCCAACTGGAACAATGCAATTGAGCACTGCACGGCCGACATTATTCTGCGTGCCGACGACGACATTGAGTATACACCCGAGGCTTTCGCCCGAATACGCAAGGCTTTTGCCGAAAATCCCTCAATGGATCTTGCTCTGTTCGGAATAGAAATGAATCCGCGCAAGCCATATCCCGAAACAATGTGTCCGGCATGGCCTGTGCCGAAAGGCCTGTGGGTCGGAGGTCCGGAAATTGCAATAAGGCGGAAAACCGCAGGCGAGCTTCGCGCTCATCCGCTTCTCGGACTCAACGCTCCCTATCTGCAGGCCGGCGAGGACGAGTATTTTGTTTTCTCTGCCGTGCGCCGCGGGCTCGATTGCCGTTACGTCCCCATTGTAATAGGGCGTCATCCGCATGTGTCAACGGGTGCAAAAACCTCAAAAGGCGTGTTGCGTGCGCAAGGAGCTTTGATAACATTGATACATCCGCGAACCTTCGTGCTGCGTTTGCCTCTCAAAGCATGGCGATTGTGGCGCAGCGGAAAAAGCGCCCTGTTGCCGTCGCTGTGGCGGCTGCTCCAAGGCGCGCTATATTCTCGCAAAATTTAAGACCCTGGTGTTAACAAATATTGGGGAACGGGGTCTAAAGCATAAGGTCGCAGTAAATATCCAGAGCAGCACCAATCTGCTCCTCGCTCGCAGTGCGGTTTATTTCCGGCTTGCCCGGGGCGCTTAGCAGTGTAAAGTTTATTTCGTCCGCACTCATGTTCTTTTTGTCGCTGCGCATATTTTCTATAAGCGCGGGGTAATCATCGCAGCTTATCTCGAACGAGCCGTAATTTTGCTTTATATATGCGGCGAACCTGTGCAGGGTTTCCGAGGAGAATCCGGCCTCCATATGTGATAGTATAAGCTCAACTGTCATTCCCCACGCAACTGCATAGCCGTGAGGAATCGGACTGCCGCTTTTGAATGCAAAGGATTCAAAAGCGTGACCGACTGTGTGCCCGAAGTTGAGAGCCTTGCGCAAATTGGCCTCTCGCAAATCCTGCTCCACTATATCGGCTTTTACAAGAACGCTTTCCTCCACGAGCGGCAGCAAAGTTTCAGGGTCGAATCCGGCGCCGTCGGGAATATAAGCCAACAGTTTTGCCAGAGTGGTCTCATCTTTCAGCAATGCGTGTTTCAGCATTTCGGCATATCCCGAGAGAATTTGCTGACCCGGCAGCGTGTTGAAAAAAATGGTGGAAATTACCGATGCTTCCGGTTCGCTGAAACTTCCTATCTGATTTTTTAAACCGTTGAAATTTATGCCCGTCTTACCCCCTACAGAGGCATCTACTGCGGCAAGCAGTGTTGTGGGTACATTAATACAGCGCATGCCGCGGCGATAGGTGGCGGCTGCAAATCCTCCCATGTCGCTCACCATTCCGCCGCCGAGGTTCACAACAACAGTGCTGCGGGTTGCATTCATATCGGAGAGTGATTTCCAAAGCCCGGTAAGACTTTCCAGATTCTTGTGGGGCTCGCCGGCTTTAACTGTTATAAGCTTGGCCGAGGCAACACTTTTGGAGTCGTTTACAAGACGAGGAAGTACAAATTGAGCGGTATTGGTATCGGCAACAACAACAACCTGCGGAGTTCCCATTTCTTCGATGAGGATATCGATTGCAACTCCCGGCTGTTCGGTAAAAATCAATTTCTGCTTCATAGTCATACATTTCTACTTTCTTATAACAATTCAGCGAGTAAAATGGCGCATTCAAGCATTGATTTTAACTCTATGTCGGCGCCGGCGGCCAAAAGAGCGCCTTCGGGAAGAGGTCCGGTGCGTACACCTATCGTCAGTGCTCCCGAGCGCGATGCCGATTCAACTCCGAGCGGCGCATTGTCAATGGCAATACTTTGGTACGGCTGTGCTCCTGTACGTTCCATGCCGCGTAAAAATGGTTCCGGTGCCGGTTTGCCGTGAACAACGTCTTTTGCCGTAATGCGGCGACCCGACGGAAATGCGCCCGGAAAATCTTTTTCAAGGCGTTCCAGTATTGACAACTGTCCCGAGCCGGTGACAAGACAAGGAAGTGCTTCCGAATCAAGCACGAGACGCAGACATTCCTGTGCTCCCGGTATCAGCGCTGGAAGTCCCATAGCCTTGAAAAGTTCCGATTTTCGGCCGTACAGACGCTTGATGTCGTCTTCCGTAGCTTCACGACCGAACTGCCGTAGATACAGAATATTGATTGTCGATGCTCCCGTACGGCCTTCGTAGGCAAAAAATTCGTCGGCATCGGCTTCAATGCCGTTTTCGTCACACATCTGTTTCCAGGCTCGGCAGTGTCCCGGCATGGAATCGTAGAGAATACCGTCCATATCAAAAAGGACAGCCTTGGCTTTTTCAAAACTGTTTCCGGTGCGCTTGCGGTAGTTTTGCAGTAATAGTTCCTTATTGCTCATTTTTGACAGCTTCCTTGTTTTCGGGATTAACACTTGTTTCTGGAGTCTCTTCGGCAGGCAGTTCCGATGCCGGGATAAGTCCTTCGCGTACAAGAGCAACCGAGTCGGCGCGGCTCAAAGGTCGGTCGTCTTTCTCGAACTCAGCCGCTGTGGGCACGGCGCCAACCTGCAGTTTGGCAAAACGTGAGTTGTGAACGCCGCGGCGGAACACATTTTCTATCTGTTTTACCAGGTTCACGCGAGCGGTATCCACAACGTTTACCTGTTCTATGGCCTCGCCTTCCTTGAACTTGGCGCCGCCGAAACGTACTTTGTATTTCTCCGGAGTCCCGGAAATGTTAATGCCGAATTTGAATGGCAGCGGCGATTTAAGCACTGCTATATGATAGTTGAAATTCAACGCAAGGTCGTTGCTGCCCACTATACCAAGTTTATAGCGGTCGATATTGAATGTAAAAGGAAACAGCTGCATCATGTTGTCCTTTACAAGCAGTTCAACGTTAAGGTGATTTATACGGTTGTCGGCACGATCCTTGAAACGCAGCCATTTACCTAATGTGTTGTAGGTGTCGGCGTTTATGAGTGTAAGCGAGTCTCCGGTAAGCCTTACGGCGGCGTCAAGGGAGGGGAGAACCATATTCATGGTGCTGTCAATATCCACAGTGGCGGCAATATCGGCGTTGATTATACCGCTGAAATCGCGCATGAGAGGCATTATGGAGTCGATTGCCGGAACAAGATTCAGGAACCGTTCAACGTTGATTCGCTCCATATCCAGGCTGAATCCGAACTGCATGTCGGTGGCACGCGGAGCGGAGTACAGAGCCGACAGACTTATGTCGCCCGCATCGGAAACGGCCTTCAGATTGTGCAGATTAACACCTCCGCCGTAAACCAGAATTTCGCCCGAAAGGGTGTTGAGCAGCAAATCGGAGTA
>CAMWMR010000030.1 GCA_947175425.1 uncultured Porphyromonadaceae bacterium
GTTCTACTCTGCTCTTTTGGGCTAATCACTCGGTTAATAATAATGTAATATCACGAATTAAAATTTGTATCCTTCTCTTTTCGGCAGCGATTACTTCATGCCAAGCAGAGCCTTTACGTTTGCTTCGTCAGCCTTGGCGACTGTGCTGAAATGAGTGAGGTTACGTTTTTGCTTCTTGGTCTTCTTTGTCAAGATGTGACTCTTGAAAGCATGTTTTCTCTTGATTTTTCCTGATCCGGTAAGGGCGAACCTCTTTTTGGCACCGGAGTTAGTTTTAACCTTAGGCATTTGTTTAATAATTAGTTGTTAATTCGAGTTGTATATAATGGGCAACTGCCAATTATTTCTTTTTAGGTGACAGCATGATAATCATGCGTTTGCCTTCCAGCAGGGGCATTTGTTCCACTTTGCCGTATTCTTCGAGGTCGTTTGCAAAACGGAGCAAAAGCACTTCGCCTTGTTCCTTGAAGAGGATGGAGCGGCCTTTAAAAAATACATAGGCCTTAACTTTGGCGCCTTCCTGAAGGAAGCCTATGGCATGCTTGAGCTTGAAGTTGTAGTCGTGGTCGTCGGTCTGAGGTCCGAAACGAATTTCTTTAACCACTACTTTTGTGGACTTGGCTTTAATCTCCTTGGCTTTTTTCTTTTGCTGATACAGGTATTTCTGATAATCGAGTATCTTGCATACGGGAGGTTCGGCAGTGGGGGAGATTTCAACAAGGTCGAGCTCAAGCTCGTCGGCCATGCGACGTGCTTCCTGAATGGAGTATATGCCCGGTGTAACGTTATCGCCTACAAGACGTACTTCGCGGGCACGAATATGCTCGTTAATGGCGTTGGGAGCCTGCTTTACCTGTCGCGGGTCGCGGCGCTGCTGGCTGTTGTTACGAGGTCCGGAGGGACCGGCAGGGCGGGGTGCGCCCGGGTGGAAGGGTGGTTTTTTCTCCATTCAGGGGATTATTGGTTAATCATTTGTTGAACTTCGTTGTTCAAAAGTGCTGCAAAGTTAGCAATTTTCATCGAACCCAAGTCACCTTCGCCGGGTTTTCTTACAGAAACTTCGCCATTTTGTGCTTCTTTTTCGCCAACAATGAGCATGTAGGGTACTTTTTTGAGCTGATTGTCGCGTATTTTGCGGCCAAGAGTTTCGTTTCTGTCGTCGATTTCAACGCGGATGTCGGCTGCTTCGAGTTCGTCGGCAACTTGTTTTGCGTAGTCCATAAACTTATCGCTCACGGGAATTACCACTGCCTGCTGGGGAGCGAGCCACAGAGGGAAGTGTCCTGCGGTGTGTTCGAGGAGTACGGCAACAAAACGTTCCATTGAGCCGAAGGGGGCGCGGTGAATCATGACGGGACGATGTTTGGCATTATCGCGTCCGGTGTATTCAAGTTCGAAACGTTCGGGCAGGTTGTAGTCAACCTGGATTGTGCCCAACTGCCAGCGGCGGCCAATGGCATCGCGAACCATAAAGTCGAGTTTGGGGCCGTAGAATGCAGCCTCACCAAGCTCGGTGCGAGCCTCGAGTCCTTTTTCTTTGCAGGCTTCGATGATTGCGTTTTCGGCAAGGTGCCAGTTTTCGTCGCTGCCAATGTATTTTTCTTTGTGATTGGGGTCGCGGAGCGAAATCTGTGCTTCGAAGTTTTCAAATTTGAGAGCCTTGAATATGTAAAGGATAATATCCATTACTTTAAGGAACTCGTCTTTAATCTGGTCGGGAGCGCAGTAAATGTGGGCGTCGTCCTGCGTAAAACCTCGTACACGTGTGAGGCCGTGGAGCTCGCCGCTCTGTTCGTAGCGGTAAACGGTACCGAATTCGGCAAGACGCAGGGGCAGGTCGCGGTAGGAGCGGGGGAGTGCGCGGAATATCTCGCAGTGATGAGGGCAGTTCATCGGTTTGAGCAGGTATTCTTCGCCTTCTTCGGGAGTATGGATGGGTTGGAAGGAATCCTTGCCGTATTTTGCGTAGTGGCCGGAGGTTACATAAAGCTGTTTATTGCCTATGTGCGGGGTAATAACCTGCTGGTATCCGTATTTGCGCTGAATTTTGCGAAGGAATTGCTCGAGACGGTCGCGCAGGGCGGCGCCTTTGGGAAGCCACAAGGGAAGGCCCTGTCCAACTTTCTGGGAGAACGCAAAGAGTTCCATTTCCTTGCCGAGCTTGCGGTGGTCGCGTTTTTTTGCTTCTTCAAGCAGTGCGAGGTGTTCGTCGAGCATCGACTTTTTGGGGAAGCTTATTCCGTAAACGCGCACAAGCTGGTTGCGCTTTTCGTCGCCGCGCCAGTATGCTCCGGCGAGCGACATTATTTTTACCGCCTTGATAGCACCGGTGTTGGGCAGGTGCGGGCCGCGGCAGAGGTCGGTGAAAGCGCCCTGTGTGTAGGTGCTTATAGTGCCGTCCTCGAGCTCGGAGATGAGCTCGCATTTATATTCTTCGTTGCGTTCGCCAAACATTTTGAGGGCGTCGTCCTTAGAAATGTCGGCGCGAACGATGTCTTCTTCTTTTTTTGCCAGCTCAAGCATTTTAGCTTCTATTTTGGCAAAGTCTTCCGATGTGATTTTGTGCTCGCCCGGGTCGATGTCGTAATAGAAACCGTTTTCGATTGCCGGACCTATGCCGAATTTTACGCCGGGATAGAGTTCTTGGAGAGCTTCGGCCAGGAGGTGAGCCGAGCTGTGCCAGAAAGCGTGCTTGCCTTCGGGGTCGTCCCACTTGAAAAGTTTCAGTTCTGCATCGGCTTCAATCGGACGGGCAATGTCCCATTCATTGCCATTCACTGTAGCTGCAAGTACTTCGCGGCCAAGGCGCGGAGATATGGATTGGGCTATCTGAAGCGGAGTGGTGTCGGCCTCAAATTCCTTTACACTGTTATCGGGAAATGTGATTTTAATCATATCTAATACGTTAATAATCAGCAACTGCCTTGGTGAAACTGAGGCGAGCGCTCAAAATCAGCCGCAAAGATACTAAAAATATTTGGTTTTTCCTTGATTTTTGCTTGAAAAATTATGGGTAAAAATTTTATAGGTCCAATTTGTGCCGAGCCTCCTTGCTTTGAAGTTAATATTGAACGTTACAGGCGCGTTTGTGTGCGACAGAGTAGGAATATTATCGAGCAGTGTACACATTATTATATATAAGGCCGTTTTGATATAAGCGGTTGAATTTATTTTTAATAGTGCGTATTGCTCAGATTTTCAGTTTTATATCTTGTGCTCGCGGAAAAATATTTGCAAAGCCTGAAAATATTGCGTATATTTGCACGAATTTGGGAAAGGGGTGCCTTTCGGCAGCCCGCATATGTTTTTAATAAAGTCTTGTTTAGACGGGTTCTAAATGACAGATAACAAAAGTAAACGGATATCCACTTTCGGCTCGCGCTTCACATCAATGATGAGTGTGTGCATGGTGCTTCTGCTGCTCGGTCTTGCCGGGCTTACTGCCATTGTCACTCACCGGCTTGATAATGATGTGCTGCGAAACATAGGCTTTGTAGTCCTGCTTGAGCGGGAATGTCCTTCCGAAGATATAAACGTTCTCAAACGGGAGTTGCTCCAATCGCCGGGTATTGAAAGTATTGAATTCAAATCTGCCGAAGAAATTTTGGCCGAAGAAAGCGATTTTATGGGCGAAGATATTGCCGCCCTGATTGATGCTAATCCGTATTCGGGCGAAATAGATGTTAAAGTACGTCCGGCCTATGCTTCCCCCGACAGTATTGCCGGACTCACCAATTACGTTTCACATTTTGCCGGCGTACATGATATTGTTACAGAAACCGCTCTCATAGAAGGGGTGCACACCATGTCGCGCCGCATTACAGCGGTATTGTTGGCCTTGGCTGTTCTGTTGCTTGTTATTTCGGTGGCATTGATAGGTAACGCCGTAAGTTTGAGTATCTACAGCCGCCGCTTCATTATACATACAATGAAACTTGTAGGTGCAACAGCCTCGTTTGTTCGCCGCCCGTTCCTTGTGGCCGCATGCACCAACGGCGCTATTGCCGGCGTGCTTGCATCGGTTCTCCTGCTGCTTTCGGCGCACTTTTTGCCTCAGTTTGCCTCACTTCCCGGTATTCCCGTTAGTATACCCGAGCAATTGCTGATGTGTGTTGCATTGGTTATTGCCGGTATATTGTTATGCAGCCTCACGGCGGTGGTTGCCACAAACCGATACCTGAGGGCTAATTACGATGAAATGTTCTTGAAATAAAATAATCAGATAAATGTTGAAAGACAAAGAAACAAAATCGGCTTTCGATAAAACCGGTAATTTTCCGTTGGAACGCCCCAATTTTATTGCCATGGCAATATCCGGAGCGCTTATTGTGCTCGGCTTCGTGCTCATGCTTGGCGGCAGTTCCACAGTATCGGAATTCAATCCCGATATTTTCAGTACCCGTCGTATTGTTGTAGGTCCCTGCATTGCGTTTATAGGCTTTGTCGCCATGGCAGCGGCAATCATCATCGACCCCGCACGTTTAACTTTTGGTAAAAGAAAATAATGGATACACTCGACGCTCTCATTTTGGGCATTGTGCAAGGATTGGCCGAATACCTGCCTATCAGCTCTTCAGGCCATTTGGAAATATTTCGCGAAATTCTCGGGCTGGAACTCTCCGGTGCCGACTCGCTTCAGTTTGACGTAATGCTCCATGTGGCAACCGTTCTAAGTACTATCGTGGTGCTATGGCGTGAATTCTGGCCATTGTGTGTTTCGTTCTTTACATTCAAAAGAGACAGTAATTTTTATTTTGTATGTAAAATCCTGGTATCCTGCATTCCTATTGGAATCGTCGGTGTCTGTTTCAAGGATGTTATAGAGGAATTTTTCGGGCAAGAGTTGACATTAGTTGGCGTATGCCTTTGCATTACAGCTGCTTTGCTTGCATTTTCCTACTATTTCCGGACTCGTCCCGCCGAAGAACGTCTTGCCCGACGGAAAAGTATCCTCCGCCCGGCAAGCAGCGGTCGCAATATAACATTCGTCGATGCCTTTGTAATTGGCTGTGCACAGGCAGTGGCCGTGCTCCCCGGTCTTTCCCGCTCGGGTACCACAATTGCAACAGGTATTTTAATAGGTGACAAGCGCGAGCAAGTGGCTCAGTTCTCGTTCCTTATGGTTATTATACCCATTCTCGGCGAGGCCTTGCTCGATTTAAAACACATGTTCGGCATAGATGCCGTTGATGCTGCTGCCGGTGTTCCCGAAGCTCCAATCGGTATAATTCCTATTGTAGTAGGCTTCCTGGCCGCATTTATTGTGGGATGTATTGCCTGCAAATGGATGCTCAACATTGTTAAGAAAGGCAAGCTTGTGTGGTTTGCTCTATATTGCGTGATTGTAGGTTTTATTTGCATTGCAAAAGGATATAATCTCTTCTAAGAATGAATTTTATTGCAGGAGAAGAAATTTATATCGATAAGCCGCTCGGTTGGACTTCGTTCGATGCCGTTAAACGAGTGAGAGGCGCTCTCACCCGTCGCTTGAACGTAAAAAAACTCAAAGTGGGGCATGCCGGCACCTTGGATCCTCTCGCCACTGGCGTAATGATAATATGCACAGGCAAAGCCACTAAGCGAATCGACTCGCTGCAGGCAGGTGTAAAAGAGTACATCGCAACAATAGCACTGGGAGCTACAACGCCTTCTTTCGATTTGGAAACCGAGGTCGATGCCACATATCCTACCGAACATATTACTAAAGAACTTGTTGAGACTGTGCTCGCCCGCTTTACAGGTTCAATCGAGCAGATACCTCCCGCCTTTTCGGCTTGCAAAGTCGACGGCAAGCGCGCCTATGATCTTGCACGTAAGGGAAAAGAGGTGGAACTCAAACCAAAGCTCCTCGTCATCGACGAGATAGAACTGCTGGAATATGCCCAAACCGAAATAAAAATTCGCGTGGTTTGCAGCAAAGGAACTTACATCAGAGCTTTGGCTCGTGATATTGGAGCTGCACTCGAGTCGGGCGGACATCTCACGGCATTGCGCCGCACGCGCGTAGGCAAAGTTTCCATTGAAAATTGCCTCTCGGTGGAACAGGCTGCCGAACTTATAAAAACAGTGGAAATTGAATTTCCCGAAAATTTTGAATAACAAGCACTCGCTATAACCGAATACGATGAAACTGTCACAGTTTAAATTTAACCTACCCTCCGAACTCATCGCATCACATCCTCTTCCCGAACGTGATGAGGCAAAACTCATGATTGTAAACCGACGGACAGGCGAAATAAGTCATCACATCTTTAAAGAAGTGCTCGACTATTTCGATGACGGCGACGTAATGGTTTTTAACGATACCCAGGTGTTCCCCGCATTGCTCTATGGAAACAAAGAGAAAACCGGCGCACGTATAGAGGTGTTCCTCCTTCGTGAACTTAATGCCGATAACAAATTCTGGGATGTGCTCGTTGAACCGGCACGTAAAATCCGAATCGGTAACAAACTGTATTTCGGCGAAGACGAATCTATGGTTGCCGAAGTAATCGACAACACCACATCCCGCGGACGTACGTTGCGTTTCCTTTACGACGGTTCGCATGAGGAGTTCAAAAAAGCTCTGTTCTCGCTGGGTATGACCCCGCTTCCTCCTTATATAAAACGAGATCCTGAGCCTGCAGATGCCGAAGCTTACCAGTGCATTTTCGCAAGCAAAGAAGGTGCTGTAGTAGCCCCGGCTGCGGGTTTGCACTTCTCGCGGCGTCTGCTCACTCGTCTCAAAATAAAAGGAGTGAAGGAGGCTTTTGTAACCGTTCACAGCGGACTTGGAGCTTTCCGCGAAATTGATGTGGAAGACCTCACCAAACACCGCATGGACTCCGAACAAATGGAAGCCAATCAGGAACTTGCCGACACCGTAAACAATGCAAAAGACGCCGGAAAACGGGTCTGCGCCGTAGGTACATCGGTGTTGCGTGCAATTGCTACGGCCGACAGCATGGGTGGACACATGAAAACCTACTCGGGTTGGACAAACAAATTCATTTTCCCTCCTTATGAATTCCCCGTGTGCTCGCACCTTATTACCAACTTCCACATGCCATATTCTACAATGCTGATGATGGTTGCCGCTTTTGGCGGCTACGACCTCGTTATGAAAGCATACCAGGAAGCTATCGACAACGGATACCGCTTCGGCTGTTATGGCGATGCAATGATGATTATGTAATTCCATTCCCTTTCCTGTAATCACATAAAAACGGGCCGCATTAAGTTGCGACCCGTTTTCATTAACAAAGTAGTTTCGTTCAGAACTTGCCGTAGGATAGCAAGTCGAAGTATTCCCAGTATAATTTATCTTCGGCAGGATTGGATTGCATTTTTGCAAGCAAGGTCTTGATAGTGCGAAAACTCATTCTCAACGGTGCCGGAGTTTCGCTCATAATAGAATCGTACAACGCACATGCTTCCTCCACTTTTTCAAGAGCTTCGGGGAAACGTCCGCAGCGGATTAGCGACACGGCATAGAAATATACCGTCGCTGCGCCGCGCAAGGGAATGCGGAGAAGCATGTTGTAGTTGTCCTTGTACTTTTCAACCACACTCACAACCTTGCCGAAATTACCCAACGCGAAAATAGCCTCAAGCCATGTGGCTATAGATGTTTCCGAAATGGGACGGCACATGTCAATCTCCGAAAAAAGTGCGTTTGCGGAATGATATGCGCCACGCATGAGCAATTCCTCGCCTAAAGTTGCTTCATCAAGAAAATCTTCGGATTGTCCTGCAAGAGAGGCTTCCATATAACGGTGGACAAACGGCTGTACATCATTGACATTGCACATCAGCAACTGACGCATGGCGCCCGTCTCGCCCGGACGAGCCGTAAGAAATTCTTTAAGTTCCTTCACGGCTTTGTCAGCCATTCCGGCTTGTACAAGAAGCGCGCAGTGGCAGTCGGTATACACGAATTCATCGGGGAACTGCTTGCGCAGCTCGTCCAGCGGTTCAAGCAGTTCCTTTGTCAGGTAAGGAGCATAAGTATACGCAATATCCGCCAGCGCAAGAATATCGTTGGGCGAATCGGAGGCAAGCGCCTTTGCATAGTCAAAAGTTGCACGGGCATCGTCCTCGCGGTCAAGTCGCACCTGGCCGCGCAGCAATATAATCCAGTATCCGGCATTAAACGGCTCGGCCTCTATAAGTTGGTCGGCAAAGCGAACAAGTATTTCGTTTTCGCAGCGACGGTCGGCCTCGCGTGCAAGTTCAAAGCATACTAAAGGAGCGTTGTCACACTTTGCGGCAATTGTGTCTGCTTTTTCAACAAGCCATTCAAATGCTTCGCTGTCGCATGCCAGTTCAATAAACCGTATTGTTTCCTCGTCGGAGAACCGGGGATATTGATCCAGAAGAAACTGCAAGCCTTCCACAGGTATGGGAACATCCTGTGCCTCATATCGTGCAATATCGAACAGTGGAGAGCTAAGCTCGGGATTATCCTTCAGGAACTGTCCGGCAGCCGGCGTGCGTTTACCCGATTCGTCATCATTGGTTTCAAGGTACAGGAATGCGCGGCGCTCGGCAAGGCCTACGCTTTCGGGGTACAGACGGGCGCCGCAGAACAGCGCTTCCATCTGTACATAATCGTCCTGCATGTCCCCGGCAAAGTCATATATTTCTATAAGCTCGTCTTCATCAAAAAAACGGTCGCTCACAGGCTGTGTCAGGGCAAATTTGAAACGTTCGTATAACTCCTGTCGGGTGTTTTCGTTTTCGTTATCCATATAAATGTATTCAGTACTCCTTTAAGGTTCAGCCTTTTTTCTGAACCTTTTCCCAGGTGTCTTTAAGCGCGATTGTGCGGTTGAATACGGGATGTTCGGGAGTGCTGTCGTAGTCGGGTGTAAAGTAGCCTACACGCTGGAACTGGAATTTGGCGCCGCGTTCCATGTTTGCTACAATAAATGGCTCAAGCTTGGCATGATTTATCACGCGAAGAGATTCGGGATTAAGCATTTCGCGGAAATCGCGTTCGGTTTCCGCTGCCGGATTCTCAACCTCGAAAAGTCGGTCGTAGAGACGCACTTCGGCATCAACGGCATGCTTGGCCGATACCCAATGCAGCGTGCCCTTTACTTTGCGTGTGGCGCCGGGCATTCCGCTGAGGGTTTCGGGATCGTAAGTACAATGCAGTTCCACAATGTTGCCGTCGCTATCCTTCACAACATCCTCGCATTTGATAATGTAGGCACCCTTGAGACGTACCTCCGATCCGGGAGCAAGGCGGAAGAATTTCTTGGGCGGGTTTTCCATAAAGTCGTCGTGCTCAATGAATATTTCACGGCTGAAAGGCATTTCGTGAACTCCGCTTTCGGGATCTTCGGGATTGTTCTCCATTGTAACGGTTTCCACTTTGTCCTCGGGATAGTTGGTTATAACAACTTTAAGAGGATTGAGAACTGCCATTACGCGGGTTGCGATGCGGTTCAGGTCGTCGCGAACGGCATGTTCAAGCAGGCTCACGCTGTTGAGCGCCTCGTATTTGGTGTAACCTATGGTGTCGATGAAATTACGTATGGACGCGGGAGTGTATCCGCGGCGGCGCATACCCGAGATAGTCGGCATGCGGGGATCATCCCAGCCTGCGACGAGTCCTTCCTTCACCAGCTGAAGCAGCTTGCGCTTGCTCATTACGGTGTAGGTGAGGTTGAGTCGGTTGAACTCAATCTGACGGGGGCAGTAGCTTTCGTCGGCAAGTTCTTTTACAAAGTACTCGTAAAGAGGGCGGTGTACCACAAACTCGAGGGTACAGATTGAGTGTGTCACACCTTCAAAATAATCACTCTGTCCATGGGCGAAGTCGTACATGGGATACACCTTCCATGTGGTTCCGGTGCGGTGATGAGGTGTTTTGATAATGCGGTACATTATTGGATCGCGGAAGTGCATGTTCGGCGATGTCATGTCGATTTTCGCACGCAGCACACGTGAGCCTTCATCGAATTCTCCCGCATTCATTCTCATGAAAAGGTCAAGGTTTTCCTCAACGCTACGGTTACGGAAAGGACTTTCTATACCCGGAGTGGTTGGAGTTCCTTTCTGTTTGGCAATCTCTTCGCTTGACTGGTCGTCAACATAGGCTTTGCCTTCTTTTATAAGTCGCACGGCAAGATCGAAGAGTTGAGGAAAATAATCCGATGCATAGTATTCGCGGTCGCCCCAGTCGAAGCCGAGCCAATGAATGTCTTCGCGGATAGAATCCACATACTCCACGTCTTCCTTGACGGGATTGGTGTCGTCGAAGCGAAGATTACATGTTCCGCCGAATTTTTCGGCAACGCCAAAGTCCATGCAAATGGCCTTTGCGTGCCCTATGTGAAGATAGCCGTTGGGCTCGGGTGGGAAACGGGTGCTGAGTCGTCCGCCGTTTTTACCTGCGGCGAGGTCGGAGCGTACTTCCTCTTCCACAAAATTGAGGCCTTTGGCACGGCCGTCATTAACTTCAATCTCTTCAGTTGCCATATGTATTTCTTGTTTTCGTTATTATCATGTTGTTATATCGGCGTTTTCCTGTCCTAACTTTTTACGGTAGAACACAAATTCGCGTCCAAGGTATTTTTCCCGCACAACCGGATTCGATGCAAGTTCCTCGCTGGTGCCTTGAAACAGAATGCGTCCCTCGAAAAGCAAATAGGCTCTGTCGGTTATTCGCAAAGTTTCCTGCGCGTTATGGTCGGTTATAAGAATACCTATATTTTTATCTTTAAGCTTGTATACAATGGATTGAATATCTTCCACTGCAATTGGGTCGACGCCGGCAAAAGGCTCATCGAGCATTATGAAACGCGGGTTAATGGCAAGACATCGTGCAATTTCTGTACGGCGTCGTTCCCCGCCCGAAAGCTGGTCGCCAAGATTCTTGCGAACCTTCTGCAAACGAAATTCTGCAATGAGGCTTTCCAGTTTGTCGCGTTGCTCTTCCTTGGTCATATTAGTCATCTGAAGCACGGCGCGAATATTGTCTTCAACGCTAAGTTTGCGAAATACCGAGGCTTCCTGAGCCAGATAACCAATGCCGTTTTGTGCTCGTTTATACACCGGGTAACGGGTAATGTCCAAATCGTTGAGGAAAATACGCCCTTCATTAGGCTCTATCAGGCCGGCAGTCATGTAAAAAGTTGTAGTCTTGCCCGCGCCGTTAGGCCCGAGAAGCCCCACAATTTCACCCTGCGTCACATCAATGGATACATGGTTAGCCACTGTGCGCTTGCCATATTTCTTGACGAGGTTATCGGTGCGCAGTACCATCGGAGCAGTTTCTGCCTTGTTTATTTCCTCGCTTGCTTCCACTGCTTCATCCACAAGCTTGGCCTCGGCCTTTACCTCTTCGGGCAATACAACTGCAAAAGGGTGGGGGATTTCGGCTGAATCCTCGCTCGAATTTCTATGTCGAAAGCTTATGCCCATTCTTAATTGATGCAGGTTGGCTCAACTCCGCGGATAACGGAACCTTTGTGAAGCCGGCTTTCAATATAATCGGTAAGCAGATTAATGGCTACGGTGTTGCTTCCGCCCTGCGGCACTATAAGGTCGGCATAACGCTTCGACGGCTCTATGTACTGGCAGTGCATAGGTTTGAGAACTTCCTGATAACGGTTGATTACAATCTCGGGAGTGCGGCCGCGCTCAATGCAGTCGCGGGCTATAACGCGAATAAGACGGTCGTCAGGGTCGGCGTCTACAAACACTTTTATATCAAGCATGCTGCGGATTGTGGGGTCGGTAAGAACAAGAATACCCTCCACAATCACTACGTCCGACGGTGCAACTGTTACAGTTTCCTCCTGTCGGGTACATGTAAGATAGGAATAGGTGGGCATTTCTACGGTTTTGCCTTCCTTAAGCTGCCGCAGGTGCTCCACAAGCAAAGTCCATTCAATGGCATTGGGCTCGTCAAAGTTTATTTTTGAACGTTCCTCGGGTGGGATGTGGCTGGAATCCTTATAGTAGGAGTCCTGGGGCATGACGGCAACCTCACCTGCCGGAAAACTGTTGATTATTTTGTTTACCACGGTGGTTTTTCCCGAACCGGTGCCTCCGGCTATTCCTATTATTAACATAGAGTTAATTGAGTATTCGTTAATTATTTGTGTGCTTTTACAAGCCACGAAATTACAAAAAAAGTTTGTAAACTGCAATTAAAATTTTTATCTGCCGTCAAATCTCATCATCCTGCGATTCAAGCATCTTTTCTATTGCTTTGTCATCACTCTCTTTTTCTTCCCGGCTTTCTCCGTCATTGCGGCTTATGATGTAATTTTCGTAATAAGAGAGCAGGAGAGTGGTGAGCGGCAACGCAATAATCAGGCCTATAAATCCGAGCAGAGTTCCCCACACCGAGAGCGACAGCAGAATTATGGCAGGGTTAAGTCCCATGGCTTTACCCATAATTTTAGGTGTAAGGAACAAGTCCTGAATACATTGTACAATAACGTATACACCCATGCATGCCCACCATATGCTCCAGAATTCGACATTGCTGTCAACCGAGTATACAAGGCAAAGCAGTGTCGTCGGAATTATGGATATGAGCTGGAGGTACGGCACCATATTCAGCAAGCCTATAAACAGACCCATTACAATGGACATGGGCAATCCGACAATGCTGAAGCCTATACAGAAAAGAATGCCCACTATAAATGCAACAAGAGCCTGCCCGCGGAAATAATGATTCATGGAATGCTTTACATCGTTGGCTATTTTGAACGAGGTCGGGCGCGCTTTCGGAGGTACCATACTCTTGAATCCGTTGAGTAAACGCTCGTAATCCAGACTGATGAACACAACGTACAACAGTACTATAAACCAGTTGAATATGCCCATCACAACATCATAGCCCCCGGCAATAAACGATCCTGCCGCATCAAGAATATTGCGCAAGTCCTGGCGTGTAAGCGATTGGGATATGCTGTCGAAGTCTATAGCTTCGCGCAGATAACTGTGCAAGGCTGCCGGAATAAAGGCCACATCCGCGCCTTGCTCGGTGTAGTATTTTATAAGTTTGGCAACCTGGTGCATTTCGCTGAATATCGACGGAAGCACAAACAGGCTTATGGCAACAAGAATGAGAACGCACTCAAAAAGCGTCATGGTTATGGGCAGCCAGCGGTTCTTCACTCCAAGCAAACGCTTGTTGTACTGTACAAAAGGTTCAAGCATATAAGCTATAAGCCATGCCACAAGAAACGGCAGAAGCACCGACTTGAGCAACAGCACAAGCCACACAGCTCCCGCAACAGCGCCAAGGCTGATTAAAAGGCGTACAACGCGGTCGAAAGTATAAGGACGATTCCATGTATTCATAGCACTTGCAAAATTAACAAAATCCATTCGAAAATTTCCATGTTGAGTAATTTTTCGCTAATTTTGCCTCAATTTTCAAAAATAGAACCAATTATTATGGCTGAACAATTGACAAAAGTAGCAAGCTGCAATCTTAACGACAAAGCTTGGGCACGCTGGACGGCGTTGGGACTATTGGCTTTCGCCATGTTCTGTTCCTACATTTTCATGGATATTCTCTCCCCGATAAAGGATTTGCTCCAGTCCACTCGTGGCTGGGACTCCACCGCATTCGGTACAATGCAGGGTTCCGAGACTTTCCTCAACGTTTTTATTTTCTTCCTGATTTTTGCCGGTATAATCCTGGATAAGATGGGCGTACGCTTTACCGCTCTTCTCTCCGGAGTGGTTATGCTTGTGGGTGCCACTATAAACTGGTATGCCCTCACCGATGCGTTTATCGGCACTTCCCTTGAACAGTGGTTCAATACACACCTTAATTATATACCCGTGTTCGATGAACTGGGAATATCGCCATTTTATAAAGGTATGCCCGCTTCGGCAAAATTCTCCGCTGTAGGATTCATGATTTTCGGCTGCGGTGTTGAAATGGCCGGTATAACAGTAAGCCGTGGTATCGTAAAGTGGTTCAAAGGCCGCGAAATGGCTTTGGCAATGGGCTCCGAAATGGCTCTCGCTCGTTTGGGTGTGGCAACATGTATGATTTTCTCCCCTATGTTTGCCGAACTTGGCGGCGATATAAGCGTGTCTCGTTCGGTCGCTTTCGGCGTGGTGCTGCTCATGATAGCCCTCATAATGTTCATTGTTTACTTCTTTATGGATCGTGAACTCGACCGTCAGACTCACATGGAAGAAGAAAAGGACGACCCCTTCCGGCTCCGCGACCTTGGCAAAATTCTTTCAAGCAGCGGGTTCTGGCTTGTGGCTTTGCTCTGCGTTCTCTACTATTCGGCTATTTTCCCCTTCCAGAAGTATGCCGTGAACATGCTTCAATGCAACCTTACATTCACCGACCTTGCTCCCGATTCATTCTGGGCTTCCGATACTGTCACCGTCGTGCAGTACATTATAATGATAGTTGTGGCCGGAGCTGCTTTTGCAAGCAACTTCTCCAAAAACAAAGTAATGAAGTACGGCCTCATGGCTTTGGCAATTGTTGCTCTCGTGGCATTCTGTTTCATGGGTTACAAACGACAGAGTGCAAGCACAATTTTCTCCGTATTCCCTCTGCTCGCCGTTGGAATTACCCCAATCCTCGGCAACTATGTGGACTATAAAGGAAAAGCGGCTACAATGCTTGTAATTGGCTCGCTGCTGCTTATTGCATGCCACCTTACATTTGCATTCATTCTTCCTCAGTTCAAAGACAACCCTGTTGGAGGTGTATGTATTGCTTACCTAACAATCCTTGTCCTTGGAGCATCTTTCTCGCTCGTTCCCGCTTCTCTCTGGCCCAGCGTTCCCAAACTTGTCGATGCTAAAATCATAGGCTCTGCCTACGCGCTTATTTTCTGGATTCAGAACATCGGTTTGTGGCTTTTCCCGCTTCTTATCGGCAAAGTGCTCGACAACACCAATCCTCAGATTGTCGAAGGTCTCGCCAACGGTTCCATAACACCCGAACAGGCTGCTGTAGGATATAACTACACCTGGCCGCTTGTAATGCTTGCATGTCTTGGTGTGGCAGCCCTCGTTATCGGACTTATTCTTAAAGTCATCGACAAAAAGAAAGGGCTCGGCCTTGAGCTGCCCAACATCAATCCCGATGCCGATACCGAAATTGCCGAAGCAATATCGGCCGAAGGATAACGAATTCATACTTAAAGTATGCCAATTGCCGGGTCAAAAGCCCGGCAATTTTAATTTGACAAGTTTAGAATGCTCAATCCGTAACATGTTGTAATATAGGATATACGTATCTCGTAAACCTTGATTTTTATAAAAAAAACACAAAAATATTGATTTATTTTTTTAATTTTGCAGTCAAGAGATATATCATGTTGACTAATCGAAATAAAGTAGTTGACCTTAATCTAACCAAATTATTCATCAACGCATGAAAAAATTTTCTACCTTATTGGCGGGTGCGCTTGCACTCGGTACACTTACAGCCTCGGCCGACCCTGTGCTGTACATCAACAATCAGTGCGGATACGAAGCAACCGCCATTTACATGTGGGGCGACATTAACGACCTTGGTGGCGGCTGGCCCGGGATCACACCCTCCGGAACTCTCGAAAAGGATGGAGTGGTTTACGACAAATTTGAAATCCCCGCATCCGGTATCGGAAAAAACGAGAACATAATCTATAACAACAATGGCGGAGGAAAACAGCTGTCCGATTATGCAATTACCTTTGAAGACACGGAATATTTCCTGGATGCATATCCTACCGGACTCACAATTGCAGGAGGTGACGCTCCCGTTGTAGAATATGTAAATGTATATGTAAAGGACAATACCGGCTGGGATAATCTTTACATCTATGCATGGGGTTCAAAAGAAGTTCTCGGAACATGGCCCGGCTCAGCTCCTGCCGAAACCGTTACAATTGCCGGTGAGGAGTATCTCAAATACAACATGGAAAAGAATCCCGGCACCGTGAACCTCATATTCAACAATAACAACGGAACTCAGTTCGACGGCCCCGAAGTATCGGCAAACGCCGATCTTTACTTCAGTGTAACAGCCGATTCCTACGAAATTCTTCCCGTGCCCGGAGTGGAAACACACTACCTCTATATCGAGAATAACTCCAACTGGAATCCTCTCTACGTTTACGCTTACGGCGATGCGGAAATCTTCGGCACCTGGCCCGGTTCAACTGCATCCGAAACTGTTGAAGTTGACGGCGTGAACTACCTCGTATTCCCCGTAGAAGGCACTGTTACAGTAAACCTCATCTTTAACAGCGGCGTAAGCGGCGAACAGTACGATGCATTCGCTGTAACAACCGACAAAGACTATTATATCAACGCCGGTGTTGATTCTGCTGAAGAAGTCGGCGGCAATACCCCTGTCGACCCCGTAGATCCTATTGACCCCGTAGATCCCGAACTCCCCGACTATTACATCTACGTTGACAACCAGACAGGTTGGGATGCTCTGCACATTTATGCCTGGACCGATGAATACGGCCCCACATTCTTCGGCTCATGGCCCGGCTACACAACTACCGAAACAACCGAGGTGGACAATGTAACATATCTTGCATTCCCCGTATACGGTCAGGGACACCAGGCTAATCTTATATTCCACAACAACAACGGCTCTCAGTACGATGCCATTTCTGTGAATATGAACAAGAACTACTACATCAAGGCCGAACCCGACAAAGCTGTAGAACTTGATGTTGTGGCCGTTTCACCAATAGCTGTCGAAAACATCGCTCCGGTATACTACAATCTTCAGGGATTCCGCGTTAATGCCCCTGAAAAAGGAAAAATGTATATCGTAGTAAAAGGCAACGAGACCTCCAAAGTAATTTTCTAAATAGACTCTCAGCAATCCGGCGCCCGTTTTTCCTCCCGGAAAACGGGCGCTTTGTAATAATGGCATATATGAAACACTCATTTGTACTCCTCGTTTTGCTGTGTATACTCCGAAGCAATGCCTCTGCGGCCGAACATGTTCCCGAAAACAGAGTTATATACGAAGTATTTGTCCGCAACTTTTCTCCCGAGGGTAATTTCGCGGGAGTGGAAAAGGAACTTCCGCGTCTTAAAGAACTTGGAGTGGATGTTCTCTGGCTTATGCCTGTCTATGAGCTTGGCAAAACCGACAGGTGGGGAACATATGCGTCGCCCTATGCCATTAAAAACTATATGGCACTCGAACCCGATAACGGCGACGAAAATCAACTGCGTTCGCTCGTGGCGGCTGCTCATGCGCTTGACATGGAAATATGGTTCGACTGGGTGGCGAACCACACTTCAACCGATAATGTTTGGTGCAAAGAGCATCCCGAGTACTATGGCTACAACTTCTTTCATCCCAACGGATGGAACGATGTGTATCAGCTCGATGTAAACAACGAAGCCATGCACGAGGCCATGATTGAAGCAATGCAGTACTGGGTGGATGAATTTGATATAGACGGATATCGGTGCGATTTTGCTTCCGGTCCAACCGAAGCCTTTTGGGAAAAAGCCACTGCTAGAGTTTTGAAGAACGGAAAACGCATTGCATGGCTTGCCGAGGATGATTCACGTCCGCTGCTTGTACGCAATGGTTATTTCGATTATAATTACGCATGGGCTTTCAACGATTATCTGCGCGATGATTTTGTGCGTAATCCGGCGCTTGATGTTCTACGTGAAAAATGCGAGGCTTTTTATAAGGATAGCGATTATGCGGGACGTTCGCGCATGGTATACCTTACCAACCACGATAAAGTGCAGGAAGTCGGTGATGAGACAAGCGCGTTCGGCGACTTACTTAAACCTCTTACTGTGTTGCAGTTCACCGTCTACGGAATGCCTCTTCTTTATAACGGGCAGGAAATTGCATGGCGCAGCGGGAAAGTATCTCTTGCCGAGAAGGCCACGATAGACTGGAGCAAGTCCGACGATTCAATGACAAATCTCATTCGTACACTTTGTGCCCTAAAGCACTCGCAGCCCGCTCTGCGCACAGGCAGCCAAAACGGAACATTCACTGTCCTTTCCACCGATAATCCCGGGGATGTATTTGCTTACCGCCGCACGCTTGGCGAGGCCAATGTTGTGGTAATGCTCAACTTTTCGAGAAGTGCCCGGAATTTCACAGTCGCGTCGGAACTTCCCGCAGGAGTATACCGTGATGTATTTACCAATAATACCGCCGACTTCGGCGTTACCCGTACATTTTCCCTGCCTCCGCTCGGATACGCGGTATATGTAATTGCCGACGACTCGGAAACGCCTCCCGTTCAGGTTCCCATGCTCTATGTGCAAAACGATTCGGGAGTATATCCTGTAAACGTATACGCATGGTGGCCGGAACAGCCCGAACTGTTCGGTGCTTGGCCGGGATATCCCCTCTCGGGAACTGCTACAGTCGACGGTATCAACTTCTTAACCTGTCCCTTGCCTCACAGCATATCGCCATATAACTTTATTTTCAGTAACGACGCCATCGGCTACAAGCTTGAAAAAAGCGGCATGACAATGACTCCAGACAAAAGTCTGTTTGTACGTATAACCCGCAACACATTCGAAGTACTTAATATAGATACTTCTGTAAATCCGGTAAAACCTGACGCTTCTGCTGTTGGATATTTTAATATGCAGGGAATGCCCGTTGAAAAGCCTGCAAAAGGAAACATCTACATTGTGCGTCGCGGAACGGAAACTACAAAAGAATTATATTGAAAAAGTGCAGGCAAAATAAAAGCGACCCGAAAATTTTTCGGATCGCTTTTATTATGAGGTGATATTGAATTACATGTTCATACCGCCGTCAACCTGAATAACCTGGCCGGTTACATAGCTTGAAAGGTCGGAAGCAAGGAAAGTTGCAACATTGGCAATGTCTTCCACCTGACCGCCGCGACGCAGAGGAATTTTCTTTTTCCATTCTTCACGCACAGCTTCGGGAAGTTCGGCAGTCATTGCGGTTTCAATAAAGCCGGGAGCAATGGCATTTGCGCGGATACCGCGGGAACCAACTTCCTGAGCAATACTCTTGGCAAGAGCTATAAGACCTGCTTTGGAAGCGGCGTAGTTGCTCTGGCCTGCGTTGCCGTGAACACCTACAACAGAGGCCATGTTGATGATAGAACCGGAACGCTGACGCATCATTATGGGGAGGATGGCGTTGATGAAGTTGAACGCGCTTTTGAGGTTCACTGCAATAACAGCGTCCCACTGCTGCTCGGTCATACGCATCATAAGGCCGTCCTTGGTAATGCCGGCATTGTTTACAAGGATATCGATTTGGCCGAAATCTTTGAGGACTTCTGCCACAACTTCTTTAGTTTGGTTAAAGTCGGCTGCATTGGATGCGTAACCTTTTGCTTTTACGCCCATAGCGGCGATTTCGGCTTCGGTAGCTTTGCCGTTTTCGTCAATAACAAGGTCGGTGAATGCAACGTTTGCGCCTTCGGCGGCAAAACGCAGGGCAAGGGCTTTGCCAATACCGCGCGCTGCGCCGGTAATGAGAGCCGTTTTTCCTTCGAGTAATTTCATTGTATTGTTAATTAATGTGTTATCCTTTTGATTTGGCCTCGCTTCAATCGGCGTGCCGCAAAATTTTTGCAAATTTAAGAATTTTCGATGAAATAATGGAATTTATGTAGTAAATTTGCGAGTCTCAATTTCTCCCTTGTCATGAAACGCATTCTCTATTACATCTACTTTTTCCCTATTGCCATACCGCTGTTACTTGTAATAACTGTTTTGGCCGCACTTGCAACAATCATTGGAAGTATGCTCGGCTTTTCCCGCACTATGGGGTACTGGCCCGGTCATATATGGGCGAGGCTGTTTTGTGCAATAAGCCTCGTGCGTGTAAAGGTATATGGCTCGCAAAACATTTCAAAAGGACAAAGTTATGTGTTTGTAGCGAATCATCAGGGGGCTTACGATATTTTTGCAATTTACGGTTTCCTCGGCCATAATTTCCGCTGGATGATGAAGAAGAGCCTCGAGAAAATTCCTCTCGTGGGCTACAGCTGTCGTGTTTCGGGACATATTTATGTCGACAACAGTTCCCGGGCTGCCGTAAAAACTACAATGAGCGATGCCGAGCAGCGTCTTGCCGGAGGCATGTCGGTGGTTGTGTTCCCCGAAGGTTCCCGCACCCTCGACGGGCGTATGCATGCTTTTCGCCGCGGAGCCTACACTTTGGCCGTTGAATTCGGGCTGCCTGTAGTCCCTGTAACTATTGATGGCGCTTACGATGTTCTGCGTCGTGGCAGTCTGCTTCCGCATCCCGGACTTATAAAATTAACAATTCATCCGGCAATAAAGGCTCCCGAAGGCGGACGGCATGAGTTGGCCGAGCTTATGAAAGAAAGTGCCGAAGCTATTGCCTCGGCACTCCCGCTTGAAAATCGCCCGGTCAGCGAATAATAACTTTTTGAGCTTTGTCGCCCGCCACGCGGATGTAGAGACCCGTTGTTAAACGGCTTCCCGATACGTGTATACCCATGGGGGTGTAATAGGCAGCCTGTTCGTCGTGGTCGATTTCAACAGCACGCATACCGCTCAAAGCTTCCAGCTTTACTGTCATGGATGCTATACGGCTTTGCTGCTCCGATGTCAGTATAACTTCTTTTTCGCTTTCTCCTGTATCGCTCCATGTTTCGGAGGCCCAGTCGAACTCGCCTGTAGATGCTGTGAAATTGATGTCGTTTGTGCCGGTGGCCGCTCCGCTTAGCGACATTGTAAAGTTTATCTCCTTAATAATATAGTTGGGATTCATGGAACGCACTGTCATCATGTCGCCGTCGTACAGTCGCAGGTCGCATCCGGCATCATAGGAATTGTAAAGACGCACATGAGTGTTCCCTGTTTCCGAAGCGGTGAAGCTCACGGCAACATCGCCGTCGGTGAAACTTCTGCCGTCAAGCGCTGCATATTCTTTCTGAGCCGGTGTGGCAATGGCAGGCATGAGGCTCTCGGGATTATGAAAATCGAACTCCGAGACTAATGAAACCGACGGATTACGCACTGTAAAGCTTGCTGTGCTTGTTTCGGAAGGAGTCATGCCGTCCTTGACAGCGAAAGCTTGCAAGCTTGCATCGTGTTCAAGAATAATGGGGCCGGTATAAGGAATGGATAGAGTAGTGGGGGCAGCGCCGTCCATGGTATAATATATGGAGGCATCGGGAGTGGAGCATGTAATTTCCACACCGGTGCCCGCGCTTACCGTGCCTCCGGCAGGAGTGAACACAGGGCTTGCCACTGTCTGCTTTTCCGGTTCAACGGTACCGCTTTCGGGGTCGTATTCCACTGTAATTGAATGCAGGCGCACGCGGTGAGTGGCGTCAACAATAAGGTTGGTGAGAGTGCGCTCGGGGCGCGAAGGAATGGTGAACGAGTAGTCCCCGGCCTCGGTATCGGTTATATATAAAGTCTCCGAGTTTATCATGAGTGAGGCTTCAATGTCCCTGTCGTTGTCGTAGCGCTCGGCATTTACAATAATGCGGCGGGCTACAACCTGCGCATCCTCGGTGAGTTCGATGTTGAATTTGCCGTTTTTGGAGGATGATGAAAGACGGATGCAATCTTTCTCGGGAAAAACAGTAACAACACTGGTCACTTTTTCAATGTACGACGCTCCCGCGCTTACCGAATTGATGAATGTTGCATTGGTGAGGCTGGTGGTCGATTCGGTTCCCGTGCCGAAACTGATGGTAAAAGAGCTTGTCGCAGCCTGCGCCGAAAAAGCTGCCACAGCTAATACAAGAGATGCAAAATATTGTTTCATGTGTTGCGATTTTTACATTGCAAATTTACGCTTTTTTGTCCGAAAAACTATCGCCGGCCTCCCATTTTTAACTGCGGGTATGCAATAAACCGCAGCTTGCGGCGTTAATTCTTGTGATGAAGTATTCAAAACTGCTTTTAGTGTGTGTGCTGATGCTCCTTGGCGGTGTATCGGCATATTCGCGTGCTTTCAACGATAAAGTACAGAACCGCCCGTATGCCGACCTCCGTCGCTGGCATCTCGGTTTTTCCGTGGGGGCATTTGCGCAGGACTTGAGTTTCACACATAACGGCCTCGTCGAAAACGGTGAGGAATGGCGAATGGAGCAGCCCGGTTATCAGCCGGGTTTCTGTGTCAACGGACTCTTTGATTTGCGCCTCAACACCTATTTCTCGCTTCGCCTTACTCCGGGAATGTATTTCGGCAGTCGCGATATACGTTTCCGCGAGCTGTTTACAGGTGCGGTTGAACGTCAGAATATAAAATCGACTTACGTCGTTGTCCCCGTGGATATAAAGTTCGCCGCTATGCGATACCGTAATTCCCGCCCGTATGTAACCGCCGGCGTTATGCCTGCTTTTGACGTTACAAAAAAACGGTCGGATATTCTTCAGTTGAACAGCACCGATTTTTATTTGTCCGTTGGCTTCGGATGCGATTTCTATCTGCCGTATTTCAAGCTTATTCCGGAGCTGAAGTTCTGCTTCGGGCTTTCGGACGTACTTCAGCACGATCGCCCCGACCTTGTGGACGACCCTAATAAATTCAAATTCACCAAGTCGCTCACAAAGGCAACATCCAAAATGGTGGTTTTAACCTTCTATTTTGAATAACACATGCGTTCAGGCAATATTTCACTAATAAACATTGTAATAGTCATCGCTGTGTGCCTTTTGACTCCGCTCACAGTTTTAGCCCAGCAGGAAACGAATATATCGCAGTACTACGAAGTTCCGTCCATATACAACCCGTCGGCCATAGGTCAGACCGATTTTATTCGTATTCGTGGTGGCGCACGTCTCCAATGGGTTGGAATTGATAATGCTCCTCAAAGTTTCATGGCTACTGCCGACATGCCTTTCAAGCTTGCCGGAAAACGCCTTGGCGTAGGTATCAACATGCGTCAGGCGTCTATGGGACTTTACAAATCGCTCGACCTCGGAGCGCAGATTGCATACAAACTGCGCAAGCTGGGCGGCGAATGGAGTTTCGGTATTCAGCTCGGTTTCGGCGACCAGGCTTTCAAAGGCTCCGAAGTTTATATTCCCGACAACGACGATTATCATCAGGGTACCGACGATGCAATTCCTACTACCGATGTACACGGCACAGCTTTCGATTTCGGTGCAGGCGTGTGGTATACACACAAATATTTCTATGCCGGTGTTTCGTGCACACACCTTTCGGCACCGACAATAACACTCAACACCGCTTCCGAAGGCGGAGGCTCCGAAACATCGGGCGACCGAAAATATGAATTCAAACTCGACCGAACGCTTTATTTTATTGCCGGCTGCAATATTCCCGTAAAAAACACGTTATTTGAAATAATGCCGTCGGTATTGGTTAAATCCACATTTAATTTTACCACAGCCGAGATTAACGCTCGTGCCAGGTATCGTAAATTTTTGAGCTTTGGCATAGGTTACCGCTTCGACGACGCTGTCGTGGCAACCCTCGCCGCCGAAATCAAAAATTTCTATATAGGATACAGTTTCGACTATGCCACAAGCGCTTTGCACAGTGCAAGTAGCGGAAGCCACGAACTGTTTGTCGGATATAGCCTCAAACTGGACCTCGGCGAAAAGAATAAAAACCGCCACAAGAGTGTGCGAATTTTGTAATGGAAAATTTATAAGGCATCTGCCATCTCTGTTAGATATGAAAAGAATAAGCAACATAGTCGTTCCCGTTTTGGCCGCTACAGCTCTCGCGTCTTGTGCTGTGGGCGGACGCTCTTCCGCCGGTGGCGAAGTTACCGGTGTAGGAGGCACTTCCTGGGCCGAGCCTACTCCATATGGCATGGTTCTTATCGACCGCGGCTCCATGAAAGTGGGGGTTGGTAAAGCCGATTCTTTATGGAACTTGCAGGCAAACGCAAGGGGCATATCGGTGGACGGTTTTTGGATGGACGAAACCGAAATCACAAACAGCAAGTACAAGCAGTTCGTGTTTTGGGTTCGCGACAGTATTATCCGCGAACGTCTCGCCGACCCGGCTTATGGCGGTAACGAAGATTTCAAAATTGAAGAGGACCGCGAAGGAAATCCTGTAAAGCCTCATCTCAACTGGAATAAACCCATTCCCTGGCGTAACCCCAACGAGGACGAGCAAAGGGCTATCGAAAGTGTATACCGTACAAACCCTATAACCGGTGTGCGCGAGCTGGATGCCTCCCAAATGAACTATACTTACGAAATATACAATCATACCGAGGCCGCCCGGCGTCGTAACCGAATGGATCCGAAAAGGCGCGAGTATAACACCGACAAACCCACACCAACCGCTGTTCCTCAAATTTCCAAAGATACGGCGTTCATAAATGATGAAGGTGAAATCGTGCGTCAGACAATTCAACGCGGACTTACCGGCGATTACGACTTCCTGAATACATATATCGTAAACATTTACCCCGATACTACCGCATGGGTGAACGATTTCGAGAACGCATATAACGAACCGTATGTGCGAATGTACTTCGCCCACGGAGGGTACTCCGATTATCCTGTAGTGGGTGTCAGCTGGGAGCAGGCAAACGCTTTTGCAAACTGGCGTACCGATTACCTGCGTCGCGCACTCGGCAAAGAAGGCGTATATGTGGAACCGTATCGCCTCCCCACCGAAGCCGAATGGGAATTCGCCGCACGTGCAGGCGTAGATGATAATTCATATCCCTGGGACGGCGACCTCACAATGAGCGACGACAAAGGTTGTTTCTATGCCAACTTCAAGCCTCAGGAAGGCAACTATGTAAAGGACGGTCATGTAATTACTTCACGAGTGGGTACATATGCTCCCAACGACTTCGGCCTTTACGACATGGCAGGTAATGTGAGCGAATGGACTTCCACAGCCTTTACCGAAAGCGTAGGACGCCTTACCTCCGACCTCAATCCCGAGTATCGCTACGATGCCGCTGTTGAAGATCCCTACAAGATGAAACGTAAAATTATCCGTGGCGGTTCGTGGAAGGACGTGGCTCACAACATACGTTCCGACCTCCGCATGTGGGAATATCAGAACGAACAGCGTTCATATATCGGCTTCCGCTGTGTCCGCACTCAGATTGGTTTTGCCAAAGGCCAGAAACAGAATACTAAACGATAAATACCTCTCTCCAAATATTTTGCCCTATGGGAAAAGTTCAAGCGTATAAAAACAGCATAAGCGCCTTTATCGGCAGTGAAAAAGGCCAGCGTTTTTTCAACTTCGCATATAGTATCGGCGCCGCAATCGTTATCTGGGGCGCTCTGTTCAAAATTCTGCACCTGCCCGGCGGTAACGCCCTCCTTTCCATAGGTATGGGTACCGAGGTGCTCATGTTCGTGCTTACCGCATTCGACCGTCCTCCGCGCGAATATAACTGGGAGGATGTTTTCCCCGCCCTGAAAAAAGATCATGAGTCCGATGATAACGACAGCGATATCCCGCAGGCATATGTACCCTCGTCGGCAGGCGTGCCGACTGCTCAGGCTCCCGCAGTATCAGGAGCAGCTCCCGCTCACGCCGCCGCACCCGCTCCGGCTGTTGATCTCGGAACTGCATCAGCTCAATATCTCGAGCAGATGAACGCCATGACCGAACAGATGCGTCAGCTCCAGGCCACCACATCGGCGCTCAACGAAGTGTCGGCTGTTCTCCTCGACAGTTATCGCGCTATAACCGAAAACTCCAACTCAATCAGCGAAAGCTCGCAGGGTTATGTTGCGCAAATGCAGGATCTGCACCGCAATCTCGGAGGGCTCAATACTATCTACGAACTTCAGCTTCGCAGCGTTTCTTCGCAAATCGATGCTATCGACCGCGTTAACCGTGGTATCAAGGATATTCGCGATATGTACGAGAAAAGCGCCAATCAGAGTGCACGCTATTGCGAGGAAACCGAAAAAATGGCTCGCTACATGCAGCAGCTCAATTCTATTTACGAGCGAATGATTGCTGCAATGACAATGAATATGTACCGCCCGGGAATGACGCCTCCCTCAATCGACGGAATGCCCATTCCTCCCGAAGCTATGCACAGCGCCGAACATCAGGCAGGAACATCACACCACTAATACCTCTTATAAAATTATTATAGATGGGAGCAAACTCCACAAGGCTGACACCGCGCCAGAAGATGATAAACCTCATGTATATCGTCCTCACGGCCATGCTTGCACTAAACGTTTCGTCGGACGTGCTCGATGGCTTTACCCAGGTGCACGAAGGCCTTAACCGCTCGAATGTAAATATCGGCCAGCGTAATGCCGTGATTTACGGTGAACTCCAAGCCGCTGCCGAACAAAATCCCGATAAAGCTGCCGTTTGGTTCGACCGCGCCACCGAAGTGCGCAACCGAACCCGTCAACTCTCGGCATACGTGGATACACTTAAGCTTGCTATTGTTCGCAAAGCCGACGGTGCCGACGGAAATCCCGCCAATATTCTGAACCGCGACGACCTTGAGGCCGCTGCAGTGGTTATGTTGGCCCCCGGAAACTCCAAAGGTGCCGACCTGAGAAACCGTATCGACAATTACACCGAATTTGTAAATACACTCATAAGCGACAGCCTCAAGCGTGTGTCTATTTCCGAAGCTCTTTCCACTGCTCCGGTAACGCGTACCGGAACTCTCACTCCTCAGTCGTGGGAGGAAGCCAAGTTCGACCAACAGCCGGTTGTTGCCGCTATCACTATTCTGGCAAAACTGCAAAGCGACATCCTTTATGCCGAAGGCGAGGCGCTTGCCGCATTGCTCTCGCAGGTCGACGCCGGCGACGTGCGTGTAAACGAACTCAACGCCTACGTTATGCCGCAATCGAGGCTCGTTATGCGCGGTGCCAAGTATTCGGCAAACATACTGTTGGCTGCAGTCGATACCACACAGCGCCCCGCTGTTTATATCGATGGCAAACGACTTGCCTCCGACAAAGGGCTCTATGAAGTAAACGCAGCCTCTACGGGCAACTTCTCATATAACGGATGGCTTGAAGTACCTGCCCCCGACGGAAGTACCCGCCGTCTTGATTTCTCTTCCTCGTATACGGTTATTGAACCTATGGCTACAGTATCGGCTACATTAATGAACGTTCTCTATGCCGGTATCGACAACCCCATGGACATTTCGGTCCCCGGCGTTCCCATGGGCGATATTTCCGCAACAATGACCAACGGCACACTTACGCGTAGCGGCGACCATTGGGTTGCACGTCCTTCGCAAGTCGGTTCCGATGCGGTTGTTACCGTAACCGCTACAATGGACGGCCGTTCCGTAACTATGGCGGCAACAACATTCCGTGTCCGCAAATTGCCCGACCCCTCGCCGTTTATCGCATTCAAGGACGCCCAGGGTAATACCGAACATTATAAAGGCGGCAAGCCTTTCCCGAAAGCAAGCCTTATGGCTTCCGACGGCCTGCAGGCAGCTATCGACGACGGTTTGCTCAACACACCGTTCTCGGTGGAAAGTTTCGAGACCATTTTCTTCGATGGTTCCGGAAATGCCATGCCCGAGGTTAGCAACGGAGCGGCATTCTCGCCCCGCCAGAAGCAGCAGTTCCAGCGAATGACCCGAGGCAAACGCTTCTTTATATCAAGAATCCGTGCAAAAGGCCCCGACGGCATTACCCGCGACCTCTCTCCCATGGAAGTTATTGTCAACTAAGAAATCGCTCATCCAATCAAATATGCACACCTTTTTTAAAACTACTCTTGGCGCTCTTGCCATTGCATGCATTCCGGCTCTCGTTTGGGCGCAGGACGATGCACAGGGAGTTGTTCGCCGACGTACAACCGACCGCAACGCTCCCGCTCGTCAGGACGGCTCTGTCGTTACCGACCGTATGCAAAACTTTTTCTCCGAGGATAACAGCTCAGTCAGCGATGCCGACAGGCAATGGATGAGGGTGATTTACCGTGCCATAGACCTCGACAAGGACAAGAACGCTCCTCTCTATTTCCCCGAAGAGCCTATCGAAGGGCAGGAGAATCTGTTCCGTATAATTATGAGGCTGCTCACGGCAAACACCGTGCCGGCATACGAGTATCTGGACGGACGTGAAATTTTTACCGAGCCATATAAGGTGAAAGTCGCCGACGTCCTCGACCGCTTCTATATTCCTTATACAAAGGCAAAAGGCTCAACCGAAAAGAATCCGAAGTTCGACATCGATCCCTCCGATGTTCCCACTAACGAAGTACTTTCCTACTACATTGTGGAGCGTTGGGAATTCGATACCAGGAATAACCGTTTGCGTCCCGTGGTGGAAGCAATATGTCCTGTGCTGCATCGTGCAGGTGATTTCGGAGGCGATGCCTTGCGCTATCCGATGTTTTGGGTGAAATTCAGCGATTTGCGTCCATATCTTGCAGCTCAGTCGATTTTTGTGGACGATGACAACAATCTCCCCACATGCACCTACGACGATTTCTTCACCTTGACAATGTACGACGGTGATATTTATAAAACCCGTAATCTCAAAAACAAGAGCATGGCTCAGCTATATTCCGACCCCGATGACCTTAAGCGGGCACAGGACAGTATTCAGAGCCGCCTCGATGATTTCGAGAAAAAACTTTGGGTACCTTCCCGCGAAGAAGTAATTGCCGCCCGTGAGGCCCGTGAGGCTGCCGAGGCCGGAATAGCTCCCGATTCCGTAAAGGTGGAATCGTCCAATGCCCGCACTTCGACAACCCGTGCCGCTGCACGTTCCACAAAGCGATCCACTAAAAAGGAACAGAAACCTAAAGTACAAAAAGCTCAGTCTTCATCATCTTCGGCTACCCGTTCGGTACGCCGTCGAAAATAAAACTATTCCCGATACTTTATTTCTTTCTCGCCCCGCACTCCCATGTGCGGGGTTTGTTTGAATTTTTAGACAGACAACAGTTGTGAATAAAGGATTGTTATCATTGGCCATAGGCACTTTTGCCCTTGGTGTAGCCGAGTTCGGCATGATGGGTTTTCTCGGCGATGTAGCCGATTCTTTTGGAGTTTCGGTGTCCGAAGCAGGACATCTTATATCAGCATATTCTCTGGGTGTGGCTCTCGGCTCGCCCGGATTGATTGTTTTACGCCGCATGCCTTTGCGCCGGCTCATGGTTCTGCTCGCGTCAATGATATTTATAGGCAATGTGCTTGTAGCCGTCTCGCCGGGCTTTCACGTTCTGCTTGCTGCGCGTTTTATAGCCGGACTGCCTCACGGCGCGTTTTTCGGCGCAGGTGCCATTGTGTGTTCACGCATAGCCGGTGAAAACAAAGGAGCCTCGGCTGTTGCCGTACTCATTGGAGGAATGACGGTGTCCAACCTCGTAGGAGTTCCCGGAGCGACATTCATAAGCAATATGCTCTCGTGGCGTATCGCTTTTGCATGCGTGGCATTTATCGGTTTGCTTGCTGTGGCCGGCTTGCGTTTCATGCTCCCTCCCTTGGCCGCACTTCCCGATATGGGAATGAAAGGACAATTCCGATTTCTGTCCAAACCCGAGCCGTGGCTCATATATGCCGGAGTTTTCTTCGGGCAGGCAAGCGTTTACACCTGGCTCAGCTATGTGCAGCCCGTTATGACCGATGTCACCGGATTCTCGCAGGATGCCATGACATGGATAATGATGCTTGTTGGCGGTGGAATGGTTGTGGGGAATTTCCTCGCCGGAAAGTTAAGCGATAAATTCCGTGCATCTAAGGTAACAGCAATATTGGCCGCCTCGGCTATTCCCGTTATGCTCGCGGTATATTTTTGCGCGCCTTTCAAAGCTCCGTCGGTGCTTTTGGCGTTTATAGCTCCCGGAATCCTTTTCGGTATCGGCGGACCGTTGCAATATCTCATTGTAAAATTTGCAAAAGGCGGTGAAATGCTTGGCGGTGCGGGTATCCAGATAGCTTTTAACGTATCCAATTCAATGGCGGCAGCCCTGGGAGGCGCGGCAATAAGTATGGGATTCGGCCTCGCCGCACCGGCATTGGCAGGCATTCCCTGTGCCATTATAGGTTCTGCGGCTTTGTTCATCCTCACGGCTCGCTGCCGTGCGCGTAATTTATAGGCGCTTATGGAATATGTAATTAAAAATATGGTGTGTCGTCATTGCGTGGCGGCAGTGGAAGCGGCTCTTCAGAAAGCCGGCATTCATGATGCAAAAGTTTTTATAGGCAGGGTAGAGCTTGATTCCGAACCTGCACAGGAACAGCTCGAGTGCCTTGATGCGGAACTTGCCAAAGGAGGTTTTGAACGTGCTTCGACGCGCGACGAGATGCTTATTGAGAAAACAAAATCTGCCGTTCTGGAACATGTCCGTTCCGAGGCCGAGTGCCGTCTCAAACTCTCGGCGTGTATAGAAAAACAGGTAGGCCTGCCATTCGATTATCTGAGCCGTCTTTTCTCGCGGACCGAAGGACGCACCCTCGAACAATTCCACATAGCCCAAAAAGTAGAGCGCGTTAAGGAACTTATAGCCTACGGCCAGTACACTTTGTCCGAAATTGCCGATATAACCGGTTATTCCAGCGCTCCGCATATGAGCCGCCAATTTAAAACAGTGACCGGAATGACTCCTACACAGTATATCGAGAAGCTTCCCGATAGAGAATCATTGGAGAAGATATAGATATAGAATTTCACTTTCTCCGCTAATTGTGCAAGCATTGTACGTCATTGTGCAATGCTTTTTGCAGTCCCTGGCAGTAATTTTGTAAAAAATTAATGCTATGGATTTTTTATATGCACTTTTCAATATAATGAACGGCATGTCGCCTTATATCCTTTTCGGATTTTTGGTGGCCGGCATGTTGCATGTATTTGTGCGTCAGCGCACAATGGCTCGTCATCTGGCAGGCTCGGGAGCCGCTTCGGTATTCAAGGCTGTCATGTTCGGTATTCCTCTTCCCTTATGTTCGTGCGGAGTTTTGCCTGCCGCGGTATCGTTACGTCGTCGGGGCGCATCCAAAGCAGCTTCCACGTCCTTTCTTATCGCCACACCGCAGACGGGCGTCGATTCAATTGCCGCGACCTACTCCCTTCTCGGCTTGCCCTTTGCCATTGTACGCCCCCTGGCTGCTTTGGCCGGAGCTTTCTTTGGCGGATTGGCTGTAGGAAAACTTGATAAAGAGAATCATAACACTGCATTTATTGAAGAAGACAATGAAGCGGAGAATCTCGGTTTTATTGCAAAAATACGCAAAGCCATGCAATACGGATTTGTAGATATGGTTGCCTCGGTGGGCAAATGGCTTGTTGCAGGTTTGCTCATTGCCGCGCTTGTTACGGTTTTTGTCCCCGACAGCTTTTTTACCGGCCTTAGCCGCTATCCCGTTTTGGCAATGCTTGCTGTTGTACTTGTGGCTGTGCCTATGTACGTTTGTGCCACAGGGTCAATTCCTATAGCCTTGTCGCTAATGCTTAAAGGCTTGTCGCCTACGGCCAGTACACTTTGTCCGAAATTGCCGATATAACCGGTTATTCCAGCG
>CAMWMR010000031.1 GCA_947175425.1 uncultured Porphyromonadaceae bacterium
ACCAACGACCCTCTGATTAACAGTCAGATGCTCTAACCGACTGAGCTATTGAAGCGAAAATTGGCGCCCTCTCGGGCTTTTGCGGTGCAAAGTTAATGCAAAAAATTTAATCCTGCAAGAGTTTGCACAAATTTTTCAGAAAAAAGTTCAACAAAACGCCCGGGGCTATCGTATGGCGAGGGAAATTGCTGATATTGAAGCGGGCCGAGCGGCGGCCGATATGGCTGCGACGCATTCGGTTAGCGTTGCTCCGGTTGTTATTACGTCGTCCACAATGGCTATGTTTAGGCCTTCCAGCTCGTGCGGGGCAATCAGTTTCATAGTCCCGCTGAGGTTTTGGAGGCGCTCGGAGCGGCTGCGGTGAGTTTGAGTTGCGTGAGGGCGCACGGCAATGAGATTATCGGCAACAGCCGACCGGCCTACATCGGCAATTCCTTTAGCCACAAATTCGGCCTGATTGAAGCCGCGGCCAAGGTTTTTGCGCCAGTGCATTGGAACGGGGAGGAGAACGTCGATATCGGCGAATTCGGGAGAATCGGCTGCGAGTTCGGTTGCAAAGAGGCGCGCGGCGTAGCGGGAGAGCGAGGGACGGGACGAATATTTAGCCTTGCGGACAATATGGGCATAGGGAGAATCGTGCCTGTAGTTCATCCATGCGGCGGTGAGCAGCGGGGGCGCGACGGCATTGTCCAGAATATCGCGCACGGGATTTGAGGGCATGCGGTGGAGCATGGCGCGTGGCAGAGCGCCGAGACACGGCAGGCAGAGGAGCTGCGAGGGGCTGTCGATAGCGGCGCCGCACACTATGCAGCGTGGCGGAGCGACGAATGAAAGGAGGCGGCGGAGCATGACAGTTGAGTTTGGCATTGTTTTTGATAATGCTCTATTTGAAATGTGTTTTTTGAATTTAAGCTGACAACAGGATTAGATGAGTTTTTTCACAAGTATAGAGTTTTTTGTGATAATGGCGTTTATAGCCGCGGCGGTGGTGGCGCTTGCGGCGATGCCCTCGAAACGCGGCGCGGCCCGTATGTTCTACTACGGCGGCGAACTGGACAGCAGTGCCACGCCGAGCATTCCGGGCGTTGTGGCGCTTGTCGACGAGCAGGGGCAGCTGCTGCTCTACCGTTTCGGGCTCGACGGCGTGAGCATGGACGGCGCCTATTCGCTTGCCGTTACAATAACGGGCTTTGACGTTACCATTGACGAGCGACTGACAGCGGGGCATGGTGACACTGCGGCGACATCGGCCGTTGTGCGCTGCGACTGTTTCGGGCGCGAGCGCTATCACTTCCATTTCCGCAGCGAGGCCACGGGGCGCAGTGCGGCCTTTACGCTGAATATCCGCCCGGGCAACCGCATAGAGCGGCGTCTCGAATGATTGCGGTGTATCAGATTGCTATATCGGTCAGGCGGCGGAGGAAGAATGTTGCTATCTGCACATAGATTATGAGGCCGAAGATGTCGTTCGATATCTGAATAAACGGTCCTGTTGCCAAGGCGGGATTTATGTGCAGTTTCTCGAGCGTTAGCGGCACGACGGTACCGAGCATTGTGGCGAACATTACAACGAGGAAGAGCGATACGGATACCGATATTGTAACGGCAAAATCGTTGGGCATTGTAATGAGGTTGTAGGCAAACACAACGCCCGAAATAACGGTTGCGTTGAGGAGTCCTATGAGGATTTCCTTTCCGAGCTGCGAGGCGAAACGCTTGATGTCGAGCGAGCCGTTTGCAAGACCCTGCACGACGATAGCCGAAGCCTGCACTCCGACGTTACCGCCCGTGCCGCCGATAATGGGAATGAACAGAGCGAGCGCCGTAACCACTTTGAGCTGTTCCTCGAAAGTGCCGAGGATGAACGAAGCAAGCAGTCCGGAGGCAATACCGATGAGCAGCCAGGGAATGCGTGCTTTTGTCTGGGCAAAGATTGAGTCGTCGGCATCGACGTCGGAGGAGATACCCGATGCGAGCTGATAGTCGCGTTCGCTTGCCTCGCGCACCTGGTCCATAACGTCGTCGACGGTAATGCGTCCGAGCAGACGTCCTATAGAATCAACAACGGGCATTGCCACGAGGTCGTACTTTTCGAAATCGAGCGCCACTTCATCGATTGGAGTGTCGACATTCACACTCACGGGATCGGTTTCCATAATGTGCTTGATTTTGGAAACGGAGGGATGAGTGAGCATCATTTTTAGCGGAAGAGTACCGCGCAGACGATATTCGTTGTCGACAACATAAACGTAGTAAATCTCGTCCATATCCTCGGCCTGGAGCCTCATTTGCTTTATGCACTCGGGCATGGACCAGTTTTCGTTTACTACAATCATTTCGGTACCCATGAGACCGCCGGCGGTGTCCTCGTCGTACTTGAGGAGGTCGATAATATCACCGGCCTGCTCAACGTCGTCGATGTGCGAGAGGATTTCCTCGCGCTCGTCGCGGTCGAGCTGCTGGATAAGGTCGACGGCGTCGTCGGTATCGAGGTGGTCGATTTGCTTTGCGATTTCCTCGGCGGGCATGTGTGAAATGAGCTTCAGACGGTCGTCCTCGTCCAGCTCCATAATCACGTCGGCGGCAGTTTCCTCGTCGAGCAGTTTGAATAGGAACTCGGCCTCGTCGATGTCGAGGTTCTGATACAGCTCGGCAATGTCGGCGGGGTGGAGTCCTTCCAGCTCCTTGCGTGCGCGCTCGGTATCGGCGGCGCCGATAATTTCCTTTATCTCTTTAAGGTATTCGTCGGTATACTCTTTCATTGCCCTTGATTTTTACGAATGTCCTCTATGATGAGAGTAAGCTTAATAAATTCGTCCACCGAGAGTTGCTCGGGCCTTAGAGCGGCAAGTCGTTCATCGGGGAAGACTGCACCGGGAGGGATGAGTCCGCGAATGCTGTTGCGGAGGGTTTTGCGGCGTTGTCCGAATGATGTTTTGACCACTGTGCGGAACAGGGCTTCGTCGCAGGGAAGCGCCTGCACGTCGTTGCGGGTTAGCCTTATGACGCCGGATTTTACTTTTGGGGGCGGGTTGAAAACGTGCTCCGAGACGGTGAACAGATACTCCACATTGTACCAGGCCTGCAGGAGAACGCTTAGTATTCCACGGGCTTTCGTACCGGGTTTTGCCGCGAGGCGTTCGGCTACTTCTTTCTGGAGCATGCCGCTGCAGCACACAACGCGGTCGCGGTAGTCGAGCACGCGGAAAAATATCTGCGACGAAATGTTATATGGATAGTTTCCAATAACGCAGAAAGACCCGTTGCCGGGGAACAACTCGTTAAGATCCATTGTAAGGAAGTCGCCCTCCACAATGCGCGGCTGCGGCTGCGGGAGATGCGCACGCAGGTAAACAACGCTTTCGGTGTCGATTTCGGCAAGGGTTAGATTCTGCGGCGTGTGCGTTTGGAGGAGGAATTGCGTGAGTACGCCCGTTCCGGGTCCTATTTCGAGTACGGGAGTTCCTGTGTATGCGTCGAGGGTTGCCGCAATGCGTGCCGCCACACCCATATCGGTGAGGAAATGCTGGCCTAAAGCTTTTTTTGGTTTAACTGCGCTCTTCATCATGAGTGCAAAGGTACAAAAATATTTTCCTACAGCGCATAAAAAAGGGGCGCATTTCTGCGCCCCTCATTATCGGGAAGTTGATAATTACTTAACGTAAACCTTGGTAGCGGTGTTGCCCTGACGACGGATGTAGATACCGTTAGCAGGATTTTCAACGCGGATACCCTGGAGGTTGTAGTATTCAACGTCGGCTTCGCCGGCAACGAGAACGCTTTCAACAGCGGAAGAAACTTTGAGAACGTCTTCGGCCTTTGCGGGAGTGAGCGATTCGCTCTGGCCGGGGAGAACGTATACAGTGTAGTTCTGACCGATACGGTTGAATACGTGGAGGTTGTTAGCGGCGTCGAAGTTCATATGAACGAAAGCAGTGGAGGTTGTGCCTGCGGGCAGACCTGTGATTTCATTAACGAGAGTGAGGACGGGTTCATCCCATTCGTCGAATGCGAGAGTGTAGACATTGATGAAGCCGTTGCCTGCAAGAGCAAGGAGGTTTTCGGCGGGGTTAACAGCGATAGCACTTACAGTGTTGGAGATGAGGTCCTTGTTGGCAGCATCCCAGAGGTAAGTACCGTTGTTGTCGAAGTACATGAGAGCAGGAACGTTTGCATCGTTACCGTCGGCGCGAACCTGAGTTACGAAGAAGCCGTCCTTAACAGTAGCAACGTCGATGTTGGTGTTAGCCATTTTGCTCTTATAGTCGGTGAGAACCATAGAGGGAGCAGCGTCAACATAGTCGTTGTCGCCGATAGTGTAGCGAACGAGAGTGTTTGCATAGATGTCTTCGTCGAAAGTGAACATCTTTGTTTCGGCGCCCTGGCCCTGGAATGCAACGCAGGAAGTACCGGAACCGGTTGCTACGCCATTGTAGGTGAAAGTACCGTTGGTAGCTTTTGTAGCGCCTTCAACAGCGAACATGTTGCGGGGGTTCTGAGTGGGGTTGAGGGGGTCTACCAACCAAACACCTGCACCCGGATCGGACCAGTCGGCGAAAGCAGCATAGCCGCGGAGAGCATCGCCACGGAAGGGAGAGGACTGGTTGGTGGCAGCAAATCCTTCGTAGTTTGCAAGGATAATGCCGTCGTAGAGGAGTTCACCTGCGGGGTTGTAAACGAGGAAGCCGCCGGCCTTACCGAAACCAACTACGGTGTAACCGTAAGCTTCGTATTCGGCGTCGCTTACCCAAACAGCACCACCGCGAACTTCACCTACACCTGCCATGTTGGCGGGGCTTTGGTAAGCAATACCTGCAGCCTGGCCTTCGAAGTTGCCTTCGAGAGCAACAGCCCAGGTGTATTCACCGGGTTCGAGACCTGCGAGAGAAACAGTAGCGGTGTTTTCACCGGCTTTGGGAGCATCGAGAGCAATGCGAACTGCATCGCCTTCGGCGGGAGTAAGAACGAGAGTAGCGGCAGTTGCAGCGGCAGTAGCCTTGTAGGAAACGGTGTATTCGTTGTCGCTACCTGCAACGGCACCGAGTTCGTAAGCATAAGCCTTGCGGGCAACGAACTGGTTGCACTTAACTTCGAGAGTAGGTGTGCCTTCGGCAGCGGGGAGACGGAAGGTGAGTTCAACGTCGGTCATAGCGGTAACGTTCATGTTGTCGCCACCGGCTGCGAGAACATACTTGCCTGCAGCGGGAATTGCAACACCACCGAAGTTGGTACCCCAAGCGTCGTCGGCAATCTTAACTTCACCTTCGAGAGCGTCGAGGTTAAGAGTGTATACAACGTATCCGTCTTCGCCAACAGTGAGGTCGGAGTTGAATTTGGCAGTTGTACCCCATTCGTTGAAAGCACCGCGGAGGTAGAGCTCGGGAGCTTTGAAAGCGTAAGCTTCGCCGTCAACTTTGAGAGTTCCGTTGTTGAAGTCGACAGTGAGGGTGTATTCACCGGGAGCGATGTTGAAGTTACCAGCAGAGGGGTTGTCGCCAATCTTCACGTCGTAGGTGTTACCTGCGGCAATGTTGTAAGAGGCCATTCCTTCCATCCAGAAAGCGCCGGCATTGAATGCATCCCAGTCACCTTTTGAGGTGGAAATTTTGAAACCGTCGCTTTCGATTTTGAGGTCATAGGTGTAGAGACCGTCTTCGCCAATGGTGAATTCAGCGGGATTAGCGGGATCCCAACCGTTGAAGCCACCGGTGATGTACAGCGGGGGAAGAGTTACTTCGCTACCACCGATGCTAATGGTGTATTTTGCAACGAAGCTCTTTCCTGCAACGCCGGTGATGTAAACCTGATAGAGGTCGACGGTAGTTTCGTTTACTTTACGAGCGAAAAGACCGCAACCGTTACCGGTAGAAGCGGGGTTTTCGTATTCGGTGTAGTAAACAACGTTGCCTTCTTCATCGGAGATGATGAAGTTGGGGCTCCATACGGTTGTGTAACCTGCGCGAACGATGTACTTGGTGTCACCAAGGGTGAATACGTCGAAACCGTTCTGAGTGCTGCCTTTCCAACCTTCGGGAAGACCGGTTTCGGCAGTGGGAACAGCGAGGTTAACAGCTTCGGCACCTTCGGGATATGCGTTCACCCAAGCGTTGGAAGCAGCATAGTAGAACTGGTCGTAGAACATGTCTTCGTCGAGTTCTTCCATTGTTTCGATAGCGGGCTGAGCATAAGCCATTGTGTTTGCTGCAGTAAATTCAGCTTCGGTAGCGTATTCGCCGACAACCTGTTCGCCTTCGCGGATAAGCACTGGAATGGGAGCAGTCTGAGTGCTTGCGGTGAGGAAGCAGAGGCCGCCTTCTTCGCTGAAGAAGTCGCCGATAGCACGGCCGTTGAGGTCGGAGCGGTTACCAGCCCATTCGCTTTCGGTGGGTTTTTGGATTTCGATGTCCTTAACAGTCTGGAAATCGGCAGAGATAAGGCGGAATTTGTTCCAGTTGGAAGCGCTTGTAGGCCAGTTGTAGTTTACGAGGAAGTTACCTGCGTCGTCAATGAAGAGGCCTTTGTTGAGAGTGGTTGCGGATTCGTAAACCACGCGTGTCTGCTGTCCTTCGGGTTTGGTTCCGTCAACTTCAATAATCTGGTTATTGCTGATAACGTAGATGAGACCGTTAACACCATTACCGCAACGCATTGCACCACCGGCGTATTCAATATTTTCGGAGGTTTTCCAATCGAGGGTAACAGTAGGTTCCAGCGCGTACATGCCTGTAGATGCAACGAGAGCAGCACCTAACGCAAGATTGCGTAATGTCACTTTCATGTTACTGATTTTTAGGTTAATAAATAGTTATATAAGTATTGATTAAATATTCAAGGCTTTTATTCAGACACAAAGAAAGCGAAATTTTAAAATATGACAATGCAGGCTGTTGCATATTTTAGATTATTTAACATTGTTAATACAATAAGCGGACCTGTACTAAAAAAACCGCCGGCATGTTTGCGCCGGCGGTTTTATATATTAATAAGGAGTATTGCTTACTTGGAAAGTTTTTCCTTGAGGGCTGCAAGAGCTTCGAGGTCGCCAAGAGTTGTGCGTTCCAGGGGAGTAGTTGCAGCAGCGGGAGCTTCTTCCTGCTTTTTAGCGGGCTGACGTTTGGGTTTGCGTTCGGCAGCGGGTTTTTCAACACGAGCTTCATCTTCGAAGATGCGGCTGTGCGAGAGGATGATGCGTTTGCTGTCCTTGTTGAACTCGATAACCTTGAAGTTGAGTTTTTCGTCAACGCCGGCCTGAGTACCGTCTTCCTTAACGAGGTGCTTGGGAGTAGCGAAGCCTTCAACACCGTAGGGGAGAGCGACAACAGCGCCCTTTTCGAGCATTTCCACGATAGTTCCTTCGTGAACGGAGCCAACGGTGAAAATTGTTTCGAAAACGTCCCAGGGGTTTTCTTCGAGCTGCTTGTGACCGAGCGAGAGGCGACGGTTGTCCTTGTCGATCTGGAGAACTTCCACTTCGATGTCGGCACCCACCTGAGTGAATTCGCTGGGGTGTTTGATTTTCTTGGTCCAGGAGAGGTCGGAGATGTGGATGAGACCGTCGACACCTTCTTCAATTTCAACGAATACGCCGAAGTTGGTGAAGTTGCGCACTTTTGCAGTGTGGCGGCTGCCGATGGGGTATTTAACTTCGATATCTTCCCAGGGATCTTTCTTGAGCTGTTTGATACCGAGGCTCATCTTGCGTTCGTTGCGGTCGAGAGTGAGGATGACAGCTTCGATTTCGTCGCCGATTTTGAGGAATTCCTGAGCGCTGCGGAGGTGCTGGCTCCAGGACATTTCGGAAACGTGGATGAGGCCTTCTACGCCGGGAGCGACTTCGAGGAATGCGCCGTAATCGGCCATAACAACAACTTTGCCTTTAACTTTGTCGCCAACTTTGAGATCGGCGTCGAGGGCGTCCCAGGGATGGGGATGAAGCTGCTTGAGACCGAGAGCGATGCGTTTTTTGTCGTTGTCGAAGTCGAGGATAACAACGTTGAGTTTCTGGTCGAGTTCCACAACTTCGCCGGGGTGGTTGACACGTCCCCAGGAGAGGTCGGTGATGTGGATGAGGCCATCGACACCGCCGAGGTCGATGAATACGCCGTAGGTTGTAATGTTTTTAACGGTTCCTTCGAGTACCTGGCCTTTTTCGAGCTTGCTGATGATTTCGCGTTTCTGTTGTTCGAGTTCGGCTTCGATGAGGGCTTTGTGAGAAACGACAACGTTGCGGAATTCTTCGTTGATTTTAACGACTTTGAATTCCATTGTTTTTCCAACGAAGATATCGTAGTCGCGAATGGGCTTAACGTCGATTTGCGAGCCGGGGAGGAATGCCTCGATACCGAACACGTCGACAATCATACCGCCCTTGGTGCGGCATTTGATGAAGCCCTTGATGATTTCGTTGTTTTCGAGGGCGGCGTTGATGCGTTCCCAGGAGCGAGAAGCGCGAGCTTTCTTGTGCGAAAGGATGAGCTGGCCTTTTTTGTCTTCCTGGTTTTCGATGAACACTTCCACTTTGTCGCCGACTTTGATGTCGGGGTTGTAGCGGAATTCGCTCATGGGGATAATGCCGTCCGATTTGTAGTCGATGTTAACCACAGCCTCACGTTTGTTGAGGGCGATAATGGTACCTTCGATTACTTCTTTGTCCTTAACCGAGTTGAGGGATTCCTCATAAGCGTGAGTGAGTTCGTCGCGCGAGCGTGCGCCGACGGTTTCGCCGTTTTCGTAGGCATCCCAGTCGAAATCCTCGATAGGGGAGTTAGTTAAATTTGTCATTTAATTAGTTAGTGAATAATGTTAATTAAAAAAAGAGTGCGCAAAAGGCGCGTGCGCGTGCACGCTCGAATTGCGGCGCAAAGATAACACATTCCCGCCGATTTTGCAAGGGGATATACCGATTTTTTATTTATTGAAGCTAACACACCACCAAAAAACGGGATAAAATCGCATGGCCCGGGAGGTATATTAATAATTTGAAACATTATTTTACAAAAATGTACATCAAAAGCTTGTGCAATTGGCAAATTTGTGCTTAACTTTGCAGCGTCGGCGCAATACCGGCACTGTTTCAATAACTTTAACCTTAAAACCTCAGGCCGGCCTCAAGCGTCGCCGGCCGCCAAAAGAACCCAATCATGCTTGAGAACACCAATGTAAAAACTCTCGACAAGGTTGTAGTTCGTTTCTCGGGCGATTCCGGCGACGGAATGCAGCTTGCGGGAAACATCTTCACCAACGTGTCGGCCGGGCTCGGCAACCAAGTGTCGACCTTCCCGGATTATCCTGCGGAAATCCGCGCTCCCCAGGGCTCGCTGGGCGGAGTTTCGGGCTTTCAGGTAAGCGTAGGAACCGGAGTGCACACCCCGGGCGACAGTTGCGATGTGCTTTTGGCAATGAATGCCGCCGCACTTAAGCAAAACCATCGCTTCCTTAAACCCGGAGGAGTTATTATTGTCGACATCGACTCCTTCCGCGAGAGCGACCTTAAAAAAGCCAACTACAGCACCGACCGTCCCTTTGAGGAACTCGGCATAAAAGCCCAGATTCTCGAGGTGCCCGTAACAACTCTTACAAAGGCCGCACTGGCCGAGAGCGGGCTGGACAACAAGAGCGTGCTGAAATGCCGCAATATTTTTGCCTTAGGGCTTGTGTGCTGGCTGTTCGACCGTCCGCTGGAGGCCGCTCTGCATCATCTGCACGGCAAATTCGCCAAGAAACCCGCCGTTTACGAAGCCAACGCCAAAGTTCTGCAGGCAGGCTACGACTACGGTCATAACATACATGCAAGCGTAAGCACCTACCGCATTGAAACCGAAGATCCCAAGCCGGGCATTTACACCGACATCAACGGCAATACCGCCACCGCATGGGGTCTTATCATGGCATCGGAAAAGTGCGGACGTCCGCTGTTCCTCGGCTCCTATCCCATTACTCCCGCCACCGACATTCTTCACGAACTTGCCAAACGCAAGGACTTAGGCGTGAAAGCCTGCCAAATGGAAGATGAAATTGCGGGCGTATGCTCGGCCATAGGCGCAAGCTTTGCCGGCAATCTTGCCGTTACCTCTACTTCAGGCCCCGGCCTGGCACTCAAGAGCGAGGGCATTGGCCTGGCTGTAATGGCCGAACTACCGTTGGTTGTAATCGACGTGCAGCGCGGAGGACCTTCCACCGGTCTGCCCACCAAAACCGAACAGACCGACCTCATGCAGGCACTCTATGGCCGTAACGGCGAATCGCCCGTAGCCGTAGTTGCTCCCGCAACTCCCACCGACTGCTTCAACATGGCATTCGAGGCCTGCCGCATAGCCGTTGAGCACATGACTCCGGTTATTCTGCTCACCGACGCCTTTATCGGCAACGGCTCGCAGGCATGGCGCATTCCCGAGGCCGACGAATTCCCCGCCATAAACACTCCCGATGTTCCCGCCGAGCTTTTGGCCGACGGCAGCTGGCGCCCCTATATGCGCCGCGAAAACCTTGGCCGCTATTGGCCGCAGGGAGGTACCGAGGGTGCCACACACCGTCTTGGCGGCCTTGAAAAAGACGCTGTTTCGGGCGCTATAAGCAACAATCCCGAGAACCACGAGAAAATGGTTATGCTGCGCCGCGAAAAAATTGCCCGCATAGCACAGGATATTCCCGAGCTTGAAATTCACGGCAATGCCGACGCCGACACCCTGCTTGTTGGCTGGGGCGGAACCTATGGCCACCTGCGCAGCGCTGTGGAAGAACTCAATGCCGCCGGCCATGCCGTTGCACTCGCACACTTCCGCTATATCAACCCGCTGCCCGCCAACACATTCGATGTTCTGCGCCGCTACAAGCGCGTAATTGTTGCCGAGCTCAACACCGGCATGTTCGCCGATTATCTGCAGTGCCGCATTCCCGAAAAACGCATCGACCGTATCAATAAAATCCAAGGTCAGCCCTTCTCGACGGGCGAGCTTGTGGAGCGTACTCTTAAATTAATGGAAGACTAAGATGGAGAACTGCATAAACACCTACACTCCCGCCGATTATAAAAGCGACCAGGCAGTACGCTGGTGTCCCGGCTGCGGCGACCACGCCATTCTCAACACCCTCCACAAGGCCATGGCCACCCTTGGCGTTGCGCCTCACATGACCGCCGTTATAAGCGGTATCGGCTGCAGCTCCCGTCTGCCCTACTACATGAACACCTACGGTTTCCACACCATCCACGGCCGCGCCGCCGCAATAGCCACAGGCTACAAGGTTGCAAATCCGGAGATGACAGTGTGGCAAATCAGCGGCGACGGCGACGGCCTTGCCATTGGCGGCAACCACTTTATCCATGCCGTACGCCGTAACATAGATATTAACATCGTACTGTTCAACAACAAGATTTACGGACTCACCAAAGGCCAGTACTCCCCCACCAGCGACCGAGGCTTCGTTTCCAAATCGAGCCCCTACGGCACTGTGGAAGATCCCTTTATTCCCGCAGAACTTGTGTTCGGTGCACGCGGCAACTTCTTTGCCCGCTCCATTGATGTTGAACTTGCCACTTCGCAGGAAGTGCTTGTGGCAGCTGCACGCCACAAGGGAACATCGGTTGTTGAGATTCTGCAGAACTGCGTGATTTTCAACAACGGCATCCACAATGCAATAACCGACCGCGAAATCCGCGCCGAGCGCACCATTTTGCTCCGCCACGGCGAGAAAATGCTCTTTGGCAAGAACAAGGAAAAGGGTCTTGTGCGCGACGGCTTCCTGCTCAAGGCGGTTACCGTTGGCGAAGACGGCTACACCATGGACGATGTTCTGGTACACGACGCCCACACCCCGAGCAACTTCCTGCACCAGCAGCTTGCCATGATGGACGGACTGGGCGAACTTCCGCTCGCACTCGGCGTTATCCGCGACGTGGCAGCTCCCACCTACGACGAGGGCGTGAGCATGCAGGTTGAGGAAGTCCGTGCCAAGAAAGGTTTCGACACCCTGCGCGACATGATTCTTGCAGGCGATACCTGGGAAGTAAAATAAATATTCCAAGACTAATTATACAGTGCCTGCGGAGCCGTTGCGCCCTGCAGGCACATTTTTGTTTATGAAACGATTAATATTTTCAATCCTCACAGGCTTACTTGCATTGTTGTGTTTTGCCGCCGATGTGTGCGACCGTCACGGCTGCGTTGTACGCCGAGGTGCCGACGAACGCGAGGTGCGCCTCATTTTCTCGGCCGATTCCATGTTCGAGGGCGGCACGCATGTGCTTGATGTTCTTGCCCGCACAGGCGTGAAAGGTTCGTTTTTCCTTACGGGCGATTTTATACGCCGCCCCGAGAACAAGGCTATTATTTGCCGTATAATCGAACAAGGCCATTATCTGGGCAGCCATGGCAATACGCATCTGCTACTCTCGAAATGGGACGACCGGCGCACCCCCCTTGTCGACGCCGACAGCCTGCGGCGCGATATCCGTGCGGCAAAGGAATGCCTCAAGAGCATAGGCGTTGAATCGCACGCCGGAGCCGCCGCACTGCCCTCTTTCGAATGGTGCAATGCCATGCACGCGCAAGTATTCCGCGAGGAAGGTCTCACACCCGTCAACATCACCCCCGGAATAGAAACCTACCGCGACTACACCACCCCGGAAATGAACGAATACCGAAGCTCGGAGTTCATGCTCCGGCAGCTCTGGGAATGCGAGGCGAAAGGAGGACTTGCCGGCGCCGTTATAATTTTTCACGCCGGAACACAGGATGTCCGTACCGACAAACTTTACTATCACCTTGAGGAAATAATTGAAAAATTAAAGCAAAAAGGCTACCGGCTCACATCGTTCTGATAAAGGACTTGTCAAAATTCAAATAAATTTGGCACGTCTCCCGACTTATTATTATATTTGCAATGTTCAATTGTAAACAACTCCCGCAATGACACATTACGACTTCGATTCAGTGATAGACCGCCACGGCACTTCTGCGGTAAAAATCGACGGGCTTGACCGCGTTTTCGGGCGCCACGACCTTACTCCGCTCTGGATTGCCGACCTTGATTTTGCCGTATGCCCCGAAATAACGGCTGCGCTTCAGCACAGGCTCAGCCACCCCGTTTTAGGCTATTCCGAGGCACAGGACAGCTATTGGCAGTCGATTATCGACTGGAACTCGCGCCGTCACGGCTTCGACATAGCCCGCGAGGAACTCTGCTTCATTCCGGGAGTTGTAAAAGGCATAGCCCTGGCAGTGAATTATTTCACCCAAAAAGGCGATGCCGTTGTCATTCAGCCGCCCGTTTATACCCCCTTCCGCACTGTTGTGGAGGGCAACGGACGCCGCGTTGTAGAAAATCCGCTTATTTTCGACGGCGAGCACAATCGCATGGACCTCGAGGGTCTTGAAGAACTTATTTCGCTCGAAAAACCGCGCCTCATGGTACTGTGCAACCCTCATAACCCCATAGGAATACAATGGAACGCCGAAACTCTTGCCGAACTTGCCCGCATATGCCGCAAACACGGAGTTATTGTGGTGAGCGATGAAATTCACGGCGACCTCATGCTTGGAGGCCGCGCGCACATTCCGTTCCTCTCGGCAAGCGACGACGCCAGGGCCATAGGCATAATGCTGGGTGCTCCGTCCAAAACTTTCAATATTCCGGGCCTTGTGAGCTCGTGGTGCGTAATAAAAAATCCCGAACTTCGCCGCGACTATTTCAAATGGCTTGAGGTTAACGAATTCAGCGCCCCGGTAATGATTTCCACCATTGGCGCCGAAGCTGCATACAACAACGGCGAGCCGTGGCTCGACCGCATGCTTGAATATGTGCAGGAAAACATAGATTTTGTATGCAACTATGTGTCCGAGCATATTCCCGGGCTGAAAGTGATACGCCCCGAGGCGTCCTTCCTTCTGTGGCTTGATTTCAAAGGGCTTGGGCTGTGTCACCGCGAAATAATGGATATGCTGCTCAACAAGGCTCATCTTGCGCTTAACGACGGTATTATGTTCGGCAGCCAGGGCGAAGGTTGCGCCCGCCTCAACATAGGCACTCCCCGCTGCGTGCTTGAAAACGCCATGGAAAATCTGCGCTGTGCCGTTGAATGCGTGTGCCGCGAAAAACACAACTGTAACTGCAACAAGGGCTGAAAATGGACTATCGCATATTTCCCCCGTCCGAAATTGAGGACACTCCTGCCGTTGAACTCCCCTACAGCAAAAGCATGGCTATCCGCGCCATGATTCTCGGATATATTGCCGACGGCTCCATAGATAAAGAACTTAAAAACATTTGCGGCGATACCCTCGTCACCGGCAACGCTCTTGCCGCAATGCGCGACAATGGAACGGAAATAAATGTCGGGAGCTGCGGCGCCGCCATGCGGTTCATCACAGCTATTGCAGCGGCAACACCCGGATGTTGCTGTACTATAGACGGCGACGAACGTCTGCGCAAACGCCCCCTGGCTCCGCTGGTTAACGCCTTGCGGACATTGGGAGCCTCGATAGAATACACCGGAGAAGAAGGACATGTGCCCGTAAAAATAACAGGCTCGCGGCTTGCGGGAGGCGAAGTTGAACTCGACGCCTCGCAAAGTTCGCAGTTTGCCTCGGCTCTGCTTATGGCCGCACCTCTTATGAGCAATGGAATTGAAATAAAATTCAAGGGCGAGCCTCGCTCGCTGCCATACCTGCGCATGACTGCCGGAATGCTGGCACAATGGGGTGTCGACGCCGAAGCCGACCGCACCGGGGCCCGTGCCGCAGGGACTTTGCGCAAACCTGCCTCATTCTGCTGCGAACGCGACTGGAGCGCGGCAGCCTTCTGGTTCGAGATTGTGGCACTCACAGGAACATGGGCCACCCTGGCCGGCATGACCGACAAATCGCTGCAGGCCGACCGTCAGGAGGCCGAGCTTTTTGAACGTCTCGGAGCTTTGCTCGATTTCGAGGACGGCAACGCGGAACTCTCGGCCTCGCCCGACCTCTACAACTTCCTTGAAGCCGACATGAGCGATATGCCCGACGCCGTTCCCGCACTGGCCGTAACCGCCGCCATGGCAGGCATTCCGTTCAAGCTTACGGGAGTATCGTCTCTGCGGACAAAAGAGTGCGACCGCATTCAGGCGCTCACCGACGAACTGCTCAAGGTCGGCATAGTGACCGACACCGAGGATTACGGCGACAGCTATGTGTGGGACGGAACGCGCCGCCCCATTCACGAGCTTCCGGTTTTCGACAGTCACAACGACCACCGCATTGCCATGGCACTCGCTCCCGTTTCGGTTTTTATTCCCGGCTGCGTAGTCACCGGCACCGAGTGCGTGGACAAATCATATCCCGAATACTGGCAGCATCTCACCGCCGCAGGTTTCACACTTTGCAATCCCGATGAAGCCGTGGAGGGCTTCGGCGAGTGACTGCAGCGTTGATATTGAGCATTGCCATTATTGCCGTCGGCGCCGTTCTGTGGATATTCGAGCGCAACTACCGCCGCCGTAACCGCGACAACGAACCGGAGCCTCAGCCAAAACAGGCGGACGAAGAATGCTGCGGCATGCACATTACTTGTGAAAAGGATTCGCTGCTTGCATCGGTGAGCGAGAAAATTGAATACTACGAGGACGAGGAACTCGACGCATTCAAAAACCGCGCCGCCGACTCCTATACTCCCGAGGAAAGCGAATTGTTCCGCGAGGTACTCCTGACAATGCGCCCCGACGACATTGCCGGGTGGGCTCGCAGCCTGCAACTGCGCGAAATAGCACTACCCGAGGATGTGCGCGACGAACTCATTATGATAATCTCCGAAGCCCGCAAAGCCCATGCTTCAGTATCTTGACTATCCTTTTTTTGTCAACGCGCTTATAGGGGTTGTGCTTATAAGCCTGTGTTCGGCCATGATAGGCACCTATATTATTACTCGCCGCATGGTTGCCATATCGGGCGGCATAACGCACGCCTGCTTCGGCGGTCTCGGACTCGGATATTTCCTGGGCATGAATCCCATTATAATGGCAGCTGTTTTTGCCGTTGCCTCGGCCTTGGGCGTCGAGGTGATGTCGGATCGTCTGCGCTTGCGCGAGGACTCGGCCATAGCCGTAATTTGGTCGTGCGGCATGGCATTGGGAGTTTTGTTCGTATTCCTCACTCCCGGTTACGTTCCTGAACTCAACGCCTTTCTTTTCGGTAACATCCTCACCGTATCGCGCGGCGACTTGTGGGCTTTCGGTATATACGCCATTGTTCTGCTGCTGTTTTTTGTACGACAGTACCGCAATATTGTAGCCATAGCTTTCGACCGCGATTTCGCCCTTGTAAACGGGCTGCCGGTTCGCTTTGTAAGCTATACCATGACCGTACTTGTTGCCGTGGGAATAGTGCTCACTATCCGTCTTGTAGGCATAATGCTTCTCATGTCAATGCTTTCGCTGCCCATCATAACCGCCGAAATACGTTACCACCGTTTCCTGCCCGTTATGCTTGGCTCGGCGGCGCTTTCGCTTGTGGCCTCTGTTGGCGGTTTGTTCCTCAGCACGGTTGTAGATGTCCCCTGCTCGGCTCTTATAGTGCTGCTCATGGTGCTTTTCTTCGGCATAGGGCGCATTGCCAAATCCTTTTCCGCTTAACGCTTGGCCAATTGGCCGGCGAATTGTAATTTTGTGTTTTATTTCCAAAAGGCGCAAATAATGAAAAAATATATTCTATCTTTCCTTGTCGCCGCTTTGGCCGGGAGTGCATACGGAGGCGTCAACGACGCCGATAACCGGGGAGCTCTTGCCCGAGGCACCGACATGTACCGTCAAGGCAATTATTACGGCACATCCGACCAGCTTAGGCTCATAGTACCCGTCGAAGGGAAACGTGGCCTTGCATGCAATGCCGCCCTGCTCGAAGCCCGCGCTCTTTTTGCCGCCGGCAACTATGCCGGTGCCCGAGAAGCTTTTCTGGGATTCGTACAACATTATCCTCCCACAGCTCCCGGATATGCAGCCGCTCTTGCCGGAGCCGCCGACTGCCTTTTCGCCACAGGCAATTACAGCGGCGCACTCGAAGCTTACGAGGAACTTGAAACAAACGGGCTGTCGCCTCTTGAAATAGCAACCAAGGAATACCGTCAGGGAATATGCGCCTTGGAAACGGGAAACACGCAGGCAGCCTCAAAGCTTTTCACCTCGGCATGCTCCGAGCAGACGGTACGACCCGATGCAGAGTTTTATCTCGGCGTCATAGATTTCAATCAAGGCGAATACACCGATGCAGCCCGACACTTTGCCATTGTAAGCCCCCGCTGTCAAAGCTATACCCGCGTTCCTTATTATATGGCACAGATATACTTTGCCCAAGGCGCATGGAACAAGGCTCTCGCCGAGGCTCGCAAGCAGCTTAAAAACGGCAACGAGCCGGAGATGCTGCGAGTTGCCGGCGAATCGTTGTGCCGCACCGGACAAAACCGCGAGGGCATAGAATATCTACGCAAATATATTGCCTCCACCTCCACACCCGTGCCCTCGGCCTTGTATCTTGTAGGCATGGCCGACTACGAGACAGGCAATTACAGCGGCGCCGTTGAAAAGCTTACACCCGTAGCCGAGAAAACCGACGGAAGCATGCAGCAGTCGGCATATCTTTATATAGGCCAAAGCCTTATGCGCATGGGCGATAACTCCGCCGCAATCTTCGCTTTCGACAAAGCCACCAAGAGCGACGCCGATCCCGACATGCAGCAGGCCGCATTCTATAATTACGCCGTTGCCAAGTTCAGCGGCGCTGATATTCCTTTCGGCAGCTCGGCACCCACTTTCGAAGCCTTTATGGAGCGCTACCCCAACGGCCCATATGCCGAACGTGTTGCCGATTATCTTTCGGGCGGTTATATGGCCGACAAAGATTATGCCCGCGCGCTGGAAAGCATAGAACGCATTCCCTATCCCTCCGAAAAGCTGCTCGCATCCAAACAAAGAGCACTCTACGCGCTCGGGTGGCAGGAATACCGCGCCGGTGAATATGCCGATGCGGCGGCTTATCTTGCCAAGGCCGAGAAACTGGGCAAACGTGATGCCGAAGCCGCAGCCGAAACAACTCTGCTGCAAGGCAACGTGCTGCTGGCGCAAGGCAAATACGAGCAGGCGGCCGCAAAACTGGAGCAGTATCTTCGCGAGAGCAAACGCACTGCCTCAAACCGTGCACAGGCATGGTACGCGCTCGGATACGCATATTACGGTCAAAAGAACACCTCGCAGGCCGAACACGCTTTTGAACAGGCTGCGGCAACATTAACCGACCCCTCGGCAAAAGCCGATGCAATGAACCGCCTGGCCGACATAAGCTACTCCTCGGGCGACTTCGCCGAGGCTGCCGAACGCTACGACCGCGCATACCGCGAGAATCCGTCGGCCGGCGACTACGCAATGTTCAACAAAGCCCGCATGAGCGGCTTTATGCGCGATTACAAAGGCAAAATCGAAGCACTCGACAAGTTCCGGAGCACTTTCCCGGCATCGTCGCTTATTCCCGATGCAATGCTGGAAACCACTCAGGCACAAATCAGTCTCGGCAAGAACGCCGACGCCGTAAACACCTACCGCAAACTCATATCGGAGTATCCCTCTACAGCACAGGGGCGCCGCGGCTATCTTGAAATGGCAATGACGCTCCTCGACATGGGCAAACGCGACGAAGCCATGGAAGCTTACCGCAGCGTTATCCGATTGTTCCCAAGCTCGGAAGAAGCTGCTCAGGCCGGCTCACTCCTCAAAGTGATGTATGCCGAAGCAGGACGCGGCGACGAATACGTGGATTTCATCCGCTCGGTTGACAAAGCTCCCGCTCTCGACCCCGCCGAAGCCGAAAATCTGAGCTTCGACGCCGCCATGGCCGATTACAAGCGAAACGGCAACACCGCCAAGCTGGAAAACTTTACAGCCCAATACCCTGCGTCGACCCACACAGCCGCTGCCACAGCCATACTCATGAACAAGGCCGACAGCGACAATATGGCCTCCAAGGCCATGCTACTTGCCGAAAGCATACTCGAAAAATTCCCCGACTCAAAGGCAGCCGAAGAAGCACTGGCACTGAAGGGACGTCATTTATATGCCGACGGAAATATTCCCGAAGCACTCGCGGTATGGCAACAGCTGGAACAGAAAGCCTCGTCGGGCACTATGAGCACTGCCGCACACCTGGGAGTGATGCGTGCCGCCCACGACATGGGCAATCATGAACTTGCCGCCGACCGGGCACGCACAATAATGAGCTCCTCGGCAGGCGCCGACGCCGTTTCGGAAGCCACATACACCCTCGGGGTAGCTCTTGACGCCGAAGGAAATACAGCCGAGGCAATACGCCTGTGGGAAAGCATTGCCGACAATACCGGCGACCTTTACGGTGCCAAAAGCGCTTACAGTGCCGCCGAAGCCATGTTTGAACAGGGCGAGCGCGACAAAGCCCTTGCCGCCGCACGCAAATTCACCGCTTCGGGTTCGCCGCACAGCTATTGGGTTGCCCGCGCATTTATTCTCGTGAGCGACATCTATGCCGCACAGGGCAAAAAATTCGAAGCCCGCGAATACCTCGAGGCTTTGCGCGAGAATTATCCCGGCACCGAAAACGATATTTTCATGATGATTGACTCACGTCTGCAATCCGAATAAGTCATGCATAAGTTTCTTTCCACAATAATATTAAGCGCGGCAGCCATTGGCGCAAGCGCTCAGGACATGAGCACGGAAATTACCGTGGACCGCACAATCACTACCGAGCTGCCCCCGGCATCGCCAATGCGTTCGGTATGGCCGCAAATGGCCGATGTTCCGGTTTCGGACAAAAACCTTAAAATGGCCGAATACGGCAGTGCAGCCGTATTCAGTCCCATGCTTGCCATTGACCGGCCGTATGTATTCAGCGGCATTGAGCCTTACGACGGCAAGAAAGGTTATCTGTGGGCCGGATATTTCCCGGCATACAATCTCGGAGCAGCTTTCGGCTATCGTTTCCTCGATACCGAAAAGGCAAAAGTCGGCGTGGCAATGAATTTCGACGGCAAGTCCTACAATTCATCAACGGCAACCGGTGAAAACCGAAAAGTGCGCAGCAACATATTCGGAGCACAGCTGTACTCCACATTGCGGCTTACCGACATAGGCGAACTCGGAATCGATGCGCAGTACAGCCATGCGGCACTCAAGAGTCCGGCCTACGCAGGATATGCCCAGCCCCAGGGCATTAACCGCGCACGGGCAGCGGCAGAACTCAAGCGCCACACCGACGGCATAAGCTACGACGCCGGACTGTACGTCCGCCATACCGGCACATCCGACAACATCCTTGTACCCTCCGCACCGGGAGAATATTCCGGAGCCGTCAACGGAGCAAGCGAAACATATTTTGCCGCAAAAGGCAAGGTACGCACCGCCATGGGCGAGCATGCGGCAGCCCATATGGCTCTTGATGTCGACGGACTGCACAGCAGCGGTTTCGAGTACGGCGACGGTGCTTTCAGCGAAACCACACGTACCACAGGTATCATAGGACTGACACCCGGCCTTGAATTCCGCAGCGGAAGTTTCGACATACGACTCGGAGTAAAACTCAACCTCACACTGAACGGCGGCAATACGTTCCACATAGCTCCCGACGTAGCCATTGTAAACCGCTGGAGCAGCAAAATGTCCATATACGCCGAATTCGGCGGAGGCGAGCGTTTCAACACTCTCGAGCGCCTTTACCAATACAGTCCGTTCGCACCCGGCTTTGCAATTGCCGGCCCGTCGTATACGCCGGTCGACGCCCGCGCGGGCGTTCGCCTGGGACATTTCGGCGGATTCACAGCCGATATTCACGCAGGCTATGCATCGGTACATAATGTTCCCATGGCCGCTGTTGCCAGCGACGGACTCACAAGCACATTCATACCCACCGACCTTAGCGGCTGGTATGCAGGACTTGAAGCCGCTTACACCACCGGCCGCCTGCTCGATGCCAAAGCAAGCGCCAAATTCTATGCCAAGAACTATGCAGCGGGCAATCTTGCAGCTCCCGACCGAGCCAAAATATGCCTTGAAGCAAGCGTAACGGCTCATCCGATCGACAAACTCGACATCTTTGCAAGCTACCGCCTGCGAGCCTGCCGGAGCTACTACCTTGTCAGTCCCGACGGCCACTCGGAAGTATCCATGGGCAATATCAGCGACCTCGGCATAGGAGCCGATTATGCGCTTACTTCAAGCTTCGGAGTATTCCTGCATCTCGACAATCTGCTCGGACGGAAAGCAGGCATTTTGCCGGGGGTGAGCACGCAAGGCTTCCACGGTCTGGCAGGCGTAAGTGTTCGTTTCTGAGCAAGAACGTTAAAAAAACATGCATCAGATAGCGCCCGAATGGATAATTATCACTATATTTGCGAGCCGAAAACAATACTTGAAAAAATTTTTTAATAACTAAACCATATCATTTACATGCAAAGCAAAGGAAAATTAGGAAGCATCGTAGCCGGTGTTATCGCGATTTTCTTGGTATTGGTATGTCTTTTCTACCTGTCGTTCACTTGGATAAGCAACAAGTACGAGAATCAGGCCGAAAGCTATGCCAAAACAGAATCGTTTAACGCCGATGACGAAGCTTACAATCAGGCCTACAAACACTACATGGACTCGCTTGGCGAGAAGAAAGTGTACATGGGCTACTACACTCTCAATGAAGTTCGCAAATGGGGCGTAGGCCTCGGCCTTGACCTCAAAGGCGGCATGAACGTGATTCTCCAGGTGGACATGCCCGACATGCTCCGCTCCATGAAAGCCGGCAACACCGACTCGGTTTTTGAAAGCGCTCTTGCCAAAGCAAACGCCGCCGTAGCATCGCACCAGAGCGATGACTTCGTGGCAAGCTTCATCAAAAATTACCGCGAAGCCAAGCCTCAGGCCGACTTCTCCGTAGTTTTCCAGGACATTATCACCGCCGGCATGAACGACGATGCCGTTCGCACCACTCTCAAGAATCAGGTTAAAGACCGTGTTGACAACTCTGCAACCAACGTGCTCCGCAACCGTATCGACCAGTTCGGCGTTGTATCGCCCAACATTCAGGTTCTTCAGGGCAAGGACGGACAGATTCTGCTCGAACTCCCCGGCGTAAAAGACCACGGCCGCGTACGCGACCTGCTGCAGCGCTCGGCCAACCTCGAGTTCTACGAAACCTACAACTCACAGGAACTCGGCACCGCGTTCAACTCGCTTCTGAACCGTCTCTACAACGACAGCACCGTTAACGTGGCCGCTCTCCACGCGCTTCTCAGCCAGGGAGCTTCCTACGGCGCTACCGTAGGCTACGCACCCGATGCAAAAGCCATGAGCGCTATCGACGCCGTGCTCGCCACCGCAGCCGCCAAGAGCATTCTTCCCTCCGACCTCCGTCTGCGCTGGGCTGTAAAACCCACCGTGCGCATGGATGCCGAAGGCAATGAAGTAAACATTGGAACAGCACTCTACGCTCTCCGCGCCAACGGCGGCAAGCCCGCTCTGGACGGTAAAGCCGTTAGCGACGCTTCCAGCAACTACGATCCCCTGCGCGGTAACGAAGTTTCCATGCGTATGAACGCCGACGGCGCACGCAACTGGGCACGCATCACCGGCCAGAACATCGGCAAACAGGTTGCTATCGTTCTCGACGACAAAGTATACTCCGCACCCAACGTAAACGACAAAATCGAAGGCGGCTCCTCATCAATCACAGGCGATTTCAGCATTGAAGAAGCCCGCGACCTTGCCAACGTACTTAAATCCGGTAAAATGGATGCCAAAGTACACATCATCTCCGACATGGTTGTCGGTCCTTCTCTCGGCAAGCAGGCCATTCAGGACGGATTCATTTCGTTCGTTGTGGCACTTGTTCTTCTCATGATTTTCATGATTGCTTTCTACGGCTTCATCCCCGGCATTGTTGCCAACATCTGCCTTATCTGCAACCTCTTCTTCACCATCGGTATCCTGGCTTCGTTCCAGGCCGTTCTCACCATGAGCGGTATTGCCGGTATCGTGCTCTCGCTCGGTATGGCCGTTGACGCCAACGTGCTTATCTTCGAGCGTACCAAAGAAGAACTCCGCGCAGGCAAAAACGTTCGCAACGCACTTGCCGACGGTTACAGCAACGCCTTCTCCGCTATCTTCGACTCGAACCTCACCTCAATCATCACAGGTGTTATTCTGCTGCTCTTCGGTACCGGTCCTATCAAAGGCTTTGCCACCACACTTATCATCGGCCTTATCTGCTCGTTCTTCACTGCAGTATATCTGAGCCGTCTGTTCTTCCTTTGGTTCTCCAAAACCGACGCTTTCAACAAACTCACTTTCAGCACCGCTCTTTCGCGCAAGACATTTGTTAATCCCTCCATTAACTTCCTTGGCCAGCGCAAGGTCAGCTTCACCGTTTGCCTCGCAGTTGTTGCAATTGTAATTGTATCGCTCTTTGCACGCGGCTTGAATCAGGGTATCGACTTCTCGGGCGGCCGCAACTACATTGTGAAGTTCGAAAAGCAGGTTAACCCCACCGAAATACAGTCGCTTCTTGCCGAACAGTTCCCCGGCGCTTCCACATCGGTAATTACCATTGAAAGCTCCAACCAGGTACGCGTTTCCACCAACTACAAAATCAACGATGAAAACGCCGGTACCGAAAGCGAAATCACCGGCAAGCTCTTCGAAACCCTCAAACCTTTCCTCCGCGAAGGCATGACCGCCGAAGAGTTCTCCACCACCGACGCTTCGCAGGGTATTGTAAGCTCGCAGAAAGTAGGTCCTTCGGTAGCCGACGACATGCGTACCGACGCATACATCGCCGTAGGCATCTCACTGCTCGCGATGTTCCTCTACATCCTGCTCCGTTTCCGCAACGTTGCATTCTCTATCGGTGCTCTTGCCGCCGTAGCCTTCACAGCTTTCGCAATCATCGGTTTCTACTCTCTGTTCTACGGAGTGCTGCCTTTCGCAATGGAAATCGACCAAAGCTTTATAGCGGCTATCCTTACCGTTATCGGTTATCAGATTAACGATACCGTGGTAGTATTCGACCGCGTACGCGAAAACACCGGTCTCTATCCCAAGCAGGATTTCTTCACCACCATCAACTCGTCCATTAACACCACACTGAGCCGTACAATCATGACCTCGTGCTCGACAATCCTGGTGCTTCTGTGCATCTTTATTCTTGGTGGCGATGCTATCCGCAGCTTCACATTCGCAATGCTCTTCGGCGTTATCATCGGTACATTGGCAACCATCTATGTTGCCTGCCCCGTGGCATATGTAACCGACGCACGTCGCAAAGCTCCCGCAAAACGCAAATAAGCTACAGCTTTTCCAATATCGGAGGCGCCCTCAACCGGGGCGCCTCTTTTTATGTGTCAATCCAATGAAACATTAACAGCCCCGGCTTGTTGATATTTCATGGACTCTCAGACATCAGACACAAATAAAAGCGTAGCACTTGAACAACTGCGCAAAAGCCGGATAAAAGGCAATCTTGCCATGTTTGCCGGAAAAACTTTTTCGGGCCTTAACCAAAACGCGCTGCGATACCTGTTGCCGCGGTGGATGAATGCGGGCAGCGGTGTTGTGCTGCGACTTGTTTTCGGCAGTCTGTTCTTTTGGATTCTCGGCATTGTCAAACCCGACAAAACCGAGAAAATAACGGCACGCGACCGCCTGTTGCTCCTGCTTACCGGAATAATAACCGTTTTCGGCTATATGTTTACCCTGCTGAAGGGACTAACCTACACCACACCTATTTCCTCGTCCATCTTCATTGCCTTACAGGCCTCGGTAGTATATATAATATGCCTGTTCCTGCGCACGGAGCGGCTTTCGGCCGGACGAGTGGCCGGAATAATCCTCGGAATAGGCGGAGCACTTGTGTGCATACTCACACAAAAGCACAGCGATGTAGCAAGCGCCCCTCTTGCGGGCAACCTTTATTGCCTCGCATCTACCGTTCTGTTCGCGGCTTATCTGGTTATTGAAAAACGGTATCTCAAACGGCTCAGCAACGCCACGGTGAGCAAGTATACCTTTACAGGAGGACTTATAACAGCATTGATTGTTCTGGCATTCACCGGCGACTGGTACGCTCCGGTACTCACCGAAGGCCTGTTCACACCCGGCATGGCGGTGCTGGCATTTGTGCTTATATTTCCCACGGCGCTGAGCTATCTGCTCACCGATATAGGGCTTAAAAACCTGCCGGCAACGGTTGTGGCACTCTACGCCAACTGGATTTTAATTGTGGCGGCAATAGCCAGCTACATTCTCGGCCAGGACAGGTTCTCGTGGTGGCAGATTATTTCCATAACGCTTATGATTGCGAGCGTTTACCTTGTGGAAAAGGACGAAAGCAGCGACCGCCGCAAGCAGGCGTGACTACTGCGCGAGTTTTTGCATTTCCACAAGGCGGCGGTAATAACCTTTGGCTTCAGGAGCAAGAAGTTCCTCGTGTGTTCCCGATTCCACAATGCGCCCTTCGTTGAGCACGCATATAAGGTCGGCACGGCAGATTGTAGACAGTCGGTGCGCTATTACAAGAGTGGTTCGTCCGTCCATAAGCCTGTCGAGCGCCTGCTGCACAAGGGTTTCACTCTCACTGTCGAGCGCCGATGTAGCTTCGTCAAGAATAAGAATGGCGGGATTTTTGAGCACGGCACGGGCAATTGAGATGCGCTGGCGCTGTCCGCCCGACAAGCGGCAGCCACGGTCGCCGATACGGGTTTCGTAACCGTTTTCGGTAGCCATAATAAAATCGTCGGCATTGGCAATGCGTGCCGCTTCGCGAACCTGTTCCAATGTGGCACCCTCAACACCGAAAGCTATATTATTGAATATGGTATCGTTGAAAAGAATAGCCTCCTGGTTCACATTACCCATGAGCGAACGTAAATCGGCCACCCGCAGGTCCTTTATATTTTTCCCTTCTATTTTTATTTCACCCTCGACAGGGTCGTAGAAACGGGGAATAAGGTCGGCCATGGTTGATTTTCCCGAACCCGACTGGCCCACAAGAGCCACAGTAGTTCCCGGCTTAATTTCAAGGTTTATATCTTCGAGAACCTTGCGGTTTCCGTCGTAGCTGAAATTAATGTTCCGGAATTCGATACCTATGGGCTTGTCGGCGGCAGGCAGTTCCATAGGCTTTGCGGGATCGGTAATGGGATTGCTTGCATTGAGAATTTTATCCACACGCTCCATGGAGGCAAGACCCTTTTGAATTGCATAGGCAGCTTTGGAAAGGTCTTTGGCCGGGTTTATAATGCTGTAGAAGATTACCATGTAATAAATAAACTCGGCGGCATTCATGGATGAAGAGCCGGAGAGAATGAGGCTTCCGCCAAACCAAAGAATAATGGCTATTGCGGCAGTTCCAAGGAACTCGCTCATTGGATGTGCCAGCGCCTGACGACGCGCAACTTTGTTGCTCATGTGATAGAAACGCTGATTCTCGGCATGGAAATTGCCGCGCACGCGCTCCTCGGCATTGAATGCCTTGATAATGCGCAGGCCTCCGAGAGTTTCTTCTATCGACGACATTATGACACCCCATTGATTCTGGGCTTCCAGCGAATTACGTTTGAGGCGCTTTCCCACACGTCCCATAACAAGCCCCACCACAGGCAGGAGCAGAAAAACGAACACGGTGAGCTGCCACGAAATTGCAATCATCATGCCCAGGCACACGATAATCATTACCGGATTCTTGAACATCATGTCCAGCGAGGCCATAACCGAGTTTTCAATCTCGGCCACGTCGCCGCTCATGCGCGCCATAACATCGCCTTTGCGTTCCACGGTAAAAAATCCTATAGGAAGGGCGGTTATTTTATTGTACACGAAATTGCGGATGTCGCGAACAATGCCCGAACGCAGCGGAATTATAAAGTAGGAGCTGAGATAGCTTGTGCCGGTTTTGAGGCCTGTCATAAGCACCAGAGCTACAGCCAGCAGAGCCAACGTGCCCGTTGCACCGTAGTGTTCGGCACATTCCTGCACATAAAAATAGAAATTGTTTACGGCCACATCCTTTAGCGATGCCGAGCCGAGCGGCATATAGGTATATGTCGCCTCCTTAATCTTGAAAAGCATTTCAAGAATGGGGATTATGAGCGCAAATGAAAACAGAGTGAGAAAGGCCGACAGGAAATTGAATACAATGTTGAGCGCCAGATATTTTTTATATGGCGGAACAAAGCGGCGCAACAATTGAAAAAAATCGTTCATCGTTGTACAATGGTTTCGGGAGCATCGCCGGCGGCAAACCTCGAGGGGTCGATTCGCAGACGCAGCCACTCCGGATAAAGATTATTGGCTCTTCGGCCTATATTTTTTATGAAGCCCAAGGGATAGCCGGCATGCATGAGCAGAACCGGACCTTTGGGAAGATTTGCAGGAATATCGGTAAGAGATTCTCCGTGAAGAAAAGCCAGAGCTTCGCGAGCCGAAACTTCGTATTCGGGAAAAGCGCCGGGAGCAAGCGCCGTGGAAAATGCCGTTTCCCACGAAGGAATGACATCTTTTCCCTTCATCTCTCCCAAGGGCAAGCCGCAGCGCAACAATGGCAATGAGCTTGCCAGCGCGGCAAAAAACGGAGCTTCATCGGCGGGAACCGACGAATATTCGCCTTTACGCCACTCTACTGCCCGACGGTTTTGCGGAGCTTTAAGCACAGCCTCGGCAAAGGCAGCAACCTGTGCGGGAGCTTTGGCAAAACGGGCGTTCATTTTAGGGCTTTTGGCGGGACTGTCGAGCGGTTTTCGCAGTACGCTTATAAAAATACCTTCGCCCCGCACATATCCCGGCATGAAGCGATAGCTGTGGAAACGGTCATCGCCGCCTTTCCACACACCCGGGAAATCCAAGGGCAGCTCAATACTCTCGGCACCGAACTTATCAATAAGGCCAAGGACATTGGCATCGTTTTCCACACGGTTGAATGTACAAGTACTGTAGATGAGCATTCCGCCCGGCCGCAGGGTATTCCACACGCCTGTGAGGATGCGCTCCTGCATGGCAGCGCAATCCTTGACCAGTGCCGGCGACCACTGACGCACGGCCTCGTCCTCCTTTCGCATCATACCTTCGCCCGAGCAAGGGGCATCCACGGCCACAATATCGAACACGGCTCCAAGCCTGCCAAGTGCGGCGGCATCGCCTACGCTTATCGCCAATTCGGGATAACCCTGTTTGCCGAGATTCTCCACCAAAGCGACGGCACGTTTGCGGTCGTATTCGTTGGCAAGCACAACCGAGCCTTGCGGCAGAGCCTCAATGGCGCCTATGGTTTTTCCTCCGGGCGCGGCGCAGGCATCGAGATAATGCAAGGGACGACTGTCAAAATATTCATTTACAAGAAAACGCACAACGGCGGTGTTTATCATCGACGAGGCTTCCTGCACATAGTACAATCCCTGATGCCATGCCGGATCGGCGGCAAAAACGGGGCGGCTGTCGAGATAGCGGGCACTCTCGGGCAACCATTCAACCGGGTCGCCTCCGGGGACAAGACTTACCCCGCGCAGTACATTTGCACGTATTGAAATTTCGGGCTGAGAGTTTTCCAGAGCGTCAAGAAGCTTCTGCCCGGGAATATCGCCCATTCCCTTAACGGCCTCACAAAAAGCGGCGGGAAGTTTCGTGCCGTTCATCTGCGACGGAGAATTGCTTTTACTTCCTCTTCAAGATACGGGAGCGCCACGAGGGCGTAATTGTCCAGCTCGGGATGAAAAACACCAAGGTAGCAATTGTGTACATCGATATTGTACTCTTCCTTAAGTATATACCTGTACAGACTCACTTGCAGCGCATAGTGGTTGAAAGTAGTATCGTCCAGATGTTCTACGGGAGCGAATGCACGCGAGCCATAGGGGTTTGCCGTTATGGGCTTTCCGTTTTTATCCACCACTTTAAGCGAGCGCTTCCAGTCGTATATAACAAATTTTTCGCCGTCGAAAGCCAAAAAATCAAGAGTGCCGGCAATGCGGTATTTCTCGGAAAAAATACGCCATTCGCTACGGAAAGGCTTCAGGCGGTATCTGCTGTCGAAATCAAGAAAATGACGGAATCCTCTGTCGGCCAGAGCCTCGGGAGTTGGTTCTTCGCCAAGATAATGGCGCTCGATGCGGTCGTGCAATTCCGTGCCGAGTCGTCGGGCTTCCTCCCCTTTTGCCGCCCACATATCCTTCAGCATCTGCGCTGTGCAAGTGGGAGTAGCCTTTCGTTGCGCCCAATAGTCGGCATCGAACTGTTTGAAGCACTGCTCCACAACCTGCGTTACCGAATCACAGCACACAGGCTCGGTATCGGGCATACATACTTCGTAGCTGTGTGTCGACAAAGTAAATTTAATATACTTGTCGCGGGGATGTGCATTAAGTGAATTGTAATCGGCCATGACGGGAGGGAAAGTAAGAAAATAAAAAAATCCAAGCCTCTTCAAAACGGAGGGGCTTGGATTAAAGAGTAGTCTCACCAGGATTCGAACCTAGACAGACAGTACCAAAAACTGTAGTGCTACCATTACA
>CAMWMR010000032.1 GCA_947175425.1 uncultured Porphyromonadaceae bacterium
GCCTACGGCCAGTACACTTTGTCCGAAATTGCCGATATAACCGGTTATTCCAGCGCTCCGCATATGAGCCGCCAATTTAAAACAGTGACCGGAATGACTCCTACACAGTATATCGAGAAGCTTCCCGATAGAGAATCATTGGAGAAGATATAGATATAGAATTTCACTTTCTCCGCTAATTGTGCAAGCATTGTACGTCATTGTGCAATGCTTTTTGCAGTCCCTGGCAGTAATTTTGTAAAAAATTAATGCTATGGATTTTTTATATGCACTTTTCAATATAATGAACGGCATGTCGCCTTATATCCTTTTCGGATTTTTGGTGGCCGGCATGTTGCATGTATTTGTGCGTCAGCGCACAATGGCTCGTCATCTGGCAGGCTCGGGAGCCGCTTCGGTATTCAAGGCTGTCATGTTCGGTATTCCTCTTCCCTTATGTTCGTGCGGAGTTTTGCCTGCCGCGGTATCGTTACGTCGTCGGGGCGCATCCAAAGCAGCTTCCACGTCCTTTCTTATCGCCACACCGCAGACGGGCGTCGATTCAATTGCCGCGACCTACTCCCTTCTCGGCTTGCCCTTTGCCATTGTACGCCCCCTGGCTGCTTTGGCCGGAGCTTTCTTTGGCGGATTGGCTGTAGGAAAACTTGATAAAGAGAATCATAACACTGCATTTATTGAAGAAGACAATGAAGCGGAGAATCTCGGTTTTATTGCAAAAATACGCAAAGCCATGCAATACGGATTTGTAGATATGGTTGCCTCGGTGGGCAAATGGCTTGTTGCAGGTTTGCTCATTGCCGCGCTTGTTACGGTTTTTGTCCCCGACAGCTTTTTTACCGGCCTTAGCCGCTATCCCGTTTTGGCAATGCTTGCTGTTGTACTTGTGGCTGTGCCTATGTACGTTTGTGCCACAGGGTCAATTCCTATAGCCTTGTCGCTAATGCTTAAAGGCTTGTCGCCCGGTATAGCGTTTGTAATGCTTATGGCCGGTCCTGCTGCCAATTTTGCTTCCATTCTCATTTTAGGACGAACATTCGGCAAAAGAGCTACAGCAATATATGTAGGCTCGGTAGTATTATCGGCAATCGGTATAGGTTTGATTATCGACTGTCTGCTTCCCGCATCATGGTTTGTGCCTGCGGCAGTTTCTGTCGGCGATTCATGCCATGCAAGCATATCGCTTTGGGAAACTGTATGTACAGTAATTTTTGCCGGTCTACTGCTGTATTCATTTATCCATAAAACAAAACATCATCATTTTACCGAAAACGATATGACTCAGAAATTCAATGTAAAAGGCATGGCCTGTGCACATTGCAAGGCCAATGTGGAACGCGCCGTATCGGCTCTCGAAGGCGTTACGGCAGTTAATGTCGACCTTGAAAAAGCTTCACTTACAGTGGAAGGTCAAGCCTCGGCCATGGACGTTGTAAAAGCAGTGGAACTTGCAGGCTACGAGTGCAAAAGTTTATAAATAGGGATTGTAGCGACTTTCGTTCTCCACTGTTGTGTGCTGTCCGTGTCCGCTGAGCAGCAGTGTGTCGCCCGGCAAAGTGAGAACTTTTTGCTTTATGCCCTGAATTAGTTGGCTGTGATTGCCCCCGGGAAGGTCGGTGCGCCCTATGGAGCGCTCGAAAATAACATCTCCCACAATGGCAAAATGTCCGTCGGGTGAGTATAGTACCAGACTCCCCGGCGAGTGTCCCGGAACAGCAAGAACTTCAATGTTGTATTTACCCAATTTAATGGTGTCACCTTCTTTGAGGGTGACATCAATTTTTACGGGATCGTCTTCGTCGAGGCTCAGTCCGAACTGCCTTGCTTGCGACGACAAGCTTTCGCCGAGAAAAGCATCGTCGGCATTGGCATATACCTTTACTCCGTAGCGGTTACGTACATAGTTGTCGCCAAAACAGTGGTCGAGATGCAGATGTGTATTTATTATCTGAGTGACATTCAGCTTGTTCTCGGAAATAAAAGTGTCGAACTCGCGTTTTTCGGCATTGCTTGTCATGCCGGGGTCTACTACAATGGCATCACGCGTGTCGCTGTCGAACACAACATATGTGTTAACCGAAAAGGGATTGAATACGAATTGTTTTATTTTAATCATGAGAGTCTCCGACTATTTGAAAGGTACGTAAATAACGTCTTTAGTAGTGAAAAACTCCCCTGTAAAAAAGTCGGTTACGGGAATATCCACTACGGGGCGTCGGGCAGCTTCAATTTCCTGTGCAAGGTCGCCGCCTTTGAGACAAACAAGTCCGGGAGCCATGCGGTTCTTGATTTTGCTGTTTGAGTCAATATTTTTTGCGCACGCTTTAAGGAGTGCGTCAAGCGGCATAACAGCGCGGCTCACAACGTAATCGTACTTGTCGCGACATTCGCCCGAATCGCCATGTTGGAAACTTACATTGGAAAGCCCTATGGCCGAAGCAATTTCACTTGCCACTCTTATTTTTTTACCAATACGATCCACCATATGGAAAGTACATTCGGGATAAAATATGGCAAGCGGTATGCCCGGGAAACCTCCGCCCGTACCGAGATCCATGAATTTTGTGCCGGCTTTAAGCGGACCCAGAAAAGCTGCTATGGCAAGCGAATGCAGCACATGACGCTCGTAAAGATTGCCCGTATCGCTGCGCGAGATAACGTTTATCTTGCTGTTCCAGTCGGTATACAGTTCTTTAAGACGTTCATATGACGAACGTTGTGCATCGCTAAGCTCGGGAAAGTAGCGAAAAATTATGTCGGCGGTATCGGCAGTAGTCATAAACATAGTAGCCCTCGGGCATGTTTTATTATAAATATAAAGTGCAAATTTACTAAATTTCGTGTCTTGAAGGGTGTTTGTTCAAGAAAAAATGCGTACTTTGCACTCTCAAACGTTTTATACTATGATTGAGATAGGAAAATATCAAGATATGGAGGTGCGTCGCCTCGTGGATTTCGGCGCATATCTCGCACGCCCCGACGAACCCGAGGAAGTGCTGCTGCCCGGACGCTACGTGACAGAGGAAATGGTCCCCGGTTTTAAGCTTAATGTATTTGTTTACAAGGATTCCGAGGACCGCCCCGTGGCTACAACCGAGCATCCGTATGTAACAGTAGGGGAGTTCGCCTTTTTGCAGGTTAATGCCGTTAACGATACCGGAGCTTTCATGGACTGGGGACTCCCCAAGGACTTGCTCGTGCCTTACAGCGAGCAGAATGTGCGCATGAAACGAGGCGGTATATATCTTGTGTACGTTTATCTCGATACTACCACAGGGCGTGTTGTAGCTTCAGCCAAAATCGAAAAATTCTTGGGAAATGTATTCCCCGACTATAAACCCGGACAAAAAGTTCAGGCTCTCGTCTACCAGCATGCCGAGATCGGCTACAAGGTTATTGTCGACAATCTGCACCGGGGTATAATCTATGCTAACGAAATTTTCAGGCCGCTCGAGCTTGAGGAAACAACTGTAGCTTTTGTAAAACAGGTACGTCCCGACGGGAAGATAGACCTTACCCTCAACGACAAGACCAATGTGCGCGTTGCCGATTTGGCTACAAGAATTCTCGATTATATGAAGAAGCCCGGCGCCATTCCTTTGTCCGACAAACTCTCCCCAACTGCGGTGGAAATGACTTTTGCGTGCAGTAAAAAAGATTTCAAAAAAGCATTGGGACAGCTGTTCAAGGAAAAGAAAATAACCCGAACCGAAGACGGCACGTTTATTTTACCGTAAAAAAGCAGTACTTTACGAATATTCCACACCGTTCAGGAGTGCGGGTATTTGAATTAGCGGCGCCAAAATTGGCGTTTGCCATTTTTGTGTTACGATATGGTGCAGTTTAATCAATACGACTATCAGATTGGGCAGCTATCGGCGATAAAAAATTATTGCCGGGATAACGGAGATTTGTGCCGGTATGCTAAAGAAGAAGCTTTTGTGCAGCAAGGAGACGTAGCTAAATATCTGGGAGTTGTCGAATCGGGCTATTTTAAATATACCGTTATTACAAGTTCGGGCAATGAGGCTGTTGTCGGGTTTGCCTTTGAGGGTGAGATTGTTGCCGACTTCTACAATTCGTATAATTGCCGGCCGGCTGAAATAACAATCAAAGCCGGAACCGATTCCTCGGTGTCGCAAATCCGAGTGACGGAAGCAAAGGGATTGTTAGACAGCACCTTCGAGGGTGATCTTTCCTCGATTAACGGCACACTCTTCAGCGAGATTTATGGACGCTATCTTGAACTCTACCGCAAGACTCCGACCGAACGTTATCTTGATTTAATCAATCAATGTCCTCAGATTTTAGACATTGTCTCTTTAAAGGATATTGCCTCTTATCTGCTTGTTACGCCGGTTTATCTGAGCCGAATACGGAAAAATCTCGCTAAAAATTCAGACGAATAAAACTTGTTTTATACCAAAGATATTTTTTCTGCCGAAATTTGCCGAAAAATACAGGCAAATGAATAATCATATAACCAAATCAATCTTCTTACTTATTGCTTTGCTGCCGTTCACGGCTTTTGCACACACTACGGTCTCGGCTCCGTCGGGCGTTGATATTTTGCTATCTACCAATTTAAAAGGAGTTGTTGTAGATGAAAATCGGGCCCCGATAGATTATGTAAACGTTGTTTTACTGAAAGCCGACTCTACATACCTCGCAGGTACTATTACCGACAAGAACGGAACTTTCAATTTCAAAGGAAATTGGGATAGCCCAAAGTTCGTTAAAATATCGTCTATCGGTTATGCGTCTCAATTTTTGAATATTCCGGCGACCGGAGACTTCGGTAAAATTGTCCTTGCAACCGAAAGCACCATGCTTGGTGAAGTGGTGGTAAAATCAAATCGTCCGATAACATCCATAAAAGGGGATGCCCTTGTGACGAATGTTGCAGGCACACAGCTTGAGCATGCAGGAACAGCCGAGGATGTTCTGGTTCAGGTTCCTATGGTTGTAGGACGCAACGGGGCTTTTGAGGTTTTCGGCAAAGGTTCTCCGGCAATATATATCAATGGTCGTCCGGTACGTGATTCAAACGAGCTCATGCAGATAAGCTCGGCTGATATTAAAAACGTTGAAGTTGTAACCAATCCCGGAGCCAGATATGACGCCTCGGTCAATTCCGTAATTCGAATAACAACAAAACGGCCTCAGGGCGATGGTTTCAGTGGCTTGCTTCGTAGTGCCCTCCGAGAGAATAAATATTTTTCCAATGTAAATCAGGCGAATTTCAAATATAGGACAGGAGGGCTGGAGTTATTTGCCAATTTCGGAGGGGCAATTGCGAAGTTCCAAAGCAACCAATATGGTATATCCAACTCTTCTTTGTTATGGAAAGAAGAGATAAATCAGAGCGGATATGGAAACGTGAAAGATTTCTTCGGAAAGGCGGGGTTCTCATATATGTTTAATGAAAAGCACTCAATAGGAGCCTATTACAGCAATGGAATAACAAGCGACAAGATGCATCATGCGCATGCTACTGAATTGTCAGCTGCCGGAGAGCTCTTGGATGTAGCCACAAGCGTACGCTCCGGTGATACAAAAAAACTTCCACGGCATTATGCCAATATGTATTATAATGGTAAAGTGGGAGAGTTGAGCATTGATCTGAATACCGATTATCTGTGGAATAAGTCCCGTTCAAATGTTACGGTGGATGGAATCAGCATGACAGACGGACAATCGTTGATAAACTCCCTCGGGACGAGTAGGGGACGTATGTTTGCCGAGAAACTGGTTTTAAGCTATCCTGTGGGTAAAGGAACCATTGAGGCAGGGGAGGAATTCGTATCCTCGCGCTTCTCTTCCGATTATATGACTGACGCAGAAATCATAAGTGATGCCAATACACAGGTCGACGAAAACAATATTGCCGGTTTTATCGATTTAAGACAGACATTCGGCTGTTTCAGCTTGGGAGCCGGATTGAGATATGAACACGTCAATTTCGATTATTTGGAAAACGGGCAGAAAAAAGAAGATCAGAGCAAAACATATAATAATCTTTTTCCGTCCTTCTTTATGTCCGCCACGGTAGATAAAGTTCAACTTTCGATGAGCTATACCGGTAAAACAAAACGACCAAATTATGGCGACCTCGATGGCGCAATCGATTATATCAACCGTTATACACTTCAAGGCGGAAATCCGTATCTTAAGCCCGAAAAGATACACTCGGTAGAACTTACCGGGGCATGGCGACGCTTCTTCGCACAATTGTCGTATACCTATAAAAAGGATCCCATTATATCTACAACCGTGCCCTACGGCGAAAGCGGCGAGGTAAAACTCATGACTTTGGATAATTTCCCGGAGATACATTCCATTCGCGCGTTCATAGGCACGAGTTTCAATATCGGCATTTGGGAGCCCCGCATAAATCTCGGCATAACGAAGCAATGGTTTGCAATCGACACTTGGCAAGGGCGTAAACACTTGAATAATCCGCAAGGAATGGTTCAGTGGCAGAATGCAATACATCTTCCTTGCGATATATGGATGAACGTGGATATGGCATGGGAAAGCGCCGGCAACGACAGAAACATGTATCGTAAATCCTGTTCTTACCTGAACGCCAAACTGTACAAAGCATTCTTTAACAACCGATTCAGTGTTTCGGTAGAGGCAAACGACCTATTCAATAAGCGTAACTACGGAGTTACTACATTCAGCAAAGATATAACCCGTTACGTATGTGTCACTGATCTGAGCAGGTCATTCAATGTAACTCTACAGTACACATTCAACTCAAGCCGCGACCGTTACAAAGGCCGTGGTGCAGGAGCAAGCGAAAAGAATCGATTCTGAATAATTAGTTACATCGATATTCTTGAATATTAAATAAGTGGGAGCCACAAGTGATTAGTCTGTGGCTCCCTTTTTACTATCTGATTCCAAAACCTTTCTTGACGGCCTGTTTCAGTGATTACCACTTTTTTTGCACTCGTCGGTTGAACTTAAAATACTGCCCGACTCGCTGTTTAACGTTTTGCCTAAAGCCATGATTGCCAATTGTCGCAAGATGCCTTTACGAACTTGCCGATTGAGGTATCACCGTAGTATTTCACTATAGTTTTTAGATTATTCAGGGTAAGCTGAGCCTTTGCTCTTGCTTCATCCGTAGTAAGCATGGCAAGCGCTGCTTTTAGCTCCTCATCGTAGATTCTTTCGGTAGCTTCATGCCCGATAGTCTCTTCATAATTGTATAGGAAAGCGTAGCGTTTTTGTGCAAAATCATCATCGTAGTATTGCAGACTCGGCTCAAAAATACCAGTACATTCACCTCGCCAATATTGTGTGAGTGCCCAACATTCTTCAAATGAATTCCGTCGGCCTATTGCATACATCATTCGGGCCAGACCTCTCTCATCGGAAGTACGTCCATTCGTCATCTGTCGTTTATATTCCTGCATCTTGCGAGCAAAATCTAATTTTGCATTTGGATTCGACTTATGCGGATGCCTCTTTGCCTGACGTTCAAATTCCCATGGTTTTGCTCCTGCATAGGAGGGTGTGTACTCTTCCCATCTCGAAGGATATGGCGTGAAAGGATTCCTGCAAAGATAACCGCCTTTGTCGATATTCATTGTTTTAAGGTAATGCTCACTGACTTTTGATAAGTAAGTTATTGCCCGACTATAGTTTTCTTCCCTAAGTGCGAGTGTTCCTGTCAGCTCATAGTAATAATCTTTATCTGTTCGTGCTTTGCGCCTGAGAAAAGTATATAACGGAGTGTCGGAGAGTATACTGTTATACACAGAGGCGAGTTGTGCTGACGATAGGCTTCCCATCATCTGGAAAGACAGGCTGCCATAATCTATCTGATTTGCAAATTCTTCGCTTTCACGCATATCCGAAATATTCAAGACCTGCGTTGGCGACCAATAGACGCGCCTTCTCACATTAGCCCAAGCCTCATGCCATTGTTCGGACGGAGCAAGGTTGTCGGCATAGGCACAAAGGAGTATGGCAGTGCTGTAATCCTTGTTCTTCCATAATTTCGGAATCCAGTCAACATATATTATGTTCCTGCATCTCCTTATCCACTCCTTGGCATCGGAATTGAGTATGTCTGTCTTATTCTCCATCCATTTGAGGTCGGCAAGTAAATTAGATAAATCCCCGAGCTGCGCATCAATCTTCATCTTATATGCGCGGGCAAGACTCTCCAATTCCTTCGACGAGAATTTTTGCTTCAATGCCTTGTAAATATGTCGTCGGGCGGCAGACTGGTTGTTGTTAAATTCGCTGTCAATATATGCCAATAAAAAATTCCAATCTGCACTGCAAGTCACTTTATTGTTTTTCAAAAGTTGGTTGACATCAGGACGGATTTTCTGCATGAATGTGGAATCCTTGGCATTGCTACGAATATAATCAATCAATTGTGGCGCATCCGGATTTCTTTTCATCATATATTTTACCGGGTCTTCAACGGATAGAGACCAAATGTCTCCGGCTTTGGCAAAAATGGAATCAGCCCGATTCACATCCCCAAGTCTGCTCCAGCTTCCGGCGGCATATCTCTGAGCCATACGTTTCATCAGATTCGAGTCGGGAATGTCGGCAAAAGCCGAGTCATAATATTCTATGCAACCGGCATAGTCTCGCGAAGCGAATAAAGCCCTCGTAACCTGCAAGGCATAGCGGTCTTTCAGTCGCTCTCCATTGTAGGCTTTGCATTGTTCTATAATATCGTGAAAATCTCCGTTATCACCGATGTGGCCTTGATTGCGGGGATAGTACCAAGGCGAACGTATTTCTTGCCACCTTTCCTCCAAAATTTTAGCGGTACCGAGTAAATCCGTTATTTCACTATCGCTTGAATTTTTCAGATAAATGTAAAACAGATTGTCGGTTTTTGCCGGCTCGTAGCCGGTATAATCATAAAAACGGGTCAAGGGGTCACGATATACTACCTCCTCTATATCATCAAGGGGGATGCGCTCGGATGTGAGAGATTGCCAAAGCTTAAGGTTTTCATATCTCTCATATTCCGACATATTCTTATGGGGTCCGGACAAGCCGAAAAACTCCGGAGTAGGTATAATCGGATTATAAGGCCCGCATGCATAGGACACGCTTGCACATACTGAAATAAGAATCAAGCTACTCAGAAGCTGATAGAATTTTGTTGATTTCATCATCGGAATATTTTGAAAGGTTCTTTGAATCAAGATGATATAATATATTTGAATGGTTTCGGCTTGAAAGTTTAGTGTCAATCATACGCTTTACTTTTGAAATATCCCCGTAGTCCGAGGTCTCCTGTCGCACCAAATCGCCTTTGAGAATCACGCGGTTGTTATATGGAATGTCTCGTTTGGCTACATAGACATTCCTGTCACGATTCGAAAATTGTGTGGTATCTGCCAGGTTCAGCCCGTTCAACAGTCCAATAAACTGTCGTTTGCGGAACAGCAGTTGCCATGAATATGTGGGATATGCCACGTCAAGATGAAGCTGATAGCTCGGGAGATGTTTGAGATATGGCTCCACATCGTTTGCGTCAATAATGGAGTTTGCCGCATCGGGATTGTTGAAACTTCCTGTATTGTATACCATGAGCACACCGTTGTCAACTGGCGGCACACTGCCCGACAATTGATGAAGTCTTATTGTTGAACTCAGTCGCCACGGCAATTGCAAGTCGGCGGCAACATGTTTTACTGAATCGCAAAGCGTAAAGTATGATTCCTCTGTTGACTTCGTCCAGTCGCAATCCAGTTGTAATTCATAAACATTGGGAATGCTATGATACTCGCACATATTTCTTACTCGCGTCACAATATTTCGAGCGAGTATTCCCTCATTCCCCTTCATAGCCTTCAATGCATTCAGCGTGATGTATACAACCGGAACAAACTCCTTGTCGCTGAGTGAGTCTTTCAATAAGTAATTATCAGGGTAATCGATTCTGACCGAAGCATTCGGAACAGTTTTTTCTTCTTTTGCATGGGCATAGCTATCTTCCGACACATCGAACATGCGAAGATATATCCGTTCAATATCATGTTTCTTTATAAATGCAATGTCAGCACTGTCGGGATGAAAAACCGTTTTCCAATAATACACAGAGTTAAGCTCCCGGTGACCCTGTGGAGCTTGCGTTCCGGAGCATGATGCGACAATCATCAAAAAGATTGCCATTAGAGGTGTCATATGTTTCATGTTAAGTCAGATTTATAGTGCGAATTTGGGGCAAAAAAATCGCCCGACAAAGTGAATTGACGGGCGTTGTATGAAATGTCGTCGTGGCTGTATGAAACAGATTTTATCTCACCGCCATACTATGTAATTCACATTGTCTATATCTTTATCCCATTTGTTTCTAAAGGTAAATGAAGCACCTTCCGAATCCACATATCTTACATAGGAATCACCTCCTACAAGATATATGGCATTGCTAACCCCGACATCGGTCAGAACTTGAGAAAAATCGTGAAATGTCAACTTCTCGCGGCTGACTGCCACGCCTATTTTGCCATCCAATTCAATCAAAGCCTTTCGTAAGGCCTTCCCTTTGGGCTTGTTCTCAACTATCTGTCCCCCTACGACAAGAGGATACTGCCGGAAGAAATATCCGTTGGACATCAATGCTTGTTCAAACATAGGTGTGGCATCGGCAACGCCAACAGTCACATCTCCGTTGATAATAGAACAAAAACCGGCCTTGGCCTCTCCTTTGCTCATAAGTTCACCATTAACAACAAATGAACCTACAATACCGCCATTGTCACCCCGGACATCGGCAGCCTGGGCTATCAAAATTATTGTTGAATCATTTATGTGCTCGTTTCCTATTTCAAGTACGGGGGTAGCGTTATAAGGCGTGAGGATACTTAAGCCTTTCCCGTTTACAACAGTGTCGGTCTTAACGATAAAAGCCGGAGCCTTTACTTTTTCGTAATTCTCTGCAGTCGTTGTACTCACAGCAGGTAGTTCCGTTACCTCTCCGTTTGTTTTTTCATCCTCAATTTCTTCGGACGAGAAAAACATTATTATCAAGGCTGTTGCCATAAACAATAATGCAAGCGCCCACAAAATCACGGGTAACAGTCTGCTTTTTTTCTTGTCGGTCTTAACTACATCAGATGAAATCACACGTATTTCATCATCATTTATGTCGCCATGTCGATTACTCATCTTGCAGCCTCCTTTTCCAAAAGTTCTTTCAACGCTCTCAAAGCCTCCTTGGATGCCGACACCTCATGATGAAAAGTACGACAGTCCGACAATATCATTTTTTGCCGTGCCGGATTTATAAAAGCAATGAGATCTCTATTAACAATCAAGCTTTTACCGATGCGAATGAAGCGATTGTCATCATTATCAAGCATCTCGGACAAACGCCGTTCGACCTGTCCCAATTGCATGGTCAGGACATAGCTTTCACCATTGGCCAAGGTCATAACCGAGTAGTTTCCGTCGGCTGTTATATATACAACCGTATCGGAAGGAACACGGACAATCTCCGTCGATGTGGTGAAAACAAGTCGTTTATCCATAAGCTTTATTTTGCAAAGATACAACAAAAGAGCGACGTGTGAGGCTTTTGAATAAAATTGGCGGCAAAATTAGCGGAAATGGAGGATATTTGTTAATTTTGTACCGGAATTTAATACCCTGTGCGAATGTCAACCTTTTCTATTCGGTCGTTTGCCGACATTATTGAAGAAGCCCTGCAAAACATAAGTTTTCCTGCAAAGGATGCTCCCGCTCTTTTTGCTCCCGTAAAATATACTTTGGAAAGCGGAGGAAAAAGAATACGGCCAATTCTCGTTCTTGCCACCTTTGAGGCTTTATCGGGAAAAAATCCTGCCGAGGCGGTTCCGCAGGCTTTGGGGATAGAACTGTTCCATAACTTTACTCTGTTGCACGACGATGTTATGGATCATGCCGAACTCAGGCGCGGGCGTCCCACTGTGCACAAGCGTTGGAATACGAATGTGGCAATTTTGTCAGGCGATGCAATGCTCACGCTGGCGAACATGTATATGGCCGATTGCGATTCAACCCGCCTGCCGCAGATAATGCGCTGTTTCAACGAAACCGCAATAAAGGTTTACGAAGGCCAGCAGCTTGACATGGAATTTGAAACCCGTTCCGATGTAAGCGTATCGCAGTATATAAAAATGATAGAGCTTAAAACATCGGTGCTTCTTGCCGGTGCGTGTATGATTGGCGCTATCATGGCAAACGCATCGCAAAAACAGGCCGAGGCTATGTACGATTACGGCTTGAATCTCGGGCTGGCTTTCCAGCTGCGCGACGACTGGCTCGATACCTACGGCGACCCCGCTATTTTCGGCAAGTGCATAGGAGGTGACATCCTGAACCGTAAAAAAACATGGTTGCTCACAACTGCAATTTCCGAAGCGAGGGACGAGACTTTGTCTATAATAAGCGAGGATTTGGAGGACGATATTCTTATCGAACAGGTAACCGACCTATATAACAGACTTGATATTCCGGCGCGTTGCCTCCGGCAAATCGACAACTATTCGGGCGCCGCTGTCAAGGCTTTGGAAAAGGTTGAAATGAATCCCGAAGCAATGGAATTTTTTAAAAACCTTGCACTGGAAGCTTCTTCTCGCAGCCGCTGATGATAGACACTCACACACATTTATATTTGCCTGAGTTCGATAACACTGAGAACTCCGAATCATTTGCCGGACAATGCGATGCCGTTGATCGAGCTTTACTGGCCGGCGTGAATTTTATGATTTTCCCCAATGTGGATCGTTCAACGGTAGAACCAATGTTCGCATTGCATGAACTGCGACCCGATTGTACGGCCATGGCAATGGGACTGCATCCTACCGAGGTAAAGGAAAACTGGAAAGAGGAACTCGATTATACAAATTCACTCCTCGCAGAAGCCCCGCAACGCTTTGTAGCGGTTGGAGAAGTGGGAATAGATTTATACTGGGATAGCACCTTTGAACGTGAGCAGATGCTCGTGTTGGATTCGCAGATGCAAATGGCGCGGAAACTGGCGTTTCCTGTAATAATTCATTGTCGCGAAGGGCTGCCGCAGATTCTGGAAGTTATTACGGATTATAAAGATGTGCCGCTTGTCTTCCACAGTTTCGGCGGCAGTATTGAGGATGTACGCCGCATAAGGAATATTAGCGATGCTTATTTTGGAATAAACGGCATTGTAACTTTCAAGAATTCATCGCTTGCCGCAGTACTTCCCGAAATTGGTTTGGACAGAATCCTTACCGAAACCGATTCTCCCTATCTTGCTCCGGTTCCTTTCCGAGGCAAACGCAACGAAAGCAAAAACATCCCTTATATAGTAGAAAAAATTGCTCATTCGCTCGCCCTCGACAAGGCTCGGGTGGATGAGCGTACAAGCTTGAACGCTCGTAACTTTTTTAATATAAAATCTTAAATACCTTTTATGGCATCTTTAGGTTCAGTTTTTACTCCCGTCGGCCGAAAAGCACTCCTGCTCGGCAGCGGCGAGCTTGGTAAAGAAGTGGCAATCGAACTGCAGCGCATGGGCGTGGAAGTTGTCGCTTGCGACAAATATCCCAATGCTCCGGCTATGCAGGTGGCACATCGCTCGTATGTTTTCAATATGCTCGACGGCGAACGGCTGCGTCAGATTGTGGAACTTGAAAAACCCGACCACATTATCCCCGAAATCGAGGCTATTGCAACCCCAATGCTCGTGGAACTTGAAAAGGAGGGCTTCAATGTAACTCCAACTGCATCGGCAGCACGTCTAACCATGAATCGCGAAGGCATTCGCCGCCTTGCCGCCGAAGAACTGGGCCTTAAGACATCGCCCTACAAGTTCGCTTCCACTTTCGAAGAATTCCAACAGGCAATAGAAGAAATCGGTCTTCCCGTTGTTGTAAAACCGGTAATGAGCTCGTCGGGTCACGGCCAGTCTACAGTCCGCACGCAGGACGAAATTGCTTCGGCATGGAAAGAAGCCCAGGAGGGCGGACGCGCAGGTGCAGGACGTGTGATTGTGGAAGGTTTTGTGGATTTCGACTATGAAATAACTCTGCTCACAGTGCGCAGCGTTTCGGGAACTGTTTACTGTCAGCCCGTTGGCCACATTCAGGTAAACGGCGACTACCGTATATCCTGGCAGCCCCAACCAATGTCCGACAAAGCGCTTAAGGCCGCGCAGGAAGCTGCCAAAGCTGTAACCGATGCACTGGGTGGCTACGGCATTTTCGGTGTCGAGCTGTTCATCAAGGGCGACGAGGTTATCTTCAGCGAAGTTTCTCCCCGTCCGCACGATACCGGCATGGTTACCATGATTTCGCAGGACCTCAGCGAGTTCGCTCTTCATGCCCGTGCGCTGCTCGGACTCCCTGTTCCCGATGTGCGTTTCCTCGGGCCGTCGGCCTCTAAAGCCATTGTTGTGGAAGGAGATACCGATAAAATTGTAATGAACAATCTTGAAAAGGTTCTTGAGGAGCCCGGTGTTCAGCTGCGTATATTCGGCAAACCCGAAATTAAGGGACATCGCCGAATGGGCGTTATTCTTGCAACCGCCGACACTGTTGACGCAGCGCGCGAAAAGGCCGAACGCGCCTACGAGGCTCTCGACGTTACAGTTCTGCCGCGATAAAATATTTTAAGTTACTTAATACGGTTCACCGCTCTCAAGGCATTTATGCAGCAGGGCGGTGAACTCGTAATTTTTAAGCCCCCATTTGGGCGAAATGAGCATATCGGCAGGAGCCTGAGCCACAAAACGGTCAATGGCAATGTCGCTTCTCAGCCGTTTCACAATACGTGCACAAAGCCGCGCATAACTGTCGGGAGTAAAGCTCATGCAGTCGGTAAGCTCGTCCGCGGCATGCATCTGTGCAAGTTTTGTACCTCTCAATACCTGAAGCTGATGAAACTTGACGCTTGAAACGGGCAAAGCGTTGATTCTGTCGACTGTTTTAAAAATATCGTTTTCGTCTTCTCCGGGGAGGCCGGCAATAAGATGAACTCCAATAGGAAATCCTGCAGCCGAACACCGTTCTATTGCATCGATTGCACAGCTCGAGTCGTGATGTCGGTTTATACGCTCAAGAGTGCGGTCGTGCATGCTCTCTACGCCAAACTCAATCATTATCTTTGTATTGTGAGAACGCTCAAGAGCGGCAAGTCCGGCGATAAGTTCATCGGGAATACAGTCGGGACGAGTGCCTATCAGTATCCCCACAACATCTTCGGTAAGTGCGCTGCAATAATAATCGAGCAAACGGCCGCTTTCTCCATAAGTACTTGTATACGACTGGAAATAAGCAAGATATTTCATTTCGGGATATTTTCTCCCGAAAAAAACTTTCCCGCGTTCTATCTGTTCCGCAACAGGTGTGCCTCGTTTTTCCAAATCGGGGCTGAAGGCATCGTTGTTGCAGTATATGCATCCTCCTGTTCCGAGTCGTCCGTCGCGATTCGGGCAACTGAAAGCCATATCAACCGACAGCTTTTGTACCTTGCAGCCGAAAAGCTCTTTCAGATACTGTGAATATTCGCGATAGTAAGGATTCATGGAATGAGGCGGCTGCGGTGTAACATTATCGCATCCAGAATACACAAGGCTGCCATGGATTCAACAACCGGCACTGCGCGTGGAATTACACAAACATCGTGCCGTCCCCGGGCTTCGAGCACGCATTCGTTACCATTTCTGTCGACGGTGTGCACAGGACGCGGAAGTGTCGCTATAGGCTTGAAAGCCACACGCATAATAATATCTTCTCCGTTGCTGATACCGCCCTGGATACCCCCCGAATGGTTGCTGCGGCAATAAACTTTCCCGTTTTCGCAACAGAATTCGTCAACACATTCACTTCCACGCATTTCAGCTGCACGGAAGCCGTCGCCGTACTCAAATCCTTTGGCAGCGTTTATGCTCATCATTGCCATGGCAAGCATGGACTGGAGTTTCCCGAAAACAGGCTCGCCAATTCCGGCAGGAACTCCTTTGACAACACATGTCACAATTCCGCCGATTGTATCGCCGGCTTTGCGGGCTTTCTCCAAGACTCGTTGCAAATCGGCGTCACTGTCAATGGCTTCGTTTCCGGCGGCACTTGGGAATGCGTGTATGCTCACCCCGAGTTTTTCCAAAACCTGCATGGCCAATGCTCCGGCGACAACACGCACTGCCGTTTCCCTTGCCGAGGCTCTTCCGCCGCCGCGATGATCGCGAAAACCATATTTAGCATCGTAAGTATAGTCGGCATGGTTGGGACGGTATTTGTCGCGCATGGCTTCGTAGTCTTCCGGACGGGCGTCGCGGTTGACAATACGGAACGCGATAGGAGTTCCCGTTGTAACACCTTCGAATATTCCCGACATAAATTCCGGCTCATCGTTTTCGCGTCGGGCACTCACATTAGCCGATGATCCCGGACTGCGGCGTGCAAGCATTTGCCTGATCCGGTCGAAATCAACACGTATACCTGCCGGCATTCCGTCGACAACCCCGCCTATAGCAGGGCCGTGACTCTCGCCGAAATCCGTGAGACGGAACAGTGTGCCGAAAGTGTTCATTTAGTGAGGTCGCATGTTGTGGCGCCAACAAAATTTATAAGCGCCTCGGGGTTGATTTCTATCTGCAGTCCGCGCACGCCTGCACTCACAAAAATAGTGTCGAACAAGCTTGCCGATGTATGGAAGAAAGTAGGGTAGGGCTTTTTCATGCCTATAGGTGAACAACCTCCTCTGATATAGCCGGTGAGTGGCAGCAGCTCCTTCATGGCTATCATTTCGGCCTTTTTATCGCCTGCGGCATGCGCGGCCTTTTTAAGGTCGACTTCGGTGTTGCCCGGAACCACGCACACAAAAAGGCCTGTGCGTTCGCCGCGCAGGACAAGAGTCTTGAACACGCGGTTTATATCCTCGCCCAACTCTTCGGCAACATGGTCGGCGGCAAGATTATTCTCATCCACAGTATAGCTATGGAGCGAAAAAGGAATCTTTGCCGCCTCTAAAAGTCGTGCAGCGTTGGTTTTGGGAGCTTTAGCCATTATTCGCTCATCATAATGAAACGTTCGGCGTCCAAAGCGGCGCGGCAACCCATTCCGGCGGCCGATACAGCCTGCTGATAAACGGGATCGGCCACATCGCCTGCCGCAAACACTCCTGCCACATTGGTGGCGGTACTTCCGGGAACAGTCTTTATAAATCCTGCCTCGTCAAGCTCAATGCTGCCGGCAAAAATTTCGGTGTTGGGCTTATGTCCTATACCGAGGAAGAAACCTTCAACGTTTATGTCGTATTCTTTTTCATCGGATGTACCCTTGGAGGTTACAACATGTGCGCCGTCCAAAGCTTCTTCGCCGAAAAGTGAAAGAGTTACAGTATTGAAAAGAACTTCGATTTTCGGGTTCTCCATTACTCGCTTCTGCATCACCTTGGATGCGCGCAGGTAGTCCTTGCGCACAATCATATATACTTTTGATGCAAGGTTGGCGAGATAGAGAGCCTCTTCGCATGCGGTATCGCCGCCGCCGACAACTGCAACAGGACGTCCGCGGAAGAAGAAACCGTCGCATGTAGCGCAAGCCGATACTCCAAGTCCCATATACTTCTGTTCATCGGGCAAACCGAGATATTTTGCAGCTGCTCCGGTACATATAATAACTGTATCGGCAACAATTTCGGTGGCGCCGCCGTTCACTTTTGCGCGATAGGGACGTTCGCTGAAGTCGACGGATGTCACTTCGCCCGACATAATGTTGAGGCCGTAGCGTTCGGCCTGTGCGCGAAGATCCTGCATGAGCTTGGGACCCGAAACGCCTTCAATGTAACCGGGAAAATTCTCCACATCGGTGGTGGTTATCAGCTGTCCCCCGGGCTGTATTCCTTCAACCATTAAAGGTTCCAGATTTGCGCGTGAGGTGTATATTCCGGCGGTATATCCTGCGGGGCCGGAGCCTATGATGAGGCATTTGGTGCGTAATTCGCTCATATTATGTGTGTTTTTTGTTAGCGTAAATCAATTATTTCATCTGCCGGATACATGGCCGGAGCATAGACGAATGTCGTTTCGGGAACGGCGCCCTTGCCGCTTATCTTGTCAATAACAACATCTACTTTCCTGTTGTCGTCGAAGCTCAGCGCTATGGCAGCCGGCCAGTTTGTGGCGGGGTCTACAACAAGTATTATATTGTTTACCGGCGAGTTCTTGTCCAACGGCTCAAGACGTACACGGTGACGTCCGCCTGCATCGGGCAGACGGCGGTAGTTATAGTTGCCTTGATAGTTATTGAGTATGGCAAAGGGATTGCTTGCGGTTATTTCCTCGGAACTCGGCTCGGTTATGTTCACTTCGCGCGAAGAGGTGAGGTAGGTCCATTGAGTTTTTCCGTCGTACCACATGGCAATTTGCGGAGTCTTGAAAAAGAACGAAGCTCCTGCAATTGTCGCGCTGCCTTGGAAATCGCCCCCGTCGCCTTTTATGGTAAATACAACATCCACGGCCGGACGCGATACCATTTTGTTGCGGACACCCTGAAGAATGGATGCGGCAGTAGGCTCGGCCGCCTGCAACAGGTTGCAGCACAGCGCGAAGATGCAAAGAATGTATATGCGGTAATTTTTGATATTCATATTTCTGTAACGACAGCAAGCTTATAAAAGTTCAGGAAAGCAGGCGTTCTACTGCGTCGGGCGACATAAGTACCTGGCGAGGTTTGGCTCCGTTGGCCGGCCCTACAATACCGAGTTTCTGCATCTGGTCCATGAATCGACCGGCTTTGTTGAACCCTATTTCGAAATTTCGCTGCATCATTGTAATGGATGCCTGGTTTTGCGAAGCAATGAACATTGCGCAACGGCGGAATTCGTCGGTTACGGTTATTTCGGCAGAAGATACGTCACCGCCGTCCTCCGACGGAGGTTCGGGCAACTGATAGCAGCCGGTGAATCCCGATTGCGAACCTATGAACTGGCAAATGGCTTCCACTTCGGCAGTTTCTATGAGTGCGCACTGCACGCGTTCGGTCTTGCCGTTAATGAGGGTGAGCATGTCGCCGCGTCCGATAAGCCTTTGAGCTCCCGAGCGGTCAAGAATTGTTTTACTGTCAACACCCTGTGTTACTTTAAAAGCGATTCGGGCCGGGAAGTTCGCTTTAATCATACCGGTAATTACGTCGGTCGAAGGGCGCTGGGTGGCAATAATCATGTGCATTCCCACCGCGCGTGCCTTTTGCGCAATGCGGCAAATGGGTTGCGAAATGTCCTTTCCTGCCGTCATTACAAGGTCGGCATATTCGTCCACTATCATTACAATATAGGGAAGGAAACGGTGTCCCAGTTCGGGCGAAAGCACGCGCTCGGTAAAGCGCTCGTTATATTCTTCCAGACTTTTCACCCTTGCCATTTTCAACAGCTCGTAACGCTGTTCCATTTCCACGCACAGCGAGTTGAGCGTTTCAAGAGCCTTGGACGGTTCGGTGATAACTGCGTTTTCTTCATCGGGAAGTTTGGCCAGATACTGGCGGTCGATTGTCTGGAAAAGCGAAAATTCCACCATCTTGGGGTCGATGAGAACAAATTTCAGCTCATCGGGATGTTTCGAGTAGAGCAACGATGCGATTATGCAGTTAAGTCCCACCGATTTACCCTGGCCTGTAGCACCGGCAACAAGGAGATGCGGCATTTTGGCAAGATCGGCCATGAAAATCTGGTTGGAGATTGTCTTGCCCAACGCCATTGGCAAATGCATGTTGTTATCCTTGAAACGAGGCGATTCCAGAACGGTGCGCATCGACACAATCTGCGGGCGACTGTTCGGAACTTCAATACCGATTGTACCTTTGCCCGGAATAGGCGCGATAATGCGGATGCCAAGCGCCGAGAGGCTCATGGCAATATCGTCCTCAAGTGCTTTGATTTTGGCAATGCGCGTGCCTTGCGAGGGTACTATCTCATAGAGAGTAACCGTGGGGCCTATTGTAGCCTCAATACGGGTAATTTCAATGTTGTAGCTGCGCAGAGCGTTCACAATAAGCGCTTTGTTTGCAGCTTGTTCTTCCTCGTTTATTTCTATGGTCTTGACACCTTCGCGCAGCAGGTCGGTGGGAGGAAACTGATAGTTGGAATGCGATGCGCGCACGTCGTACGGAGTATCAAGTCCAATATGGTCGCCGTGGCGTATAGGAGCGGCAGATTCCGCTTCCGGTTCTTCCGTTTCGTCAACCGGATTCATAATCACCATTTCAGGCTCGGCGGGAACTTCGTCCTTCGTCGTGCTGTGCGCCGGTTCTGCATCGGGCAGTTCCGAAGCAGCGGCAGAACTTTCTTCCTCGGTAGCTTTCTGTTCAAAGTCGTCCAAAGCAGGCGCAGGCACAAATCGGCGGTGATCTTCGGGGATATCCGCCTCCGCCTCATCTTCAGGTTCCACAGCCTGAGGAATTTCATCATTCGTTATTTCGTCGGAATCCTCGGCAACCGCAATTTGAGGCACAAACTCAATTTCGTGTCTGTCGGTTTCCAAAGCCTCCATCGCTTCGTTTTTAGGCTGCTCTTCGGGCTCGTCGTCAGTTTCATCGGCCTCGGCAACTTTTTTGCCAAACTTGGGCTTGGGCATAACGGAATAGAGTAGAGAACAGAAGCGTCGGAGCGGATGCAGGAAAATGGCAATAAGCAGGCTGAACAGCAACACGCTTACGGCAACAAGGCCCAGCGCATCGGCATAGGTATATATTAGTTCGTTTATATAGTGGCCATGGTTGCCGCCAAGGTGATATAAGCCGTCGGAATTCATGCTGAAAAGACCGAATATAACCGACAGTGAAATCGTTGCGAACAGGCTTTTGAATGTGAGCGAGAAGAAGTTGATTTTTTTGAGGTGCATGCATGCTATTCCCAACAAAAATATATAGCACACAAGTACGAACGAGGCTATACCGAAAGTATTTACAAGAAGATACTCGGCAAGTTTAGCCCCGAGCACGCCCCCGGCATTGGCAACGGCCTCGCCGCTTTGCAGAATCTCATCGGGAGTTTTGCCGTGGATAATGCTTTGGTCGGCATTGCTGTTGAAAATATACGATATTGTGCACACCAACATGATAATGGAGGTGAGACAAAGAAATGTTCCCGCAGCCAGATGAGTGCGTATATCCGTGAAAAAGGACACTATGTTATAGCTTTCCTTTTGTTTGGGCTTGGATGTACGGCGAGGCTGGTTTTTAGGACCGGTACTGTCGGGAGTAGGTCGCTGTCGAGGCGACTGGCGTCGGTTGACACCGCCGATATTATCGTCCGTTACAGGGCGTCGACGCGGGCGCGTAGTGGCGGGACGTCCGCCAAGAGCCGCATCGTTATCGAAATCTTCGAGTGAAGGATTGTTGTTGAGCATGCGTAAAGTTTGTGGAGAGATTTATAAGTTTACAAGTCGGTCGATGACGCTTATAGGTGATTCGGCCTTGAACACTGCATTTCCGGCAACAAGCACATCGGCGCCGGCCTCGGCAATGAGAGGGGCGGTTTCAAGATTGACGCCGCCGTCTACTTCAATCAGTGCTTCCGAACCCGACTCGACAATGAGCTGTTTCAGTTGCTTTATTTTTGTGAGTGTATGCGGAATGAACGACTGGCCGCCGAATCCCGGATTCACGCTCATAAGAAGCACCATGTCAACATCATTAATAATGTCGCACAGCATAGCTACAGGAGTGGCCGGATTAAGCGTTACGGCCGGACGCATGCCCGCATTGCGTATTGCCTGGACAGTGCGGTGCAAGTGGGTGCAAGCCTCGTAATGCACATTCATTATTGCGGCGCCGCAGTCGCGCACCTGCGATATATATTTATCCGGCTCTACTATCATAAGATGAACGTCGAGCAGTAGTGAGGTATGCTTGGAAATGGCTTCGATTACCGGGAATCCGAAGGATATATTGGGGACGAAAACACCGTCCATGACATCGCAGTGAAGCCATTGGGCTGAACTGCTTTCAACCATGCGCACCGATGAACGCAGGTCGAAAAAGTCGGCGGAGAGAAGCGAAGGAGCTACAATCATTTTTTATGATTTTTGAAAGCGTTGTATACTAAGTATGCGATACACAGGAGGAGCAATGCAAATCCTCCCATTGTGAGATAGCTGTTATATTTTTCTACAGCGTTATAAAGTTCGTCGAGGCTCACGTGAAGCGACAGCCACCAGCCCAGACTTGCCAGAATAACGTTCCACACCAATGCGCCAAGAGCGGTGAAAAGCATGAATATCCATATATTCATTCGCGCTATGCCTGCCGGTATAGATATGAGCTGGCGAACGGCGGGTATAAGACGCCCAATAAACGTTGACACAGCTCCGTGTTTGTCGAAATAAGCTTCGGCTTTTTCAACTTTTTCCTGATTTATAAGGCAGGCGTGACCGATTCGTGAGTTGGCGAATGCATAAACGAGCGGACGACCTATAAGAAGCGCCAGTATATAGTTTACAAGTGCTCCGGCCAAGGCGCCTGCTGTGGCTACAAGTACAACAATAAATATGTTCATATCGCCCTTTTGCATGGCAAGATAGGCCGCCGGCGGAACTACCACTTCCGAAGGAAAGGGTATGAACGAGCTTTCTATCATCATGAAAACGAAGATAAAAATATATGATGCGTTGTTTACAAACCAATCGAAAAACCAGGCCGCATTCAAATAGTCGGTTATTGCTGCCGGGATAAGTAAGTCAATCATTTTTATTCAGGCTGTTTTGATTTTTACGTTTTATATGCAAAGATACGAATAAGTTGAGAGCAATGCCAAATTTATTTGAGCATTGCCGAACGAAAGTATCTAAGGCGAAGCCAAAGATACGAATAAGTTGAGAGCAATGCCAAATTTATTTGAGCATTGCCGAGCGAAAGTATCTAAGGCGAAGCCAAAGATACGAATAAGTTGAGCGCAATGCCAAATTTATTTGAGCATTGCCGAACGAAAGTATCTAAGACGAAGTCAAAGATACGAATAATCGTCGCAATGCCAAATTTATTTGAGCATATCGGATTGAATATGCCAGAGACCGGACAAATATAAAGCCCGCAAATCTACGGGCTCATATTCACTATCTTGATTTACTGCGGCTTGCTGTTGCGGGGCTTGTAAAACTTTTTGCGTTTATTCCTTTGCGTTTGTTCTCCGGCGTCGGAACTTTTGTTCTCGTTGTTACGCTTGGCCTTGTTTCCTGACGCACCTTTGCGGTGAGCATTGTTTTTCCGGTTGCCGTATCCTCGTTTTTGTTTATTGGGAGCGTATTCCGGCGCTTCACCAAATTCGGCGGGTACAGGATTGCGGCGCACTTCCTTCTCGAGAAAACGTTCTATCTGAGCAAACCGGGGCTGGTCGCGTTCGCTTACAAAAGTCACGGCCATGCCGTCGGCTTCCGCGCGAGCCGTTCGGCCTATACGGTGTACATAATCTTCGGCTTCGTGCGGAACATCGTAGTTCACCACAAGAGCTATATCGTCAATGTCGATACCGCGGGCAAGTATATCGGTGGCAACAAGAATGTCGATTCGTCCGGCGCGAAAAGCAAGCAAAGCGTCCTCGCGGGCTTTCTGGTCAAGGTCCGAGTGCATTTCCGCCGCCTTGCGCTTGGCTTTACGCAACATTTGGGTAAGCTCTTTTACCTTTTGCTTGGATGATGAAAAAACTATAACTTTTTTATCATGTCCTTCATCAAAAAGATTCTTGAGCAAGTGCTCTTTCTGAGCTTCGTGGCAAATGTATACCGATTGGTCTATTTTCTCGGCCGGTTTGGAAACGGCTATCTTTATTTCCTTGGGCGAGGTTAGAATTGTTGCAGCAAGCTGCTGAATCTTTTTAGGCATTGTGGCCGAGAACATCAGCGTCTGACGCTCCTTGGGCAAACTGCTCACAATACGCATAATATCATCGGAGAATCCCATGTCGAGCATGCGGTCGGCCTCGTCGAGAATAAAATATTTCACTGCCGAAAGGTCCACGTAGCCCATTTTCATGTGAGCAAGAAGTCGCCCCGGAGTTGCAATAACCATATCGGCGCCCTGCCGCAGTGCGTGCTGCTGACGCGAAAATTCTTTGCCGTCGTTACCTCCGTGAATGGCCAGGCTGCTTACAGGTATATAATAGGAGAAACCCTCCATTTGCCTGTCGATTTGCTGGGCAAGTTCGTGGGTAGGTACCATAATCACGCACTTAACCTTGGAGTCGTTCTCGGTTTCGGCCAAAAGGTCTATTACGGGAAGAAGGTACGCGGCAGTTTTTCCGGTACCGGTTTGCGCACAGGCAATAAGGTCGTGACCTTCAAGAATCACGCCAATGCTCTGTTCCTGTATTGGGGTACACTCCTCGAAGTTCATTGCATCGAGGGCGTCAAGTATATCGTCGCTTAGAGCGGTTTGGTCGAAACGCATATTGTTTTGATTGACAGGTTATATATCGGTTTCTTCGTCATCATCGAAATCAAAATCGAAGTCCCAGCCGTCATCGCTCATGGAATCGTTGAATTTCGACAGTTCGCGGCCTTCACGTTTTGTGGGACGTCCCAAGCCTTTGCGGCGGTCGATGAATCCCGAAATTTTAACAACCTCCAGCAGGTCGTATTGATCCTGTGGCGTTATATTTTCCATGTATTCGGGCACTAATTTTGCTCCCAGACGGTTTTGAGTGAGCGCTTTGACGCGGAATGAAAACGTTACCGGCGGTTTGCGCACGCGTACAATATCGTCAACCTCAAGCATGCGCGAGGGTTTTACCGGTACGGGAGAGTCGCCCACCGTTACACGCCCTTTTTTGCATGCATCTGTAGCTATTGTGCGTGTCTTGAAAATTCGCATGGCCCACAGCCATTTATCTATTCTTACCGGCATAATCAGTCGTCGAGTTTTGAAAGCAAATCAATAGCCTCGCGGTTTCCGAATGCGATGGCTTTTTCAAGATATGTACGGGCTTTAAAAGCGTCTTTCTCAACACCTTTGCCAAACCCGTAGGCATAACCGAGAGCTTTGAAAACCATGCCGTCGAGAGGCATCCACAACTGCCCGAGTACATCGCGAAGCTCAAGCGCATGCAAATAGCGGAATGCTGTGTTGTCATCCGCAGGAACTCCCCACCCGTTATGGTACATAACTCCCATTTCGGCAGCGGCGCGCCAGGTGGCATCAACGCCGTAAGCACGTCTCAACCAACGCATTGCCTCCTCAAAGTCCTGCTCAACACCTTTTTTGCCTTCGAAATATAGATTTCCAAGCAAAAAATACGCGTCTTTTTGGCCGTCGTTAGCAGCAATTTTAAGCAGCTCGAAAGATTTGCCCATATCCGTTTGAGTACCCGTGCCGTTGGCATAGAACAGTGCTAACGGGTAGGCGGCAGGCAAATGTCCTTTATCGTAGGCATACTGCATGTATTTGAATGCTTCGTCAGGGCGGTCGCACTCTTTAATGAGATAAAGACTGTAGTCGCAGCTGCACACCGGACTGCCGGCCATTGCCAGCCTGCGGAGATACTCCGAAACTTTTTCCTTGGTTATGAACGCAAGGCCGCTTTGGAAAATGCTCTGGTAGTTCCCGAAACCCGAGGACAGGCCGCCTTCGAAAGTTCTTTCATAATACGGCGCGGCAATAGGATACATCAATGAGTTATAAGCATTTTCAAATGCGTCTTTGTCCTCTATATGCTTCAGATTTTCGGCTATTTCGGGATAAATCAGCAGTATATCGCCCCAAAAATAGGCATTGGCAGTAAGATAAGAGCAGAAAATGTCGCCTTCGTCGGCCTGAATCTTGATGTTTTCAAAAGCCTCCTTGAGTGAAATAGGCGTGTTGTCAACAGGCAAACCGGCACGCATAGCGCATAATATTCCCGCCGGGCTTCCTTGTTCAACACTTTGGGCAATTAGTTTAAGTCCTTTGTAGTCGTTTTCGGGGAAGCCTCCGCCGCACCATACGTATTGGGGTCCCAGATAACAACGCCCCATAAAACACAATGCGTCCGCATCGCCGTTCTTGGCTTCCTGCTCAAGAATGGCGAAACCTCGCTGCATTGTATCGGCATCGTAACTGAGCCAAATGGCATCGACGGCAGCTTTTACTATGTCGCTGAGCTGTTTCATGAATTTTACTTGTTGTTATAGTCGCACATCGCTTTTCCAAGCCCGGCAAGAACGGCCTCTTTTATGGCGTCGACGGCCACGGGGATACGTTCGGACAGAATTTTTTGTTCCTCGGAGGAAAAATTGCCCAGAACATAGTCTACTTGACAGCCGCGGGGAAAATCGTTGCCTATGCCGAAACGCAAACGGGGATATGCTTGTGTCCCAAGCATCTGGGCTATGTTTTTAAGTCCGTTATGGCCGGCGTCGCTGCCGTTTCCTTTTATGCGGATAGCGCCCAATGGCAATGCAAGGTCGTCGACAATTACAAGAATGTTGTTCAGGTCGATTCCCTCCTGTTCTTTCCAGTATCGCACGGCATTGCCGCTGAGATTCATAAAGGTGGAGGGCTTGAGAAGAACAATCTGCCGGTTTTTGATTCGTCCTTTCGCTATATCGCCGTATCGGCCGGTGGAGAAAGAAATATTGGACGCCTCTGCCAAGGCGTCCAATATCATAAATCCTATGTTGTGGCGGGTATTTCGGTATTCTTCTCCAATATTTCCCAGGCCTACAATAAGGTGTTTCATAGAGTTTGGCGGGTGTAAACGCTATTACTTGCCTGCAGCGGCGGCAGCAGCGGCACCACGTGCGGCACGGGTGAGGGCTACGGCGCATACAACTGCGTTCTTGGCGTTAACGAGTTCGAGTCCTTCGAAGCTGAGTTCGCCAACCTGAAGTGTTTTGCCCAGACCGAGGTTGTCTACGTTGATAACGAGACGTTCGGGGATGAGGTTGTAGGGTGCGCGAACTTTGAGTTTCTTCATCGAAAGCTGGAGCTTACCACCGGCTTTAACACCTTCGGCGTGGCCTTCGAGCTTAACGGGTACTTCTACAACAACGGGTTTGTCGGGGTGAACTTCCAGAAGGTCCATGTGAAGGATGTTGTCCTTTACGGGGTGGAACTGGATGTCCTTGAGGATTGCCATGCGGGTTTCGCCGTTGATGTCGAGTTCAATCTCGAAGATGTCGGGAGTGTAAACGAGCTTGCGCACTGCTTCGTTGCTTACAACGAGGTCGGTTGTGATGAGGCCTTTGCCGTTGCCGATTTCCACGAGCTTTTCACCGGGTTTGAGAGCGGCGGTGTAGGGAAGGTCGATAATCAGACCACCGTTAAGTACTGCGGGAATGAGGTTCTGGCTGCGGAGAGCCTTGGTAGCTTTTTTGCCGAGGGCAGTGCGGGGCTGAGCCGCAAGAGTGAATTTTTTCATTGGGTGTTTTGTAATTTGTGTTACTAAAAATTAAGAATGCTCCTTAATTTCCCATCACACGGGGATGCTAAAAAGCGGTGCAAAGTTACTCATTTTTTTATTAACGTGCAACTAAAATTTAACACTCTTGCGCTTTTTAATCTCTTTTTGGAAAAACCGCAGGTTCAACTGGCAAGTGCAAAATTAGCGATTTGTTTGAAGAACTCAGTTTTCGGGTTTGAAAAACCGAGTTTTTTCCGAGGTCTTAAGTTTAGTTTCTTTGCCACGTTTTTGATGTATAGGTCGGTGAAATCATTGAAATTTGACTTTTTGGGGATGTATTGGCGGATGAGCTTGTTTA
>CAMWMR010000033.1 GCA_947175425.1 uncultured Porphyromonadaceae bacterium
AGAAAATGTGTTTTATAGCATGAATTTAACTTTTGTTTACAATACACCCAATACCCAAGCCGCCCTCAAAATACCATAACAGCCACAAGCACAAACCATTAAACCAAAACGCGCCAAAAACAGCATATTTTGCCAATTTATATAGTTCGTCACAAAAAACAGCTGCGCCCTCAAAAGAAAGCGCAGCCGATAAATTTTACAGCGAAATATTTTTTAACAGAGTTTGCTTACTCCTTTATACCATAGGCGAGGTCGCCTGCATCGCCAAGGCCGGGCACAATATAGCTGTGGTCGTTTATAACGGGATCCACCACACCAACCCAAAGTTCGGCATCGGCAGGCATAACCTGCTGCATGTAGTCCACTGCTTTTTGCGATGCTATTACCGAAGCAATGTGTACTTTTCCTGGAGTGCCCTTGGTGAGGAGCGCACGATAACTAAGTTCCATGGAGGCGCCGGTAGCCAGCATCGGGTCGCAAAGAATAAGAGTTTTGCCGTCGAGACCGGGCGAAGCGAGGTACTCTATGCAAATATCGAAGTTCTCTTTCTCCTTATATTTGCGATAAGCCGAAACAAACGCGTTTTCTGCATTATCCAGATAACGCAGGAATCCCTGGTGAAAAGGAACGCCTGCACGGAATATTGTTGCAAGCACAACAGGGTCGGAAATAAATTCGCAATCGGCGTCGACCTGCAAAGGCGTTGTCACCGCACGCGTTTCGTAATTCAGCGTTTTGCTGATTTCATAGGCAAAAATTTCGCCAAGCCGTTCAAGATTACGGCGAAAACGCAGCCGGTCGGCCTGCACGTTGATATCGCGCATCTCGGCAAGATACTGATTTACGAGGGAGTGACCTTCGGCAAAGTTATGGACTATCATATATAATAAGTTTTAGATATTAACGAACGGAGTGCGCTATTCGTTTACAAAACCATCCTTTTCGGCACGTTCCTGCATGCGTTTTATGCGTTCGTCCAAATCGGGATGAGAAGAAAAGAGCTGATTGATTTTTGCTGCCGTACCTTTTTCCTGTTCGCCCTGCAGTTCTTTCAGCTTTTTAAACGAAAGAGCCATGGCGTAGGGATTCTTATTGTGTGATTTAAGGAATTCGTATCCATAGTCGTCGGCGGCACGTTCCTGTTTTTGCGAATATGTGGCACCGGCAAGAGCTTCGCCAAGGCTGCCGAGCTGCGAATCGGTGAGAGCTGCGGCAGTGTTTCCCGACGCGGCAACACCATCTTTGAGCGCCGATGTGAGCAATGCCTGACGGAAAGCTTTTTTGGAGTCCTTGTGGGCGACATGACCAACTTCATGACCGATAACGCCGAGCAATTCCTCATCGCTCATAATGTCCATGAGAGCTGCAAAAACACGCACACTGCCGTCGGCACATGCAAAGGCGTTTACATCTATCACATTATATACTTTGAAATTCAAAGGAATGCCTTCTACCGATGTGAGGCCGGCAGTCAATGAATCGAGACGCTTGGCATAGGGGTCGTCCGAAGGCAGCACAGGATTGTGCTTGTCCATCCAGTCGATGTACTCTCCAACGTATTGAGCCATCTGTGCGTCGGTAAGAGTTGCAGCCTGGGCTACTTTGCCAAGACCTTTTGCAATACGGGCCTTATTGATTTGAGCAACGGCCGAAGTGCTCAGCGAGAGCATCAATACGGCCAAAAAAATTTTTGTAATCCTTAAAAGTTTCATAGCACTAATAAAAATGAGACAAAAGATTTATCATGCAAAAATACGCAATAAAATGTAAACAGAGCCTCCGGGAGCGGGAAAAATACAAAATTCCCCCGCTGCAGCATTGCAACGGGGGATTTTCGTATAGTTTTATCGCTTATCGCGGGCCGCCTCCGGGAGGAGGACCGCCGGGGCCGCCGGGACCACCCGGGCCGCGGAAACGGCGGCTGTCCTCGTTTCGGTCTTTAGGCTCGTTTCCTTTGCCAAAGGTGTTGAAACGATAACTTATCGACAGCATTACATAACGTGTCAAGGAATTATAGCGGGCGTCGTCCATGTAGTTGGCCGTTACAGTACGGCGAACATTGGAACGCTGTCCCAAAATATCGTAGCCTTTGAGGGTGACGGTAGCGTTGCGGTCGCGCAGGAACTGATACGACAGCGAGGCATTCCACATCCATGTGCGTGTATCGTAGCCGGCGGCATAACCTTTGGTTGCGGCGTAATTCAAATCGGTCGACAGCACTACCCCGAACGGAGTGTAGTATGTTCCGTAGAGCGAGCCGCCATAGGTGTGTACTGTGGAATTGGCCACTCCTGCCAAGGAGTTATGCACCGACTGAAGGTTATAGTTGGGGCGCAACTCGATTTCGGCCGACGACGGGCGCCATGCAATACCAAAACTCTCGCCCACCATAACATTACCCGAGCGGTTCCGCACACCGTTGTTAAAACCAATGTTGTTGGAGTACATCACAAACAAGTTGTTGTTGAATGTAAACTCCTTGTTTGTAAAAGGCATAGAGAACATATTCATTGCGCGCACATTCCACACACCGTTAACGTTGGCATACTCGGTAACCTGGCCGCCGGTTTCGGTGTTATAGGTGGTTTTCGAAACTATCGAGTTCTGCGCAAGCTGAGCGTCAAGCATCGTCATTATGGAGCGCTGGGCTTCGGGAGAGAAATCCTGGAAACGGAGACGCAGCGAGTGTGTGAACGTAGGATTCAACTCGGGATTACCTATAACAATGCGCAGAGGGTCGCTCATATCGGCCACGGGCTGCAACTGGGTCATGCTCGGCTGGGTGCTGCGGCCGTTGTAGTTCATGTTGAGGCTGCGGTTCTTGCCCATTTTGTAATTATAGCGCAGGAACGGAGCAACATTGAACACCTTGCGCAGGGGTATGCTCTTATCGGAATTAATAAGATTTATACTTTGCGAAGTGGACGGAACAAACGAAATACCCGCATCAAGAGTTCCCGTTTTGCTCACCTTTTTATAACCAACTCTTATATCCTGCGAAAAGAAATTGTTGCGGAAGCTGTTGGAGAGGTCGGTATTAAACACCAGTTCATCCTGAACGTTGAATCCTTCGGGATCGGCCGGGTCGTACACCACGGGATGATCGTAAGTATACTTGTCGGCATTGTTCCAGGTGTAGCCAACGCGGTAGGCAAAAGTAAGGAAATTACCTTTTGCAACATTGCCCAGAGGTTCGGTCCACGACAGGCGCACACTCAGATTATTGCTCCATGTGTGGTTGTCGGCATACTGGTCGTAAACATCCAGCGGGTCTTCCTCGAGCAGGAAAAAGCGGTTATAGGAGTAGGTGTTTGCATCCTCGTACACATTGCTGAGCTTGTAGTTGGCGAACACCGAGAACGAACGGCCGCGTTTCTGCCGGAAATTATGGTTGTAGATAAGCCGGCCGCCAAGTTCAAAGGAGTGGCCTTTGGATGTGGATTGATTTATACTGTTGGTAATTATTTCGGAACCGCTGCCTCCGCCGAGAGTCTGCGAAGTGGAGTTGGATTTCGAATCGTTATAGTTCAACGATATATTGGGACGGAAATCGAAGGTATTGAAGCTGTCGGGCTTCCATTGAATGCGGAAGTCGCCGCGAATGTTATGCCCCTTGTCACGGCTCGCAGATTCGGAGTCCTGCGACGACATACTGCCGGGAATAAGATAGGTGCGAAGAGAGCTTGTGCGTGTATCGCGGTCGGTATGGCTGTACATCACATCACCGCCCACACGGAAAATCTCGCTTTTACCCACATTGAAGTTCAAGCCCAGCGACTGTGCGGCAGTTATACCGTTGGCACCGCCGAAGCGACGGAAGCGACCCGAAGCACCGTCGGCAAAGCCCGGCTCGTTAATATTATTGGCCGCGCCAAGAATAGTAAGCTGATTATTGTCCCAAAAGCGGTTTACGGTAAAATTGCCGCGATAACGGTTGTCGGTACCATAACCGGCCTCGGCATTGCCGAACCAGCCGTTCTTCATCCCCTTTTTGACTGTGAGATTTATAACGGTTTCGTCCTCGCCGTCGTCAACACCCGTCAAACGGGCCAAATCGCTCTTGCGGTCCACAACCTGAAGTTTCTCAACCATTTCCACCGGAAGGTTTCGCGAAGCAACCGTGGGGTCATCGCTGAAAAATTCCTTGCCGTCGAGCAAAATCTTGGTTACCTCCTTGCCGTTGGCCGTTATTTTGCCTTCCGAATCAACTTCCACGCCGGGCAGACGCTTCAGCAAATCCTCTACAACAGCATTGGGCTGGGTCTTGTAGCTTTCGGCCGAAAATTCAATGGTGTCCTCCATCACTTTTATAGGAGTGCGGATTCCAACCACCGTAGCCTCGCCAAGCACATAGCTGCTCTCGGAAAGCTTGAAATCGCCGAGATTAACAGTTTCGTCGGATGTCGAAACGGTAAAATTTTTGTACTGCGCGGCATAGCCAACATAACTTACCTCGAGAATATATTTCCCGGGTTTTACATTCTCAATAGTGAAACGTCCGGAGTTTCCGGTAACGGCTCCCTTTACAAGAGCCGAGTCGGCTTTTGCGAGGACTTTGACGGAAGCCTGAATAAGAGCTTCTCCCGAATCATCAAACGCCCGTCCACGAAGCGTGGCGGCCATCACGGTCGCCACGCCCAGGAATGCAAAAACCATCAAAACAATAAGATTTTTCAATTCTCTCATTTTCATGTTGCAAATTTATATCTTTTTTACACCTGGTGCAACTGTACCTCTACTTAAAAGTAAAAATTATAGAAAAACAAGGCTATTTTATCGATAAACCGCTATTTTCTTTCGGAAATTTTGCTTCACGATTTCCTTGATTTTCTATATTGCAAATTTATATATTATTCAGTTTCGATGCAAGCATTACTATACCTAACCGTTAATAACATAGAACAACAAGCGTCTTTTATCGATGAACGCTCATTTCTTGCGAATTATGCTTAGCCCGTCACGAACCGGAAGTATTATTTTCTCAACGTCGGCACAATCGCGCACCATGCTGTTAAAGCGGCGTATTCCCTCGGTTTGTGCGTCATTGGCTTCGGGGTCAAGCACTTTATCGCTCCACAATGTGTTATCGGCCAATATAAAAGCACCCGAAGGCAAAGCCGGAAGCAACAGCTCGAAGTACTGTGGATACGCCCGTTTGTTGGCGTCGACAAAAACCATATCGTAGCTATACCGCCCGGTAAGCTCGGGAATTAGCTCGGCGGCATCGCCGGTGTGCAGAAAAATGGATTCTCCGCGAGGGTCGGAGGAAAACAGCTCCTCAAGCTCCTCAGTATAATCCGTATCTATTTCCACTGTGTCAATAACACATCCTGCAGGCATGGCCTCGGCAAAACACAAGGTCGAATAACCCGAAAATGTGCCTAATTCGAGTATTCGCCCGGGCGATATCATGCGGGTGAGCATGGCAAGAGTACGCCCCTGGGCATGGTCGGTACACATTCGCGGGTAAAGACGGTGCATGTGTGTCGCCCGGTAAAGAGCCTTGAGCCGGGCAGGCTCGGCATCTATATGTGCGTCAATATATTCGTCTAAAGTCATCGTAACCAAGAAATAAGCATTGGATCAACAAGCAGCCACATGGCAACATGAGTGAGCAACAGCAACACCAGCAATATCCATGTTACGGCACGCCGCGAACCGGCGCACATCCACGCACAAATACCCGCGGCAAAAACATAAAAAGGATACAGCCAAAGCAATGTGCGCGATTCCGCCGCCGGAGGGCAAAGGCTCATCAGATTGAAAAAGCCCGCAACCGGCGCACAGCACGCTATTATAACTATCTTAAGCCACAAGGGTACCGGTTCCGGATGTATAGGAGATGCGCTCATTTTTTATTTTTTTCGGTTAAATAAGCTTTTACAGTCTCTTCAATGCCGCGTTCAAGCGGAAAACGCGAGGTAAATCCGAAATCGGCCTGCGCATCGGCAACCGAGCAGTTCCAGTTGCGCTGACGCATTATTTTGTATTTGTCGCGATTAAGAGTGGACGGTTTTCCGGTAAGAGCGCCAATTTTTTCGGCCACAAACGATGCCGCATAAACAGCCCACATGGGAAGTTTAAGCGGCAGCACTGCCCTGCCCCCCAGTGCCCGCGCTACAATGGAACGGAATTCTTTCTGGCTATATGCGCGAGGCTCGCTTATTATATATTTGCGATGAACAGTGCCTGCAACGGCAACGGCATCGAACATGGCATTCACAAGGTCATCGACATATATGAACGTAAGCATCTGCTTGCGATACCCCACTCCGAAATCAAAATGATTGTCAATACTCTTTATCATCATCAGATAATCACGTTCGTGAGGCCCGTAAACACCGGTAGGCCTGAAAATTGTCCACTGCAGTCCCGGAACACTCTCAAGATATTGCTCGGCCTTTATTTTGGAAACTCCGTAGCAGGTGTTGGGAGCGGGAACGGTGGACGAATCCATGGGAGTATAATTTTTTTCGTCACCTGTGCCGAGAGCACTCAGCGAACTCATGAACAGAAAACGGCGAGGAAAAAGATTCTCACTCTTAAGCGCCTCTACGAAGTTACGCAGATAACCATAGTTGATTTTGTCGAAATCGGCAAAATCGGCGCACTTGGTAGCGCCGAGATTGTAAATTATCACATCCCAGCCACCTTCGGGGCTTGCTTCCTTAAGCTGCCGGGCCAGCGCCGAGGGGGAAGCATAGTCAAGGACGGCGAATTCAAGCTCGGGCGAAGTGAGGTAACGGCGGGAAGTTCCCGCCCGCACTCCGGCACAGGTTTCATAACCCAGTTCTATGCCGCGGCGGCATATAAATCCGCCTATAAATCCGCCGGCACCTACTACAAGGAGTGTTTTCTTTGTCATACAAGTTCACTTAATATGGCCTTTTTATAGCAGGCCATGGTGGATTTTGCAAAATTTTCGGCCGAAAAACGGCGTATGTGTTTCAGTCCCAACCGAACGGTTTTATCGTAGAATATCCGGTCGTCGAGCAAATGCAGCGCCGCCTCGGCATAAGCGGCCACATCATCGGGGTCCACATAAACGGCACCTTCCCCGCCCGCCTCTTCAAGGCACGAGCCGGTTGCGGCAATTACAGGTGTGCCCATGCTCAGCGATTCCACTACAGGCAAGCCGAAGCCCTCGTATCGTGAAGTATATGTCGATAGCCGGGCATTGGCATAGATAGCCGGAAGGTCGGCAAACGGAACATTTTCCAGCCGGCGGACTCTCTCCGACAAACCGAGACGCGAAATTTCACGCTTCACCTCGTCGGCATAGGCGCTGTCCATGCGCCCTATTATAATAAGGTGTACGCTCGCCGGCAAATGAGGCAACGCACGCACGGCAAGCATAAGATTTTTACGGCTCTGAACCGTACCTACCGACAGTATAAAATCGGCCGGAAGCGAATATTTTTCCCGGATTTCGGCTCGCTTGACGCTATCGGGAGTAATCGAAAAAATAGGGTCGATACCTTGATAAATCACATCTATTTTGTCGGGGTCGATGTCATAATCGGCAACAAGGTCGCGGCGGGTACACTCGCTTATAGCTATAACACGCGTTGCTATACGTGCCGAACGGCCATATTTGAAATCATAGAGGCGACGGTCTATTGCGCTGTAGTCCTGCGGTATACGGCGGTAAATAAGGTCGTGGATTGTACACACTGTCGGACACACGCCCTTGATTGTCAGCGGCAGCTCGTTGCTAAGCCCGTGATACACACTCACCTCATCGTCCTTAAGCTGCAAAGGCATATTCACAGTGCGCCACAAGGCACGGCTCAACCCGTTTTTTCTGCGCGGCTGCGGCTCAATAAATTCTATGTTGCCCCGCTCGGACAGCGGTTTCAGCTCCTCGCTTTCGACAAATCCCGGAGTATAGGCCCGGAAACGCGCCGACGGAAACGCAAGCGACATTATATTAAGGTAATAACGGCTGTAATTGCCAAGTCCGGTATGGTTGTATACGGCTCGCTTGCCGTCTACGCCTATAATCATCCCGGCTTCGGAGTGCTTGGTCATAACAAATTCAAAAGTGCGTCTATGGCAAGGCGGTAACTGTCGGCGCCGAAACCGGTAATCGAACCGCGGCACACCGGAGCTATCACCGAGGTGGAGCGGAACGATTCGCGGGAGGCGATGTTGGAAATATGCACCTCCACAACCGGAACCTCAATAGCCTCTATGGCATCGGCAATGGCGTAGGAATAATGGGTATACGCGCCGGCATTGAGGACTATGCCGCGGCAATCGCCGTCGAAGCCGGCATGATGAAGCGAGTCAATTATCTCACCCTCACTGTTATACTGCTCAAAAACAAGCTGTGCATCGCCAAAGCAGGCACAAAGGCCGTCGTTTATATCCTCAAGACTGAGAGTGCCGTAAATTTCGGGCTTGCGACGCCCCAAAAGGTTTAGATTCGGGCCGTTAAGCACAAGTATATATCCGCCGTCGCTTTTCATCGCCTTATTAATGAACCGATACTTTTTGTGTTGGAGGAAGATTGCCGTTACGGCGGTCGACGGCCTCAATAAGCTCGTGGGCGCAATGGCGGAAAGCCATAGCCGATGCCGTGGGCTCAAGAACTATGGGCGAACCCGAGTCGGAATGCGCTCCCACGGCCGATACAAGCGGTATGCGAGCAAGCACGGGAACATCGAATTCCTTGGCAAGAGCGTCAACATCCTCGTCATTGCCAAACAGATAGTAACGTTCCTCGGGATGAGGCTCGGGAGTAAACCAGGCCATATTGTCCACAATCCCAAGTACGGGAACATTTATTTTGCTGTCGCGGAACATGGCTATACCCTTGCGTGCGTCGGCAATGGCAACCTGCTGAGGTGTGGTTACAACAAGCGTGCCCGTAAGGCCAAGTGTCTGTACAAGAGTAAGATGAATATCACTCGTTCCGGGAGGCATGTCTATAAGGAAATAGTCCAGCTCGCCCCAGTCGGCCTGCTCTATAAGTTGTTTGAGAGCGTTGGAAGCCATGGCGCCGCGCCACACGGCCGCGCTCGACGGATCAATGAGAAAACCTATCGACAGCACTTTCACGCCATATTTTTCGGCCGGAATAATAAGATTGCGGCCGTCCACTTCGTGCATATAAAGCTCGGCATTCTCAAGCCCGAACATCTTGGGAACGGAAGGACCGAAAATATCGGCGTCGAGCAATCCCACACGGTAGCCGTCGGCGGCAAGTGCAACTGCCAGATTGGCGGCAACTGTAGATTTGCCGACACCGCCTTTGCCCGAGGATATTGCAACAATATTTTTCACTCCCGGCAGCACGGGACGAACCTCGGCCTTGGGTGTCGAATCGGGAACTATTGTATTGATACTCACTTCCGCCGAGGGTACTTTAAGTTTTATAGCAGCTTCGGCGCTTTTTAGCAGCGATGCCTTGAACGGGTCGGTGGATTTTTCAAAAATTATGGAAAAACTCACTTTGTTGCCGTCAATCCGCAAATCGTCGGCTACCATGCCAAGTTCCACAATATTCTTGCCCGAGCCGGGATAACGAACGGTGGAAAGCGCTTCCGTTATAAGCGCCGGAAAAATGGATGTATACTCCATGATTATGCTATGTTAGTTCATGTCCTGAGGATTCTGTATATACCCGCGCGAATAGCTGCGGTAGGTATCATGTTCCAAATCCTCGGCCCCGGGCGGTTCCGACAGCGCGGTATCGCCGGGACAAAAACAAAGATATTTGATGGTGAGGCCGCGGTCCAGCCACTGCTGCTCGTAATGCGTGCGTATGGTGGTAAGGGGCACATCGCCGGGATAATCCTTATATATATCCATGGAGCGCTCCTTGATTTCCAGCCCGTTATGCTCGGCCATCATGCTTGTATAGGCATAAAGGAAAGGGCTGTCCGATTTAAGTTTCACAAGGCCGCCCGGAACAAGTATGCGCTGGTACACGCTCATCATCCGGGTACCCGTAAGGCGCTTGTTCACCTTTTTCATCTGCGGGTCGGGGAAGGTTATCCATATTTCCGACACCTCGCCGGGAGCGAAAAAGCTCAGCAGCAGCTCTATGGATGTGCGCAGAAAAGCTACATTACCAAGCCCCTCGCGCAGAGCTGCCGTTGCACCCGACCATATGCGGGCACCTTTTATGTCGATGCCTATAAAGTTTTTTTCGGGAAAACGACGGGCAAGCCCCACGGTATACTCACCCTTGCCGCAGCCGAGTTCAAGGACAATGGGAGAATCGTTCTTGAAAAATTCTTTTCCCCACTTGCCGCGAAGCGGGCATTCCGCTGCTTCCACGGTACGGAAAGGATACTGAAGAACGAGAGGATTATTCTCAAGCTCCGCAAATTTCCTCAATTTGTTTTTTCCCATTAACGAGCAAGTTTAAGAGTACCTGTTCCGGTACCTGTTTTACAGTAAATTATAAGATAAGGAGCATTGCTGCGCGACAAGTCGATGCGGCACTCTGCACTTTCGGGACGGGCTTCGGCAACAAGCACGCCGAGAATTGTATACACCTTAACCTCCTCGATATCCTCCGACGACACAATTACAAGATCGTCACCCTCTATGTGGCCGCGCAGATAGCGCTCGGGGGTATCGACGGGGTCTATAAGTGTGGCAACGCCTATTATATGGAAATCCTGCCACTGCGAGGCGGCTTTGTAATCTTCCACATAATCCTTGTTCACATTCAAGGTTACCGATGCGGCATTAATGCCTTTCCATACATCCTGCCCCAGCTCGGGAACACCGGTAACTTCCGATGCCTGAATGGTTTGCAGCGAGCTCATGTCCTCCATGGCATTATCGCCTATACGTTCAAGACTTGCGGGAATAGTTAGTTCGCTAACACCCGATTTGAGCATTGAATGATTGGCTATTTCCCGAACTCCCTCGGGAATTACGAGCGACGACGGCAGTGCGGCCGATTTGAAAGCATAGGCAGGAATAACCGTACAGTTTTCGGGAATATTGAGCGTTTTGAGCGCGCTGCATTCAAAAAACACTCCCTCGCCAATACTTTGCAGCGAGACGGGGAAACGAACGCTTTCAAGAACAGGATTTTTTGCAAATGCCCATGGTCCCACGCTGCTCAGCGACTTGCAATCGAACAAATCCACATGCTGCAGGCCGGAACCGGCAAAAGCCTCATCGCCTATGCTTTTAAGCGATATGCCGAAGCTGAAGTTGTGCAGATTCTCACACCCTTCAAAAGCCTCGGGGCCTATTACAGTCAAAGCATTTGTGTTAGTCACCACCTCAAGGGAAACGCAATCGGCGAATTCGGCACCGTTCAAAACGGTAACGCCCGACAAATCAACTTCATAAAGTGCCGCACACGATTTAAACACATATCCGCCCGAGCTGACATTGCTGTTAAAAACAACTTTTACAAGCTGCGGGCACGAGCTGAATGCTCCCGCGCCGAGTTCCTGTGTGCCGGCAGGCAGTACAAGCGAACGGATACCGCTTCCCGCAAATGCGAACTCTCCGATATCCAGCCGTCCCTCTTTGGGAAGAACAAGCTCCTCAATACCGGTGCCGGCAAATACTCCGGCAGGAATGGTATTGGCCGGGAAAGTATTAACGCCGTTTATGGCTGCGCCATTATACGCACTGATAGCGCAGGAACCCATATCGAGGCTGCGCAACTCAGGCATCGCGGAACTTATATAAAACAAATCGGAAGCATCTACACTTCCGCTGAGGGTAAGACCGGTTGCTGCAGCAGCGTCCGAACCGGCTGCCGAGGCCAATTGTCCGGGCTGTACATTAAGCTCGAGGGCCGATGCAGGCAAAATCCCGAGAAAAAAAGCAGCTATGAGAGAGATTTTATTCATGTATTCTATTTTTATTTTAGAATGGATTTGTTTTGGAGTGGCGTAGTTACAGAGGTTCAAAACTACCGAATTAATGCTGAAATACAAGCCGAAATAACTTCTAACTTGAATTCCGAAACACTCTAAGAGTATGTTTACTTTTGACTTATGTTAAGATTTAGAGAGATTTTCAGAGATTGTATGGAAATTGAGTGAAGGAGTTATGGGGTTCCATAACAACTGAACGAAATATTCATACAGGCCTGAAAGGACTCTAAAGATTTCATAATGTTAAAAGTAAACATCCTCTAAGCTTAAGCTCACAAAATTACAAAAAATTTCTCACTGCCGCAACGCTTATGCAAACAAACGGGTCGCAATCACTGCGACCCGTCCGAAATGTTTGTTTTTGGTAAATATTCCTTAGTTAAAATCCTATCTATAAGTAAGTGTTGTAAATTAGTTTATATTATAGTTTGGTTGAATGTTGGATGAGTTTCGGCCTTGTGCGAAGGGAGCATAGCCGTAGCTCTGTGACCGACAAGCAAGGTTGAAAATCGCCTACAGGCTACCGGAATATGGTATAAACTAATTTTCAACACTTACTTAACAACTTTTACTGTCTCATTTCCTTTTTTGCGGATATAAATGCCGGGACTTGTCGGTTTTTCAACAGGCATACCATGCAGGTTAAACCAGCTTTCAGGCTCGCTTACTCGGATATTTTCCACTCCGGCATAATCGGCCCACAGCTGTTTGCCACCCTCGGCCTCGTAAATCACAGTTCCATCGGTAGCTGTCACATAACGAAGTGTCGGCTGTTGGAATGCATCGGTTCCGTCAACCGAGTCGCTTGAGAACGGCGAGTAGAACAGGCCGTTTTCACTGCCTATAGCCTCATTATACCTGAATTCCAACGGTATAAGATGATAAACTTTGTCTTCGGTTGTGCACAGGTAGTTGCTGTATATATAATCCGTATCGGGAGCAAAGTAAATCGACACTGTTTTATGTACAATCGTATATGATTCCCAATTGTTTTCTTTGGAGCCATAATATGTTTTGGTTCCTACAGATGAGAAATCGTAAACCAATCCTTCTATAAAATCATCCGAATCCAAATACTGCATCTGGCCACCCAGACATGTTGAGCCCAATGCCTTGAAACCCGGATATGAGGTGGAATAACGGGCATATACTTTTTGGTTTGCTTCGCGGATATGAGCCACAAGAACAGGTTCGGTTTCAAACACAAGTCCGGGGCTGTCAACGGAATCGAAATACTCTCTCAAACCAACTTCCACTCTGTTCCACAGCACGCCGTCAATCTCTTCCTGTTCGCCTATGCTTACTCCGAATTCACATTTCTTTCCTTCTGCATTAGTATTATAGTACCACCATGTGCGACCCTCTACTACAAGAGGCTTGTAATTCGGATTAGGCATATTTTCAGCATAATACGTCCAAAGAGTTTTTCCTCCGGCGGCTTCGTAAATCACCCTGTGTCCATTGCTTGCGGTCCTGTCGGTTACATAACGCAATGTCGGCTGCTGAAACGCGCCTACTGCATCAATATAGTCACATGAGAACGGCGAGTAGAACAGGCCGTTTACATGGCCTATTGCTTCAAAATATTCAAAATCCAATGGATATATAATTCTCCTATAGATATCTTCGTTAAGTTCAGTGCTGCAAAGATACCTGTTATACAACATTCCGGCATACGTTCCGGTTGTTATAAAATCAATTGAATAGTCTTGCCAATTATGTTCTTTCGAGCCATAATAGGTTTCGGTTCCTGCAGGTGAAAAATCATAAACCAATCCTTCTATAAAATCATCGTCGTCCACAAGATAACGAGCCTGAGATCCCATGCAAGTTGTACCCAATGCAGCGAAATACGTATACGACCCGGAATAACGGGCATATACTTTTTGGTTTTCTTCACGAACATGAGCAACAAGAAGCGGCTCTGTTTCAAATACACGCCCGGGGCTGTCACGGTAGCCGAAGTACTCTCTCAAACCAACTTCCACTCTGTTCCATAGCACGCCGTCGATCTCTTCCTGCTCGCCTATGCTTACTCCGAACTCATATTTCTGTCCGTGTCCATTTCCATTATAGTACCACCAGGTGCGCCCCTCCACTACAAGAGGCTGGTATTCCGTAAGATGAGGAGCTTTTTTACGAACCTGCTCCCGCTCGGCCGGATTTTGGACAGTCGGAACGCCGCTGTCATTGCCCGCCACTGCGCTTACCAACGTGAACAAGCAACAAAAAATAAGTAAAAGTTTTTTTCATATAACACTAATTTTTGGTTTTAGTGTGGCAAATATACAACAATTACCTTGAATTTCAAAGTTTTATGTTACAAAACATAAAATATATAAAACAAGCGGGTCGCAATCACTGCGACCCGTCCGAAATGTTTGTTTTTAGTAAATATTCCTTAGTTAAAATCCTATCTAATAGCAACTTTTACTGTCTCATTTCCTTTTTTGCGAATGTAAATGCCGGGGCTTGTCGGTTTTTCAACAGGCATACCCTGCAGGTTAAACCAGCTTTCAGGCTCGTTTACTCGGATATTTTCCACTCCGGCATAGTACGCCCACAGCTGTTTGCCGCCTTTGGCCTCGTAAATCACATTTTCCTCAGCATCGGTTACATAACGCAATGCCAGCTGCTGAAACGCGCCTACCGAAGTTAATTCTTCATTAGAAAAAGGCGAATAGAAGAGGCCGTTTACATAGCCTATGGCTTCAAGATAATCAAAATCCAATGGCCATATAATTCTTTTATTGATATCTTCGTTATCTTCAGCACTACAAATATATTTGTTGTACTCATATCCCGAGGAGGTTCCGGTTGTTATATCGTCAATGGAATAGGCTTGCCAAGCATTCTCTTTCGAGCCATAGTAGGTTTCAGTACCTGCAGGTGAAAAATCATAAACCAATCCTTCTATAAAATCATCGTCGCCCACAAGATATTGAGCCTGAGACCCCATGCAAGTTGTACCCAATCCGGTGAAATCCGTATATGACCCGGAATAACGGGCATATACTTTTTGGTTTTCTTCACGAACATGCGCAACAAGAAGCGGCTCTGTTTCAAACACAAGCCCGGGGCTCTCACGGTAGCCGAAGTACTCTCTCAAACCAACTTCCACTCTGTTCCACAGCACGCCGTCGATCTCTTCCTGCTCGCCTATGCTTACTCCGAACTCATATTTCTGTCCGTGTCCATTTCCATTATAGTACCACCAGGTGCGCCCCTCCACTACAAGAGGCTTATAATCGGTAAGTTCGGAAGCTTTTTTGCGAACCTGCACCGGCTCGGTCGGATTCTTGACAGTGGAAACGCCTCTGTCATTGCCCGCCACGCTTACCAACGAGAACAAGCAACAAAAAATAAGTAAAAGTTTTTTCATATTATTGGATTTTTGGGTTTTCGCGCCAAATATACAAAATTTAACTCAATATACAAAATTATATGCTGCAAAACATGAGAAATTTTGCATTCAGAGATGTGTTGAGAATAAGAACTTTAATTAGGAGTTTGCTGTTTATAACTTATATTAACTATAAACGGATTTTAGCTTATGCTACAGAATGTTCTGATATATGGCGGAATTGCAATAAATATTGCGGGAGCATTGTTCCTTATGGCTTATGCAATAAAATATGCTTATGCTTTTTATCGCTCCAAAAACAAACCAATTGAAACCGAATCACTTAAACCCGGATGGTACAAGAAAAGAAATATAGGATTCGGACTTATTATTCTCGGCAGCGTAATTACAATTATCGGGTGCGCTGTTTGAGTTTGGAAATAAGCGAGGCGAGGTAGTTCGACGGATGCAGCTCGTTGGCACGTCCAAGCAGAACAAGAGCCTCGTCGGGATGTGTTTCCACAAGCATATTTCCCAAGGCTGTCAATGCCTCAAGATTATCTGGATGATATTCAAGCACTTTACGCCATGCAGTCTCTGCCTCGGTAAAATTTCCCTGCATGGCCTCGGCCCATGCAAGGTCGTTGAGATAACGCGCATCCTCGGGCAGCCCTGCAAGCAAGCGGCGGGCATAGAGGGCGGTGTTGGCCGCATCGCGCCTGAATTTGAAATAGTTTAACAAACGCACATCCACGGGACGGCGCAGGTAAGGCAGCGTGGCGGCAATGCGGTCGAGCGTGGAAAGGTACATACTCCCCTCTCCCAAAGCCAGAGCACCGTTCTCAATAACGCCAAGCAGTGAATCCAAAGGCACACCTGCCTGCAGCCCCTTTTCCAACAGAGGACACACCGAGGCGGTGTCGCCTCGCATGCTTGCAGCCACAATGGCGCGTCCGTAGGGCAAAGCGTCATCGGGTTCTCGCTCGGTTACAAGGGAATACATTGCCTGAGCAGATGCCCATTCGCCCGATTCGTAGGCTCGGGCAGCACGAACAATCATGGCGTCGGGGCCTGTCGCGGAACACAACACGGCCGGACAAAGCAGCAGGATGAGAATGAGGCGTCGCATTGTTCAATATTTGAATGAGCTTCCGCCAAGGAACTCGCGGAGCAGGCTCGTGGAGGGCAACAAATTGATATTCACCGGCAAGAAATAGCTCAGGAATTTTATAAGACGGTATGCCTCGGCATATTCGGGCACATCTTCGGGAACGGAGCGAAGAATGGGCTCGGCATATGCTTTCATTACCGACAGTTCGTAGAGCAGCGATGAATTGAACATTGCATCGGCGTTTTCCTGATAGGGGAAAATCCATTTTTCCTCGCCGCGTCGCACGCTGGGCCAGCGGCGTATTGTTTCCTCGGCAGTTGTTCCGCGATACTTGTGGTCGCGTATAATGCGGCGCAGCAGGCGGTTATCGGTTGTGGGCACCCAGTTGTGGTGGTCGATATTGAGTGTTGTGAGCGCCGACACGTACACACGGTACTTCATCTCCTCGGGAATCTGCGCCGTAAGCTCGGGGTTAAGCCCGTGAATGCCTTCTATAAGCAAAATAGAGCCGGGTTCCAGCTTAAGCGTGTTACCGCGATACTGACGCGTGCCGGTCTCGAAGTTATATGTCGGCAAAGCCACTTCCTCGCCGGCGAGAATAGCGGTGAGGTCGGCATTGAACTGCTTCAAATCCAGGGCATAGAGCGACTCGTAGTCGTAATCGCCGGTTTCATCGCGCGGAGTTGCCGTACGGTCCACAAAATAATCGTCAAGGGAAATCATCTGCGGCTTGAGCAGATTTGTCATAAGCTGTATTGCAAGCCGCTTTGTGGTTGTGGTTTTTCCCGAAGACGAAGGGCCGGAAATAAGCACTATACGCGCTCCTCCCTCGGCATAACGGCGTGTGATGTCGTCGCTTATGCGTGCCAGCGCTTTCTCGTGGAGCGCCTCGGCCACATTTATCAGCTCCGAGGCACGGCGGTGCTCGACGTACTCGTTAAGCTCGCCCACATTGCTTACACCCACAATGTGGTTGAACTCAAGATAATCGGTAAAAGCACGATACATCTTTTCCTGCTCCACGGGAAGTGCGGGAGTTGCGGGTTCGGCGGGATTGAAAGGCATGAGCAGGAATCCGCGTTTATAGGGAATGATGTCGAAAACATCAATCATACCGCTTCGGGGAGCAAGGGCGCCGTAATAGCTGTCGCAAAGCCCGTCGAGGCTGTAATAGGTAGTGTAAATCTCGCGCACTGTCCGCAGGAGCTCCACCTTGGAACGCAATCCCTGCGCCTCGAAAATGCCTATAACATCTTTAGTAAGAGCCTCGTGGCGTTCAAAGGGATAATCGGCGGCCACAATATCGCGCATTTTTTGCTTTATCCGCAGTGCAAGAGCTTCGTCAACAACATCGAAAGTGCTGAGATGACAGTAGTAACCGTGTGATATTGAGTGCGCTATGCTTAGCTGCGCATCGGGGATCAGCTCGCTTACAGCCTTATAGAGAATCATGCACAACGAACGTGTGTACACTCGCGGCCCCGAGCCTGTTGTTTTATCCTGAAATTCAATGCACTTGCCTTTGAAAATTTCGTAGGAAAGGCCTTCGGTCTTATTGTTCACGCGGCAGCATATCGGCTCGAAACCCAATTCGGGAGCGAGCGCCGAGGCTATTTGCAACAGCGTTGTGCCCCCTTCCACTTCTATGTAGCGGTCGATATTTTTACAGTAAACGGTTATCATGTGCATGAATTTTCGAGGATTAATTTTTTCGTTTTACAAGTTGTTTGAGGCGGCGTTTCCGTGCCATAAAAGCCTGACGCTTCTCGTATGCTTCCATTGCCTTACGCTCAATTACCTCGGCACTCGCCGGCCACCCGCTCACGGCTTGCGCGGCGCAAAGGCGTGCATATTCCTTTACCAGTACCGCTACTCCGGCTCGTGTATCAAGAGGCGAACCGAAGTTTCCGAGAAGCACGGCAAAATTGCTTTCGCCGAAGTGCATACGGTTTATATCTACAAGACAAAACAAATATTCCCCTCTCTTTTGTTTAAACAAAATATTTCCGGGAGTGAAATCGCGCATAAAAATTCCTTTTTCATGCAGTTGCAACATAAACGCTGCCAGGGCTTTGGCAAGAGCGGGGAAATCGTCGCGTTTTTCCACTCCTCGCAATGTACTCCAGCCGTGCAGAGCCTCGGTAACGTACCAGCTTGCGCCGAGCAGCCCGGCACGATGAACTTCCATGGAAAGTACGGGCGCAGGAGTAAAAATCCCGAAGTTCTTAAGTTGTTGCGCGTTGAGCCATGCACGCCGCGTTTTGGGGAGGCGCATGAATCCGTAAACACAGCCTTTGAAAAAGTCGGGAATTTTAAACGATTTTATGCAATATTTACCGTCGGAAGTTATTACCACCAGATTGCGTGCGCGGTAAATTTCGACAGCATCGGCCGGCATACCGTCGTTGAGCAGACTGTGAGCCATGGCGCGAGCCTCGTCGCCGCGCTCAGGTTCATAGTTCAGCACAACATTGGGTGGAAAATCCTTATTCATGGCACACGCGTTCGTAAATTTCATAAATACTTCCGGCAAATTTATTGTAAGCGTAGTCATCGGCGGCTTTGCGGGCAGCGTTACGGCCCATTGCCGCGCATGCCTGCGGAGATTGGCTCAGGCTCATCAAAGCTTTGTGCAGTGCGGCCACGTCGCCGGGAGGCACAAGAATGCCGTCTTTACCGTCTTCGATTATTTCGGCGGGGCCTCCTCCGGAACTTGCCACAACCGGCACTCCGCATTGCATAAATTCAAGTACCGCCAGGCCGAATGATTCGGCGACAAGCGATGGCAGCACTCCTGCATTGGCCGAAGCCATGAGGGGCAAGGGATCGTCCACATGTCCGTGCCACACAACGCGCTGCGAAATACCCAGACTGAAGGCCTTGCGGCGATACTCGGTTTCACAGCGGGGACTGCCCGAGCCGACAATGTGCAGACGGGCATTTTCGGGCATTCCGACAAAAGCCTCCAAAAGCTTGTCCAAGCCTTTTTCGGGATGCAGACGTCCGGCAAAAACTACGCGGAACTCGCCCTCTTCGCGGCTGAGCGGCGTTACGGGATGTGCGGGGACTGCGGGAGGTACTACAACGATGCGGGATTCATCTACTGCCGGCTTGCCCGACATAAATTTTCGGCGCGCGGTTTCGGACACGAATATGAGTGCATCAAGCGAGTTGTACAACTCGTTGTGACTGCGGTCGTTTTTTGCGGGACGCACAAGGTGACGCGTCATTACAACACGAACTTTCGAGCTGTCGGCCATTAGCCTGCGGGCACGCAAAGCGGTTCGCGCGTCCTTGAAATTGTGCACATGTACAATTACGGGCGCGGCGGTGCGGTCGAGCACCCGTGCAAGTCGAACGGGGCTTATAAAATCGAAAACTCCACCCAACGGGAGGCGTCCGGGCGTGAATCCGGCCTCGCGGAACGGCGCGTCAACCGCGTCGATACCTCGTGAAATCACAGCCACGCTGTGGCCTTGAGCGTTCATATAACGGCACAGGTCGAGGACATATCGTTCGCCACCGCCCCACACTTTATTGGATACAAGGTGAATTATGTTCATTTTCCTTTTTGCACAATGGAACGCGCCGTTCGGTAGGCGTGGCTTGTGGAGTAATATTTAAGTAAAGCAATGCGTCGACCGGCCTCGCCGTCGAGCATGGCACCCTGGCGGAAATGGCATTTCAGCATTGCCATTACGCCACGATATACGCACATAAGGACTCCGGGGCGAATTCCTGCGGCGGCGAGCATTCGTCCGCGCATCTGTGCGTTTCGCATCTCTTTAAGCTCGAGTTCCTCGTAGCTGCCGCAACGGTAGTGGCACAGCTCGCCTTTAACGGGGCGCGGGAGCACACTCCCGGGATAACTGAGGCGCTCGCCGACATCGAGCAAATCCCAGGTGGCATATCGCTTGTCGAACAGACGTGTCTGCATATTGGGGGCGAGTCCGCTACCTTTGAGCGGATGTCCGCAAATGTAATTCACCACACGGAACGCATACATGCGGTGTCCGAAGCCGGCGGTTTTAAGCGCGATAATATTTTCGCGCAGCTCCTCGGAGAGGAATTCGTCGGCATCGATTGACAGGACATACGGCCCCGTGGCAAGGCCTGCCGCATACTGGCGCTGGGAGCCGTAGCCGGTGAACGTACGCTCAACAACGCGACATCCGTACCGCCTGCAAATATCGGCCGTGGCATCGGTGCTGAACGAATCCACAACAACTATTTCATCGGCAACACCGATAAGCGAGCTGAGGCAACGTTCTATGTTTCGTTCCTCGTTATGTGTGATGATTGTAGCTGTTATATTCATCGTTCGGGATTAAAAAGAGGAGCACAGTTGTTTTGTGCTCCCCCTTGTTTATCAATCCATTTCAAGGTCGTGGTTGAGCACTTCGTGCCAAGGCAGTCCGTTCTTTACAAGTTCTTCGAGGAATGGGTCGGGGTTGAATTCCTCCACATTGTGTACACCGGGTTTGTTCCATTTTCCTGTGAGGAACATCATTGCGCCCACCATTGCGGGTACACCGGTAGTGTAGCTCACGGCCTGCATTCCTGTTTCGCGGTATGCGGCTTCGTGTGAGCAGTTGTTGTAGATGTAGTAGGTTAGAGGTTCGCCGTTTTTGTCCTTACCCGAAATACGGCAGCCGATTGATGTTTCGCCGTGGTAGTTTTCGCCCAGGTCCTGCGGGTTGGGCAGTACGGCCTTGAGGAACTGCAGAGGCACGATTTTGGTACCGTTGTATTCCACTTCGTCGATGCGTGCCATGCCAATGTTCTGAATAACGCGCAGGTGTGTGAGGTATTCCTGTCCGAAAGTCATCCAGAAACGTGCGCGCTTGATAGAGGGATAGTTCTGCACAAGGCTTTCAAGTTCCTCGTGGAAAAGCAGATAGCTTTCGCGCGGGCCGATGTTGGGATAATTGAGTGTGCGGTGGAATTCGAGGGGTTTTGTCACCACCCATTGGCCGTCCTGCCAGTAGCGTCCGTTCTGAGTGATTTCGCGGATGTTGATTTCGGGGTTGAAGTTTGTTGCGAAGGCTTTACCGTGGTCGCCGGCATTGCAGTCGACGATGTCCAGATACTCCATTTCCGAGAAATGGTGCTTAGCGGCATAAGCGGTGAAAACACCTGAAACGCCGGGGTCGAAACCGCAGCCGAGAATTGCGGTGAGTCCGGCCTGTTCAAAACGTTCGCGGTAGGCCCACTGCCATGAATATTCGAAGTGAGCTTCGTCCTTAGGCTCGTAGTTTGCGGTATCGAGATAGTTTACGCCGCACTTGAGGCAGGCTTCCATAATGTTGAGGTCCTGATAGGGAAGTGCCACATTTATAACGAGTTCGGGACGGTGGCGTTCGAAAAGCGCCACAATCTCGTCAACGTTATCGGCATCGACACGATCGACGCTGATATTTGACTTGCCAATGGCCTTAGCCACGGCCTCACACTTGCTGAGGGTACGTGAAGCAAGAACAATCTCGCTGAAAACCTCGGGGTGCTGAGCACACTTGTGAGCGACTACGGTGCCAACACCGCCTACTCCGATAATTATTACTTTAGACATTTCTTTTGTAACTGTATTCTATATAGTTGTGTGTTATTTTAATATTATTTCAATTCGGCGGCGTGCTTCTTTTTATCGAGCATAATTGCAACGAAGGTGAAGATGCCGAGAGCTATTGTGAGGAGGGTTGTGGAGCCGAGGACTACGTTTGCCCACGCTCCTGCCTGAGCAAAGGGGAGGCCGTATATACCCAGGGCAAAAATGACTGCCCACTGCCATGGGCCTATGCCTCCGTTTGAGGGTACTCCCATGCTTATGCTTCCGAGCACAAAGGTTACCAGGGCGACTTGCATTCCGTGGGTTTCGAGGAGGACGCGGGTGAAGGGGAAGGCATAGAAAGCGAGGTATGTCTGTCCGAAAAAGCATCCCCAGATGCCTGCGGTAAGGAGTAGCCAGCGTCCTTTGTGAGGCATTTTGAATATACCCCAGAAGCCTTGCCACAGCTCTTTGAGTGCAGTCTGGAGCTTAAGTAGAGCGGGGTTTTTGAAACGCGCCCGCATAAAGTAGCATATTGCGGCGAGGAGGATGATTACAGCGCCCCACAGCCAAGGAGATTCGAGTAGCCGGGCAATGGCGGCGTAGCTTTCGCCGTTCTCGCGAAGGAATGCCATGACTGCACGGGAGGCCACGAGGAAGGTTGCTCCGGTGATCAGGAGCACCGTTACGGTGTCGGCAAGCCTGTCGGCTATCATAGAGCCGAAAACGGTTGTGAAAGGAGCTTTCTGTCGTTGGGAAATATATCCTGTTCGCCACACTTCGCCGAGGCGCGGAAAAACGAGGTTTACGGCATAAGTGCCGAAAATACTGTAAATCAGTGCATGCTTTGGAGCCGGAATTGCGAGGGAATCGAGCTGAATGCTCCAGCGGAATGCCCGGCAAATATGAGAAGTAATGCTGAGGATGAATCCTGCGGCAATCCAACGGTAGTCGCACTGCTCGCGAATTATAGCGAGCATCTCGCGGTAGTCGATTCCGGTGAAAAGCAGATAGCACAGTCCCACGCTTATGACGAGCGGGACAACGTATTTTAGAGTAGCTCCAAGTATTTTACGGAAAGTATTTTTGCTTTGCATCAAATTGATATTTATCTGCCGTTTGCAAAATTACAATGTTTTTGTCAAACTACATATCACCCTGCAATGTTTCTTTAATGGCAATGTGCTGTTTTTTTTATAATTTTGCACAAAATATATACTTTACGATGTCCGGAGAAACATTTGTTACCATATATTGCGGTTCTGCCGAAGACGTACCGCCTCGATTTTTGAGCGATGCCGCGCGCATCGGCGCCCTTTTTGCCAATAAAGGCATATCATTAATAACCGGTGCCGGTCGCACGGGACTGATGGGAGCTGTTGCACGAGGAGCTCTTGAAGCGGGAGGTAAGGTTCGGGGCATAATACCGCAGTTCATGGTTGAGCGCGGTTGGCAGCACACCGGTCTGTCGGAGCTTGACATAGTTCCGGATATGCATACGCGCAAGCAAAAAATGGCCGGCTCATCGGTTGCCTGCGTTGCGTTGCCCGGAGGCATAGGCACATTCGAGGAACTGTGCGAGGTTATAACGTGGCGCCAGCTTGGGCTTTTCCATGGTAACATTGTGATTTACAATTGTGAAGATTATTACCGTCCGTTGCTCGATATGTTTGAGGCGGCGATAAAAGCGGGAACGATGAAACCGGATCATGCGTTGCTTTACGAAGTTGCAGAAAGTCCGGAACAAGTTGTTGAAATGGCTCTTCGCGAGCCTGTTGAACAAATATTCTCTCCAAAATTCTGAACATGTCCCAGGAATCACCCGTAATTTCTCCTTTTTCGTATACACCGCCGGTTCAGGCCGACACATCGCAGGTTTTGCAAACTGTGATTGTAGATTCCATTGCCGCCGATACCGTATCGGGGCGGATTCCTCATTTCATACCCACAGAAGTTGCCGACAGTCTTCGTGCAGAGGAACTTGTACTTGCCGTGGCACAGACTGAGTTCAAGGAAAAACCGTCGGGACTTCGAGAAGGAATATTGCCGACAGCCCGGACGGTTAACATAGGGGACAGCTCGGCCGTAAGCGCTCTTTTTATGGCAGTTATGGTTGCCGCGTGCCTGAATGCGCCGCATATAGGTCGTGCCCTTAAGAGCTATTGGGGCCAGTTGTGGAGCCTTCGCCGGCGTCCGAATGTATTTGACAGTGCGCGGAGCGTATCCACCGTGGCAGCGGCGTTGCTCGCGACAATCTACATAGTTTTCGGGGGAACGCTGCTTCATTGGCTTCCGGGCGTTCCACAGGTAGCTTCATTTGCCGCCCTCGGTTCGGGAATAGTACTGTTCGGAGCGTACTATGTATTCCAGCTTGTCGCATACCGCACAGTAGGATATGCCTTCGGCAGCAAAGAGCAAAGCCGGCAATGGTTAAACGGATTTTCGGCGAGCCAGGCTTTTGCGGCGCTTCCGTTCATTCCTGCGGCACTTTTGGCGGTATACTGCCCTACCCTACGTTATGCCATGATAATCACGGGATTAGGGATTTACGGGCTTGCTCGAGTTATTTTCATAGCAAAAGGATTTAGAATTTTTTACGCAGGAATTAGCTCATTGCTTTATTTTATTTTGTACCTTTGCACCTTGGAAATACTTCCTTTGCTTGTCCTCTACTCTTTAGCAGTAAATTTGTAGAGGATGTTTTTTAGTTTAACAGTGTTAAACGGCTGAATTAATTCATAGAAGCGTGAACATAAAGAAAATTCTGGTATCCCAACCGAAACCATCATCGGATAAATCGCCCTACTTTGAAATTGCCCAAAAACACGGCGTAGAGCTTGTTTTCAGGCCCTTTATAAAAGTAGAAGGACTGTCGGCAAAAGAATTCCGCCAGCAGAAGGTAAATATTGCCGATTTCACCGCAGTGGTTTTCACGGCTAAAACCGCCATAGACCATTTCTTCCGTCTTTGCGAGGAAATGCGCCTTACTATCCCCATGACAATGAAGTACTTCTGTACCAGTGAAACAATAGCCAACTATCTTCAGAAGTATATTGTATACCGCAAACGCAAGATTTTTGCATCCGCAACCGGCAAGCTTGACGGATTAATTTCGTCGATGCAGAAGCACAAGACCGAAAAGTTTTTACTTGCGATAAGCGATGTAAACGACGGCAGCGAGGCCAACTATCTGGCAGCAAATAAAATAAACGTTACCTCTGCGGTAATGTATCGTACTGTCAGCAACGATTTCACCCCAGACGAAGCATTTGACTACGACATGCTTGTGTTCTTCAGTCCTCAGGGGATAGAATCGCTCCTGAAGAATTTTCCGAACTTCAATCAGGGCGATATCCGCATAGCGGCTTTTGGCGCACCGACCATTAAATCGGTAAGCGATGCGGGCTTGCGTCTTGACGTTGAAGCACCGACCCCCAAAGCGCCGTCGATGACTACGGCCATAGATCTCTTCCTCAGCGAAAATAACTGAGAGTGAAGACATTCGGGTTATATAAGAAACAAAAACTCTGTTCCACTCGCGACATAGACACACTGTTTGATCGCGAAGGAGCGGAGTTTTCGCGTCTTGTATATCCTCTACGCGTGCTTGCGCGTAACAATGCCGGGCGTTCGTCGGACGCTGCGGTAGCATTCCTTATATCGGTGCCTAAAAAGCGTTTACGCCATGCTGTTGACCGAGTTATGATGCGGCGGCGTATCCGCGAGGCATTCCGGCTCAACCATTCAAGTTTTGACTTCGGGGCGGGTAATCGTCTTGATGTAGCATTTATATATGTAGCCGACAAACTTACATCGTATTCCAAGGTGGAAAGCGCTGTAAAACGGATACTTAACTCACTCTCTCTCCACTATGCCCCGGTTGAACAATCCGACGAAGAAGCAGTCGACAACCAGTAAAGCGATTGTATATTTGCTATCGCTGCCGATATATTTTTATCGCAGCTGTATATCGCCGTTGACCCCTCCCTCGTGTCGATTTACGCCTACGTGCAGTGCGTATGCCTTGGAGGCCTTGAAAAAACACGGTCCTATAAAGGGTATGTGGCTGGCAATAAAACGAATATGCCGTTGTCATCCGTGGGGAGGAAGCGGCTATGACCCCGTGCCATGAAAACGGGTGCTTTTTCCAGATTCAAAAACGTTCATGCCCACGATATTACGGGAGAGAATGTTCTTACAAATATTTGTGTAGGGACTGATTTTCAACTGCAAGCAGCAGGGAGTGCCTATTATAGTGCGGGCATACATCCGTGGGATACCCAACATATTAGCTGCGAGGATTTTAAGAGTTTGCGACGCCTTGCCATGGATGAGCGTATTGTGGCGATAGGCGAATGCGGATTCGATGCATTGCGAGGAGCTGACGAAGAGACTCAGACACGTATATTTATGTTGCATGTGCGGCTCTCGGAAAGGCTTGGGAAACCGCTTGTAATTCATTGTGTAAAGCGTTACGGGCTGCTAATGAAGCTGCATTCCGAGCTACATCCGCGACAGCCGTGGCTAATTCACGGTTTTACGGGGAAGCCCGAGCTTGCGCGTCAACTTGCATTGCAGGGGTTTCTGATATCGCTTGGGGAACGATTTAATGCGGGCGTTCCCGCCGTAGTGCCTGCAAATCAACTTTATGCAGAAACGGATACATCGCAGGTTGCTATAGAGCTGATAATTGATAAAATAGAAAACATTTTACGTAACTAATTCGTTTTCACTTAAAAGGAAACGAAACCGGGCGTTCCGGATTGTAATCCACTATTCTGTGAGCTGAAAGCGCCACAAACGACCTCTCTCCCAGTTTCCTGAGGCGTGCGCTCCTCAATCCGGAGGAGCGCAAATTCTTGTTTGGTAATTTGCTTAATATTAGTTCATTAAAGGAATGAGCTAATTTTTTTTGAAAAAAAGTTGCCTAAAACTATTGACAAATGCGAATTTATGTTGTAACTTTGCAGTGTAAGAGTTGAAGAGTTCAACTTTTAGGCGGGAACGAAGATTCCCCGAAGCTTACAAAATTATTCAAATATCAAATTCATCCATTAATTCAAATTCCAATGATTATGAACCGCAAATATTCAAATTTTATTCCGGGACGACAACTTAATGAGCAGGAGCTCAAGTTTATAACCGCTGCAGAACGTGCGCGAAAGAGTCCGGGAGGAGGGAGGATTGTTATTGCACCCAAAAAAGGGGTGGATTATACGCGAACGATTCTCGAGTATCTAAACTATGTGTATAAACATGTGTATCCGGGCGTGATAAATCAATATCACGGGGCTGACTTGTGCGTGATTGCGGACAATTTAAAGGATCCTGCGATGCAGTA
>CAMWMR010000034.1 GCA_947175425.1 uncultured Porphyromonadaceae bacterium
TTTGTAAGCTTCGGGGAATCTTCGTTCCCGCCTAAAAGTTGAACTCTTCAACTCTCACACTGCAAAGTTACAACATAAATTTGCGTTTGTCAATACCTAAACGCAAAATATTTGCATTTAACATTTTCGCCTTGTCCACAACATGCACTGTCTCAACATTATACCAAGCAATATTTAACATAGGTTAAATCGAAAAATATCTTTTAATACTTCTAAAGCTCGCAATTCCATGCGTTTTTCAGTAATTTTTTGTACTTTTGCATTGTAACTTGTTCATATTTGTGGCATTTTTTCATATTTATGAAACAAGTATTTGGTTTGTAATGAGATAATACTATATATGACTCGAAAATGGAATTATACCGGGTTGTCCTCCGAGGAGCAGCGCCTTGGCGCGGAATTGGCTCGACGTTTTGCCAATTGCCGCACTATTAGTGATTTGCTCGTGCAACGAGGTATTACCACTATCGATGCCGCCGAAAAGTTTTTCCATCCCTCTCTACGAGATTTACACGATCCGTTCCTGATGCCTGATATGGACAAAGCAGTAGAACGATTGAACAAGGCAATGGGGGCCAAGGAAAAAATAATGGTCTACGGCGATTACGACGTTGACGGAACCACTGCGGTGGCATTGGTTTACCGATATCTTCAGAACTTTTACTCGGAACTCGATTTTTATATTCCAACCCGTTATGATGACGGATACGGCATATCTCTAAAAAGCATCGACTATCTTGCCGAGCAGGGTGTTAGGCTTGTAATTGTCCTTGACTGTGGTATAAAGGCTATTGAAGAAATCAGATATGCAGCCGAAAAAGGCATTGACTTTATAATCTGCGACCACCATATGCCCGATGCAGAACTGCCTCCTGCTGTGGCTATTCTCAATCCAAAGCTGGAAGGCTCAACATATCCCTGCCCGCATCTTTCGGGCTGCGGAGTAGGATATAAGTTCATGCAGGCTTTCTCAATAAGCAACGGCATTGCAACCGCCGAACTTGAATGCATGCTCGACTTGGTTGCCGTGAGTATTGCAGCCGATATTGTGCCAATGATTGATGAGAACCGTGTGCTCGCTTACATGGGACTTAAACGACTGAACAGCAACCCTAATATGGGTCTCAGGGCCATTATCCGAACTTGCGGGCTGGGGGGCAAGGAGATAACTCTCAACGATGTAGTTTTCAAAATAGGGCCCCGCATAAATGCATCCGGACGCATGCAGAGCGGTGGCGAGGCAGTGGAGCTGCTTGTCGCTCGCGACTCCAAGGACGCTGCGCGTAAAAGTCTGGAAATCGACCAGTACAACAAGGACCGCAAAGAGCTCGACAAGCAAATTACCGAGGAGGCTAATGCCATTCTGGAAGCTCGAGGAGAAGTCCATTCTCCCAAAAAATCCATTGTCATCTACAACAAGGACTGGCACAAAGGTATTATCGGCATTGTTGCTTCGCGACTTACCGAATTGTACTATAAACCCTCGGTAGTACTAACCCTGTCAAACGGGCTCGCAACAGGTTCATCACGCTCGGTACAAGGTTTCGATATTTACAAAGCCGTTGAGTCTACTCGCGACTTGCTCGAAAACTTCGGCGGACACACCTATGCCGTTGGACTGTCTCTAAGAGAAGAAAATATCCCTGAATTTACTGCCCGATTTGAGGAATACGTGGCCGCAAACATCCTCCCCGAGCAGCTTACTCCGCAAATCGACATCGACGCCTTCCTCGATTTTTCCGAAATTACGCCCGAATTCGTCTCAACTCTCCGACTCTTCAATCCCTTCGGCCCCGGAAACCGCAAGCCCATTTTCTGCACCCGTCGCGTAAAGGATTTCGGCACAAGCAAACTTGTCGGACGAAATCTCGAACATATAAAACTTGAGTTGGTCGATGACACTTCAGGCCGCGTTATAAACGGCATAGCGTTCAATATGGCCTCATATTTCGAGCACATACACTCCGGCCGGCCGTTCAATATATGCTATTCTATCGAAGAGAACAAGCACCAGAACGCTTCATCGCCTTTGCAGCTGCTGGTAAAGCAAATACGACTCACCGAAGTATAAGCTTCTCCTCATGGACAGCATCCCCTACGGCTACTACGATTTCTCCGAGCCGGAACCGCAATATACTCCCGAAGCGGCTCCCCCCTCTCCCGCGGAGTGCCTTCAAAAACACTGGGGATACCAGGCTTTCCGCCCTCTTCAGGAAGATATTATAAATTCCGTACTGGCGGGTCACGATACCATTGGACTCCTACCCACAGGGGGCGGGAAATCCATAACATTCCAGGTTCCGGCGCTGATGCTGCCCGGACTTACTGTAGTGATAACTCCCTTGGTATCACTGATGAAAGACCAGGTCGACGCCTTGCGTAAACGCCGAATCCCCGCTCGCTGCCTCTTTATGGGAATGTCACGCGCTGAAACGGAATATGTCATGGAGCTGTGCAATCAGGGCAAGGTAAAAATGATATATGTCGCGCCCGAAAGGCTTTCGTCTAAAAATTTTATGGCTCGGCTGGCCATGTGGTCGCCAAGCCTCTTTGTCGTGGATGAAGCTCATTGTATATCGCAATGGGGCTACGATTTCCGCCCTTCCTACCTCCGTATAGCCAAATTACGCGAGCAATACCCTGATGTGCCTTTCCTCGCACTCACGGCATCGGCAACTCCTACGGTCGTCGACGATATTGCCCGATGCCTCCAAATGCGCAACGAAAACCGTTTTGCCACAAGCTTTTCCCGAAACAATATTTCATTCCTTATCCGCCGCACCGACAGCAAGCTCAACAAACTGTTTCAGATAGTTTCGTCCATAAAAGGCTCTGCAATTGTATATGTCCGCTCCCGAAAACGCACTAAAGAAATTGCCGAGGCATTGATTGGCCAAGGCCATGCCGCAACCTACTATCATGCAGGACTGCAGGCCGAAGAAAAAAATGAGCGACAGGATGACTGGCAAAACGGAAAAGTGCGCATAATCGTTGCCACAACGGCTTTTGGAATGGGTATCGACAAGCCCGATGTACGACTTGTCGTTCACTACGATGTTCCGAGCACTCTTGAGGAATACTATCAGGAAGCGGGACGCGCAGGACGCGACGGGCAACCATCGGTCGCTGTCATGCTTTCCGACAATCATGATAAGTCAATACTTGCCAAACGCCTTGAAACGGCATTTCCATCCAAGGACTTCATCAGGAAAGTTTACGATGAAATTTGCCGCTTCCTTTGCGTGCCTATGGGCGAAGGTTTCGGTTGCGTGTACGAATTCGATCCTCAGACAATGTGCGTGCGCTACAAGCTCCCTCCTGCAAAGGTACTTAGCGCAATTGGAATTCTGGAACGCGCGGAATACATTGAGTTCTCTCCCATGGCCGACCGCTCGGCTCGCATCATGATGCGATGCTCTCGCGAAGAACTTTATTCCGAAGACTTTACACCTGAAGAGGAACAGATAATGCGGGCCGTTCTCCGCACCTATGCCGGCGTTTTCAGCGACTATGTGTTTTTCGATGAGGTGAAAATTGCCCATAAATGCCGATTTACCCCTCAGCAGGTATATGAAACGCTTGTAACGCTTCGCCGCAAACACATTATATATTACATACCACGCTCCTCCACTCCATGGCTGTGTTTCACCGCCAACCGTTGCGAAAGCAAGCTCCTCACATTCTCAAAAGAGGTTTACGAAAATCGCCGGGAACAAATGAAACACCGCATAGATGCTATAAAAGATTACGTATACAACACCGATTCCTGCCCGGTTTCGCGTATGCTCAATTACTTTGGCGACATGAACGCAGCCGATTGCGGCAAATGTGATGTATGTCGCAGCAAATCAACATCTCCGGCATTTGACGAAGATGTTTTTGAAGCTGATCTCGACAGGTTCTTCAATATGATTGCACCATGTTCCCGACTTGACCTGCGTTCGCTGGAAGCCTATTATCCTTCCAATTATGCACAAATGCTCGCCCATGTACAATCAATGGTTGATAAAAAACTTTTGACACGCGAAGGAATGTTTATCTCCAAAGTTGTTAACCAAAGTTAAATTATGAAGACCGATTAAACCTTTAGCAGCTCGGGGCGTCTTATTATCGTAATAAGACATAAATGAACTAACTTTTGATAGAACCGACAGCCCCGACTCGCGAAGAATCGGGGCTATCATTATATTTTACCCTCATTGTTAAATCTCCCCGTTAATGAAGTTCGTTTCCTCTGTCCTTTGTCTTGCATGTTTTCAGTTCTGTTTTGGCGCCTCCCACAACGGTTATACGCGTGCATTGCTTAAAAATAACATTTCCGACGACTCCATAACCGTGTTTGTGCAAACCGAACCGGGACATGAATTGGTACTGCCTGATGATATCGAACTTGTTTCCCGCGCAGGCGATATTCTTATTGTAACAGGCAGTCGCGCCAACTTATCTGAATTATCCACAGACCGCGGAATTTCAGGCATTTATGCTCCACGCAAACTGATGCAGACTAACGATATTGCTCGTTCAGTCACAGGAGCGGACAATCTCCATGCAGGTGTTGACAAATACGGCTCGTTTGACGGTTCCGGGGTTATTACAGGCATATTCGACTCGGGATTCGACCTCAGGCACCCCGCATTCTTAAATACCGACGGACGTCCGCGAACGGAACGTATTCTGCACTATACCAATAACAACGCCTCGTTCACCGACTACTCCACTCCCATGATGGTGCAGGCTTTCATAACCGACTCGCCCGACAACACTCACGGCACACACGTCCTCGGAACAATGGCCGGAGGAAATTCGGGTCTATACGATGGTATGGCGCCGGGCAGCACTCCCATAGTGGCTTGCGGACAACTTTACGATGTAAATATTGCCGACGGAATATGCCGCATAGTGGATATTGCCGAGGAAAGCGGACGTCCGTGCGTCATAAACCTCTCGCTGTCCGATGAAATCGGCCCGCACGACGGAAGCGACCCTATGGCCGCCCTGCTCACAGAATTGAGCAAAAAGGCTGTAATTGTAATTTCGGCAGGAAATTCGGCAGGCACATGCGCTTCTATATCAAAAACTTTCACTCAAACCGAGTCGCAACTCAACACTTTTATACATCCTTCGGTTACATGGACGCGAAAACTCGGCGGAGCATGCGGCCTGTGGAGTTCCGATGATCGCCTCTCCGAATTGGAATTAGTTGTCATGAACTGGCAAACCGGTACAGAATACGGGCGTATCCCTGTAAATCCCGAAGAAGATGTAACCACACTTGTCACAGATGATTACAGCGGTTATGCGGGTAATTTTGCAAAAAACGGCATCGTCGGTTTCAACAAAGCTTTTTCCGATAGTTATGTGGCAGTATATCCCACCGAAACGCCGAATGGCCGTGCAGGATATCAAATTGAATTCATGCTGAACAATACCGATTCCAACGAACGCTGGACAACTCTCGTCGGTTTGGCGCTTAAGGGTGAAAACGGCCAAAGAATCGACCTTAACATTCAAGGCTCATATTGCGAACTGAACTCCATGAACCTGCCCGGCTGGACTACGGGAGGCGATTATCTGTCGGTAAATTCCATGGGATGCGGCGAGGGTCCCGTTGTTGTCGGAGCATGGACAAGCCGTAACTCCTGGACCGATATCAATGGGAACGAACAAGGCTATCCATCGTATGAATATGGCGATATTGCACCATTTTCCTCCTATGCCGCCCTGCCCGACGGGCGTACCCTGCCACATTGCATAGCTCCCGGAGCAGCTTTGGTTTCGGCAATGTCAACACCTTTTTACGAAGCACATCCCGACTCCTACTCGGTGGTTGCAAGTTCTTCTTCGGGTCGTCGCACCAACTATTGGATGACCGACCAGGGAACATCAATGTCGGCACCTGTGGTAGCCGGCGGCATTGCTATGTGGCTGCAGGCCGACCCGTCTTTAAATTCCGCTGATGTACACGAAGTTATAGCCGCCACATCACAAATCGACGAAGCATTGAGGAATACGCCTCCGGTGAAATACGGAGCCGGAAAATTCAACGCTCTGGAGGGACTGAAATATATTCTCGAACGCAAAGCCGGAATCGGCGCCACCGACATTCCTGATGAACTCTTAATTGAAAAAACCGCGCCCGGCTGCCTTGAACTGTTTCTTGCCGGCGCTGATGGCCTTGAAGCCCGGCTGTATGATCTTTCGGGATGCGTTATATTATCATCAACTTTCAATGACAGCCGCGCCGTCCTTGATACACGAAATTGCGCATCAGGCATTTATATTCTTCGCGCAGGGAACACCGTCCGCAAAATTTTATTGTAACTCCTCTTCCTGCTCACTTCAAGATTTTGTAAAAGCATTTTGCAGCCTCGTTTTTTATAACTACTTTTGCGTATAAAATGAAAAAATAAACAATGAAAAACTTGCTTGTCCGCAGCCTTAGCGGAATAATCTACGTAGCTTTAATAGTATTCTGTATTTGGAGCGGAAGCGCATGGTTTGCCGTACTTTCGTCGGTTTTCACTTTATTGGGAATAATCGAATTTCAAAAAATAACCGTTCCGGGACCTCGCACCACAGCGGCCAAGGCGGCATTTATTGTTGATGCAGCAGCGGCTTTGCTGCTCTGCAACCTCGCCGCGATATGCCTCAGTTCCCTTCTTGAATGGTGGATGTTCTATATTCCGGCCATGATTATTCCGGCCTATTTTGTGTGCCGCTACACCCTCGCGCTCTACGACCGCAGTGAAAAGGCGCTTCACAATGCAGCCATGTCGGTTTTCTCGCTGATATACATAGCTTTGCCATTTGGAATTCTGAACACCTTATATGTCTTTTACAACGCTCCGCATATACGCTTCCTGCTGCTGATGATGTTTATTTTTATTTGGCTGAACGATACCGGAGCTTATTGCGCCGGCTCGCTTTTTGGAAAAAGACGCCTGTTTCCTCGTCTTTCGCCAAAAAAATCCTGGGAAGGATTCTTCGGCGGCATGGCATTCTGCATCATTGCGGCAGTTATAACCGCAAAATTCTTTACAACAGGGTCCATGCTTGCCTGGATTGCATTAAGCATAATGGTGTGCATCCTTTCCACTTGGGGCGACCTGTTCGAGTCGCTCATCAAACGCACCTATGCTATCAAGGATTCGGGGAACCTGATTCCCGGACACGGAGGCATTCTCGACCGCATCGACTCTCTGCTGTTTGTAAGCATAGGCACTGCAATATTCATAATGCTTGCCAACAATTATCTTTTATGAAACGACTTATGATACTTGGTGCCCTGTGCACCGCAATTCCCGCCATTTATGCGCAATCCTCTCTGCGTGTCAATCAGATGGGATACCTCTGCAATGATTTCAAAAGCGCCGTATATGTCGGCGATATGGATCCCGAAAACATTATTTTTGAGATAGTTTCTCCCGAACGCGGAAAATTCGAGCTCGACAGCGTTGCCGATGCCCCTGCGTGGGCGCCGTTCAAACATGCCGCACGCATATATTTTTCCTCTGTCACAACACCGGGCGAATATGTGATTTCGGCACGCCGTCTGCCCGACGGTGCTGTCATGGACGTTGCCAAGCTCTATATAGGCAACGATGCCTACAGCCGTCTGGCAATTCACGAAATGCCGCTGAATTATCTTCGCCAGCAGCGTTGCGGATATAATCCGGTACACGATGCCGAATGTCATCAGCACGACGGTTTCCTCGTTCTTTCCGGAGATGACGACGGCAAGCACTACGACGTACGCGGAGGGTGGCACGATGCCTCCGATTATCTGCAATACCTGCCCACATCGGCAAATACAGTATACCAGCTTCTGTTCGCCTATAAAAAGAATCCCGATGTATGGGCCGATAATTATGATGCCGCAGGCAAAAACGGCTCCAACGGTGTTCCCGACATCCTCGACGAAGCCCGCTGGGGACTGGAATGGATGTGCCGAATGAATCCCGAAGATAATGTTTATCTCAATCAGATTGCCGACGACCGCGACCACCGCTATGCCGGGGTTCCGCAAAAAGACAGTGTCGACTACGGACGCGGCCCGGGTGCCGGACGTCCCGTTTACCCTGTAAGCGGTGAACCCTACGGCCTTATGAAAAACAAAAACCGCAGCACCGGCGAAGCCTCCTCTGTGGCAAAATTCGCATCGGCTTTTGCATTGGGCAGCAAGCTTTTCCAAAACTCCGACCCCGATTTTGCCAAAGACCTTGCCTCTCGCGCCGAAAAGGCATATGCCTACGCCAAAGCACATCCCGGCGCATCGCAGACTGCCCCTTGCGTATCCCCTTATTTCTATGAGGAAGACAATTGGGTCGACGACGTAGAACTTGCCGGAGCACAATTAAGCCGACTCCTCAACAAACCGGTATATGAAAAAGAGGCAGCCGAATACGGAGCGCAGGAACCCTGCACACCATGGATGGGTGCCGATACCGCGCGCCACTACCAGTGGTATCCCTTTGTAAACCTCGGCCATGCCCTGCTTGCCGAAAGCAGCTCGCCCGAAATTTCCACACCTTTCAAAAAATATCTTAAGGACGGCGTTGAGCGTGTTGCCAAACGTGGTGAATCCAATGCCTTCCGCTATGGTGTTCCGTTCATATGGTGCTCGAACAACCTTGCAGTGGCATTCGTTACCCAGGCAATGCTCTACCGCGAACTTACCGGCGACAACACATATATCGAAGCTGAAACAGCCGCCCGCGATTGGCTGTTCGGCGTAAATCCGTGGGGACAGACAATGATAATCCTTCCCGACGGAATGGTGGAAAGCTCGCCTGTCGATCCACACTCGGCCATGGTGGATTTGGTTGTAAACCGCCGTCCCGGACGCGACTGGCTTGTAGGCGGAATTGTCGACGGCCCTGTATATACAGGCATATTCAACTCATTGTGGGGAGTGCATCTGCGCCACGACGACCGTTTTGCCCACGCGCAAGGCCCCGTTGCCGTATATCACGACGATTACAGCGACTACTCAACCAACGAACCCACTATGGACGGCACCGCATCACTCACATTCATGCTCTCCCGCCTCATAAAATAACCCTCCCCCCAAAAACAAATTTAAGAGGCTGTGTCAATTGCGCAGCCTCTTCTTAATTATAACTCCGTTGAAACGCTGCCGGGCTATGAAGCCCGCGCCGCGTTTACTGTCAACTCGGCTTCCGTGTTCAAGTAAGTGGCTCGCCTCGGCACAAGCCGATTTCTTCGGCTCTACGCTCTTTCCCGACTTCTGCATCTTCAAGGTCAATGTCCTCGAAGTTTTTCTATAAACAATGTCTGCCTTACCAAACAAAATGTAAACAATACTTGCCTATATGAAAAGAAATATTTACCTTTGCACACGATAACAAAACTCATAATTTTTTTTTGCGTATGAAAATTTTTCTTTTCCCTCATTGTTTCCGACAGATAGGTTGGATTGTATTATTGCCGACGCTTCTGCTTGGCATACTGTTGCTTTGCGGCACATTGAGTGTCAGCGGTATATTAGAAACTTTTCTAAATGATACTGCTATCATTGGCATTGCACTTGGTTCTATCTTTGTTTCATGTTCACGCGAACGTATTGAGGACGAAATGACAAGCGCAATACGACTTAAAGCACTCCTGACCTCACTTTACACCTATGTTGTATTCCTGATAATATGGACCTTGGCGGTCAACGGAATTGCATATATCTATATCATGGCGGCCAGTCTTGTTATGCTGCCGTTAATGTTTGTTGTGCGATTCAGATATGAAATGCACAAATACAACAAAGAGAAATCCGATGAAGAACAGGATTAAAGTTGAGCGTGCCGAAATCAATATCACTCAACAACAACTTGCAGAAGCTGTTGGAGTAAGTCGACAGACCATTGTTGCAATTGAAAAGAATCATTTTCTTCCTTCAACACCATTAGCACTTAAAATTAGTAGATTCTTTGGTAAGCCGGTTGAAAGCATATTCATCTTGGAAGAAACCGATTAGTTCGCGTCTTTTCGCGCACATTACATAGTCCATAACTTTGAGCCAACAACCACAAGTTATGGACTTTCTTAATTATAACTCCGTTGAGACGCTGCCGGGCTATGAAGGCCGCGCCGCGTTTACTGTCAACTTCGGCGCCCCTGTCGATATTCGCAAGTCGGCGTTTAGCGCAAGTCGGCTGAAAGCCGGTGCGCGATGCCATAGGCAAAACGACCGACCGCAAATCCGATGGCTCTAATCACTATTCAATATGTCAAAACCAATACATATTTCAACCGCTCGCCACATATTGAATAGTGGCGATCCCATAGACTTACTCGTATGGAAGTCTGATGGGAGCATACTCCAACTCCGTAACTGCATCTCTCTGCGATACAGTTTTTACGGAGGATGGAGGAACGTAAAGATACTTTCCTCCGGCGAGTGCCGTAAGATTCGCGACTGCTGTATCTTCAAGGTCGATGACCTTGAAGTGTTCCTTTGAAATCTCGCTGATTATTCGTACATTTGCTGTTATAAAAAACTAAACCCGATAGCTTGACGAGTCAGGGGCTACCGGGAATCAACACTGCAAAGTGTAGTGCTTTTTGTTGATTAAAACAAATTCAGGCTCATAAAGATTTCGAATAAGTATGCAATAAAATTAACCGCTTATGAATCGACTAATCCCAATTATCCTATTCTTAATAGGGTTTCCCACAACAGCTTTTGCTTCTTGTGAAGAAGCAATAAGCGCTAACTTCAGTGAGCTTAAACAAGATACGTGTAATGTCGAAAGATGCTGCAACGTCAATGTTTGCGATTCAATCAATATGCCCGTGTTCATAGTTGACGGCGTGGAAGTTGAAGCACAATCTCTCAGCGCCCTCTCGGCAGATGACATAGAGAAAGTAGAAGTCATAAAAGACCATAATATCACTAAAATTTTCAGTCCACGATTGGGCGGAGTGCTTCTCATCACCACCAAATCCAAACGATTCTTAACTCCCTTATTGGAGAATTATAATCGCGATATTGAAGAAGGCAGGCAAAACCGCATCCCGGGGCAGCTCCTTATCAGAGGGGACTCAATCAAGACCGATTCTGTATTCACATGTCCTTTTTCTTATGTTCAGCCGTGTTTTCCCGGAGGTGAATCTGCTTTACATGAATTTTTGGAATCAAATAAGCAGTATCCTGAAGAAGCAAAGCGAAATAATGAACATGGCCGTGTCGTAGTTACTTTTTGGGTTGAGAAAAACGGGACAATAACTAATGCTCGCATCTTGCGTGGCCGCATTCCTTCTTTGGATGCCGAAGCGCTTCGTCTTGTTTCCATTATGCCAAAATGGACGCCGGGCAAAATGAACGGAGAACTTAAAAGAGTCAGTTATTCCCTCCCCATTAGATTCTGACAAGGTTAACTGATAAAAGCCACGTATTTTCGAGGAATGGCATAAATCGGTCATCGCGCTTTCTTCGCCGTTGGCGAAGAAAGCGCGTTTGCCCCGCCCGTGTTCCGAAACGAGAAGAAAGCCTCCGGCTACTTCTTTTAAGAACTTTTTGAAGAATTGTTATGTTATATTTGTGTAAATGTAATTTATTAATTACCTTTGCAACAATGGATAATATACAGACACTCGACCAACTGAAAAACAAATATTACGGAGAAATCGGCACTCCTGAACGCGACCGCCTTGAAAATGAGCTTGAAGCCCTCCGTATCGGTTATAAAATAAGAACTGCCCGGGAAAGTCTTAATCTCACCCAAGAGCAGTTGGCTGAACGTGTTGACAAAAAACGACCATTCATTTCCAAAATAGAAAACGATGGTGAGAATATCACGCTCCGAACCCTTTTCGACATCGTAGAACGAGGATTAGGCGGACGTCTCAAAATAAGCTTTGAGTTCTGAAAACCATTCTACTTCATAATTATAGTCGGAAAAATTGATTAAGCGTCTTTTCCCCATAGAGTGCTTTACCGTACTTTCGCAGTACGTTAAAGCACTTTTTCTATGCAGACAACCTTTAGCTCGACGAAACGTAGTTCGTCAATCTCAATTAACTTCATCGTGCCGCAGGGGCTGGCACGAACTATCCGATAAACAGCTACGCTACGTTTATCAGCTTCTCGCCAACGAGTTCGCTACCGACGAGGTCAAGACCCTTTGCTTGCTCCAGTGGAGCAACTTAAAGGTAGATGGGACGCGGCAGCTTTCTTCGAGAAGCTGACAGCCATAAACTGCCTCGCCGTAGCCGAAGGTTTTACCTTCTGCCGCGTCAGCGGATTGAACGACACAGCCTCTTTATAATTAATTATTTCAGGGTATTGCGGGGGAGGGTTGATTTTTGTAATTTTGCAGCATAAAACACGGCATGGAGGGTTTGTTGCCAATGTGCCTATTTTCAATTGAAATTATGCGTTAGGAACGTGAATTATATACTGCGTATACTTATACTCACAATTATCGTATTCCCGGTTGCTGCCACGGCGGGCGTTCTAAAGGGAACAATTCTCGATTCTTCCGACAATTCACCTCTTATAGCTTGCTCGGTAGCCATCAATCCGGGAAACAGCGGTTTTGCCACCGACATCGACGGTTGTTTTTCCATTAGGCTCAAACCGGGCACTTACACATTAAAGGCCTCGTATGTAGGTTTTGACGAGGCTGTTCGAAAAATTACAATAGGTTCTGCCGATACGAGCATTGTCATTAAAATGACGCCTGTGCAATCGGCCTTGAAAGAGATTACTGTTACCGCCCGCGAATCTTCGGGTGCGACGACATCGTCGCGCATCGACCGTGCAGCCATGACACATCTCCAGCCTTCGAGTTTCACCGATTTGCTTGAGCTTGTTCCTGGCAATGTGTCGCAGGATCCTGCAATGGGAAGTGTGAACAGCATAAAACTTCGTGAAACCGGAAACCTGGGTGCTACGGGCGAAAGCAGCGATAACGGCGATTACGCAATTGGTTCGCTCGGGACTCTTTTCAATGTTGACGGCGCTCCCATAAACAACGATGCAAGCATGCAGAGTGTAGGTATAGAAGCCAATACCGGGCGCAACAGCGTCAACCGCGGGGTTGACATGCGCACGCTTTCGACCGATAATATTGAAAGCGTGGAAATTATACGAGGTATTCCTTCGGCCGAGTATGGCAATCTTTCCAGCGGCATGGTGAACATTCGCCGTTCACGCAAGGCAACTCCTTTTTCGGCACGTTTTAAAGCCGACGGTTTCAGCAAGCTATTTTTTGCCGGGAAAGGTGTGGCATTCGGACAGAATACTTTAAATGCCGATATTTCGTGGCTTGACAGCAAAGTCGACCCTCGCGACAATCTGGAGAATTACAAACGCATAACAGCCTCGGTGCGTGCGGCATTACATTTTTCGAAACCGGGACTTATTACCGATTGGAATCTCTCGGGCGATTTTACCTCGACTGTTGACAAAGCGGAGAGTGACCCCGACCTGTCGCTGATGAAAATCGACAGCTATAAATCCACCTACGACCGCGGCTCTTTCATTTCCTCCCTCAACTTTACATTTCCGTCCCTAAAATGGCTTGGAAACGTGCAGCTTGATTTTTCGGGCTCATACGGCAAAGAAAGCCTGCGCCGGCAAAGGCAAGTTGCACCTTCGCGCGCCTCCGTAGCCCCGATAAGCACTACCGAGGGCGTTGCCGACGGTGCTTTTCTGCTCGGCGAGTATATTGCCGACTATCTTTCGGAGGGCAAACCGCTTACATTGTTCGGCAAGGTAAAGGCAAAAGGCAAAATCAATGCTTTGGGAATTATGACCCACGAGTATCTGGCCGGCGCGGAATGGAACATGAGTAAAAATTACGGACGCGGACAGGTGTACGACCCTTATCGTCCGCTGTCGGCGTCGTGGACATCCCGCCCCCGCCCTTACAGTGATATCCCGGCTTTGAATGTTGTGGGCGCATATATTGAGGACGCCATGACTATTACTGCGGGGCGTAATTCGCTTGAGCTGCAGGCCGGCATGCACCTCACTGCACTCGCAGGGCTTGACAAGCGTTATCTGCTTGCCGGCAAACCTTATATTGATCCCCGTCTTAATGCAGTGTGGCATTTTCCCGACACCCGTATTGCCGGGCACAACGCATCGTTTTTACTTGCAGCAGGTTACGGATTGAATACCCGAATGCCTACCCCCGACTATCTGTTCCCGCAAAAGGCTTATCTTGATATTATACAGCTCAATTACTACGATACATCCAATCCCGAAGAACTGAGCCGCGTCAATTTGAGAACGTATATCAACGATGCCACAAACTACGAGCTAAGGGCTGCCCGCAACGCCAAATGGGAAGTGCGACTGGGGGCAGACATAGGACGTAACAAATTCTCCATTACATATTTTCAGGAGAAAATGAACTCGGGATTCCGGTATGCTACCGTATATGCGGCCTATGACTACCGCAGTTACGATGCCTCCGGGATAATACCGGGAACACTCACGGCGCCTCCCGACCTTGCCACACTGCCCTTTGCCGATGCAAGTGTGCTGCGCGGATACCGCAAAGCCGAAAACGGCACTCGAATCGACAAGCAAGGCATAGAATTTCAGCTTAATACCGCCCGCTGGAGACCGCTTGCAACGGCACTTACCGTTACGGGCGCATGGTTCCGCACGCGATACAGCAACTCGGCAATGCTCTACGAACCCGTGAGCGATGTTATTGGAAATACAGCTGTCAGCGATAAATATGTAGGACTGTACGATACGGCCGACGGACGTATCAACAACCAGTTCAATACCAATTTTATGTTCGATACGCAAATTCCCAAACTCGGGCTTGTATTCACCACCACTTTCCAATGTATGTGGTTTGTAAAGACTCGCCGCCTTGCCGAAAACGGGACTCCTGTTGCGTATATAAGCGCCGCCGACGGACTGTTGCACGACTTCGATGCCGCCATGGCCGCTTCCGACCCCATGCTCAATGCTCTTATACGGTACTATAACCCCGACCTTTACAACAACTACACAATTCCGACGGCAGTATACGTAAATTTCAAGGCTACAAAAACCATTGGCAAATATATGCGTATGGCGCTGTTCGTTAACCGAATACTCGATTATCTGCCCGACTACACCTCCAACGGTCTTACAATACGCCGCAGCGCCGATGCCTATTTCGGAATGGAAATCAATCTGACAATATGATAAAGCATAGCATAATAATATTACTTACAGTGTTCCTCCTTTGGGGGTGCAGCGATTCCTTTGACCGGACAAATCCGGTTGAGGTGTCGGTTACCCTTGCGCTTCCCGACGATTTACCCGATGCGGAGTTCGACGAAGGTGAAATTCAATTCTATAACATAAGCAACGGAACTGTGACATCGTTTTCCGCAAAGCCCAAGGGTGTGAATAAAGCAAGTCTTATCCCGGGCTTTTACAACCTGAGTTTCACAACCGAAGCGAATACGGAAAGCGGGCGTATACTCACTATACGCGGCAGCAAGAACGGACTGGAAATTACCGCTCCCGCAAACATTGAACTGCCGACACATGCTACCGTAGAAACCGACGACCTCATTATTTCCGAGATTTTCTTTACCGGGACATTGCAGACGTCGGGCGTACAATATAACGGCGACCAATACATAAAACTGTACAACAACACCGACCATGTGGTGTATGCCGACGGGCTGTGTATTTTTGAATCCCTGTTTCTCACTACTCAAAAGTTCAATTACACTCCCGATATTATAGATGAGGCCGTGAGTGTTGATGCCGTGTATGCCATTCCGGGCAATGGCACCGACTATCCCGTACTTCCGGGAGAGGAACTTCTTATTGCCGACATCGCCATAGACCATAAGACAATCAACCCCAATTCATTCGACCTCAGTCATGCCGATTTCGAGTGGTACGACGAAAGTTCCGACCCCAAGAATACCGACATTGACAATCCTTTGGTACCGAATCTTGACAAATGGTACTGCTATACCCAGACAATATGGCAACTGCATAACCGCGGATTCAAGGCTTACGGCATTTTCAGGCCGCAGTACGACAGTGCTGAATTTCTTGCCGGGCACCGCTACACCTGCGATTACGACCAGGTTACCATTGCAGGTTCGTTCCCTATGCAAAAAACAGGTTATTGGATTGAAAACAGTTCGATTGTTGACATTGTAAACCTTTCGGTTGAGAGCGTGTACCAATGGAATGTATGCACGCCTCGCCTGGACTGCGGTTACGCTTTCTGCGGAACAATCGACGGCGACAAAACACGTTACTTCCGTGCCGTGCGACGCAAAGCACGCCTTGATGAAAACGGAGTACGCATAATGACCAAGACCAACGATTCGGGCAAGGATTTCAATTCGTGGGTAATACCTTCGGAAATAGAGCTGCAGCACTCGTCGATCGACGCTGCCGGCAACAAATCGACCCAACAGACTCTTGACGGCGTAAATATGCAATGAAAAAGCTACTGTCAATAATAATGCTGTGCAGTGCATGCGCTGATGTGTGTGCGGAAAATTCCGTTTTCAGCCGTATATGCAGTACCGACACACTTTTTGATACTCCTGTGGCTGCCATACTTGAGAATCCGGTATTTGCCGATATGCGCACAGCCGCCACTCTTACCGATGCAAGTGCCGGTTACCGACATCTGAGGATGAGTCAGGCACCGGTGGCCGCCGAGGGCGAAGGTTATGGAAGCGCGTTTTTCAAGGCCTCCACTTTTATCCGCACCGCCAACGGAGCAATTGGCGGATTTGCCGGCTACAATAACGACCGCCGCTATAATATTCAATGTAACGAGACCTCCGATGCCGCCCTGCTCTATCCCTATCTCACTGCCGACAGCGTTGGCGGCGACATGCGCTCGGAACGATACTCCTTCGGAGCTTTCTACAACGGGCACTCCCGCCGGCTGCATTACGGTGTAAGCATAAACTACACGGCATTGCAGGAATACCGCAGTATCGACCCGCGCCCAAAAAACACAAGCAGCCGCCCCGGCATTACATTGGGCTGCGGATACGAAACTGCAGGCTATCGTTTCGCAATAGGGCTGGAAGCCTCCAAATACAAGCAGAGCAATTCCATTAAGTTTGTGAGCGAGTTGGGCGAAGCCAAAATATATCACCTCTCGGGTCTCGGAATCCACTATGTGCGTTTTTCAGGGAACAGCAAGCAGTCGGCCTACAACGGCTGGAGCCGTGGAATATCGTTAAACATGGCACCGGTAAAATCAGGCATGGCTGTGAGGTTGAATTTCAACCGCTTTACGTTCAACAAAATACTCAGCGACATAAACAATCTTCCGCTCGCCCGCTCGCGCCGCGATGTCTGCGGCGCTGTTGCCGGCTACCGTAGCGGGAGCTTCAGCATAAGCGGCCTGTTCAACTTCTGCGAGCAGCTTGGAGCTGAAAACATATTCGGTTCTCCACAGGGTAACGTATACCCCGAAATAGCATCGTTACAGAGCTTCCGTCGCCGTGATTTTATATATGGAGTGCAGACATCATGGCGGACAGCTGCAGCTTCCGGTTATTGGACCGTTGCAGCAAATGCCGGATGCACTTATTCCATGCAGAATTATCTTGCCACTGTTCCCGAGCGAAGTATGGAAATAAACGCTTTCGGGGCAGGCGCAGAAGCATCATGGAAAAAAGCGGTTTCCGACAAAATTCTTCTACAAGCCGGAACAATGATAGATTTCAAACTTCCGTTCGGCTGCGGCGTGGACGGCATTGAAAATTCCTCTCAATTCATAATCTCTCATTTATTCAACGACTACCGCATGGCAAGCAGCCGGAGCTGCTCGGCAGGAGTCAATTTCCGGGCCGACTATTCCATAAAGCCCGGGCTTGCAATCGGTATCAATACACAATATGCTTATAACACAATAGAATCGGGCACTCACGGCAATTATTTTGCAGTAGGCGCCATCTTATCTTTTTGACAAACATGATACGCAAATTCACATTCCTTGCGGCGGCACTAATTGGCTTGAATGCCTTTGCCGCGAACATTTCACCGGAAGTCCGAACGGGCACACTGCCTAACGGGCTTACATACTATATCCAAAAAAACGATACGCCCGAACATTCCGCCGATTTTTTCCTTGCGCAGAAAGTAGGCTCCGTCAATGAAGAGGAAGATCAGCGCGGACTCGCCCACTTTCTGGAGCATATGTGCTTTAACGGAACCGAACATTTCCCGGGAAACTCCCTTATAACGTATCTTGAAAGCATAGGTGTGAAATTCGGCGCGCATCTGAACGCATACACCTCGACCGACGAGACCGTTTACAATATCTGCAAAGCGCCCACGGTGCGTCAGGGTTCGGTAGACTCCTGCCTGATGATACTCAGCGACTGGTGCGCCGGCATTCTGCTGAAAAAAGAGGACATTGACAATGAGCGCGGTATAATTGTTAACGAATGGCGCCAACGCAACTCGCCCTCCAACCGCATGCTGGAAAAAGCTTCGCCACGCTTGTACGGCGGCAGTCTTTATGGCGAACGCCTGCCAATCGGCCTGATGAGTGTGGTAGAGAACTTTCCGCCAGAAACCTTGCGCCGCTACTACAACAAATGGTATATTCCGGCCAACCAGGCCGTTATTGTTGTGGGAGATATAGACCCCGACCATGTAGAAGCCGAAATCAAATCGCAGTTCTCCAAACTTCCGGCCAAACGCGGTTCAAAATCACGCAAAGCCGAGCTTCCCGAAGTTCCGGTGGAAAATAAAGTGCTTGCCGTATGCGCTTCCGACCCCGAGCAGGGACAGGAATCCATGCAGCTCTATTTCCGCATGCCCGCACTTGACGAAGCTGCCGATGAAAAGCGTGCAATAGTGGCCGATATGGTTTCGGGAATCCTTGCCGAACGTTTCGACGGGATAGAGGCTTCCGACGACTGTCCGCACATATCGCTGGCTTTAGGTCCTTCCAAATACCTGCTCAGCCGAGGTGAAAAAAGTTTTACAATGCGTGGTCCGGTAAAACCCGGCAAAAGCGAAAAAGCCGTTGAAACCTGGATTGGCGAAATTGCCCGCGCCAAACAGCACGGATTCTCCGAAGAAGAGATAGCAAAAGCCCGCGAGGATGCCCGCGCAAGCATTGCCCGCCGAAGCAAGGCTCACGACAAGCCTAACAATACTTATCTGGCGCGTCTGTGTGTGCGTCATTTCCTTGACGGCGGAAAAAAGGAGGCCGACAGCGTGACAGCCGCCCGCGCAAATGCAATTATTGACGGCGTTACAAACAAAGACCTTACCGATTATCTGCAATCCTTCGATTTAAACGCCGGTCGCGGTGCCGTTATCATTCATTACGGTCCGGAAACCGCCGAGGGCACTTCCGCTCTTGAGAAACAGCTTGCGGCTGCGCTTCTTCGCGCCGGAAAAGCCGAGTACGGCGAATACCGTCCCATTGAAAGCGCCGAGAAACTGATGGAAGTTGAGCCTGTGCCCGGTTATATTGTTTCCAAGGATTCGCTGGAGCGCTTCGATGCCGTTACATATACTTTGAGCAACGGTATACGAGTTATTGCCAAGCGAACCGATTTCAAACCCGACCAGATTTATATACGTGCATACAGTCCCGGGGGCCTTTCGCTGGCATACACACCCGAGAATGTATCGACTCTGCGCACCATAAACGAGCTCATGGCGGAAATGCCTGTCGGCGAGCACTCGGCTGCTCAGGTACGGCGCATGCTCGGAAACAAGAACCTCAAGGTAAGCGTATCGGTAAGCACCAACGAGGAAGGTTTTGAAGCTTCCACCGACAGCGCCTCACTTCGTGACGCTTTCCGCATGATGCATCTCCGCACCACTGTTTTCAGGCCCGACACCACGGCTTTCCGCGCATTTATGGCCGAACGCGAGAGTCGTGTGGCTCAACGTCATCCCAACCCCACCCAGGCCATGGGCGATTCTATACATTATATAATATATAACCGTCATCCTCTTGCCGCTCATCTTGGAAAAGGCGACATCGAACATATTGACCTTGATACCGCACTGGACGTTTACCGCGACCGCTTCTCCGAGATGGGCGATTTCACAATGATGATTATAGGCGATTTCAATACCGACAGTATTGAAAGCTGCCTGAAGGATTATGTTGCCTCTCTTCCCTCAAACGGCCGCAAGGAAGAAGCCAAACCCATAGGTTACCACTTCTGCCACAATGACATTGACATAAATTTCAGCCGTGCGATGCAGAACCCTCAGGGAATTGTATACTCCCTTTATACCGGTCCGGCCGAGTATACCCTGGACAATATGCTGAATGCAAATGTTTTCGGGCAGCTTCTTCGCACCGTTCTTCTTCGCGAGCTCCGCGAGGAACGCGCCCTCACCTACTCTGTGAAAGCACATTGCTCCATCAATCCCGGAGTTGATCCCGCCGACGGGCCTCAACTGATGATGCCTACATATCTTAAAGTATCGCCCGGCCACGAAACCGAATGCGCAAGTGCCGTGAACGCCGCAGTAGAATCGCTTTGCTCGCCCGAGGCAAAAGAATACGAAGAATTAGGCGGCATTAAGGAATATCTTGCCCGCAACTATGTGGAAGCATCGCGCGACAATGCCTACTGGCTTCGCATTCTCAAAGCGTGGTTGCGCGACGGCGTTGACATCCACACCGATTATGGTAAAGCCGTTGAATCTCTCACACCCGAAAGTGTAGCCGGCTTCGGCAAAAAGAATCTTGAGAAGGCACACAAGGCATCACTGATAATGACCGCCACACAGGCCGAATAAAATATTTCGGAACACCACAGCGGTGCCGCGCCCGAAACGGGTCCGGCACCGTTTTTTGTATACGCAAAACAATTGCAGGCATCCGGTTTTTCCAAAAATGAACGGCTGAGATTACAAGCTCCGTTCACGATAGCCCGACTGCAAGGCCGGCTTTCAAAAATTATTCGTAAATTTGCACTTTCTCTGCGTATTAAGCCATGATAAAGACACAAATATATAACCTCATAAATAGGGATAAGAAAGGCGATAAGGCCAGTCGTATATATGATTGGACTATGCTTATAATGATATTGGCAAGTATCGTGCCGCTAATGTTCATCGAGGACAATCCGATTTTTCGTATTATAGAGGTCGTTACAGTAACATCATTTATCATAGATTATCTGCTAAGATGGTATTCATCACCGCTACAACTACATAAAGGTGCGAAATCATATATAGTATATCCGTTTACACCTATGGCTATAATAGACCTGCTTTCAATTCTGCCGGGTCTAAATTTGATGAACGCATCGTTTAAGCTGCTGCGATTGACACGACTACTCAAAGTAGTACGTTTATTGAAGATAACTCGTTATTCAAGCAAGATAATGATGTTTATAAACGTACTGAAGAAAGAGCGCCATGTACTTTTGGCGGTCATGTTGCTTGCGCTGTTTTATATATTCATCACTGCGCTTGTGATGTTCAATGCCGAGCCGCATATTAACCCTCAGACAGGAGAGGTAACATTTCACTCGTTTTTCGACGCTTTGTATTGGGCTACGGTAACTCTTACAACAGTCGGCTATGGAGATTTATGCCCGGTAACTGATATAGGTCGAGTGGTATCAATGCTATCTTCTTTATTTGGAGTAGCGATAATAGCTCTCCCCTCAGGCGTAATCACAGCAAGTTATCTTGAAGAACTGCGTGAGCAACGCATAAAGAAAGAGGCAAAGGCAGAAGAAAAGAGCGACCTCGAAGAAGCCGCTCGGTGATTATTTAGTGGGAATATCTTCGTCAACAATAAGTTGCAAATCATCCTTTGAGAGATTATCAATAGCTGATAATCTTGTGGCTTGATTTTGCAGAGTTTTCTCGAAAACATTTCTGACAAAACGGCCATTACCAAAGTTTTTATCCTTATTAGCAACGGCATTGTCAAGATATGATTTAAGAATTGCCTTGGCCGATTCAGACATTTTATATTGATGCTTTTTGAGGTTAAGCTCAAAAATGGCGAGCAAGTCTTCTGCAGAGTAATCATCAAAATGGATGTACCTGTTAAAGCGAGACTGCAAGCCGGGGTTTGCATCAATAAATGTTTGCATTTCTTTGCCGTAACCGGCAAGAATTACAATAAGACGGTCTCGATCATCTTCCATGCGTTTAAGCAAAGTGGCAATGGCTTCATGGCCGAAGTCACTGGCAGAAGACGGAGCGAGAGAATATGCTTCGTCAATAAAGAGGACACCGTCAAGAGCAGAATCAATAACCTTGTTGGTCTTGACGGCAGTTTGACCAACATATTCTGCGACAAGCCCGGAACGATCGGTCTCGACAAGATGGCCTTTTTTCAAAATGCCGAGGTCTCGATATATCTCAGCCACAATACGAGCCACGGTCGTTTTACCGGTGCCCGGGTTCCCGGTAAATACGCAATGGTATGATATGGGGGAAGTCTTCAATCCTTGAGATTGGCGAACGAGTTGAATTTTTATGAAGTTCTGAAGTTTGGCAATTTCATCTTTTACACCGGCCAGACCAATGAGAGAATTAAGCTCTTTTGTGGCGTTTGAGTTCTCTTTGGGCTTTGGTGTAGTAGTTTTAGAGCCATCGGCTTCTTTGTCTTTACGCCAGTCGAATTTGCCGGGTGCATATTCAGTCCACACCCACGGTTTTGTCGGGTGTTTATCACCTACTTTGTGTTTACTCTTAGGCTGTTCCTCGACATTTGGAGTATTATTGAGCGGTGATAATTTTGTGACTCTCTTCAAAAGTAATTCAAACTCGTTGGAATTACGTTGAACCATGTGCTTACCGCCTAAAGCCATACCAATAATGCCAAGGCTCTCCATCAGGTCTACAATTTTACCGGATTTATTATAGCCGATAGAAAAATGGCGTTGAATGGTAGAAATCGAAATGTATTCTTGCGAGCAAGTAAAACGTGCTACGTCAATAAATAATGGTTCATCGTCTAAAGCACAACGGAGATTTATAGCATTGAAATCCCAATCTTCACCATCGTTTTCATTTGGTTCAAATGTATCGTCAAGAATGAGATCGTTTTCCTCAATGACATTTTTCTTCTTTACCAGTGGAGAAGAAGATTGTTTGATAACGTCTATGAGTGCCTCGGTCGCTACTAAGTCACTAAAAAGATAAGGGATTGTAAAAGGAGTAAATAGTAGTGACGCAAGCTTGTAAGTAGTAGTACACGGATTATTTGAATAACGAGCATCAGGCAGTCCGCTCTTTGTCATGTAAAGCCAACTTTGTCTAACTATTGTTGCTCCGACAGGAACATCCAATCGGTTAGAAGTTGACACATACGATTCCTTATAAGTAGGCTTTAGGTCAGTATATTCAAGAAAACTTATATCCGAACCTCCCTTGAAATTGATTATGAAAGTCGGGTAAAAAAAGATTCGTCCCTCCGATGTTTCAAAAGAGGGAGTTTCTTGTTCATCAGTCTTTAGATAAAAGAAATCTTGTGGCCCAATCTCTAATCGAGAGCCGTTGGCCGAACGTGCGTGTGTGCGCAGAGTTAAATAGGCGAATCGAAAACTCCTATAAAAGTCTAATTCAGATTTCGTAAATGGATTGTCAAACTTGAAAATTTCCTCCTTAAGAGACGCAAGTTTGGCATTGTTTTCTTCATAATAATCTTGCACGAATTGCTGTTTGAAGTCGGGACGACTTTCAAAACCTTTCTTTCGTGCCATGTATAAGTTATGCCACTGAACAAAAGGATAGTTTGAGATGTATGCTTCGAGTGCTTTCCTTTTTAGGGGATTGTTTTCCTGTTGTAATAACTCCTTTACCTTGTCGACATTAGCTTGTATCTGAGCCAACTTTTGATTTTCTTCATCTTCGAGAGCTTCGCCTAAAAGCTGCGCTCTTTTTCTTAAGTCTGCTTTTATTACCAACTTAGAAACTAATATAATAAGAAGGCAGGCAATAATTACACCACCGACAATATAAGGAATTATGGTCTCTGTCATATTATTTGATAAAAGGAGTGCTCCTAAAGCTACCCCTAAAATGATTGCAAAAATTAACCATGTAGAAGGCCCTCCGTTGGTTCTATTAGGCCTATTATTTGAAGAGGAAGTTAATTGCGAGGGGGTCGGATATAACGTAAACTTTTACAGACATGGCGAGTAGTTTAATTGAGGTTTATGCTAATGTGGGTGATGTTGCGGAATGACTGGACGAGGCGGTGAATAGCATCGTAGTCCGGCTCCCAGTATTCAGCTCCATTGAGGTTGTTGCGGTCAATCATCAAGTCAAGCAGAGGAACGTCCTTGTCTTGATGTTCGTCGAAGTGTTCCTTGATGTAGAGGGCTTTGATGGTAAACTTGTTTCCATCAACGAGCACACGGAGATATGCGTCGGCTACATGGAGGTCGCGCTCGATGCGCTCGACGATTACTTTGGTAATCTGTTGCCCTATAAAGTCGAGGACATTTTGGGGAATTGTGTCGGTTTGAATCATAACACAAAGTTATGAAAAATATATGAGAAAATCACTATGCGGAGCGATATATTCGCTTGAATCATAGTGATTCTATAGGCGTGTATGCGTCGTGCGATAGGGATGGAAGCCTTTCGGTCGAGACCTATGGCTCGATACACGACAGCCCGGAGGTCGGTTGATGTTCTCGGATGGCCGGAGGCACCGCCCGAAGTCGGTTTTTCCAAAAAGTGAAGATTCCAAATCGAAGTGCAAAACTTTGAGCTAGGAATTATTCATTCTCCTCACTCCTTCTAGCGAGGGGATGGCCAAGCGGCGGGGGCGGCCTAAACCGCCCCCAAGAGCGGACAGCAGCAGAACATACTGGCAATACAAAATAAAAAAGGAGACCGAAGTCTCCCTGAGATTAACTAATTTTGTATTGCATTATGTATCATCAATTAACCTCGCAGCAAAGGTCGCAAATTTTCGCCTTACTGCAAAGAAAGACTTCAAGAAAAGAAATCGCCCTCATCGTAGGGTGCAGTCAGTCAACACTTTGTC
>CAMWMR010000035.1 GCA_947175425.1 uncultured Porphyromonadaceae bacterium
TGCCCCTTCTCCAAATTTTTCGAGGCTTTTAACATTTCTTTAACACTTTGGCCGCCGTACGAAAATCGCAACCCAAAACTAATGCATTGTAAAACAGCAAAATCCGCAAATACACCGTTTCAGCCAAAAAGTTCACAAGGTTTCTCAACAAAATCGCACCGGCTCCAAAAAAAATTTCCATTCCCCTCAAAAATTTTTCCGACACCCCGCAAAAAAAGCATCGCCCATCACAAAAAAACGGGCCGGACACCACGTCCGACCCGGTTAAAAAGGAAATTATAATGGTACTGATTTGAGCAGTCTTTATAAATTTATTGCAACTCCCATGCCTTTAATTACTCTCAAGATATTACCAAACGGTGTGCCGGTTGTGCTCCAAATTCTATTTTCGGATTACTAAATACATTATTATATATAAAAAGACTGCCAGGGTGAAATGCCAAACCTACCGGCTTGAAAATGCCGATAATGATTCTTTACAACTTATTATGTCGAAACAGTACGATTTGGGAACAGCACAGAGTAATGGCAAGTAAAACATACATTATGAAAAGTGAAATAGCATTTGCACTGCAAAGTTAATATACGGAAAGAAATTACCCCCCCCCATTTTGTTAAATGATGTTAACATTACACGTAAACGCTTTTATTTTTATTGAAAATGGTAAAATCGAATAATTTTTACTATTTTTGGGGCGACATTCTTCCTTAGAGGATAAAACAAACCCATTATACACTATAACTATGAACATGCCCGAACCCTCCTTGACACCCGGCGGAGTTGACAAGGAACAAGCCTTTCAGGAAACGTCGGCAAGCCAAGCGGACGCAACCACAAACCTTGAATCCGCCGACCCCGAAGCCGAGGCCGAAGCTATTATGACCGAAGGCGAAGAAGAAATGGCAAACGAAGCCGGCGAACATGCAAGCACAGCTTCTCTGCTGGCTCATGCAATTGGTCTGCTCGAAAAAGATGCAGCCGAGATAAGCACTGAAGAGTTGCGCCGTATTCGCCAGCACTTCAACAACTTGCACAAAGCAGCTGTAGCAAATCTCATAACTCCCGAAGCTGCCGAGGGCGAAGAAGAAAAGCCCAACACCGAACTTGCTCTCGCCGAAGCGCGTGCCGCCGAGTTCGCAACCGTAATGGAGCAGCTGAAAAGCCGCAAAGCAGCGTGGACTGCCGAACAAGAGGCCAAACGCCGCGCCAACCTTGAACGCAAAAATGCGATTATTGATGAAATTATAGCGCTGGCCGACGATACCGACAACGTGAACCGCACATTCCCGCGTTATCGCGAACTGCAGGAGGAATTCAACGCCATTGGCGATGTTGAGCCTACCGAAGAAACATCGGTGTGGAAACGTTATCAGGACGCTCGCGAAAAATACTCCGACAACCTCAAGATAAACAAAGAATTACGCGACTACGATTTCAAGAAAAATCTTAGCGAGAAAGAACAGCTCCTGGCCGAGGCAGTTGCCCTTGGCACGATGGAAGATGTTATTGCCGCATATCGCCGCCTGCAGGATCTTCACAACAAATGGCGCCAGATTGGTCCGGTTGCAAAGGAACTGCGCGAAGAAATATGGAACAAATTCCGCGAGGCATCTGCCGAAGTTAACAAGCGCTATCAGGCATTCTTTGAGGCCCGCAAAGCCCGCGAAAACGAGAACGAGGCCGCCAAGACAAAACTTTGCGAACAGATTGAGGCGCTGGATCATTCCTCTATCAAAACCTTCGCAGCCTGGGAAGAAATGACAAAAAGCATTGTCGCCCTGCAGGAAGAATGGCGCAAGTTAGGCTTCGCTTCCAAAAAAATGAACCGGCTGCTCTTTGCCCGCTTCCGCCGCAGTTGCGATGAATTCTTTGCCGCAAAAGCCGAGTTCTACCGCAGCACACGCGAGGAACTTGCAGCGAATCTTGCTCACAAACAGGAACTTGTCGATAAAGCCGAAGCTCTTAAAGACAGCACCGAATGGCAGCAGGCCTCCGACCAATTCATCGCAATGCAAAAAGAATGGAAAACCATAGGCGCCGTACCTAAAAAATACAGCGATGCTTTGTGGAACCGTTTTACCGCCGCCTGCGATTATTTCTTTGAACAGAAGAAGAAAGCAAATACAGGAACGCGCCAGATAGAAGCGGCTAACCTGCGCACAAAACGCGAAATAATAGGCATGCTCTCAGCATTGGTTGAAGAAGCCGAAAACAAGGATGCCGCAATGGAACAGCTGCGCGCGCTTCAACAGCGCTGGAACGAAACCGGCCATGTTCCTTTCCGCGAAAAAGACAAGCTGTTCGAAGCTTACCGCTCGGCTGTAGATGCCGTTCGCAAACACTTTGCCATTGCCGAGAGCCGCGCACGCCGTGCACGTTTTGAAGCCAATGTCGATAAACTCGAGGGCGACAACGACAAGCTCTTCCGCGAACGCGAACGCCTGGTACGCGCCGCCGAAAGCCGCCGCAACGACCTCCGCACCTACGAAAACAACCTCGGTTTCATGAGTTCGAAATCGAAAAACGGCGAGAGCCTGCTCCGCGACCTCGAACGCCGCATCGAACGTCTCAAAACCGACATTGCAGAAATAGAAGAGAAAATCCGTATAATCGACGGCAAACTCTCGTAAGTTCTACCCTGTTCCGCCACCATTGGCAAAAAATGCCGGTGGTGGCGTATTCACGGTTAAAGTTCCCCTTTTCTCTCTCTTGTTTTCGCCCATCACCATATGACAGAAAACTCGCGCCCCGACCGGCGAGGACGGTTTATACCTTCTCTTTTCTACGCCGGCGATTTAATAATAGTAAACATAGTTTTTTGGCTTACCATAAGCGTTTTTCCCGAGCTTAAGGAAAGCACGCGTGTTCTTCGCGAACTGTGGCTGCTTATAAACGTATCGTTCATCCCCATGGCTTTTATGAGCCACCTGAGCGATCACGAGCAACGAGCCATTGCAATGGAGCGTGTAGTGCGCACCACATTGCTGGCGGTTGGAACGCATTTTATTTGTTTCCTCCTGCTGCAGACATTCCTGCGGCTGCCGTTTATGGGCTATCAGCCGTATGCTCTGCTCTACGGCTCCATGATTGTGGCGGTGGTGCTGTTCCGCACCATCGGCAACTATTGCCTTAAAAGCTATCGTCGCCGAGGATTCAATTTCACGCGTGTGGTGATTGTGGGCACCGGCTCCAGTGCCAGGCTGCTCTACAGCAACATGGAAAAAGATACCGGTTTCGGATACCGTGTATTAGGATTTTTTGACGATGAAATTGCCGACGGCTTCAACCTCGGCCCCGTAAAAAGCATATCAGAACTGGAAGAATTTGTGCGCGACAACCATGTGCGACAGATTTTCTTCACTCTTTCGGGACATCACGAAGCTTTGCCAACGGTTATAAAAATTGCCGACGACCATGTTGCCGATTTTTATTACGTACCACAGATTCCAAAGACTTTCAGCCGACGCCTCGAGCTGAACAATATCGGTGCAATGCCCGTACTTTCGAGCCGACGAAATCCTCTTAAAAGTATTCTTAACCGGGCAGTAAAACGCACTTTCGACATTGTTGTTTCGGGAACATTCCTGTGTTTCTATCCTTTGATATACATCCCGGTTGCAATAGCAATAAAAATGAGCTCGCCCGGACCGGTATATTTCAAGCAGGAAAGAACGGGCTATCTCGGCAAATCGTTCACGTGCCTCAAATTCCGCACAATGCGGGTAAACAAGAATGCCGACAAGGCGCAGGCCACTCAGAACGACCCGCGCAAAACCCGTATAGGCGATTTTCTGCGGCGTTCATCGCTGGACGAACTGCCTCAGTTCATAAACGTTTTCAAGGGCGAGATGTCGGTTGTCGGCCCGCGCCCGCACATGCTCAAGCACACCGAGGATTATACCCGCGTGGTTGACCGCTACATGGTGCGCCACGCCGTAAAACCGGGTATTACAGGCTGGGCGCAGGTGAACGGTTATCGCGGAATAACCGACCAGCTGTGGAAAATGGAACGCCGCGTCGAGCACGATGTGTGGTACATCGAAAACTGGACTTTTCTGCTCGACCTCAAAATTATGGTTCGCACTGTAATAAATGCAATACAAGGCGAACAAAACGCGTTCTGAACAAATTGCACAACTTTCTCTGACGAATGCTGACAATATACAAAGCCTCGGCAGGTGCCGGCAAAACTTACACGCTTACGCTGGAATATATACGCACACTTCTTGGCATAAAAATCAAGGAGACGGGCAAATACGTTCTTAATTCCGACAAGTATGCCCCCGGCAAATGCCGCCGCGCACATCGTCACCGCAACATTTTGGCAATAACGTTCACCAACGCCGCTACCGAGGAAATGAAAAGCCGAATTGTGAAGCAGCTCGACCTGCTTGCGTCCGGTTCCCCCGAGGCGGCCTATACCGATGCGCTGACTAAAGCCTTTGGATGTACCCCCGACGAACTAAGGCAAGCTGCTGCGAAAGCGCTTTCCGAACTGCTCTACGACTACAGCAATTTCAACGTCAGCACCATCGACTCCTTTTTCCAGTTCGTACTGCGAACTTTCTCCCGTGAAGTCGATCATCAAGGCGATTACGAACTGTGCATGGAGACTGCCGACACCGTTCAGCAGGCAGTTTCATTAATGCTCGACGAACTGAATTATACATCGCACAACCGAAACAACAGGCTGTTCAACTGGATTAAAAATTACTCGCTGGAAAACCTGCGGGCAGGAAACAGCTACAATCTTTTCGACCGCCAGGGCACGATTCTGAAGAAACTCAGCAAAATCGTTTCCGACTCGATGGACGAAACATACGGCACATACAGCACTGCCCTGCGCAACTATCTGAGCAACCCGGAAAGGCTCAATAATTTCGATGCTTTTCTACATAATATAGAAAGCAAAGCCTATGCCGGCGCCAAAGCTGCAGCATCGCAATTTTTTGATGTCCTTAAGAATGCAAAAATAGACGCGGGCGTATACGGAAAGCCTCTCTTAGACCGCATGCACGGTGTTCTGGCCACGCCCGTAAAACTGACTGCCAGCCAGCTTAAGCCCACCAAACCGATGAAAGCTGCTATTGACGGAGAACCGGTTACATGGGTAAGCGCTACCAATATGAAAAAGTTGCGCGGAAAAGAAGATATAATAGCGCAGGCCGATGCGCTGGCATGCCGTTTCGCTATAGAACTGGACAAGGCAATCCCCACACAACAAATTTACAAGGAACTGCGCGCCAACCTCGGATTGCTCGATTTCATAGGATTTGCACAGGATACTCTCGACACATTCCTCCGCGACAACAATCTTGTACTTATCGGCGACACGGGCGAACTCCTCAAACGCATTATATCCGACGCCGAAATGCCATTTATATACGAGCGTCTGGGCATGCAGCTCACAAATCTGCTTATTGATGAGTTCCAGGACACCTCGCGCCTGCAGTGGCACAACCTAAAGCCGCTTGTGGCCAACAGCCTGGCCGACAACAACGACAACCTGATTATCGGCGATGAAAAGCAGGCCATATACCGTTTCCGAAACTCCGACAGCGAACTGTTGGGCTCAATAGTACAAAACGAGGATTTCCCGAGAAGCCACATACTGCGCGGACAATCCGATGCCGACAATACCAATCATCGCAGCGCCGGCAACATTGTGCGATTCAACAATTCTCTGTTCACAAATCTTGCCGCTGTTTTCGGATTGTCGGCATACGGCAACGTGGCACAGACTCCGGCCAAACGTCTTGCCGACACTCCGGCATACATCCGCATAGCATTCAGCGACAAGGAAACCGAAGAAACCGAAATTTTTCATCGCCTCGCCGCCGACATATTGCGGCAGCACGAAGCAGGATACTCGTGGCACGACATTCTCATTCTTGTCCGCAACAACTCCGAGGGAACACGGATTGTGGAATTCCTCATGGAGCATTATCCGCAGATTCGCCTGCTATCGTCCGAGGCACTGCTGCTGAACAGCTCGGCCGCAGTACGCTCCATAATGAGCATGCTCAAGCTTATTTCGCGCTCCTACGAGGGACATCCTCTTGCAAGCGCACGCTCAGGCTTAAGCTATGCGTCACAGAACGATATTGTAATGACCATTACACGGTTCAACCAATACATGTCGGAAGGTCTTGACGGACAGACGGCTCTGGAAACTGCCCTTGCTCCCGGCTCGGACGAGAGCGTGGCTCTTGAAAAGCAGATTGCCGATATCCGAAAGGAAAATCCGGCTAACCTCGTCGCGCTTATCGAGGCTATTGTCGCCAACAAACTCACCCCGGCACAACGGCAGGAGGAATTCGCATATATCGCCGCGCTGCAGGATTTGGCTATAAAGCACCTCGAAGGTCCAAATCCCTCGCTGGCGGCATTCACAGCCGAATACGACCGCAATATCCAAAAATGGGCGATAAAAGCTTCGTCGCAGACCGATGCCGTGGAAATAATGACAGTTCACAAATGCAAAGGTTTGCAGCGGGCTTGCGTACATATTCCCGTAGGCGACTGGAACATGCATCATTCATCTGTAAAATTATGGGTGGAAACCGCCACTATTCCCGCGCTGAACCATCCCGATGCGCCGCCGATAATGCGGTTGCATCTTGAAAGATATACAAAACTCACCAATCCGCAGCACTCGCCCGTAGCCGCCGACATTGAAAAATTCCGCAACGAAGAAACAGCCGACAACATCAATCTGGCCTACGTGGCCTTTACGCGTGCCGAACGGGAACTGTGCGTTTACAGCTACCGCGAGAATCTTGGCGCCGAACTGGAAAAAGCCTTTGCCATACGCGCCACATCGTCCGACAACAGGTTCATCGACATTCCCGAGTTCTACAATAAAGAAACCGGCGTGCTGGAAATAGGCGAGCCAACAAAACGCGCCGCAAAACATGTTCCGATGCACGACACATGCGAGGCCGGAGAATATATTGCATGCACTCGTACCGATATTAACGAGCTTGTGTGCATTGACGACGCCCTAAGCCCCGATGACGCCGACGGCGAGGAAATTGATAAAGAAACCGTTGACACTCCGGGAACGTTTACCGGGACACCGGAAATGATACTTGCCGCCGAAACAGGCAGTCAGCTCCACGCCATTCTTGCGGGCATGAGAACCCTCGATGAGCTGGACGAATCCATTAAATGGCAACTCGCCATAGGGGTGATAAAAGAAGAAGATGTGGATGATTACCGCGCCCGCCTCAAAGATGCGATAGACTTTGCCGGCGATTATGCACGAGACTGGTTCGCTCCCGAGTGGAAAGTATATGCCGAACGCGCAATATACGACCCCGTAAACAACGAGTCCTACCGTCCCGACAGAGTTATTGTCCGCACCGACGGCACATGTGCCGTAGTCGATTATAAATTCACCTCCGAAGTGCGTGCTTCACACCGCCGGCAGGTGAGCAACTACGTGAAACTCCTCGAACAAATGGGCCGACCAGGCGCCGAAGCTTATTTGTGGTATCCCGTCATGCATAAAATAATAAAAGTATAATACTTGCCGTTACATAATTATGAAACAGAAAAAAGTCTTAGTAACACTGGCCGCCGCTGCTATAGGCAGTGCGGCAGCCTTGGCATGCACAAGTCTTATCGCCGCTCCCGGCGCAACCGCCTCCGGAGAATCGCTCGTAACCTACGCCGCCGACAGCCACACTCTCTACGGCGCTCTTTACAGCCAGCCCGCAGCCGACTACGGCAAAGGTGAAAAACGTCCTGTAGTGGAATGGGATACCGGCAAACTCATGGGTGAAATCGACCAGACCGCCCACACCTATGCAACGGTAGGAAACATGAACGAACACGGCCTCACAATTGCCGAAAGCACATGGGGCGGACGTCCCGAACTTGCAGGCTCCGGCATGATTGACTACGGCTCCCTCATATACATCACCCTGCAACGTGCCAAAACAGCACGCGAAGCCGTAAAAGTGATGACCGACCTGGTTGACAAATACGGTTACGCATCTTCGGGCGAATCTTTCTCAATCGCCGACCCAACCGAAGTATGGATTATGGAACTGATTGGCAAAGGCGAAACCGACAAAGGTGCCGTGTGGGTAGCCCGTCGCGTTCCCGACGGTTATATATCCGGCCATGCCAACCATGCCCGCATTCACAAGTTCCCCCTCAAGGATTCCGAAACCCTCTATTCCAAGGACGTAATATCATTCGCCCGCAAGCAGGGATACTTCCAAGGCAAGGACGAGGACTTTGATTTTTCACGCGCTTATGCCATAACCGATGCCGGAGCGCTTCGCGGCTGCGACGCCCGCGTATGGGCCTACTTCAACCGCTATGCCCCCAAAGGCGAAATGGAACAATACCTGCCATGGATTCTCGAAGGTAAAGGCGAGCCTATGCCTCTGTGGGTAAGACCCGAAAAAAAGCTGTCGGCAGCCGACCTCAAAGACATGATGCGCGACCACTTTGAAGGAACTCCGCTCGACATGACACAGGATATCGGCGCAGGTCCTTTCGACTGTCCCTACCGCTGGCGCCCGATGACATATACCGTCGACGAGCAGGAATATACCCACGAACGCGCCATAGCCACCCAGCAGACAGGCTTTTCTTTCGTAGCCGACATGAATTCCTCACGTCCCGATGCAATGAAAGGCATTCTGTGGTTCGGCGTGGACGACGCCAACACTTGCGTGTACGTTCCCGTTTTCAACTCCAACAACAAAGTGCCGCGTTCTCTCCACGAAGATACCGCCGACCTCTACACTCTTAACTGGGATGCCATGTTCTGGGTAAACAACTACGTTGCAAACCAGGCATATAACCGCTATTCCCAAATGATTCCCGACATTCGCAAGGTACAGCGCGGCATAGAAAACGATTTGGAAAACATGGTATCGCAACTGCCTGCCACAGTAGCTTCCATGCCTTATGCCGAAGCTCAACAGCACCTCACTGCCATAACCGAACAGACTGCCGACAACACAACTGCCACGTACAAGCAACTCGGCGACTACCTTTTTGTAAAATATCTCGACGGCAACATCAAGAAGGAACGCGACGGAAAATTCGCCAGAACAGCCGACGGAATGCCCGAACAGCCTGTTTTCGGAGGGTATAACGAACGGTATTTCCGCTCCATTGTCAACGATGCCGGCGAACGCCTCAAAGTGGTAGAACCGCAACAATAAAACTTTTGGCACGTTATTTGCCATAGAGAGATAACAGAGGAAAACTCCCGCCTCTCCATGACACTGACAAACAAATAAAATAACCCCGATATGGAAAAAATAGAACCCGGAAAATATTTTGAAATAGCATACAAGCTCTACCGCATAAACCCCGACGGTAGCGAAACTCTTGTTCACGAAGTAACCGAAGACGAACCCGACCGCGCCATCAGCGGCCTCACACTCGGTTTTGTGGAAGCTCTCGACGAAGAACTCAACAATGCCGAAGCCGGTTATGAATTCGATTTCGTCGCAGAACCCGAAAAAGCATTCGGACCCTACTCCGAAGAAGAAATTTACAACATTCCACGTGACAGAATGACAGTCGACGGAAAATTCGACGAATCCATGTTCACCCCCGGAGCATTGATTCCTCTGATGACCCCCGACGGCTATCGTATCGACGGAACCGTAGTGCGTCTCACACCCGACTCCGTTGTCCTCGACCTCAACCACCCTCTCGCAAAGGACAAAGTGCACTATGTAGGAAAAGTACTCACCGTACGCCAGCCCACCCCCGAAGAACTCGAACCTCAGCAGGGTTGCGGTTGCGGCGGATGCGGATGCGGCTCCGAGGGCGATTGCAACGACAACGGATGCGGAGGAGGCAACTGCTGCGGTAACTGCTGATGCTCAAGGCGCGCGACATACACAAAACTTTCGGAAAGGTTCATGTATTGAAAGGTATTGACCTGGAAATACAACCGGGCCGCATAACCGCAATAGTCGGACCGAGCGGAGCCGGGAAAACAACTCTGCTGCAGATTCTCGGAACTCTCGCCGCTCCCGACAAAGGAGGTGCGGTATATTTCAACAACGTTGAAGTATCCTGCATGCCCGACAAACGGCTCTCGGCTTTCCGAAACAAGAACATCGGTTTTGTGTTCCAGTTTCATCAACTCCTCCCCGAGTTCACTTTGCAGGAAAACGTTGCCATGCCGGCGCTTCTGGGCGGCATGCAACGCAAGGAAGCTATGAAAAAAGCAGCCGATCTGCTTGGCAAACTCGGACTCGAAGACCGTGGAACACACTACCCCTCGCAACTCTCCGGCGGCGAATGCCAGAGAGCGGCTGTGGCTCGCGCGCTCATTAACAATCCCGGAATTATTCTTGCCGATGAGCCATCGGGCAGCCTCGACTCCGAAAATCGCGAAGAACTGCACAAGCTTTTTTTCACTTTGCGCGATACAATGGGTGCCACATTCGTTATTGTGACACACGACGAGTCTTTGGCCGAGAAAGCCGATATTGTAGTAAGAATGGCCGACGGTAAAATACGCTCTGTAACAACTCAAAAACCATAAAAACAATTTTTCTCTCCAATCATGACAAAAATGAAATTTAAATTCACAGCATTTATCTTGGGAAGCCTCGCGTTGGCGGCTTGCAGCAACAACGACAACCCCGACGACGAACTGAATTACTACATGGACTTCGTCACCCTCGAGGCAAACAACAGCGACGGCTCCGTAATGACTTTCCGGAAAGAAGGCGACTCCCCGTTGGTAACGCTCACATCAACCACTACATTCCCTTCGGGATACTACGACGGTGAACGTGTCATTATCCAATATCAGCCTCTCTCGAACACACGTTACGAGTCCGGTCCCGTTTCGCTCATAGCAGCAGTTCCGGCAATAGGCGAAGGCAAGGCACCCGTAGCCTCCACTGCCGAGGAACAGTCAAACTGGGCATCGGGGCCTATTGCAATTTCATCGCTCTGGCGCGCCGGTGAATACATAAACATGGTATTTCAGGCAACCACCAACGGCGATCCCAAACAAGTTTCCATGTTTGTGGACGAAAAAACAATAGGAACATCAAATCCCACTCTCTACTTCGTATATGAAGCAGGCGAAGGATCAAATGCCCGAAACTACACTTTCTATGGCTCCTGGAGCATTCAGGAACTGTGGGAAAATCCCGCAACAACATCGCTTACAATTTTCTTCGCCGACCCCTCTTCCACCGTCAACACTGTGGTCTTGAAGAAATAAACTCTCCCTACCCATAACTCTCCTCCACCGAAAACAACAACATTTAAAAAACAAGAAACAATGGACAAACCCAAACAGCAGGAACTCAAAATCGAGCTCGCTCCCGAAGTGGCAACCGGCCACTACTCCAACCTCGCAGTAATTTCTCACTCTGCAAATGAATTCTTCATCGATTTCATTTCCGTAGCTCCCAACATGCCCCAGGCTAAAGTACAGAGCCGTATTATCATGACTCCCGAAAACGCAAAAATGCTTCTCGGCGCTCTTAACGACAACATCGTTAAATACGAACAGGCTTTCGGAACTATCGAACGCAAACAACCCAAAAACCCCGGAAACAAGGGCGGTATCCCCAACCCCTTCCAGGCTTAAATAACCAAGGAGGACGCATTACCGCGTCCTCCTTTAAAATCATTCTTATGAGAGAACATCAGCTTACCATCTACAATTCGCTCACCCGCCGGAAAGAGCTTTTCAAGCCTATTAACGACGCGATGGTGGGCATGTATGTTTGTGGCCCCACCGTATACGGCGACGGACATCTCGGACACGCGCGTCCGGCTATTACATTCGACATTGTTTTCCGCTACCTTCAGCACCTCGGTTACAAAGTGCGCTACGTCCGCAACATTACCGATGTGGGACATCTGGAACACGATGCCGACGAAGGCGAAGACAAAATCGCTAAAAAAGCTCGCCTCGAACAACTTGAACCAATGGAAGTGGTGCAATACTATCTGAACCGCTACCACCACGCAATGGAAGCGCTCAATGTACTGCCACCCTCTATCGAACCGCACGCATCGGGACACATTATTGAACAAATAAAATACATCGAAAAAATTCTTGAATCGGGTTACGCCTACGTGAGCGAAGGCTCCGTTTACTTCGATGTTCCCAAATTCAACGCCGATTTCGGATATGGAAAACTTTCAGGAAGAAACATCGACGAGCTCCTGGCTACAACTCGCGAGCTCGACGGACAAACCGAAAAACGCAATCCTACCGACTTCGCGCTTTGGAAAAAAGCCGCTCCCGAACACATAATGCACTGGCCCTCTCCCTGGAGCGAAGGTTTCCCGGGCTGGCATCTCGAGTGCTCAACAATGAGCGAGAAATATCTCGGCGAACAATTCGATATCCATGGCGGTGGTATGGACCTTAAATTCCCCCACCACGAATGCGAAATCGCCCAGTCCATGGCTCACAACCATGCACCGGCTGTAAAATACTGGATGCACAACAACATGATTACCATAAACGGTAAGAAAATGGGCAAATCGCTGGGCAACTTCATCACTCTTGACGAATTCTTCACCGGAAATCATCCTTTGCTGGAACAGGCGTATTCGCCAATGACAATACGCTTCTTCATCCTTCAGGCACACTATCGCGGCACAGTCGATTTCTCTAACGAAGCTCTTAAATCGGCCGAAACCGCATTGGGACGACTGCTCGACGGATATCGCCGCCTGCAGGAAATAAAACCCGGCGAAAAAGGAACCATCAATGTCGATGAACTTACTGCCCGCGCTTACGAGGCTATGGACGACGACCTCAACACTCCTATACTTATTGGTGTACTTTTCGATGCTGTCCGCATTATAAACCAAATTAAAGACGGACACGCAAGCGCCGACGCCGACGAAATAGAGGCGCTCAAAAAATTCTTCAACACTTTCATGATCGAACTCCTCGGCATACTCCCCAAAGAAAGTGCGGAAACAAACGATGCTCCGTATAAAGGTGCCGTTGACCTCCTCCTGCAAATACGTGCCGAAGCCAAAGCAAATAAAGACTGGGCCACATCCGACTTGATTCGCGACAGGCTTGCAGCTCTAGGATTCAACGTAAAAGACACCAAAACAGGCGTTGAATGGTCGCTTTAAACAAACGATTTTAAACACACTCTAAAAACCGGACATTGCTCCGGTTTTTTTGTTGCCCCGAATTATGCAACCGTCATCCCCGAATTATGCAAGCACACTCAACCAACCCTTTGTAATGAATTGGTTAACTTTGCACGACGACAAAAAACACGTCTGTTGCTCATGAAAAATTATTCAACCATTGCAATTATCGCTTTATTGTGTGCCGCTTGCACACACAATCATGCCGAGACCGACCATCATCACCATTCTCACACCGACTCCCACGTTCATGAACACGGAACAGCACACAGCCACGACGAGGATGAACATGCCGACGAACACAAACATGCCGGCGAAATCATTCTGCACGATGAAGTTGCGCAACGATTCGGAGTTACAGTCGACACCCTCCGCACCGCAAGCTTCCACAACACCGTTACCTGCAGCGGACAAATAATGCCCGCATCCGGCAGCGACGCCCTTGTTGCAGCTACTACCGACGGAATTGTTGACTTCCCGCAATCCGTAGCTCCGGGAGCAAAAGTAAGCCGAGGCTCGGCAATTGCCGTTATAAATTCACAAAACACCTCAACGGGAAATATAAACGCCGCAAAAGCGGCAGCCCTTGAAGCCGCAGAAACCGAACTCAACCGTATTTCGGCGCTGTATAAGGAAAAATTAGCCACAATCGCCGAACTCAATGCCGCAAAAGCCGAATACGCCCGCGCAAAAGCCGAGTACAGTCCCGCCGCCGCTACAGGCCGGGCAACCACCCCTATATCCGGCATAATAACGGAGCTGCTTGTGAAACGCGGCCAATATGTCACAACAGGCGAAGCTATCGCCACAGTCGCTTCCGACGACAAGCTCACCCTCCGTATCGACCTGCCCCGCCGCCACTACAGCGAAGCCTCATCGTTCAACGATGCCGTTATTACCCTCCCCTACTCCGGCCGCACCGTTCGGCTTAGCGACGAGGGAGGACGACGCACTTCGGCCGATGCTTTGCCCGCCGCAGGCTCGGCAAGCTCATATGTTCCCGTATATTTCACGGTATCGCGTATTCCCGGACTCATTCCGGAAAGCTCTTTCACGGCATCTCTAATAGGAAGCAAGCGCAACAACGTGCTCACTGTACCGCTCGAAGCACTGTCCGAGCAACAAGGCGAGTTCTTTGTATACGAGCAAATACATCCCGAGAGATATATAAAACGGCGTGTGCGCACCGGACAAAGTGACGGACGCAAGGTGGAAATTATCGAGGGCGTCAATCCCGGAACTCTCATTGTAATGAACGGGGCAACAACCGTGCGACTTGCCGAAAGCGGCGCCGCTATTCCCGAAGGTCATTCCCACAACCATTAGGCCATGCTGAACAAAATTATTCGCGCGGCTCTCGAAAACCGCATAACGGTGCTTATTTGCACCGCTATAATTCTTGTGGCGGGATGTATTGCACTAACCCGAATGGAAGTGGATATTTTTCCCGATCTCAACGCTCCCACCGTGGTGGTTATGACCGAAGCGAGAGGTCTCGCGCCCGAAGAAGTGGAAAAAGTGGTTACATATCCCTTGGAAACCTCCGTCAACGGAGCAACCGGTGTGCGACGCGTACGCTCATCCTCATCCACCGGCTTTTCGGTAATGTGGGTGGAATTCGACTGGGGAACCGACATATACACGGCGCGCCAGATTGTGGCCGAACGCCTCGACGCTGCTGCCGAACTGCTCCCGCAGGGTGTGGAAAAACCCGTCATGGGGCCTCAGTCCTCAATTCTTGGAGAAATAATGATTATAGGCCTTACGGCTGACAGCACCTCCATGCTCGAATTGCGACGTCTTGCCGAAACTCAGCTGCGCCCTCGCCTGCTGGCTCTCGGAGGCGTGTCGCAGGTATCACTCATCGGAGGCGATGCTCCAGAGTATCAGATTAAACTCGACCCCGGCAAAATGCAAGCCTCAGGCATTAGTCTGGACGAAGCCGTGGCCGCCACCGAGGATTTCAACTCTAACGCCGGCGGGGGAGTTATTTACCAGTACGGGAACGAGTATCTGGTGAAAGCGGAACTCAACACCGACAATGTCAACGATTTGGGCAAAGCGCTTGTACGTTCCGACGAGAATGGCAGCATATGCCTGGCCGACATTGCATTGATTGAACCGGCACCGCGTCTGCCACGGCTCGGGCTTGCTTCGGTGGAAGCGAAACCCGCAGTTATAATGACCGTCACCAAACAGCCCGGCGAAGGAACAATAGCACTCACCGAAAATATTGACAAAGAACTTGCATCCTTGCAGACATCATTGCCTGCCGATGTAAAAATGTCCACACATATATTCCGCCAAAGCGATTTTATTGACAATTCAATAGGCAACCTGCAGGAAGCTTTGCTTGAAGGAGCGCTGTTTGTAATAATCGTGCTCTTCTTCTTCCTTATGAACCTGCGCACGACGCTTATATCCGTCATAGCGCTGCCATTATCAATAATGCTGGCAGTATTAATCCTTCATGCGTTCGGTTATACCATAAATACAATGAGTCTGGGAGGTATAGCCATTGCAATAGGCTGCCTTGTGGACGACGCCATTGTGGATGTGGAAAATGTGTACAAACGCATTCGCGCCAACGCGGCACTCCCCAAGCGCGAGCGAGCGCCGCTAAAGGAGGTGGTGTTCCACGCGTCGGCCGATGTGAGAATGCCCATTTTCAATTCAACACTCATTATCACCGCAGCTTTCCTGCCCTTATTCTTCCTCAGCGGAATGGAGGGACGCATGTTGCAGCCATTGGGTGTGGCGTTTATCGTCGCGCTTTGCGCCTCTACAATTGTGGCTCTCACTCTCACCCCCGTGCTGTGTTACTTTTTATTGGGCACAAAGGCGCAGAATGAAAAACTTTCGCGCGAACCCCGCATAAGCATGTGGCTTAAAAAAGTATACAGCCGCTCGCTTGAAAGCGCATTGCGCCACACTCGCATCATGGCCGGAATAACTCTTGCACTGGCGGCACTTGCAATCGCGTTGGGCTGCACTCTCGGCCGGGGATTCCTCCCGCCGTTCAACGAAGGCTCTTTCACAATAAACGTATCCACGCTGCCTGGTGTATCGCTGGAGGAAAGCGACAAAATAGGGCGTGAGGCCGAGCGAATAATTCTCTCCACACCCGAAATTGTTACCGTGGCACGAAAAACCGGACGTGCCGAGCTGGACGAGCACTCCCTCGGAGCCAACGTATCGGAAATAGAGGCACCTTACAAACTCGACAAGCGTTCCCGCGCCGAAGTGAGTGCCGAGCTGCGCGCACGCCTGGCAGAAATTCCGGGCGCCGTAATCGAACTTGGGCAACCTATTTCGCACCGCATCGATGCAATGCTCTCGGGCGCGCAGTCGGCTATAGCTATCAAGGTGTTCGGTCCCGACCTCAACACACTCTTCAGCATAGGAAACAATATTAAAGAAATTGCAGCCGGAATCCCGGGAACGGTGGATGTGAATGTTGAGCAACAAATAGAACGTCCTCAATTGCTCATCCGTCCCCGCCGCGACATGCTTGCCAACCACGGTATAAAACTCGGCGATTTCAGCCGCGCAATATCCACGGCGCTTGCCGGGCGTACGGTTGCCCAGGTTTACAAGGACGGTTTTACCTACGATGTTACTCTTATTCTCGACGAGGCTCACCGTTCGTCAATCGAGAATATAGGCGATATGTGCATCGACAGTCCTTTCGGCAAAGTTCCTCTCGCCGAGCTGGCCGATATAAGTTCCACCACCGGCCCCAACACAATCAACCGCGAGAATGTGGCACGCAGGCTCATTGTATCGGCCAACGTCGAAGGCAGCGACCTGCAGGGAACAGTCAACCGAATCCGCAAGGAAGTTCAGGAAAAAATAGAACTCCCCTCGGGATATAATATTGTATACGGCGGTCAGTTCGAAAACAGCCAACGAGCCGCACGCGTTCTGCTGTGGGCTTCACTGGGAGCGCTGCTAATCATTTTCATGCTTCTATATAATGAATACCGCAATCTGCCGCAGGCTCTTGTAATTCTTGTGAACATGCCTTTGGCTCTTATAGGAGGCGTGCTTATTCTCAAAATAACCGGCGGGGAGCTCAACATTCCGGCAATTATAGGCTTTATTTCGCTTATGGGCATAAGCACCCGAAACGGAATGCTCCTTATGAGCCGATACAATTATATGAGCAGCCTCGACATGCCTCTCCACGAAAGAATAATCAACGGTTCCACCGACAGGCTTCTGCCTATTGTGATGACAGCTCTAACCTCGGCTCTGGCGCTTATTCCGCTGGCTGTCAACGGCGACGCTCCCGGAAATGAAATCCAGGCGCCAATGGCTGTTGTAATTTTGGGAGGTTTATTGAGTTCTACAGCTCTAAATATATACGTTGTACCCGCTTTGTACCGTTATATAAACAGAAAACAGTTATGAAAGCTCTTGTGATATCACTCGCCATGCTGATGGCTCTATGCGCAAACGCCTCGCAGGCCGACAGTCTTGCTGTGGCCATAGCTCGCGCTAATCCGGCATTGAAGGCTGCCGAGGCTGCCTATACGGAAATGCTGGAGAACAGCCGGCAGGAGAATATTCTGCAAGGGCCGGAAGCCGATTTCGACTATAAATTCGGACCCGGGAAAGACCGGCGCCGCGGGTTGACCGTTGCCCAGTCGTTCGACTGGCCCGGCCTCTACAGTGCTCGCGGCAACGAAAACAGCTATCGCGCCGAAGCCTACGCCATGCTCCTTCAGGCCGACAAGGCCGAAACATTGTACAAGGCTAAAGATGCAATAGCATCGCTTGTGGAAGCCGAGGAAAATGCCGCCACATTGAACAACGCGCTTGAAAACGCTCTGCGCCTGCTTGATATTTATGAGCGTAATCTCGAACGTGGCGAAACCACAATTCTGGAAGTGAACAAGCTGCGTTTGCAGACTCTCGCTCTTGAAAACCGCGCCGAGCAGGCAAACAGCCTTGCTAAAAGCCGCAGGCTGCAGCTATCCGCCATGGCTCCCGGAGTGGAGTTGCCCGAGCGGATAGTCGGTTCTTTGCCCGATTTGGACATTGCTCCCGTATATACCCGCGCCGCCGAAGTACCTGCCGCCATAGCTCGTAAAAAGAGCCTTTTGGCTCAGGCCGAGGTTCGTACGGCGAAAATGCAGGGCTTGCCCTCGTTCAAAGTCGGTTATGTTTACGATTACGAGGAACGGAGCCACTTCAACGGCTTCACCGTAGGCATATCATTGCCGTCGTGGAGCCGCAAGCACGCCGTTAAGGCTGCCGAGGCTGCCGTCCGCGCCGCTTCGGCAGAAGAGGAGGCAATGGCTTCCGACAATTTTGCAACGCTCAACGCTAACATTCTGGAAGTGCACACTCTCAAAAAACGGCTGCAACGCAGTGCCGTGATTTTTGAGGACAGCTCATATACCGACACTTTGCAAAAAGCTTTGGATGCAGGAAAACTCTCGTTATTGGACTATCTGCGCGAATATAACGACTATCTTGAGGCCAAAGCCGATTACATAGCCCTCAAGGCACGTTATTCTTCGCTTGTGGCCTGGCTCACACGTTACAATTATGAATATTGAACTTTATACCCCGGAACTTAAAGAAGAATGGGACGCGGTGGTGGATGCATCGCGAAACGGAACTTTTCTTCATAAACGCGACTACATGGATTATCATGCCGACCGCTTTACCGACATGTCCATGATAGCGCGCGACACCAAGGGTCGTCCTGTAGCAATACTGCCGGCTCACCGTACCGACGACGGTATACTTTGCTCGCACCGGGGATTAAGTTACGGAGGGTGGCTCATGACCAAAAACGCAGATATGCCGGCAATGATGGAACTATGGGACGCCTTTACCGATACAATGCGCAATGCAGGATGCAGGGAACTGCTCTACAAACCCTCGCCTCATATCTATCACACCGCGCCGGCCGAAGAGGATTTATACGCATTATTCCGCCATGGAGCCTCGCTGCAGTCTACGCTCATATCATCGGTTGTGGATATGACCGACCCGTTGCCCTTCGATATGGCTGCGCGCCAGTCGGTTCGCAAGGCGGAAAAAAGCGGTGTTACCGTTGCCGAAAGCGACGACTTTGAGGCTTTTTGGCACATGCTCACCGCTCTGCTTGCCGAACGCTACGGTTCACGCCCGGTACACACGCTTGCCGAGATTCGACTTTTGCGCGAGCGGTTCCCGCAGAACATACGCCTGTATATGGCCATGCACGAGGGCGAGCCGGTTGCCGGAGTTGTAATGTACAACAGCCGCACCGTCAGCCACTCGCAATATACGGCCACAACGGCCAAAGGTCGCGAGCTGCGCTCGCTGCCCTTGCTCTACAGCTTCATAATGGAAAACTGCAATACACGGTGGTTCGACTTCGGCACCTCCAACGAGGACGGCGGCCGGTTGTTGAACGAAGGTCTCATACGCCAGAAGTGCGGATTCGGAGGTCGTGGAATAGCCTATAACACTTACAAAATAATTTTGTAAGAAATTTGCTCGCCAAGTTTTTGAAATTTTCATTAACTTTGCAAAAAATTTTAGGGTTGCCTCGCTGCATGCAGGCATAGGCGAGCTTTCAAACAGGTTTTCATATATGGAGTTTTTACAAGAATTACTTTTCCCCGGCAACACGTCGATAGGCGCAACGCTGGTGCTTTACTCCTTTGTCATTGCCGCCGGTATTTTTATCGGTAAAATGAAGTTCTTCGGAGTATCGCTCGGCGTCACCTTCGTGCTGTTTGTCGGCATTGTAATGGGGCACTTCGGCTACATCGTTCAAAACGATGTCCTCAAATTCGTCCGCGAATTCGGCCTCATTCTGTTCATTTTCTCAATCGGTCTGCAAGTGGGCCCGGGCTTCTTTTCCTCCTTTAAAAAAGGCGGTATGCGGCTCAATCTCCTTGCCGTGCTGGTTATAGTTCTTAACGTGGCCATTGTGCTGTGCATCTACTTCTTTGGCAATGTGCACGACATTTCCGCCCTTGTCGGCGTAATGAGCGGTGCCGTTACCAACACTCCCGGTCTGGCGGCAGCTCAGCAGGCTGTTTCGCAAATGGCCGAAGGTGCCGAACAGGCCAATCTCATGGCAAGCGGCTATGCTGCGGCATATCCTCTGGGCGTTGTCGGAATTATTCTTTCCATGTTCATTATCAAATGGATTTTCCGCATTCGCACCGAAGATGAAATCAAAAAAATTGAGGAAGAACAGGAAGATTCCCACCTCAAGCCTTTCCTCATGACTCTTGAGGTTACAAACGAGCTTGTAAGCGGAAAAACCATTCTCGAACTCCACGATATTGTACACACCAATTTTGTGGTATCGAGAATTATGGATACCAATAACCAGGTGGTAATCCCCAAATCGAGCACCGTTATACACACCGGCGACAAACTGTATATTGTTTGTTCCGCTCACGATGCCGACCGCTTTAAAGCCGTTATAGGTCCGGAAATACAAATGGACTGGGAATCCACTCCCACACCTGTATTCTCCCGCCGAATTGTAGTTACAAAAAGCGAATACAACGGTGTGCCCCTTGGCAGCCTGCGCCTGCATAACGGTTACAAACTTAACTGCACACGCGTGAACCGTGCCGGCGTCGACCTCCTTGCCGCTCCCAACCTCCGCCTTCAGATGGGCGACCGTATAACCGTTGTAGGTAATCTCGAAGACATCGACCGCCTTGCCGCACGCCTGGGTAACTCGATGAAGCGCCTCAACCAGCCTAACCTCATCACAATATTCGTCGGTATCATCCTTGGTATTATCCTTGGCTCGATAAATGTGGGCTTCGGCATGAAACTCGGTCTGGCCGGCGGTCCTCTTGTTGTGGCTATCCTTATAAGCCGCTTCGGCTACAAGGCCAAGCTTGTTACATACACTTCGTCGTCGGCGTCGTTGCTCCTGCGTGAATTGGGCATATGCCTGTTCCTCGCATCGGTGGGAATTTCCGCCGGAAAGGACTTCGCCGCATCGGTGTTCAACACAACCGGCATGTGGTGGGTAATATGGGGTTTTGTAATTACAGTTGTTCCTCTTATTATTGTGGGATGTATTGCCCGCGGACACGACCGAATCAACCTCCTCACTATTATGGGTCTTATGTCCGGCTCCAATACCGATCCTCCCGCACTTGCATATGCAAACAACTCTACCGCCAACGACCAGCCTGCGGTAGCCTACTCAACCGTATATCCTCTTACAATGTTCCTTCGCGTAGTAGCGGCACAGGCTCTTGTGCTATGCCTCGCATAAGAATATTTGCAATATAACAAACAAAGCGCTGCCTCGCACGAGACAGCGCTTTTTCTGTTACATACACTCCCGTTTCTTGTTACACAATTGTTACAATTGATGCATTGTAACAATTGTGTAACATTTATCTACTTGCGTATTTTGTTGGTTTACTGTGTGTTATATATTGCATTTGGAATTATTTTATCGATTAACATTCATTCACATTAAAAATCTTGACATCAAATTTCCACGCAATAATTTTGCAGTGTAGAAACAAAACAGAACTACTTCACTAACTCTCCTAAATATTCAATCACTATGGCAACCGCTTCTTTCCAATCAGAACTCATGGCACTGCAGGCAAACCTGCTGAACTTCGCCTACATGCTCACCTCAAACCGCGACGACGCTTACGATCTGCTGCAGGACACTACTCTGAAAGCCCTCGACAACGAGGACAAGTACGCACAGGGAACAAACTTCAAAGGATGGGTGTTCACCATTATGCGCAACATTTTCATCAACAACTACCGCCGCGGAGTACGCTCGGCTACGGTGGTGGACACTACCGAGAACCTCTATCACCTCAACCTGAGCCAGGACAGCGGCCTGGAATCGCCTGAGGAAAGCTATGGCGCAAGCGAGATAAGCCAGGCCATCAACGAATTCTCCGACGACTACCGCATCCCCTTCAGCATGCACGTTGCAGGATACAAGTATAACGAAATCGCCGACCATATGGGTCTGCCTCTGGGCACGGTTAAAAGCCGCATTTTCTTCGCCCGCAAAAAACTCCAGGAGCGCTTCAGCGACTATCGCTAAACAACCCGCCTGAAGCTATAGTGAATATTTAATCATTCTCCGATCTCCCTCATTACCGAAATTCAAGCTCTATTCCTCAAAATGCGGCAATCCCGCAATAGAATGCACTCCAAAAGTTTATGACAACTTTTGGAGTGCATCGCATTTAAGCGTCTATGCAAGCGCAGCGGAGTGCCTGCATTGAAAAAAGACTCTATCTTATAATGATTTTCTTAACCATATTTCCCTTACGACAAATATAGATTCCTCTTGTGGGATTTGACACCTTTATGCCCTGAAGATTGAAAATTTCAACATCGGGGTCGCTTATGTCAATTGAACCATTCGAATCACTTACTATATTTTCAACTCCTGCATCACCGGTACCTCCGGCCAAACGATCAATAAATGATTTGGCGGTTGATTGAACTAACGGGAATAAATCGCCGAGCGATGTTGAGCAGTCCAAAGCAAAAAACAGGTCTGGAGATTTTTCAGTCAAAAGGCAAAAGAATATCCCCGGCACCGCACGTTCCTCACTGGCAAGCAAGTTGAAACTCGTTGTTGATTAGACAATAACAGGAGCCACGACTCCGGCACGGTGAAAACACACAGTCATATAATCGCAATGCAATTTTCGTAATATTGAAATACTTATAGAATTGCCCAGTCCCGGAAAGACGAGTTTGTGATATGCAGGCAACGCAAGAAGACGTCACATCACTGTCTCGGCTCGTAGACGGCTCCCACTCTTACCGCATTCTCTGTAAAGTTGTAAAATGCCTACGATATTATAATTTCGCTGTAAGCATCTATATGTCAGGATATTTTCGTAACTTTGCATTGTTGGCGTTGGAGTTATTGCTGATATATGAACATGACTATTGAAGACATATTGACCCGTGAGGAAGGTCAGACTTTTGATTGCAAGAGTTTTGCAATCGATCCGAAAGGTCTGGCTGTCACTTTTGTGGCTATGGCTAATGCTGATGGTGGCGAACTCGCAGTCGGTATCTCTGACCGCAAAAGGGAGATTGAGGGTGTATATTCAAGTGAGAAGCATTTGAATGAGCTGCTTCGTGTGCCATACGATTACTGCAATCCTACGGTTAAGGCCACGTTTGACCTAATTGACTGCACTAATAGGAATGGTAAGCCTGACAAAATATTGCTTTTTCATATTCAGCCGAGCGTTGATCTCCACGCCACTCAGAATGACGAGTGTTATCTGAGAATAGGTGACAAGTCGCGAAAACTGACTTTTCAGGAGCGTATGCAACTGATGTACGACAAAGGTGTGCAGTCTTTTGAAGATACTCCTGTTGCAAACGCTACGATAGATGATTTGGATCTGTCTGCTGTAAAGGATTATATGAATGTCCTCGGTTATGGTAAGTCTGCCATGGAGTTCTTGACCGAGAACTACGATTATGTAAAGGATTCCGATTCAGGCCAACGGATAAGTGCGGCTGCTATTCTTTTGTTCGGAAAGAACCCTCAACGATTCTTTCCCCGTGCAAGAATCCGCTTTATAAAATATCGAGGCACAGAGGAGAAAGTCGGAGCTGAGATGAATGTTGTCAAAGACATTACGTTTGAAGGCACCATTCTTAATCAGATAAACAAGATGGTTGAACTGCTTGAATTGCAGATTGACGAGCCAACCTATCTTGGTCAGGACGGACGGTTTGTAACCAAGCGGGAATATCCTCATTTTGTACTGCAAGAGCTCACGGTCAACTCCGAATGCCACCGTGATTATGCGATTCGTGGCACTGAAATACAAGTGAAGATGTTTGATGATCGTCTTGTATTTGAGAGTCCCGGCACATTGCCCGGCAATGTCAAACCTGACAACATCCGTCACACACATTTTTCACGTAATCCTCACATCGCACAGTTTCTGAAAGCATACAAGTTTGTAAAGGAATTTGGCGAAGGCGTTGACCGTATGAGTAGAGAAATGGAAGCAGTGGATATGCTGCCGCCTACTTACCATCTCGATGCCTTTATATTAAAGGTCACTGCCCGAGCTTGTCCGCCGGTAAATAAAACAAGTAAGGAGAATGATGTCCCTGTAAATGTCCCTGTAAATGTCCCTGTAAATGTCCCTGTAAATCTTTCAAAGACGCAAAAAAGAGCTTTAGAAATAATAAAATCCAATCCAAATGTAACTCATAGAGAGCTTGCCGCCCTTATGACAGTCACTGAAAAAACAGCAAAGAGGACAACAAAGGCTCTTCGTGAAATGAATTTAGTAATCAGAATTGGCAGCGACAAAAACGGTCATTGGGAAGTCAAATCCTAAAAGATTCGACCTCCGTATTGTATTACTAAATTGGTGATGGAGTAAAACTGATATAAATATTTTCTACGGATAAGCTTCCGAAATCTATAAGAAATGTAAAATAGAAGTTTCTAAAATGGATAAAACGGGAACTTCAAAAAGGTGTACTAAACCAGAAATATTAGTACACCGTAAATATCAAACCTCGCTGATTATCAGCATAGTTGCACTCGAATATAATTATTTACCAGATTTCCATGTGTCAAATGAGCGTAGATAAACGCTTCATATTAGTGTGTCTGTCAATTGAATGGATTGACATCGCAAATTTATGAATTATTCTTTAAACAGACAATTGTAAATGAGTTTGCCGATTTATTATGCGGAGACGGTCCGCTAGACACTCCCAATCGAGTAGGAGGTAAACACTAATCATAGGGTGTTTATCTCCTACTTTCGTGT
>CAMWMR010000036.1 GCA_947175425.1 uncultured Porphyromonadaceae bacterium
CCAACGACCCCGAGATTACAAATCACGTGCTCTGGCCAACTGAGCTAAAGAGGCGATTTCAATTTTCTCTGCTCGCGGGGACAAGCTCGCGTCTTTTCCCGTTTGCGGTTGCAAAGTTATGCACAATTTTTATTCCCTGCAAATTTTTTGCGAACTTTTTTGTCACTTTTTTCACTCATTTATTATTACAGCCTGTGTATCAGACATGTAGCACATCTTACTATTTTGAAAAATTTCGATTCGGAAAACAAAGATACGCCACTTAACTGTTTTCGGGCATTACACAGACTTGTCTTTTATTATAAAATGCGTTAATGTGCAGGCTTTTTAAAATATTTGAGCTAACTTTGCCTGCGAAATAACTATAATATATAATGAAACGTACCACTGCCCTACTTATATTCGCCATTATGTTGTTGGCGGCTGCAGTTCCTGCAAGTGCCCAGTTCCGTTACGCAGCTGTTGCCGGCGCAACTTTGAACGACCTCAAATTCAAGCAAGATCTTTTTGACGTTAAAAAGACCGCCGGTTTTCAGGTGGGTGTACAAGGCGAGCTTATGTTCCCGGGCATTGGCTTCGGTATTGATTTCGCACTCCTCTATAATCAGGCAAGCGCAAAAACCGACCTCGGCTCTCGCGAAGTGTGGAGCTCCGACGGTTTTGGCAATCCTGTAACTATGGTTCACATGCTTCAGATTCCCCTGCACCTCCGTTTTAAATGGACTCGCATGAACGGCCTTGAAGATTATATTGCTCCTTTTGTATACGGAGGTCCCGATTTCGGTCTTGCCGTAGGCCATAATTCAATAAAAGGCAATGAGGGCGAGCCCAATCCCTACAAATATTCAGGAGGAGACCTGGGGCTTACCTGTGGCGGCGGTGTCGAGCTATGGAAGAACTGGCAGGTATCGGTGCAGTACACCTGGGGTATGACCTACCTGCTCAAAACGCGCAAGCTGGATAACTTCAGCGCTAAAAACCGCCAGTGGGCTTTCCGCGTAGCCTACTTCTTCTAAAGCAAATCCTTGTAGAAAGGCACATCTTTAAGAAATTTATATCCGTCGGCGCCGAACCTGCAGCAGTAGTGGCTTAGTCCATTGCTAACTATAAGGTATTCGGCGCCTAATACTATATTATAGCGAGCTATCTGATCAAAAACTTTTTGGGTTATCTGAATTTCGGGAGCCTTGTATTCTACAATTACCAAGGGTTTCAGGCTGCGGGTATACACAACAGTATCGCAACGTCGAAGAGTGCCGTTCAGCCTCAGGCCTATTTCATTAGCCATGAACGACGACTGAAATCCTCGCTGAGCAATGAGAAAATGCACAAAATTCTGCCTCACCCATTCCTCGGGAGTGAGAGCGACCCATCGCCGACGCAGAATATCGTAAATTTCATGGCCTCCGCGCAGCGAATCGGCGTCATGGCGTATTTGCGCGGGATAGGGAGGCAGATTAAGTACGGCCGGTGTGAACATTTATTTGTGGAGTTCCGTAATTTTTGCGTAAATTTACAAAATAATTTTCAACCTACCTCAAGCAACCTCTATGGCATCGCTCCCCGCACCCACTTTCGAAGGCATAAAAAAGATGCTTGCCCAAAAGCGTCCGGCCAATGTTTACGTTCTCCATGGCGAGGAGGGCTATTTTATTGACGCTCTCGCAAAGGAGTTCGAGGAGTTTCTGCCCGAAGAAGAACGCGTTTTCAACCAATATGTGCTATACGGGCCGGATACCGCACCGGCTCAGATTCTTGATGTGTGCCGCCGGATTCCGATGATGGCCGATTATCAGCTTGTCATCCTGAAAGAAGCTCAGGCGTGGAGTGCCGACATGTTCGACAAAATAGCACCATATCTGGCCGAGCCGACGCCGAGCACAATTTTTGTGCTGTGCTGCCGCGGAGCCGTAATAAAAGGCAAAGAGATTAAAAGCGCGTTGAAAAAAGGAGGCGCGGTAGTTTTTGAATCGAAAAAGGTTTATGAGAATCAGGCGCCGGCATATATAGCCGATTATATAAAACAACGCGGACTCTCGGCCGAGCAGAAAGCGCTTGGCATGCTTGTGGATTTTGTAGGCACCGACTTGAGCCGACTTTTCAACGAGGTGGACAAGCTTGCAAGTATTCTCCCTCCCGGAAGTGCCGTAACACCCGAAGCGGTTGAACGCCACATAGGCGTGAGCAAGGAGTATAACAGCTTTGAACTTGTGGATGCTTTTGCCGCTCACGACAGTTCCAAGGTATTCCGTATTCTCAATTATTTCCGCAGCAATCCCAAGGCAGCGCCGCTTGTAATGGTAACGGCCTCGCTCTTCAACTATTTTTCCGACCTGATGGTTGCCTACTATGTGCCGGGGCGCAATCCTAAAGATATTGCCGAGGCACTAAAGATTACCAATCGTTTTGCGCTCAACCGTGTTTTGTCGGGCATGAAACATTATAATCCTTATAAGATTATAGAATGTCTCGAGGCTATCCGTCGCTTCGATGCCTGCTCAAAAGGTGTGGAATCGCGCATGAATGAGCACGACCTTTTTCACGAGCTTGCCTATCACATTCTTTCAGCACCCGGCCGACTGTAATTAAACAACGCGAGCCACCCGGTGAAGGGCAGCCCGCACATTGTTTATAATTTGAGGCAATATCAGTCGAAAGCACCGCTCATTGTCTGTTCAACGGTTTGTTCTTCTTCATCGGGAACATAATCGCTGTGGCACAAATTGAGCCCGGCGGGAAATTCAAATTTCGCGCTCTGCGAGTATGGCAACGACGGGTCGGCATAAACCTTGCTTATATATTTACCGTACACCGGAAGAGCCATCGATGCGCCCTGTCCCTGAGCCATGTTGTTGAAATGGATATAACGGTCCTCGCCGCCTACCCATGTTCCCGAAACAAGGTCGGGAGTGAAAGCCATGAACCAGCCGTCGGCATTGTCGTTGGTTGTACCCGTTTTACCACCGGTCTGAGCGGTGATGTTATAGGGCGGACGACGCAAACGGTTACCGGTACCGCCGTCCACAACATTAAGCAGAATGGACAAAATGCGGTAATATCCCTTTTGAGTTATCACCTCGGTTTGCGACGGGCTGAAATCGCTTATCACATTACCGTTTGCATCGGCAATGGCTGTAACATATACGGGGTCGGAACGCATACCTTTGTTTGCGAAAGCGCTGTAGGCTGTAACCATTTCTTTCACCGACACCTCGCAAGGTCCGAGACAAAGCGATTTCACAGCAGGCAGACGGTTTGTTATTCCATAGCTGTGCATGCGTTTTACAAGCTCGGCAGGACTGAGCCGATCCATAATGCGTGCGCTAATCCAGTTATTTGAATTTGTAAGCGCCCAGCGGAGGTCAACCATCTCGCCGATTCTTGCCTTACCCGTATTTCGCGGCTGCCATATGCGTCCGTTTTCATCGTAGAGTGTGGGCTGTTCGTTCAACAACTGCGTACATGGGGTGAAATCGTCGGTTTCGAAAGCGTAGGTATAAAGGAAAGGCTTTATAGTGGAGCCAATCTGACGTCGTCCTGTAGAAACCATGTCGTACTGGAAGAAACGGAAGTCGGGGCCTCCTACATAAGCTTTCACAAAACCCGTCGTAGGATCCATCGACATAAATCCTGCACGAAGGAAACTCTTGGTATACAGCAGGGAGTCGCGCGGAGTCATAACGGTATCTACCGGGCCGCTGTAACTGAACACCGTCATTTCCACGGGCGTATTGAATTGCTCTTCCAATTCGCGGTCGGAAAGTCCGGCAATACGAGCTATGCGTCCGCGTTCGCTTTGCTTCATTGCATTTGTAATAAGCTTATTACGCATTGCATCGGAAAGCTCGTTGCGGTTGGATGTATAAGGAGCAGCCGAAGAACCTTTCTTTTCACGGAAGAATTGCTCCTGGAGCGTACGCATGTGTTCATCAACAGCTTCCTCGGCATAGGTCTGCATGCGCGAGTCTATTGTTGTATAAATCTTGAGACCATCGTTGTATATATCGTACTTGGTACCGTCGGGCTTGCGGTTTTTCTCTATCCATCCGAAGAGCGGGTTTGTGAGCCACGCTATAGAATCATCGGTATATCGCTGTCCGTCCCATGAGGGATAATTTGAGCGCACCGGCTTCTTTGCCGTGAGCATACGACGCAGTTCCTCGCGGAAATATGGAGCAAGACCGTCCTTGTGATCAACGCGCTGGAAATTCAATGTAAGCGGCTGCTGTTTCAGTTCCTCGGTTTCTTCTTTAGTCAGCATGCCTGCTTTCTGCATCTGTTCAAGAACAACGTTTCGGCGCTGACGGGTGCGTTCGGGCTGACGTACCGGATTGAAATATGCCGGATTTTTCACCATTCCCACAAGCGTGGCGGCCTCCAGAGTGTTAAGGTCGGCGGCCTCCTTGTTAAAGTATACCTTCGCAGCCGATTTTATGCCCACAGCATTGTAAAGAAAATCGAACTGGTTAAGATACATCTTGAGAATTTCCTCTTTGGAATAGAAACGCTCAAGTTTAATTGCTATCATCCATTCGATAGGCTTTTGCATAGCACGCGAAAGCAGTCCGGAACTTGGCGGGGTATAAAGCTGCTTTGCAAGCTGCTGTGTGATTGTGGAACCACCGCCGGCATTTTTATTTCCAAGTAGCACAGTTTTTACAACGGCACGGAACACTGCACGGGCATCGATTCCCGAATGTTCTTCAAAACGCGCATCCTCGGTAGCGATAAGAGCATCAACAACCGCCGGAGAAATTTCATCGAAATCGGCATACACACGGTTTCCGGTATTTCGGAAGTAGCGGCCCATTTCCACGCCATCGGAAGTATATATAACTGTCGCAAACTTGTCCTGCGGATTCTTGAGTTCCTCTACCGGTGGCATATATCCCACCACTCCATTATATACAAGTACAAAGAAAATTCCCACAAAAAGCACCATGGCAATAAATGCCAGCCAAAGCCATTTTATGAGTTTTTTCACCCAACGACGGGTTGTACGGGGTGCATTGTCTGTATTTGGGTTCATGTTCTGAAATAATTTTGCAATATAATTGAATACAAAAGTAGTGATTTTTTGCCGTTCCGACAAAAATGTGTAATTTTGCAGTCGAAAGCCTGCCCGAATGGTGGAATGGTAGACACGAGGGACTTAAAATCCCTTGGCCATATCGGCTGTATGGGTTCGAGTCCCATTTCGGGCACCTTTTTTTAAACCCCTTGTTACTTTTTGTTTCAAGGGGTTGTTTTTTAACGGAAACCGGCAAGTTGCTCTTTTGCCGGCATAAACCTTAATAATTATGAAACACCGACACATTTGCAACGGAACATGCTCGCGCCAAATCGATTTTGAAATCGATGAGCATGGTATGCTTCACAACGTGAGTTTTTTGGGAGGTTGCGCAGGCAACACTCTTGGTATTGCAGCTTTGGCCGAGGGTGCGGATGCTGCAAGCCTGGCAAAACGCCTGCGCGGAGTACCGTGCCGCGACCGTGGCACCTCCTGTCCCGACCAGCTTGCACAGGCTATCGACGCAGCTCTTAAAGGTGCGTAAATTACGAAAGCACAAAAAGTGCAGACGTCTACACAGCGACGTCCGCACTTTTTTATTGTTATGACAGAGAGCTTATTTCAAAGCAACTTTTTGGGTTTCTGTACGTCCGTCGGCATTTACTTCGAGAATGTAGATACCTGCGGGGACGTTCTCTACGTTGAACGAGAGATTATCGCCGTTCACGCCTGCAGCTGCGGCCTGTACACCCGAAAGGTTGTAGAGTGATGCGGAAATATTGCTTGCATCGCCGGCAAAAATTTCGAACCGACGCTTGCCCGCCCTGTTGATTACAATTTTGCTTTGCTCCACAGCCACACTTCCAACTGCCGATGCACGGCGGATTGCTTCCTTGAGTCCCGCCATTGCGTCAAGTTTACCCGCTCCCCATTTAACAGGCTCTCCTTTTGCGGTATAGGCATCGTTAACGGCGGTACTCATTGCAATTTCGCGGATTTCTTCGCCTGTGAGGTCGGGATTAGCTTCCAGCCAGAGAGCGAAAACACCTGCAGCATGCGGAGCGGCCATAGATGTTCCTTGAGTTAGACCCCAATCGTAAGTCCGCAGGCGATTGTCGGTATTAACACCGCAACGATACTGCTGAGCTATATTTTTCAGGGCATAATAGCTGAAAGAAGATACTATTCCGCAGCCCGGGGCTGTGATATGCGGAAGATTTCGGCCATCGTGCAAAGTACCGTACGACGAGAATACGCTTGCTTCGTCAAGCTTATAGCCCAAAGATGCCGGATAGCTGTAGGTTCCGCCGCCGTTTACTGCCGGCCAGGATGTGCGCGTGTTATAAGAACCTACAACAATAATATTCTTTCCACAGGCCATTTCGTTGATGGTTCCGTTTTCGGAGCCGTCCATCCAACCCGAAACACCGCGACCGTAGAATTCACCTATATAATCACTTGAGCTTGATGCCGTATAGCCGTTTATTTTTTGTCCCTCCACGCCTTCGAGTATAAAACCGAGATAGTAGCGGGAACTTGAGGGATAATCAAGATAATGCTTTATTGTAACGCCATAGCGGTTGTTGTCGGTTCCGACATTCGACGAAATTTCTATAGAGCTGCCCGCGGAAGTGGCATCATCAAAATTTTTAAGAATTTTGTAAGCTGTTCCCGTTGCCGAACCGCCTATTTTTGTAACCTTGCCGTTGCTTGAATCGTCGAGAACAAACTCGTCGGCAATTTGATTTGTCATACGGTTGATAATGACAACGCGGGTTAGGAATACACGTGAGTCGGACGAATAGAATTGCACTTGTCCGTTATAGCCGTTTACAGTTGTGGGACGCGTTCCCGTATCCTTATTTACAGGAAATATAGAGGTAGCCAAAGTTTTGTCGTCGGCAGTAAAAGTTTTTGACACAGCCATTCGGGCAGTACCTTCGTTACCGGCCGCCATTACAATTACACCTTCTTTTGCATACTCATCCAATACTCTGCCAAAAAGAGAAAGTCCGTCGTGAGTACCCATGCTTGTGCCGATTGACAGATTAACCACTGCCGGTTCGCCAAGTTCTTTTGCACGGTCGAGTACGTAACGAACGCCTTTAAGAATGTTGTTGTCGTAAAGGTCGCCGCAACCGATAACAATATCGGATTCGGTAGCGATTCCGTAATACGGGCAATCCGTATTCATGCCGCCGAATTTGCCTGACCCTTTATAGCTTCCGGCCATAATGCCGAGCACGTGGGTTCCGTGAGTTTCGTTTACATTCTCGGTAGTGAAACGGCTGATGAGCGAAGCGGTATCGTAAATGGTCGTTTTTGCGTCTGTACCTGTAACAGTGATAATTCCTTTTACACGGCTTTCACCGTTTTCATCCTTAAAATTCAAATGCTGGGCATCCAGTCCGGAATCGAACAATCCGGTAACAACCCCTTTTCCGGTATATGCCATTGGCAGCCCGGTTCCCGCGTGTATATCGGCTACTCGCGATGAAGTTCGTGCCTTATCCATGAGAATATTTGCCTTGCTACCGAACGAGATGTTTACAACGTAATCGAGAGCGGCGAGTTCCTCCACTCTATCCAAGGGAATGTCGCAAAGCACCATGTCGCCGATAACATCGGTAACATCAAATCCGAGCTGTAGAAACTGCTCCACACCCGGCTGAGAATCGAGTTTGACAATGGCGCATACCATATCGGCAGACGAATGAGCCGATGGTGCAAGTTTACGCTCGGTTTTCCTGTTTTCGAGAATTTCGACGGCTTCGGGGTTTAGTTTGTTTTGTGCGCTTATGTATCCTGTAACAAGCAAAAATAGTGATGTGAAAATGAGTTTATGTGTCATAATACAGTAAATTTTGCCGTAAAGATACACGGAAACATCATAACATACAAACTTTTAACACATAATGCTGCAAAACAAGGAGCATTCGCATATCAAAAGCATATTTAACATTAATAAAACTTACGAATCGGGACAGAAACAAAAAGTGCGGACGTCACACTCAGGAACGCCCGCACGTTTTATTTTTATGACGGATTGTTTATTTCAAAGCAACTTTTTGGGTTTCTGTACGTCCGTCGGCATTTACTTCGAGAATGTAGATACCTGCGGGAACATTTTCGACGTTGAACGAGAGGTTGTCGTCGTTCACGCTTGCAGCTGCGGCTTGCATACCCGAAAGGTTGTAGAGCGATGCGGAAATGTTGCTTGCATCGCCGGCAAAAATATCGAACTGACGGTTGCCTGCGTTATTGATTACAATTTTGCTTTGGTCAACGGCCACACCGCCAACTACCGATGCAAGGCGGATTGCTTCTTTGAGGCCTTCTACGGCATTAAGCTTGCCGGCGCCCCATTTAACGGGATCACCTTTTGCAGTGTACAGGTCCTTGGAAGCCGTGCTCATTGCAATTTCGCGAATTTTGTCGCCGGTAAGTTCAGGATTGGCTTCAAGCCAGAGGGCGAAAACGCCTGCGGCATGAGGTGCAGCCATTGATGTTCCCTGAGTGTTACCCCAGTCGTAGGAACGCAAGCGGTTGCTTGTGTTTACACCGCAAAGCAACTGCGGGCTGATACTTTTGAGCGCATAATAGTTGAACGAGGAAATAACACCGCAACCGGGAGCGCAGAAATGAGGAAGATTACGACCGTCGTAGAGAGTTCCGTAGGAAGAGAATCCGCTCACATCGTTAAGGTCATAGCCTGAACCGCTGTAACGGTAGCTTCCTCCGCCGTTAACGGCAGGCCAGGAAGTGCGGGTGTTATAGGAACCTACAACTATAATATTTTTTCCGCATGCCATTTCGTTGATTGTACCGTTTTCGGAACCGTCCATCCAGCCCAAAACACCGCGGCCGTAGAACTCGCCGGTGAGAGTTGAGGATGTAGAAGCGGTGTACCCGTTGATTGTCTGGCCTTCCTCACCTTCGAGGATGAAACCGAGATAGTAACGGCCACTGGAGGGGTAGTCCAGATAATGCTTAATGTTTACGCCGTAACGGTTGTTATCGGTACCTACGTTCGAGGAAATTTCAATAGAGCTGCCGGAGGAAGTGGCGTCATCGAAATTTTTAAGAGTGGTATAGCCGTTTCCTGTTGCCGAGCCGCCTATTTTTGTTACTGCGCCGTTGCTTGAGCCGGCGAGAACAAACTCATCCACAATTTCGTTTGTCATGCGGTTGATAATAACAACGCGCGTGCGGAAGGGACGGGAATCGGAGGAGTAGAACTGAATCTGACCGTTGTAACCGCTAACAGTAGTGGGACGGGTACCGGTGCTTGTGGTTACGGGATAAACGGTTGTTGCAAGTGTTTTATCGTCGGCTGTAAAGGTTTTGGCCACACCCATGCGGGCTGTTCCTTCGTTACCTGCAGCCATTACAATTACACCTTCCTTGCCATATTCATCAAGAATTTTACCAAAGGGCGACAAGCCGTCGTGAGTACCCATGCTTGTACCGATCGACAGGTTCACCACGGCGGGTTCACCGAGAGCCTTGGCACGGTCGAGTACGAAACGTACACCCTTGAGGATGTTGTTGTCGTAGAGGTCGCCGCAACCGATAACAATATCGGATTCGGTGGCAATACCGTAATAGGGACAATCGACGTTCATACCGCCGAACTTACCTTCGCCTTTATAGCTTCCGGCCATAATACCGAGCACATGTGTACCGTGGGTTTCGTTAACGTTTTCGGTGGTGAAACGGCTGATGAGCGAAGCGGTGTCGTAGATAGTCTGGGTACCGCCGGCACCGATAACGGTTGTAATACCTTTGACACGGCTCACACCGTCGGCGTCCATAAAGTTCAGGTGCTGTGCATCCAATCCGGAGTCAAACAGACCGGTAACCACACCTTTTCCTGTATAAGATTTGGTGAAATCTGTTCCGGCGTGAATTTTATCGACACCTGTAGAGGGGCGGGCATTGTCCATGAGGATGCCGGCCTTGTTACCGAACGATATATTCACCACATAGTCCAGAGCTACGAGGGACTCTACACTATCCAGAGGGATATCACAAAGAACCATGTTGCCGATTACATCGGTAACATCGAATCCGAGCTGCAGGAACTGTTCCACACCCTGCTGAGAATCGAGGGTGACGATTGCGCATACCATTTCGGCAGCGGCATCGGCGGAGGAGGCAAGCTTGCGCTCGATTTTATGGTTCTCGAGCATTTCGATTGCTGCGGGATTGAGCTTATTTTGTGCGCTTACATATCCTGCCGACAACAAGAGTACTGATGCAAGAATGAGTTTATTTGTCATATTGTTATAAAATTTGCCGTAAAGTTACGTAAAAAACACACATAAAGCAAAATAGCGGTACAAATTGCCTCTATGCTTAACTTTTTTTTGCATAAAAACTCCAAAACCACTCGATAAATGGCCTAAAAAAAAGCGCCGCCCTTTTCAAGGCGGCGCCGGGTATTATGTGTTTTGCAAGGGATTAACGATGCATGCCCTTAACGAAGTAGCTGTTCCAGGAGTATCCTGTGAAAGTATCGCCGTTGTAGAGAGCAAAGAGCCAGCCGGGATTTTCAGCACCGTCGTCGCCGGTAGCGGTGAGAACAGTCATTGTTTCGTCCCAGTCGAAGCGGGTGTAACCGTCGGGGTAGAAGTAACGACCGTCGAAACCGCAGAGGTGAACGTCGGCGTCACCAACGGGAGCAGAGAAAGTGAGTGAACCACCGTTCTGTCCATAGGGGAGCTGGAGGTAACCGGTCTGCGAAGCCATGTCGTAGAAGAAGTAGATGAGGTATTCTACATAACCCTGCTGGAGGCCTTCGAGAACATAGTAGTTGTTGTAACCGTCTTCGTCTTCGTCGAATGCGGTAAGGTTAACCTTAATATTCGATGCAGAGCCGTCGTCGCCAAGAGTTTCGAGTACCCACTGGCCTGCGAACTTGTCGTAGAAGTCGGAGTCGTTGTCGCGGATAGTAAGCTCGGTGAAGCTGGTTGCGCCAACCTGAGCACCCTTAACGCTTTCGATTTTGATATCGCACACGCGGGGTTCGTTGATTTCATCGTCATCGTTAATGAAGATTTCCACATTGTAGGTTTTGTCTTCGGGGAAGATAACGATGGTTTTGGTAGTGAGGAAGAAGTGAACGTCGTCCTCGGCGGGATAAGCGCCTTTTTCCTCTACAGCGAGGGTAACCTGAATGTTTCCGTTGGCATCGCCGTTAACCACCATAGGAATGGTAACCAGTCCGCGGCCTTCCTTGAAAGAGGCTGTTGCGCTACCCATTTCAACGGTAACGTCGGGCGCAGTATTCCAAGCGGAGTCGTCCTTGTCGGAGCAAGCGGTAAAAGCTACTGCAGCGAGTGCGACGGTGAATATTTTGAAAAATTTCATGTTTCTGAATAATTACTTGTTAAACTACTTTAGATATTACCATCCGGGGTTCTGCTGACCCTTCATCTGGGGATTCACTTCAAGTTCGGTAGAAGGAATAGGCCAGGTGTAACGATAGTCGTCGGGCTGATAAGAGATAGTTGTTGTGGAAGGCCAGAGCTGGCTTTCGATAGCGGGCTGCTCGGGGTGAGAGGGATTACGTGTGAAGCCCTGTTTCCAGCGACGGAGGTCGCTCATGCGGAAGCCTTCACCGATAAGTTCCATAGTACGTTCGTTGCGAACCTCGGCAATAAGGTTGTTGCCTGTGAAGTTTTCGTTTACATAAGCGGTGTGACGGTTCTTACGCAGAGTGTTGAGGGCATTGTTTGCAAGTTCGGTATTTCCGAGCATTGCGTTAGCCTCGGCAGCGATAAGATACATTTCGCTCAGACGGAAAGGTTTGGGCTTGTTAACAATGTTGTTCGAGCTTGCGGTAACGCGGAGGTCGGGGTTACCGGGGAACTTGTAGAAGTTGAAGCAGGGAATTACAGTACCGGAGAAGTTAAGATTACGAACGTCGAAGTAGCTGTCGAAACGTACATCGGTGTCGTCGTACATAGCGAGGCACTGGTAGGAGGGAATGTAGTCGGCGCGGTCGTCGTAGATAGAGATCCAACGGGTACCGATAGCGGAACCTACTTCATCGGGAGATGATTCATAGGGAAGGAAGAGGATTTCGTCGGAGTTATCGTTGAGCCACATTGCATTGTAGTTGTTGGGAGTTGCAAGTGCGTACATCTGAGAATCGATAACGTCCTGAGCATACTTGGCAGCAGCTGCATAGTCGGTTTTGAGAAGAGCCACGCGAGCCTGAAGAGCTTCTACAGTGTAGGAGCTTACATAGGGGCTCATGGGAACTACGGCGCTGTCGTCTACTTTTTCGTAAGCAACAAGTGCATTGTAGGCATATTCGAGGTCTTCTTCAATGAACTGATAGGATTCCTTCTGAGTGGAACGTCCGGGGTAGAGGCTGCGATCGGAAGTAGGATAGTACTCGGTCACGATAGCAATACCCATGCCGGGAGCGTCAAGCATTTCGGCGCTGTAGGCGGGAGCAAAGCGGTCGAGCAGACCTGCATTGTAGTAAGCGCGTGCAAAACGTGCTTCGCCAATGTAGCGTTCGAAAGTGAGCTTTTCTTCGGGGTCTTCACAAGCTTCCATAAGAGGAGTTGTTTTGCCGAGGAAGTAGTTGATACTTGCGATGCGGGAGTAGAGAGCCGAGAAGTAGCTTGCAGTTTCACCGCTGTTTGTACGTATGTCGCCGCTTGCGAAGAGGATACCGCGGTTACCAACGAGGTTGGTAGCCTGGAACATATCCATCTGGATTTCAATATCGGTGAAGAAACCGCTTGCAGCGTATCCGCGGAGCCCCGAGTAAATACCATTGCGGTAGCGTGCGGCATCCTCGAGAGTCTGGATTGCATTTTCGCCGTCAAGAGTACCGACGGGCTGCTTGTCCATGTCGCAGGAAGAGAGGAGTCCGGCGGCAAGAAGCAGGCTTAAAAATATCTTTTTCATGTCTTAAACTTCGAATTTAGAATGTTACATCGATACCGAACTCGTACTGACGTGTGTTAGGATAGAAGAAGAACACGCTGTTAGTTTCAGGCTCGGGGTCGTAGCCGGTGAAGTCGGTGAAAGTAAGGAGGTTGCGGCCGGTGAAGTGGAAACGCACGTCGGAGATGTCGGCTTTGCGCAGCCAGTTTTTGGGAAGGCTGTACATTACGGTGAGGTTCTTCAGACGAACGTAGGAAGCATCTTCAAGCCAACGGGTATCGAACTGGGAGATAGATTCGCCCATTTTGGGGATGTCGGTAATCTGGCCGGGAGTTGTCCATACATTGAGCATTTCAACACGCTGGTTGTTTGCGCTCATGTTGTTGTCGGTGATAAAGAAGAGGTCGGAGTTACGCATGTACTTCTGGGCAGCCCAGTTGAAGTCCATACGGAGCGAGAGGTTCTTCCAACGGAGGTCGGTACCGAAACCGCCGGTCCAGGGCGAGAAGGGAGTCTTGCCGTCGAGGAGAACTGCGTCGCGGTCGCGGTCGAAAGTTTTGGTGAGGTTACCTTCCTTGGTGAGCCAGAGCTGCTTACCGTCGCGTGGGTCAACACCTGCATAACGAACCTGGAAGTATTCGTAAGCGGGACCGCCTACATAAAGCTTGTTCAGACCGAGCGAGAGTTCGTCGAGACCGTCGTAGAGAGAAGTAATGCGGTTGCGGTTGTAGTTGAAGTTACAACGGAGTCCCCAGTACCAGTCTTTGTTGGAGATGAGGTCGGCGCGGAAGTCAACGTCAACACCGGTGTTGCGCATTGAACCTACGTTACCCCAGCCCGAAGAGAAACCGGTTGTGTAGCTGTAGGGGATTTCGAGAAGCATGTCGCAGGTGTTCTTTACGTAGAAGTCGAAATCAAGAGTGAACATCTTGAGGAATGCCACGTTAAGACCGGCGTCGAAGGATTTAACAGTTTCCCAGGAGAGGTCGGGGTTACCGGCCTGAGAAATGCCGATAGAGGGCAGACCGTTGTAGAGAGCGCCCGAACCGAGGAGCGACTGGTATCCGTAGTTGGCGAACGAGGAGTTACCGGTAGTACCGTAGCTTACGCGAAGTTTTGCGTTGTCGAGCCAGGTGTACTGGTTGAGGAAGTTTTCGGCTTTCATGTTCCACATACCGCCTACAGAGAAGAATGTTGCCCAACGGTGACCGGCGTCGAAGCGTGAGCTGCCGTCACGACGAACATTGAAGTCGAAGTAGTACTTGTTGTCGAAGTCGTAGCTGAGGTTGAAGAACACCGAGTTCATGGTGATTTCGCTAACAGACTGGCTGAGGTCGGTGATAGCTACTGAAGTACCCTGCTGGAGGAGCATCTGACGCTTGTCGGACTGACCTTCGGAAGCAACGCCGAAAGCGGAGCTCTTGGAAATGATGGATTCTTCACCGAGGAGGAACGAGAAGTTGTGCATCTTGTTGATGTCGAACTTGTACTCGGCAGTGTTGGTGTAGGTGAAGGAGTAGTAGCGTGTGAACGACTGCTGGTTGTAGCCTTCAACAAGACCGCCTGTACCACCATTGAGGTAAACGTCACCCATGGGAGTGTAGAGGGGTTCTTTGGGGTAGCCGAGGTTGCTCAGACGGGAATCGTAAGCATCCACAGCCTGCTGTGCACGGATAGTAAGGCCCTTGATGGGACGAATCATTTCGTACATGGAGGCATTTGCTGTTACGCGAGTGCGCTGTACGTTACGACCTTCGTTAACATATCCGGGAGTGATAATCTGAGAGAAGTGGAGATATTTGGCTTTTTCGCCCCAAATGAGCTGGCCGTCTTCACCAACGGTGTAGTAGTTGGGGGAGTCGAAAGGCAGAGTTTCGAGAGCGAAAGCCATGGGGTTGGTAGCGTAGTAGCTGGAAGAACCGGTGTACTGGTTTCCGGATTCGTTGTTGGTTTCATACTTGGTGTAACCGAGGTTGGTCTGCAAACCGAAGTAGAGCCAGGATTTGAGACGGGTATCCAAGCTGAAGCGAAGAGTTTCGCGACGCATGCCGGACTGGTCGATAATACCCTGCTGGTCGAGGTGGTTGAGCGACACATAGTATTTAGTACTCTCTGTACCGCCGCTTACAGCGCCTTCAAGAGAATATGTGGGAGCGTGCGAGTTGAAGATTTCGTCACGCCAGTCGGTATCGATACCGTAAACTTCCCAAGCTTTGCGGGCTTCATCGGTAACGGGGTTGCCGATAAGGTCGCGATAGTGGATGTACTCGGCCGAGTTCATCATATCGATTTTTGTTGTGGGAAGCTGCGACCAACCGTATTTTGCACGGATGTTCACTTTTGCGTTTTCGCTGTATTTACCTTTTTTGGAAGTAATAACAATTACACCGTTGGCAGCACGTGAACCGTAGATTGCAACGGAGGAAGCGTCCTTGAGTACGGTAATGTTCTCAATGTCGTTGGGGTTGAGGGTAGAGAACACTGTTTCGGTAACAGGAGCACCGTCGAGGATGAACAGCGGGGTGTTTGAGGAGTTGAGCGAGTTGATACCGCGTATACGGATATCTGTATCTGTTGAGGAGGGGTCACCGTTGGCAGAGAAAATGTTAAGACCGGCAACCTGTCCCTGGAGAGCATCCACAAACGAAGGAGTTGTGATGTTTTCAAGAACTTTGTCGCCAACCACAGCAACGGAACCAACTACGTTGCCGACTTTTTTACCTGAACCGTAACCGGTAACGATAACCTGGTCGAGCATAGTGCTGTTAGCCGAAAGCATAACGGTCATGTTGTCTTTAACGGCCACAGTTTTGGGCTCCATACCTACGAAGGAAAACAAAAGTTCTTTAACTGAAGCGGGAATGGTAATGGTGAAACGACCATTAGCATCGGCAACGACACCGTGTCCACCCCCCACGGGCGTAACAGAGGCTCCAATCAGAGGCTCATCGTTTTCGGCATCGAGTACGACTCCGCTGACAGTACGGTTCTGTGCCATGGCGCTCAGCGTCGTTGCCACAATTACCGCAAGTAAAAATAACAGCTTTTTCATACTTAGAAAAAATTAGACATAAATAAATTGATTGATTCAAATTGATTGGCTCGGCTATCATTTTGCCAAAAGCGAAAGCTTGAATGCAGAATGATAGTGACGGCAAAGTTAATACATTTTTTTGACTCCGTAAACAAATGAAAAGGAAAAAACTGCAATTTTAACACATTGCCCGCTCAAAAACATGTTATAAAACATAGTTTTTAAACTTATTACCAATAGATTACAAACAAGAAGTCACGAACAAAAAAATTTCATTTTGTCATCACATTTTACATATCAACTCCGCATAAGTTTTCGTTTTTTCGTTTATAATCAAAAGCCCGCACGGCAGCATTATTGAGAAATAATTAAGCATCTTAACAAATTCACCCTATTTTATTACAATTCGTAAGATGCGGCAAAATGCGACATTTTGCACATTTTGCCATGCTTTTGTTCTTTTGAGTGGAAATAACTAACTTTGTCGCTCATCACTACCACAATATGCCATACTATTGCTACTTTTTCGCCTGTATTTCCCTGCTGTTGTTTACAAGTTGTAACAACAAGCATGTTCCCGGACGGGAAGATGAACCGGGAGGCGATTCCCAAACTATTTCCGAACAGTGTTTTTACCTATCGTCTACCATTCCACAGGAAGTGATAGCCGGCGCGGAGTCCGGAAAAATTACAATAGGAATTCTGCGTCCGGGCGAATGTGTGGGAGCCGAGACGGTATGCACTCCGCTTGTTTCGGGTGCTCCGGGTGTGGTAATAAGTGTTGGTAATGCCTTTTTCGGCAAAGATGACTTCGCTGCCGAGGCATACATTATATATAATGCAGCTTTGTTGGATGCCGGCAAAAGCGTGAAACTGCGCGTATCGGTACAGCCGGCCGCTGATTGTGGCCCGGCTTACGCCGACATTACCCTGCTCCGCCCCACCGCCGAAGCGCAACGCATTAAAGGAATGTACCGAATGGACGGAAAGTGTTTTGAAGTTACGGCCGAAATAAAATCGGCAGGAAACACGAGTCATTACTCACTCAACGGAGACGGGTTCAACCTGGAATTCGATGTTAACGGTAATGATATATTCGTGTCGTCATCGGAAGACGTGGAGGATATTGCCTCGGCTCGTGAGAAATTGCTGCTTGCCGAGGGGTTTGCTCATAATATATATTATATGAGCTCAACTATTACCGAAAGTGAAAAACGGTATAATCTTGCCTTGTGTCGTCGGGGCAACCCTACGGTTGAATATTTCCTTGCCGGAGAATGTGAATGGGAGGACACCGGGAACTATGAATTTGAAGACGGATGGTTTTTACCCATAATTGCAGTTAACGCACAATTGCTCGACCCTGCCGAACATCGTTGGCCGGTGTGGATGCAACGGAACAAATATAAGGACGGTCTTTTAAGAGTTATCGACCCTTATCGTGGCGAATGTCCGCTTTCGCTTGTAAACAGCGCCGATGCGGGAAGCGTGATGATTATCGACGCTACCGATGCCACGGCAGTTGTTGTTCCCGAACAAAATTCGGCATTTGAATGTCCCGATATATTCAATTTTACCGTTCATACAGGCTCATCGGCCGACACGCCCGGCTCTGTGGAAGCCGACGGAACAATTGTTCTGCCATTACCGTTGCGGAACTTCGACAGCAACGGCAAAGAAGTTCCATACGGCGTCAGTTCCGGAAAAATACAACATTCAGCCTTTGTCAGTCGAGCATCAGAGCCATAAACGGACGCCGTGCCGGAAGCGAGAATATGTTGCCGGCGGCATGACTGCTGAAAAGAAGCGCCGTGAGAGTGGCTATATCAAGTTCCAAATCGGGCTTGCCATTTTCCAATTCAGGCTGTCGCAGGCAGTTACCTCCGCCAATTATGTATACACCATTGTTTTCGGGAATAATATCGTCGTGTACACTTATGCTGTACTCCAGCGTGGGGTGGGCGGCCGCCAAAGATTGAAGCATTATCAGAGGATTAACAATTCGTCCCATACCCCGAGGCCGCATAAAAGATTTTTCGCCCGATAGTGGAGGTGTTGAAACCACAAAAGTTTTTTCGGGTTCCCGCTGCCTCAAAAAATGCAGAGCCTGAGTTGCCACAGCTTGTGTATCGGCAAGCAGGAGCTTTACGTTTACATTGGAGCGTGTAGCGGTGGCGAACAGCAAGGCCTTGTCGTCGCCGTCGGCAACTGCTATTACGTTGGCATTACCGTCAACAGCCATATCACCGAGAATATTTTTATAATCGGCGGAGCTATGCAGTATCCCGCAACCGAATTTTCGTTCAAGCCCGGCAAGCAGTTCTGCATCGGGCTTAATTTCCTCTCCTCTACCCCCTTCAAACGAGTGGGCTGCAGTGAAGTGCATCCGGTCTTCGTAGAAAACAGTGGCAAAACCCAGGCGGTCGTAGAAAAAATAGAGGTGATCATCGGCGGGAATAAGCTCGCACAAAGCCGCACCCTTTTCCCTTGCCGCATTCAGTGCCTGCGCCATGAGGGAGGTGGCAGCCCCTCGGGCACGCGCCTCGGGACGAGTGGCGACGCAACTTATATACATCGACGGCACTACCGAGGCGGCATACAAAAAGTCGTAAGGCTGCATGAGCAATGCCGAGGCACTCTTCCCGTTGATTTCATCACCGAGCATAACAAGGTCGTCCTCAACGACATTCGAGAAGAACCAGCGTTGCCATTCCGCGGAATCGCCGAACGAACGGGCAAAAATATCTTCGAATTCCTTCTTTTTCATTCTTCACTCCAATAATGACGCAAGGGATAGCGGTCGGGGCGCAACAATAGCCGCAGACCGGCCGAAAAGTTGAAGTAATTCCACATCCAGTTGATAAACACCACCGTACGGTTTCTCATGCCCAGAATGGAAAGCAGATGCACAACCAGCCACGCCCACCATGCAACACGGCCGCTGAGATACATTTTACCCATATTCACCACGGCGCGGTTTCGTCCGATTGTGGCCATTGAGCCTTTATCGTGATAAACAAAAGGAAGCTCGTGCCCCTCGGGCGACGACAGATTGCCGGCAAGGCATGCTCCCTGCTGCAATGCCACCTGCGCTACCTGCGGGTGACCCGACGGATAGGCCGGTGTCGTCATATAGGCAATGTCGCCAATGGCATACACATCTTCGAGTCCTTCGATTCTGCAGTTGTTGTCGACTTTGAAACGCTGTCCGCGTTCCATTTCCGGCTGAGCTCCTTCGAATTTGAAATTCACACCGACAACTCCGGCAGTCCAGATTACGGTATCGGTGCGGAGTTCGGAGCCGTCGCCGAATGTCACTACTCCGTCCTTATAGCTCTTCATCACTTTTCCAAGCTGAACATCCACAAGAAGCTGGCGCAGCCCCAGCAGAGCATCCTCGGCAGCTTTGGGTCCCATTGCCTGCAGAAGCACGTCGGCGCCTTCTACCAGAATAACTTTTACTTCATCGGGATCGATAGACGGATATTCGCGTTTAATTATGTAACGCTTCATTTCGCCCAAAGCACCGGCAATTTCCACTCCGGCCGGCCCGCCACCTACAACTACAAAAGTGAGCAGATGCGCACGTTTGCTCTTATCGGGGATTATGGCAGCGCGCTCCAGTCGGTCAAGAACTTCGTTACGCGCACGAATAGCCTCGGTGGTACTCTTTAGCGTGAAAACTGTCTTTTCAAGATTTTCAATGCCGAAGAAATTATTTGTCGTACCGGCGGCAATAACCAGTTTATCGTAAGGAATAGTCTCGTACTGTGTTCGTACCGTTTTGGCATTCACATCTATAGTCTCTACCGTTCCCATGCGGAAAGAACAACCTTCGTAGTTGCGTCCGTTGAGCTCGCGCCTGAAAGGAAATGAAATACTTGCAGGCTCCAGCCCCGAGGAGGCAACCTGATAAAACAACGGCGGGAAGCTGTGATAATTGTTTCGGTCGACAAGCACCACCTGCCAACGGGATTTGTCGACGTGCTTTGCAAGATTAAGACCGCCGAAACCTCCGCCTATAATTACAAGGCGCTTTTTATTTGTAGAATCAGCCATAATTGAAACGTAAATAACAGTATACTTGAAACATTTAAAAGTTATAGTGAGTTCAAATTATATAACATAAAAAGGAACTCCTCACGAAGTTCCTTTCTATGGGTTTCCAATAGGTACAATTTCTAAGGTAAAAAAGATTGCTTTAGGTTTGCGCTACAAAGTTCGGATGTTTTGACATAATGAGCAAATATTTTTTTATGTTTTACGACATACTTTTTCAACATCATTCACGTCATCCAAACAGTATTCGCATTCAATCCATTGTTTTACTGCATTTTAATTGTACACACGATTATATTTTAAAAGGAGACTTTGTTGTGTTAAAATATGTAAACATATAGATATTACATAACAAAATGCTCAAAAACGGGATTAGTATTGCTCCCAGCTCTTGATTTCAATCTTATCCAGGGGCAGGCTTGTGAATGCCCTTATAAAGGCCGAAGCAAGGCGCGAATTGGTGAGCAGAGGAATGTTGAGATCCACTGCTGCACGGCGTATGCTGCGCCCGTTGCTAAGCTCGGTTCCGGTAAAGTTTTTTGGCATATTCACCACAAGATCCACTTCGCGGTTATGGAGCAAATCGAGTGCCTGAGGATGACTCTCGGGGGTCGACGGCCAGTATACACGCTCGGCAGGAATACCGTTTTCATTGAGGAACTGGCATGTTCCGCCGGTGGCGTATATTTTGAGGCCGGCCTTATGAAGCAAATGAGCAGCCTCAAGCATATCGGTTTTCTGTTTGGGGCTTCCGGTACTCATCAGCACCGCCTTTTGGGGGACGCGCAGACCAACGGCAAGCAAAGATTTGAGGATTGCTTCGTCCATGTCATCGCCGAGACATCCCACTTCTCCTGTCGAAGCCATGTCAACTCCCAGCACGGGGTCGGCACCTCCAAGGCGCGAGAATGAGAACTGCGAGGCCTTTATGCCAACGTAGTCCAAATCGAAAGCGCTCTTTGCAGGTTTTTCCACCGGCAAACCGAGCATTATGCGCATTGCAAGGTCAATGAAATTGAGTTTCAACACTTTCGACACAAAGGGGAAACTTCGCGAGGCACGCAGGTTACATTCTATTACCTTGATATCGTTGTTCTTGGCAAGGAACTGAATGTTGAAAGGTCCCGAGATGTTAAGCTCTTTGGCGATTTTTGCCGAAACTTTTTTGATTCGGCGCATGGTTTCCACATAGAGCTTCTGCGGCGGGAACTGTATTGTGGCGTCGCCACTGTGCACACCGGCAAACTCAATGTGTTCCGAAATGGCATATGCCTTTATCTCGCCATGGTCGGCCACGGCGTCCATCTCAATTTCCTTAGCGTACTGAATGAACTCGCTCACCACAACCGGATGCTTTTTGGAAACATTTGCGGCAAGCTTGAGGAAGCGGCGCAATTCGTCGGCGTTGGAACATACGTTCATCGCTGCGCCGGAAAGCACATAGGAGGGACGGACGAGTACGGGGAAGCCCACTTCTTCCACGAATTTTTCAATATCGTCGAAGTCGGTGAGTTCGCGCCAACGCGGCTGATCCACGCCAATGCTGTCGAGCATGGCCGAGAATTTGTGACGGTCTTCGGCGCGGTCGATACTACGGGCATCGGTACCAAGGATATTCACTCCTGCCTCATCAAGGCGTGTCGCAAGGTTATTGGGAATTTGTCCGCCTACAGAAAGCACTACGCCGTGAGGCATTTCAAGTTCCAGAATATCCATTACGCGCTCATAGGTGAGCTCGTCGAAGTAGAGACGGTCGCAAATATCGTAGTCGGTGGAAACGGTTTCGGGATTGTAGTTAATCATTACCGAGCGCCAGCCTTCCTTGCGTGCTGTCATAAGCGCGTTTACAGAGCACCAGTCGAATTCAACCGAGGAACCTATGCGGTATGCACCTGAGCCGAGCACCACTACCGAACGGTGGTCGCCAAGGTAATCGACATCGTTTTCGGAACCGTTATATGTGAGGTAAAGGTAGTTCGTTGCCGCGGGATATTCGCCTGCCAGAGTATCGATTTGCTTTACTACCGGGAGTATTCCCAGACTTTTACGTTTTTGACGTACACGAGCCATAAGCATGTCGGTATCGCCGCCAAACGCATCCTTGAACACGGAGCGTCCAACCTGGAAATCGCTGAATCCCTGCTGCTTTGCAATGCGGAAAAGCTCCTCGGGGAGTTCTTCGAGACTGTTGTACTTGGACATTTCGCCCGAAGTTTCCACAATATTGCGAAGTTTATAGAGGAACCAGCGGTCGATTTTTGTAAGCTCGTGGATGCGGTCCACGGTATATCCTTCGGCAAAAGCCTTGGCTATTACAAAAATACGGCGGTCGGTAGGTTCTTTAAGGGCTGCTTCGATATCAGGGATGTTGAAATCGCGGTTCTCGACGAATCCGTGCATGCCCTGCCCTATCATTCGCAGACCCTTTTGGATGGCTTCTTCAAATGTGCGTCCTATTGCCATTACTTCGCCAACCGATTTCATGGACGAACCGATGTGACGGTCGACTCCATGGAACTTACCGAGGTCCCAGCGGGGTATTTTCACAACAACGTAGTCCAGGGCAGGCTCAAAGAAAGCCGAGGTGCAGCGGGTTACGCTGTTCTTGAGGTCGAACAGACCGTAGCCGAGGGCGAGTTTCGCAGCCACAAAAGCAAGCGGATAACCGGTTGCCTTGGACGCGAGCGCCGACGAGCGGCTCAGGCGGGCGTTCACTTCAATTACACGGTAATCCATCGACTCGGGGTCGAAAGCATACTGAACGTTGCACTCGCCCACAATGCCTATATGGCGTACTATTTTGATTGCCAGGCTGCGGAGATAATGGTAATCGTCGTTCGAGAGAGTCTGCGAGGGAGCCACAACAATACTTTCGCCCGTGTGTATTCCCAGCGGGTCGAAGTTTTCCATGTTGCAGACAGTTATACAGTTGTCGAAGCGGTCGCGGACAACCTCGTACTCCACTTCTTTCCAACCTTTAAGCGACTTTTCAACAAGAACCTGGGGCGAGAACGAGAGTGCTTTTTCAACAAGCTCCCGAAGCTCGTTATCGTTATCGCAGAATCCGCTGCCAAGGCCGCCGAGGGCGTAGGCAGCGCGCACAATTACGGGATAGCCGAGATTGCGAGCCACGCGCAGAGCATCGTCCACGCTTTCCACAGCCTCGCTGCTAATTGTTTTTACATCTATCTGATTCAGCTTTTCAACGAAAAGCTCACGGTCCTCGGTATCCATAATGGCTTGTACCGGAGTACCCAGCACTTTCACACCGTATTTATCCAATACGCCGCTTTGCTTGAGTTCCACACCGCAGTTAAGAGCCGTCTGGCCGCCGAAAGCGAGCAGAATACCGTCGGGACGTTCTTTTTCAATAACACGCTCCACAAAGTAAGGAGTCACCGGCAGGAAGTAAATCTTGTCGGCCATGCCTTCCGAAGTCTGTACCGTAGCAATATTAGGGTTAACAAGTACGGTTTCCACTCCTTCTTCGCGAAGAGCTTTCAGAGCCTGCGCTCCTGAGTAGTCGAATTCGCCGGCTTCGCCGATTTTAAGGGCACCGCTACCTAATAGCAGTACTTTAGCGGGTTTGCTGCTGTCTGGTGTCATTATTTTAAAAGCTGAATAAATTCATCGAAAAGGAATTCGGTATCGCGCGGACCGCTCGACGCCTCCGGGTGGAACTGTGCCGAGAACCAGGGTTTGCTGCAGTGGCGTATACCCTCGCAGGTATCATCGTTCATGTTCACGAACAAAGGTTTCCATTCGGCAGGAAGCGTGGCGCTGTCCACTGCAAAGCCATGATTCTGGCTTGTTACGTAGCAACGGCCGTTTTCGGTGTTGCGAACCGGCTGGTTGTGACCGCGATGTCCGTATTTGAGTTTGTATACATTTGCGCCGGCAGCTTTTGCGAGCAACTGGTTACCCATGCAAATACCGCATATAGGCTTGCCGGTTTCCATTGCCTTGCGAATGTTATCCACAGTTTCCGAAGCAAAATCCGGATTGCCGGGGCCATTGCTTATAAACAGGCCGTCCCAGTCGAATGTATTGAAATTATAGTTCCAGGGAACTCGCACAACGCGCACTCCTCTTCGCAGGAGGCACCTTATTATATTATGCTTTATTCCGCAATCCACGAGTACTACCGTCGGACATTTGCCGGCGTTGTCGGCAGGTCCTTCCGGTGCCATTTCAACCGGCTCCTCGTCGATACTGTTGTAAACCAACGGACGCTTGCAGGATGTAGCTGCAATAAGATTGTCCTTGTTGGGATCGTACCACTCGGCTTCATCGGAACCGTCCACAGTAATGCGCCCGAGCATGGAGCCATGGCTGCGCAAGTGTTTTACAAGCGCACGCGTATCAATTCCATAAATTCCGGGGATTTTTTCTTCTTTAAGCCAGTCGGCCAAAGAACGGCTCGCAAGCCAGTGACTGTGATGGAATGTGTAATCCTGGGTTACAATAGCGCGACAATGGATACGGGCGCCTTCCAGATAGGCTTTAAGATTTTCATCGCCGTCGGATGGCGGGACGCCGTAATTGCCGAGTTGCGGAAAAGTGGTGACTAAAATTTGCCCCTCATAAGAAGGGTCGGTAAGACTTTCAGGATAACCGGTCATGGCGGTATTAAAAACTACCTCTCCTGCCGCGGAACCTTCATAGCCGAAGCTATAGCCG
>CAMWMR010000037.1 GCA_947175425.1 uncultured Porphyromonadaceae bacterium
TTTCGTATCACAGTCGTCAGGCCATTTAGAAGAATCCGTCCTTGATAAACACTACTCTCGTCCACTAAGTCTATTATTAAAGTGTCATTTTGTAATGAAACAGAGCCCGGCATAATATTCAACGCTACAGAATGACCATTGTATCTTGAGTCAGAAGCAAAAGACATACCGCGATTTGCTTTCTTGCCACGTATAACGAGAGTGGGTAGCTGATCCAAACGATGCCCATTATCGAATACAGAAGCAATGCGTGCAACCTCCTTTTTAGTGCCTATATAATTAATAATATAAAGGCATGCTGGCAGTATCAAGAATGCCACAATTATGAATACTATGACTTTATGGCTCGCTTTCATTGTCTTTAAGTTTAAGAAAATAATCTTTGGCAATCTCAACCGGATCAATACCAAGTGCAGACATTTGGTTTAAAAATCGAGGCAGAGTGGAATTGTAAAACTCCTGTCTCCTTCTCTTAAGGATACTCTCTAATGCGCAATCCGAAACATAGTAGCCCATTCCTCGCACACTGTAGGCTGTACCATCGTGAACTATTGCTTCATAGGTGCGCACTATTGTATTCTGATTTATTCTAAATTCGGCACTGAGCTCGCGTAATGAGGGGAGTTGGTCGCCGGTTTTCCACACTCCCTTTATTATTCGATTCTCAATCCACTCCTTAACCTGAATATAGACAGGTTTTCCGTCTTTTATTGCATTCAAGATAATTTAGCTTCTTTAAATCTATAATAAGATAATATTAAAATGGAGATTGGCATCCCTATCAGCCATAAGTAACTTATCAAGTATCCGATTGTCGTTCTTGCGCCTAAGCAGCTATATATTGATGTCCACCGAATATTTTCAGTGCTATAAACTACTCGCATATTAATAAACGGATAATATTCACTTGAATTGAAACCGGGCAATATTATCAAAGAAAATATGGCTATTATCAGTAATGACACTGATATAAGCCGCGGGTATAAGGAAACCATAAATGCAGCTGAACATATCCATAACATGTAAAACGGAAATATCGGTAAGTAATTCAGCGGTTCTCCAGAAGCCATAAGAAACTTCATTAAGCTTTCTGCCTCGTTATCAGCATATACATTGCACATCCATACGTAATCAACAATCCACAATAAAGCCATGGATATCAATGGTAAATTGATGAAACAACGTATAAATGCAGACATATACTTTGTAAATGGAGCAGTCGGATATAACATTTCAGAGTACGATGTGCGCGAATCACAATAATGCTGAAAAGCTGTGAAATATGTAATTGCCCCACAAAACACAATCCATATACACAATACGGTGTATCTTGAATACTTAATTTTTAAACATTCAGCTATATCTAAGGTGCTAACAAAGATATAGATACTTATAGTTACCGCGGCAAGAACAGAAAAGGCACAAATATCACGATAACTATATTCGGTATAATAACGTTGAAGATTGTAATATATGTCTTTAATCATGGTTGGAGTTTATTTTAAGATAATCTCTTACATTTTCACTTTCTCTCACGGCATAATACAGTAGCTCGATATCAACATCTGAATATTCACCATTTATGTTTGTTGAAATTGTATTTAAACCGTCGGAATATAACAGCGATTCATTTTCTCCGTTATTAAATTGCAAAAGACTGGCTATTTTATCGATTGATGAATCAAGAGCAATTTTTCCATCGCATACAATAATTACCCCTGAAAGAAGATTACGCAAATCAGGCAATAGATGTGTTGAAACAATTACTATTGAGTTGCTGAAATCAGTTGTTACCATCAACTTTGAGAAACTCTTTTTTGCTTCCATATCTAACCCATTTGTTGGTTCATCCATAAGAAGTAATTTAGGATGGCAAGCGAGAGAGTAAGCTATAAAAAGCTTTTTCTTATTACCAAGCGAGAGCCTATCAATACGTTCATTTGTATGGAAATTCAGAGTGTCAAGATTATCATAAAAATCTTGTACAGAAAATAGTGGACGAATATTGCCATACAATTGAATAAATTTTTTGACGGAGCAAGCGGGCAATCTAAAATCTTCCGGCATATATACCATGGACTCCAGGAATTTTTTATGCTTTAGAAATGGAATACAATTAGAGGCATATATATTGCCCTGAATGGGTTCAATCCCTCCGGCAATAGTCTTCATCAAAGTAGTTTTACCACACCCATTTGACCCAAGAAGACCATAAACTCCTCCTTGGATAAAATCCATATTAATGTCCGATACAACAGACCTATGCCCATATCCGACAGATAAATCTCTAAGTTTAAGCATATTTATCATATTAACTCTACTGCACTATATATGTGGTGCAGCGCAAAATTAGTTAATTTCGCGAATATGAAGCTTCTTTGCGAGTTAATTCTTGTTAATACCTCAAGGAAGGCAATATGTGTTAAATAGAAATAAGATTATACCCAAACATAACATATTTAATTTTTGTAATGTCAACTCATAACCTTTAATTACTTGTCGTAGTTTATATTGCGTATTCTGTAAAAGCTTATATCATATGAGAACGAATGCAGATTCTTGCCAACTATGAATACTATGAAATCAACTTTGAGAGCCTGATTGTGGTATAAGGGGTTAAGCAAAATTTACGATGATTATAAAAACGTCATCGAGGTGCTGATACTTCTCTCGGTGGCGTTGGAATCATTCGTAGCCTTCGGGTAGTTCGGGCTTGGCGTCATTGAGGATAGGCGGGTTTGCACGCATATCCTTTATTGATTGGATTTATCTCCCGTCCGGTCGATGAGCTAAAGGTTCGAGTCAGGCGGGAGCGTTGCTCGTGTGGCAGAGGCTTCGGATTATCGGGAAAAACTTAACACAATGTCGGCACGTTTAGAACTGCTGTAAAAGAGTCGGAATAGCTGTCGGGGCCAAATCTTTAATACCCATGCTTTGAGCTTATATATTTCCGAAAGGATGCTGTTATAACCCAATGACACCCATATTTGCAATTTACGAATTGCAAATATTATAATGTGTAAGCAATTAGAGCCGGCAAGGGTAAATTTGTCACATAAGTCAGTTGCGGACTGCTTTGAAAATACTTGTTATGATGTATCAATCCGGGTTGGATTAACATTGGTCAAGAGGTATATTTAAGAGTTTTAACTTTTTTTATTTGTGAAATTATTAGTAATTTTGCCTCTATATGGCTGCTCGGTGGACGTTTCTGATATTATTATGTTTTTTCGGCTGCAGTATATTGTCGGCATCTGAAAAAACGACAACTGATTCACTCATGAACCGGTTGGACGAAGTTATTGCCAACCGAAAGATATACTTGGAGAAAAAAGAAGCTCGTTTGGCAGAGTTGTCTGACATATTAAATAAAGCAAGCACCGACAGAGACCGTTTTGACGCACTGACGAATCTATACGGCGAGTATCATTTATTTAATGCCGATTCGGCCTACAGCATAAGCCTTCAGCAGGAAATAATAGCACAACGAACAGCCGATCCCATATTAACCGCTCAAGCAAGGATGCACCGGGCCAATATACTCAGTGCCACCGGCATGTATCACGAGACTCTTGAGTTGATAGATTCCATAAATTTTGAAGAATTACCCCAATATCTGCGTCCTTATTATTATCACATAAAGCGCACTGTTTACGGGCGTTTAGCCGATTTTGCCGCCTTCGAGCCCGAAAAACAAAGGTATAGTCAGCTCACAAATATATATAGGGATTCTATAATTGCCGCCAATGAGCCCAATTCATTGGCGCACGCTATAACAAAGGCCGACAGGTTCAATATCGACGGTAATCCGCAGGCTGCAGTTGATGTGTTGAACGCTTTTATGGCGAATAATGAGTTGTCGGAGCATGAAAGAGCAATTTGCGCCTGGACACTTTCGGATTCTTACGCAAAGCTGGGCAATACAGTCAAGCATAAAGAGCAGTTGTTGATATCGTCCATTTCGGATTTAAAATCCTCGGTAAGAGAATATATGTCGCTGCGACAACTGGCGCTATTGTTATATGAAGAAGGTGATTTAAACCGTGCCTATGATTTCATGACAATAGCGGTGGACGATGCCACAAAATGTAATGCCCGGCAACGCATTGTGGAGCTTAACGATTCGTATCCTAAAATAAACGGGATATATGTCAATACAGTTGAACGACAGAAAGATTTTCTCAAACGGACAATTTTCATAATAACTGTATTGACCATTCTCCTGCTGGCATTATTGGTTTATATGCGCAAGCAGATGCTGAGAATAAGCAAAGCGCGCAAAGAAATAGAAGACGCTTATAATCAACTCAATATACTAACCGAACAGCTTAAGACTTCGAATGAGAATCTGAGCGAGGCCAATAATGCCATTGCTGAAATTTCCGAGTTGAAGGAGGTATATATAGGCCGGTATATGGATCAATGCCTTATATATATCGACAAACTTGACACTTATCGCAAGTCGATAGGGAAATTATTGATTTCAAACAAGATAGACGAATTAAAGAAAATCACGTCATCCACCTCTCTGATAGATGATGAACTCAAGTTGTTCTATGAACAATTTGACAATACTTTTCTTAACATTTTCCCATCTTTTGTGGAGGATTTCAACAAGCTCCTGCTGCCGGAAGAAGCCATTATACCCAAAAAAGAAGGCACACTAAATACCGAACTGCGCATATTCGCTCTCATCCGTCTTGGAATCTCCGACAGCGACAGTATTGCCAAGTTCCTCCGATATTCGTTGACAACAATATATAATTACAGGACAAAGGTCCGAAACAAATCGTTGGGGGATCGGAACAAGTTAGAAGCTGAAGTATTAAAAATCGGCAGATCCAGACATAGCAGAAATTAGAGCCCGGCAACAACATTTCCAAGCCTTAAAAATCAAAGCGTTCGTATCCGGATAAGGCATTTTTTGTATACCCACACTCTGCAGGCACTACTTTATTGGGGGGCGCGTAAACGCATATATACTTTATTAGCAACGAAATAGCGATTTTAAACCGCTACATTTTCAATTTATGGCGTTGACACACCTTAATTCTATATATATCTTTGCAGAAGTTAAAGACCAACCAAAATCTAACACATGAAAAAACAAATGGCAAAAAGTAACAGGAAACTTCAGCATCTGTTTTTGATTATATTTATGCTGGCCGGCATTCAAATAATGGCGGCACAGAAAATAAATATCAGCGGAACAGTGACTGATCTTACAGGCGAGCCCTTGATTGGGGTGAGCGTAACAGTTCCCGGCACACAAACGGGAGCCACTACCGACATTGACGGCAATTACAGCATCCAGGCCGATGCAAAAGCAAAACTCAAATTCTCTTATATCGGTTACAAACCGCTTGAAGAGGCTGTCAATGGCCGGACAGTCATTAATATCGTAATGGAAGAAAATTCGGAAGTACTGAGTGAAGTGGTTGTAATAGGCTATGGAACGATGGACAAGAAAGAACTTACATCGGCAATATCCCATGTGAGTGAAAAGGATTTCCTTTCGGTAAGTTCCCTTGACCCTTCGATGATGATTCAGGGAAAAGTTCCCGGAGTGTCCATTACCAACACGGGCGCCGGCGACCCCAACAACCAGGCAAGCATACAAATCCGCGGCGTGTCGTCGCGCTCGGCCGGTCTTGGCCCCCTGATTGTTATTGACGGTGTTCCCGGCGGAAATCTCACCAATATCAATCCCAACGACATAGCCTCCTTCGATATTCTCAAAGACGGAGCAGCCTCTGCCATATATGGTACACGAGGTTCTAACGGCGTTATACTTGTTACAACAAAAAAAGGCAGCAAAGACGGCAACACCCACACATCATATTCCGGTACATTCGCATGGGATAAAGTAAACCGTGAGCTTAACATGATGAATGCTCAGGAGTATCGCGATGTGCGTCTGGGCTGGGGCGACCGTGGAGTTGACCTTGGCGGAAATGTCGACTGGCTTGACGCTGTAACCCGAACCGGCTTCACTACACAACACACCCTCACGGTAAGCGGAGGAAACGAACGCAGCAATTATCGCGTCAGTGCCGATTACCGTAATGCCAATGGTATAGACCTTCGTTCCAACCGAGAGGAATATGGCGCGCGTGCATCGGTTATGCACACAACCAAAGGCGGACTGTTTACAATAAACCTCAATGTCGCTCCTCGTATAATTTACAGGGACAATGCCGACTGGGGAGTGTTCTGTAATGCTATTGAGGCAAATCCGACAACACCGATTATGGATCCTGAAAACCCGAATTTATACTATAATTTCCAGGGTCAGGTTGTTGCATGGAATCCCGTGGAACTTCAAAAGCTTGAAAAAAACCATTCCGACACAAAACTTCTCGACTGGGACGGTACCGTCAAGCTCAATCTGCTGCCCTTGCTTGCAAAAGGCGCGTACAGCAACCATAACTTGTCAACACAAATTATGTTTGCCGATCATCAGTACAGCAACAACGACTCCTGGTTCCGTCCGTCGACAAGCACAATTGCTGTTAACAGCGGTTACGACGGCGAAGCGAGCCGCGCTTATTCAAAAGAACGCCAGTATGTTGTTGAGTGGCTTACCAATTACAGCACCCGGATTGCCGACAAACACAATATCAAGGCTATGGTCGGCTATTCCTACCAATATTCACAATACTCCGGCTTCAGCGCTTACAACAAAGATTTCCCGAACGACGGACTCGGCTCCGACAATCTCGGCTCCGGAGAATTGGCAAAAGAAGAGGGCGAAGTGCTTATGAGCAGCTATAAGAACGATGCCAAACTTATTTCTTTCTTTGGCCGAGTAAGTTATGACTTCAAAGGAAAATATCTTTTCACTGCCTCCCTCCGTCACGAAGGCTCTTCCAAATTCGGACAAAACCACAAGTGGGGCGACTTTCCCGCTGTATCTGCCGGCTGGCGAATATCTCAAGAATCCTTCATGCACGACATCGAATGGATTAACGACTTGAAAATCCGTGCCGACTATGGCGTAACAGGCAACCAGGATTTTGGAAGTTATATATCCCTTAACACAATGTCGGGATTCGGATACTATTTCTATAACGGAAAGTATTTTCAGGTGTGGGGACCCTCCAAGAACGTTAACCCCGACCTGAAATGGGAAAAAGGTAAGAACTGGAACATCGGACTGGACTTTTCGTTGTTCAACAATCGCGTATACGGTTCATTGAACTATTTCAACCGTCGCCAGCAGGATCTTCTTGGCAATTATAAAGTATCGGTGCCCCCGTTCCTGTTCGACGAGACATTCGTAAATGTGGGAACAATGAAGAATACCGGCTTTGAATTCGACATAAACTTCAATGCTGTAAACACAAAAGATTTTTCTTACAACTTGAATGTTGTAGGGACTGTGATGAGCAACAAATTCGTTGATTTCAGCAATTCGAAATATGTCGGCCAGGATTTTTACAATGTGTGCGACACCAGCGATCCCTATCCGTTCTACAGCCTCCAGCGCATAGAAAAAGGAAAATCTCTCGGCAATTTTTATATGTGGAAATATGCCGGAATCACTACCGAAGGTGAATGGCTGGTATACGACAAAGAGGGCGACATAATCCGCGCATCCCAAGCCGGCGACGAAGACCGACAGGTTGTTGGTAACGGTATGCCTAAATTTACTATGTCGACAGGCCATAACTTCCGTTATAAAAACTTTGACCTTGCTTTGTTTTTCCGTGGAGCGTTCGGATTTGATATTTTCAATATCCACGACTTCTACTACGGCACACGAAATTTCTCCGGCAATGTCCTGAAAAAAGCATATGGAAAGAATTTTGACATCAATCCCAATGCCAACCCTATTGTAAGTGATTATTTCCTTGAAAGAGGCGACTATTTCAAGCTCGATATGCTTACATTGGGCTACACACTGCCAACACCCAAATGCCGTTTCCTTGACAAACTCCGCATCTACGGCACTGTCAAAAATGTGTTTACTATTACTAAGTTCAGCGGCGTTGACCCCTCAACCTACCAGGTAAACGGCCTCACTCCCGGCGCACAAGGGTCCAGAACATACTATCCTTCCACCCGCCAATTCATCTTAGGAGTACAGCTTGATTTCTAATAACCGGCCAAAAACTGACAATAATGAAATTTATAAAACATATAGCGACGGTAGCTCTGTGCTTGTTCACATTATCAAGCTGCACCAATCTGGACGAGACTCTTTACGATCAGGTTGGAACTCAGAACTACTATAACACCAAAAACGACGTAATCCGCGCGGCTTTCCGCCCGTTTGAACACGCTTTCTGGAGCATAGGCAGCCGCCATGTGCTCAACGAACTCTCTGCCGACCAGCTCATAACCCCCACTCGCGACGGCTGGTGGGACGACGGCGGCAAATGGCGACGTCTTCATTATCATCAATGGAACGTTGAGGACGGCGGCGATGCACAAACCGAATGGAACGGTTGTTTTCAAGGTATAATGCAGTGCAACTATGTGATTGAAGACCTTGCAAAACTCGACCCCGACCGTTTCGGATTCTCCCAACCTGAGTTCGACAACATCAATGCCCAGTGCCGCGCTCTCCGCGCGTGGTTCTACCTGCGTTTGCTCGATGCTTTCCGCAATATTCCGTTGGCTGTAAGCTACAGCGATGCGTCGCTCAACACCGAGAGTCAGGTGGACCCTAAAGTTATCTTTGAGTTTATTGAAACGGAACTTAAGGACTGCACATATTTGCTTGCAACGAAACCCTCGCTCGGCGCCGGTGCAAATATTCAGGGACAATGGACTCAGGCCGGAGCGGCAGCCCTTCTTGTGCGACTCTATCTTAATGCCGAAGTGTATATAGGCGAAAATCATTACTCCGATTGCGAAAAAGTAGCTCAAGACATTCTCGACGGAGTTTACGGGCCTTATGAAGTTGCCGACCGCTGGGATGCCGCGTTCGACTGGGATAACGATGCCTGCGATGAAGTTATATTCGGATTCCCCGCCTCACAAGGTTACTCGTACTGGCATTATCAAGGAGACACATACTGGTGGACAGTACCTGCCCGCGCCCGTTATTATTTTGGCGACCGCAAAGCAAAAGCCGGCGACCACAATACCAAATATGCCGCATCACCCTCCTACGATCTTAACGGAGAACTGTACACTTTTGAACTTGGCATGCCGGTTCAGAATTTCAGAAAGTATCCCAACGACGAACGTATGAAACTCTACCGCAATCTCGGAGACAGCCGCCGCGAAGGTATGTTCCTGTTCGGATACCTTGAATACATCGACGAAAATGGCGCAAAAGCTCGTGTACGCGCACCGGAACAACCCTATGATTTATATATCCGCGACGCCGTAGGCAACTTCCAGGGCATGGCTCCCGAAAAATGGCCTACCAACAAAACCAGCAACCTCATGAACGGCGACCATAATTCGGGTTGGCATTTCGCAAAATATCCGTTCTACAGCGACGAAGACGCTCACCAGATGGAAAGCGATTATACCGAAATACGACTGCCCGAAATAATATATTCGCTTGCCGAATGCAAACTTCGCTCGGGAAAGAAACTCGAAGCCGCAAAACTGCTCAACAGTGTCAGAAAACGCAATTACCCCCAAGAAAATCATGCCGAGGTGCTTTATTCTCCCGAAGGAAAAGCTCAACTCGATGAAAAAGAAATGCTTGACGAGTGGGGACGTGAATTCTTTGCCGAGAGCCGCCGCCGTATTGATTTGATACGTTTCGGCAAATTCAGCTCCGGAACATGGTGGGACAAAACTCCCGATGCAAACAAAGACACCGAAATTTTCCCGATTATGCGACCGATTCTTAACTCCAATCCCGCTTTGGTTCAGAATCCCGGTTACAGCAAGTAATGTTTTACAAATTCTCTGAAATCAAATGAAACTAAAAAATATATTATATGCCTTTACCGGTATGGCCATTGCATCGGCTCTTGCCGGCTGTGAAGGAGAAAAGGATCTCATTATCATAGAAGGCAATCTGCCAATAAAGACATCCACGCTTTATATGGTGGGCGATGCCACTCCCAACGGCTGGAGCATAGACGCCCCAACGGCATTGGAGGCAAGCGAAGAAGATCCTCTGGTGTTTACATGGGAAGGAAATCTTAATGCAGGCGAAATGAAATTGTGCCTTACCACCGGAAGCTGGGACGCGCCTTTTATCCGACCGATGAACAGCGGTGACGAAATTGGCAAGGAAGAAATTTCCGGAGCTGAATTCCAGATGCATGCAGGCGATCCCGACGAAAAGTGGAAGGTGACCGAAGCCGGTGTATATCATCTTTCTTTCGACCTCCGAAACTGGACTATGAGCAGTTTATATCTTAAAGGACAGGACGCTCCGGAAATAGAACCGATAGAAACCGATGTTCTTTATATTGTGGGCGACGCCACTCCTGCCGGCTGGAACATAGACGCTCCCTTTGCTCTTGAAAAGAAATCCACGTATATATTTGAATACGAAGGACCTCTCACTGCCGGAGAATTTAAAGCGTGCATAAGCACCGGCGACTGGGGCGTGAATTTTATCCGTCCATTGTCGGCCGATTGCAAAATTGACAAATCCGGCGTTGAAGACAACAACTTTGTTTTCATAGCCAACCCCGACAATAAATGGCGTGTTGCCGATGCAGGTGTGTATCGCTTGACATTCGACCTTGAAAATTATATAATAACCGCCGAATTCAAGGAAGAAATAAGCTCCGACAACAGTCCTATAGAATCGGCCACTCTGTATATGATTGGCGATGCCACACCCGGCGGCTGGAGCATGGACGATGCCACGGCATTCACTGTATCCACCGACAACAAATACATTTTCTCGTGGGAGGGCGAACTTGTCGAGGGAAATATGAAAGCCTGCCTCGAGCCCGACGGCACTTTCTCTTGCCCTTTCATACGTCCGCTTACCGCGAACTGCGAAATTTCCTCGAAAGGTGTTGCTTCGCCCGATTTCGTATATACTACCAATCCCGACGATCAATGGCGTGTTACAGAGGCCGGAACATACCGAATAACATTCGACCTCGAAAACCGTACCATCTCGGTTAAATCGATTGCCGACGGCGATGACGAGAAAGCCCCTCTTGAAACAACTTCGCTTTATCTGATTGGAGATGCAACACCCGGAGGCTGGAGCATGGACAATCTTACAGCCTTGACTGTCGACCCCAACGATAAATATGTATTCACATGGGAAGGTAAATTAAAAGTCGGCGAAATGAAAGCGTGCATTCAGCCCGACGGAACTTTTTCCTGTCCGTTCCTCCGCCCCTCGGCCGACGGGTGCATAATTGGAGAATCGGGAGTAGCTTCTTCCGACCTGATATATACTACCGACCCCGATAATAAGTGGAAAGTTGAAAAAGAAGGTCAATACAAACTGACATTCAATTTGAAAAAATGGACTATTGAGGCGAACTACCTCGACTAATACCACACTACGCAATGAAAAAAAATATAATATTTGCAGCTTTGGCTGCCGGAATAGCGTTTGCTTCATGCAGCAACGAAATAGAAATGCGCTATCCCCCAAAGTATGAACTGCCCGAACTGCCCGTAGTTGAGGGAATACACACATACAAAGCACCTCTGTACTGGAGTGTGTACGAATACTGCTACGAACAGGAACAGAGCGGAGTGGCCAATTCCGACATGGACATCACCCCCGATGAATGGGACAAGATAATCGACTGGGTGGCAACCGAGCTGAAACCTTACGGTTACGATATGGTGTGCACCGACGGTTTTATTCCCATGCTTGCCAACGATAAGTCGGGCTATATGACACACTATGGTTCCATGTCGCTTAAAGACCTTGTGGACAAATGCAAGGCCAAAGGTCTTAAAGTGGGTGTATACGACAATCCGTTGTGGATTCATGGCCCGAGTGAAACAAAAATAGAAGGCACCGACTATACATTCGGCCAGCTCTACTATAATCATTCCCAAACTATAATGAACCCCTCGGCCGAAAACCTGTGGTTCAACTGGGTGGTTGCCGAAAATCCCGGAGCGAAAGAATATATCGACGGATTTTTCAAGCACTACTCCGAACTCGGCATCAATTACATACGAATGGACTTTCTATCGTGGTATGAGGACGGCAAGGACCGTAACATAGGAGTTGTCGGGCATGGTTATGGACGTGAATCATATGCCCGCGCCTTATCCTACATAGCGGAATCAGCGAAAAAATACGGAATCTTTACATCGCTGGTTATGCCTCACTTGTACAACGACGCAGAAGTGGAAGCACTATATGGCAATATGGTTCGTATTGTATCCGATACAGCCGGCGGCGGCTGGTGGCACTGCTCGGCTTATGACAAAGGAAAATCCTACACAACATGGCCCAACTGCATGAACATGTTCGACGGCTTTGTTTATTGGTCGCATATTACCGGACGTGAAAAGGTTATTCCCGACGGAGACTTTATACGCCTTAACAAATTCGATACCGATGCAGAGAAAGAAACTGTGGTATCGCTGCAATTAATGGCCGGCGGCCCTGTAACCGTAGCCGACCAGTATTATACAATAGGCGATAATGTAAAATTCTACACAAACTCCGAACTCCTGGATCTCAACACCGACAGATTTGTGGGAAAACCCCTCTCCAACAAACTCGGCGATCGCAATAATGAGATTTGGTACGGACAAATGTCCAACGGAGATTATGTGATTGGACTGTTCAACCGAGACGATAACGCCCGTGCATACTCAATCGATTTAAAGGACCTCGGAATAAGCGGCGAATGGAAACAGCGCGACCTGTGGCTTCATGCCGATGAAGGTGTTTCTTCAACAATTACAGCCACAGTAGCTCCTCATGGATGTAAAATTGTACGACTCTCAAAATAAGCCGATAATAAACTAATAAACAATGAAATACAACTTATTTTCTGCCATGGCAAGCGCCATGGCAGGCTTAGGCTTCGTTCTTGCCCCAAGCGCTTTGGCTGCGGAATTAAGTTCCCCAAACGGGATTGTAACCGTTCACGCAGATGTGATTGACGGCGTTCCCACATATAGCATCGACTATAAAGGCAAGAGTGTAATCAAGCCGTCCACCCTCGGACTGGAACTGGCCGACGGCCCCGATATGACAGGCGGTTTTAAACTTATTGAAGCACAAACTTCATCTTTCGACGAAACCTGGACTCCGGTGTGGGGCGAAAACAGCTCTATACGAAACAACTATAACGAACTGCTTCTCAGGCTGGATCAACCCGGTGATTATAGAAAAATGAACATTCGCTTTCGCATATATGACGACGGCGTCGGCTTCCGCTATGAATTCCCGCAGGAAGGTGTTCTCACATACTTTATTATTAAAGAGGAAAAAACCCGCTTTGCAATGAGCGGAGACCACACGGCATGGTGGATCGCCGGAGACTACGATACTCAGGAATATGACTACACGGAATGCCGGCTCTCGGAAATACGCGGCAAGATGAAGGAGGCTATTTCAAGTAACGCATCGCAAACTCAGTTTTCGCCAACCGGCGTGCAGACATCTCTGCAGATGAAGACCGACGACGGTTTATACATAAATCTGCATGAAGCGGCACTTGTGGATTACTCCTGCATGCATCTTGAACTTGATGATGAAAATATGATTTTCACATCATGGCTTACACCCGATGCCGAAGGCAACAAGGGGCATCTTCAGGTTCCCTGTCATTCGCCATGGCGCACTGTAATGGTGAGCGATGATGCCCGCGATATTCTTGCATCCAACCTTATTTTAAACTTGAACGACCCGTGTGCTTACGATGACACATCTTGGATTAAACCGGTTAAATATATCGGCGTATGGTGGGAAATGATAGGAGGCGGCAAGCATTGGTCGTACACATCCGATGTACCCTCCGTCAAACTTAACAGCCTGGACTATACCCAAACGAAACCTCACGGACTACATCCTGCCAATAACGACAATGTAAAAAAATATATTGACTTTGCCGCCGAGCACGGTTTCGACCAAGTCCTTGTAGAAGGCTGGAATATAGGCTGGGAAGACTGGTTTGGACATTCAAAGGATTATGTGTTCGACTTTGTCACCCCATATCCTGATTTCGACATTGACATGCTCAATGAATACGCACATTCCAAAGGAGTAAGACTCATGATGCACCATGAGACATCCGGCTCGGTGCGCAACTACGAGCGTCACATGGAACAGGCTTATAATCTTATGAACAAATATGGTTATAATGCTGTCAAGAGCGGATATGTGGGCAATATGATTCCCAGAGGCGAGCATCACTACGGACAGTGGCTCAACAATCATTACCTGTATGCGGTAACCGAAGCCGCAAAACATCACATTATGGTAAATGCGCATGAGGCAGTACGCCCTACGGGTCTTTGCCGCACCTATCCAAATCTGATTGGAAACGAAAGCGCACGAGGTACCGAATACGAATCTTTTGCAGGAAACAAACCGTCGCACACCACGGTTCTTCCTTTCACCCGTCTGCAAGGCGGCCCCATGGATTATACTCCCGGCATTTTTGAAATGGACATGAAAAAGATTAATCCCAACAGCCAGGGACATGTAAACAGCACTCTCGCCCGCCAGCTCGCCTTGTACGTCACCATGTACAGCCCGTTACAAATGGCTGCCGATGTTCCGGAAGTATACAATCGCTTCCTCGACGCCTTTCAGTTCATAAAAGACGTTGCTGTGGATTGGGATGAAAGCCACTATCTTGAAGCCGAACCGGGACAATACATAGTAGCAGCCCGAAAAGCCAAAGGAAAAGACGATTGGTATATCGGATGCACTGCCGGTGAAAACGGTCATGAATCGACTGTTTCATTCGATTTCCTTGACAAAGACAAGAAATATGAAGCAATAATATATGCCGATGCCGATGATGCTCATTATCTCGACAATCCTCAGGCCTATAAAATTGTCAGAAAAAAAGTAAACAACAAAACCAAACTCAAAATGAAAGCCGCACCCGGCGGAGGTTACGCAATTTCAGTTAAACCTCTTTAATACAAACGAATTATGTTTCATGTAAAACAAAGCTTTTTAGCACTATTTTTAATTCTATCCACTTTATGTGCAAAGGCCGATTGCCTTTGGATAATAGGCGAAGCAACTCCCTATGGATGGGATACGGATAAGGCGACTGCACTTCTTTCGGCTCCCGACAGCCGGGAATATAACGGTACTATTTATTTGAAAGCCGGACAGGATTTCAAATTTATGACAGTGCCCGACTGGGGAAACCCGGAATATGGAGCCGCTCCGGGAGCAAGCCTTGTGGACGGTGTAATAAGCCTTTCTAAAGGTACCGACGACAGCGGTTACGGCAAATTACAGGTTGCCGAGAATGGTAATTACAGCATTACTGTAAACACCGATGCCATGACAGCCACAATTGTGAAATCGGAATACCAGGACACGGAAATTACAATGTGTTCCTTATTTCTTGTTGGCAGTGCCACTGCCGGAGGCTGGGACGTAATGGCGGGCACTCCTCTTTATCAGAATGCCGGGAAGCCATACGAGTTTAATGCAGAAAATCTTTCTCTTGAAGCCGGTACTTTCAAAATTGCAACAGCATTGAAAGGTGCATGTTCATGGAATCCCGAGTATTGGTATTTCCGCGATGCTGCGGCAGAAAATAAAATTGCAAAAGCTCAGGACGGAGATATTCAGTGGAATATCGCGGATAAAGGCAAATATTCCATAGAGGTGAACGTGATTGATAATTCTATCGCTATAACTCCCGACAACTCTTCCTCGGTTTCTTCGGTCATCGGCGACAGCGAGCAAGTCAATGAATATTATACACTTACAGGAGTTCGAGTAAGTGCTCCCAAAGCAGGTGCATATATCTGTAAAAATGGTAAAACCGCAAAAATAATTATCATAAAATAATTCATTCCAAAAATTCAAGCTGTTACCTTTCAAGGTAAAAAATTACTTCAATACACAGGCTGTGCCAATATAGGTACAGCCTGTGTTTTATATTCCCCGACAGCTCTTTTATCTGATTGTCATGCTCCGACAATCTATGGTCTATGCGGTTCTCCATGTGCAGCAACCGCTGATTAATGCTGTAAGCTCGTAACAGATATTCTTTCAATATCTTGTCAGCCAATTGGCGTAACCGGGTACCTCTTACGGATTTATTATACAGTTTAATCGGCTTATCTGAATTTGCAATATGCAAAAAAATGCACATTGCTTTCCTCATCAAGTTCTTTCTCCTTGAAAATATTGTTTGTTTCAAGTCAATTTTCCGCAATTTTTAACATTTACAATTCAAGCGAACTATATCCGGTATCAACTTATATCGTATTATATATTTGGAAATCTTTAGTCTGATTTGTATTTTTGTAAAAAATCAATAATCCTATGAAATACACCATTATACATCCAACCGCAATAATCGGCAAGAATACTGTGATAGAGGACTTCACAATCATCGGTGCTAACGTCATTATAGGCTCAGAGTGCAAAATACACAGTAACGTACATATAGGCGATGGCGTAAAAATTGGCTCACGGGTTAAAATACAAGACAATGTGGTTATCCCTCCCGGTGTAGAGATTGGCGATGGAGTGTTTATAGGCCCCTCAGCATGTTTTACAAACGACAAATACCCTCGAGCTATAAATCCTGACGGGAGTTTGAAAAGTGGTTCTGATTGGGAGCTGTCTCCTACTGTTATTGGATACGGTGCTTCTATATGCGCTAATGCAACAATCGTATGTGGCGTTAAAATAGGAGAATGGGCAATGATTGGAGCCGGAGCCGTAGTAACACGCGATATTCCGGCCAAAGCTCTTGCCTTGGGAATTCCTGCAAAAGTTATTAGAAAAACAGACTAAATACCATGGGCAACTTCCTTAATCTCATTCCCGACATTATAGTAAGTCTGGTCACTGCGTTTTTACCCTGGTTTATACCTCTATTATACAAAGAGTTACAACGGCAAAAGCTTGCTTCACTAAATAAATTCCTTATATGCGACACCAAGCCGTTCAAATATCTTACTATATTGCCATTTTATTTCTTTTGGGTTAAAATAATAGCAGTAGGACTCTCTTTTGCAACAATTCTTTCTTTAACCTTATACTTAACCGGAAAAGAGAACAACTTATGGCTTTACATAGGGATTTCGGCAGTATTCTGTTGGATTCTATACTGGCTAATGTGCGGTCCTCTTTGTCGCAAGGATATAAAAGGCCTTGTGGGAATTATAAGAACAGACCTTCGTGGTGTTGCTGATATTCCGGCACCTGCAGACAACTGCATTTATTTCGCCACACATGATATTCCGGGAGGCGGAGTATATTCATATGAGGAAAGGACGCCTATCACCGATGAAAAAGAAATAGCAAAAATCCGCGAAGAAAAAATCGTAAAATACTATAATAGTCTCCGTCATATTATTGATACCGAAAGTCATGACAAGAATCTTTTCAAACTTGACGTTCCTGGATACGGAGAGATGCACGTATGCGATTTTATGACTCAATGCGCCTACACCACAGAAAGTCTTACTTCTGCAATCCGAGAGGTTTGCGACAATATGGTCAATGACAATTCTATAAATTTCATAGGAGACAAAGTTGGGGTGGAAAGTTTCAATATTGACAATGGCTACCTGAGCCTCGGAATATATTTGACCGACCATTTCACATTCAAGGTATTCAAACATATATTTAAGGACGGAAAATACAAGGAATGTTTTCAATTGCTTATACGGCGTATCAACAGAGCACGGATGGAGGATAAAGCTCTTATATGCCGTTGCCTTAAGTTCCTGTTCTCATCATTCGGGCTTGACATTATAGTTTTCGGTCAAAAAGCCGACCATAACAAAGGTGTTTTGCTTGCTGTAAGAGCCGGAAAAATTGAACAAAATAAGCAAAGTAATATCCATGTACCTGTCAACGAATCCTTTTCACTGACAGACATGAAAAACAACGACCACTTCAGTCTTAAAGACTGTGCTTTGCGCGGAATTGAAGAAGAACTCGGCATCCCTCAGAGCTATTTGAATCCTGATATATTGAAATTTACTGATTTTGCCATAGTATCCGATGAAGGTGAGATTGGTCTTGGCTGCAGCGCGGACTTGTCCAACGTCATGACACTTGAAGAGGCAACACTCTTCCCCGGCCAAGATAAATTTCTTGAAATAAAGGAACTTTTTGTATTGGATATGCCACCATTCAAGTGGGATACTCGAAAATATCCCGAGTATTTTTATTTTAAAACAGACAACAGCACACTCACAACTTCATGGCAAAGTTTTACACCTCTGCTATATCAACGCCTTGCTGTGCGTGAGCGGCGTCTGTCTCATAATTTCATCAATGCTCTCAGTTTCGCAGCTCTTATATGTGTGCTTGTTTCGGTAGAATACATTTTCAACTTCACAACTTTCGACTATATATCGGAGACTGTTTGTTATGGTATTACCATCATCATTCTTCTGTGCAAGATTACATACGATTATGTACGCCATCGTCCGAATCGTATCCGGCCGTTGGTGCCCCAATGGAACGGTGACGCACGCTGCCTTCAATCTGTCAATGTGGCATTAGGCGATTCAAAGGCGAAAGAATTAAAAGACCGCAATCCTGTAATGTGGTATATGATGTTTGGCCTTGAAAAATCGAAAGGAAACGACACAAATCATAGTATTCCGCTTAGCGAATTGAGACTTACGGAGGCTCCATGGTGCGCTGTGCGTCATGAGTTGGTAAAAAACCATGCCGAATCTCCTGTAAGCTTTTATGCTGTTGTCCACGACAATGATCCGTTGGAAGACAATTCAATAAATATCGTGGACTTACCATTGTATTATAGTAATGGGATTTTAGAACTTACTATATCATGCAACTACGAAAAAGAGAGATGGAATTATCGCTTTATAAAATCAATCGAGAGTCCGCTGCTTGAATTCGGCAACCCGCTCAAACCGGAGGAAGTTCTGTCATACAGCCGTCTTTTCGGCGTGAAAGAATCGTTTTTGCAAAATCTCATTATCGGAAGATTCAATACAACATTCTGCAATAATTACACTTTATTCGATTTATTTTCTTATCAAGATAAATATTACTGGTCGGCTACCCGAAAGAGAACGGCAATATCTGACAGAATAATTTCAGAAATAAATACCAAAACCGATATATTCGGAGATTTCATTCGTCCGCATGAAATGTACAGCAAGCTGAAAAGCTTTGAAATATCAATTAAAGGCCCCGCCGATATTATGTTGAAAAAGTTGACCGATTTCATTTCCTATCCGGTTAACCTCAGCAGAATTCCGGCAATGGACATCTATATGCTGCAATTGGCATTGGCTCGTATGGGTACCAATATACGTCCGCTATTGCTTGTCAAGCGCCGTTAAAGCCGGCAGAGATTATTACTAAAGCCTATTGTGTTGGATAGTGCGGGGATTTGGCGTAACTTTGCAAAAATTTTACGCTATGGATTTGAATCGTCTAAAGGGTCACTCGTCGATGATTGTGGCCGAGGTGCTGTGGGGGCTGGCCTGTCCTCTTGGCAAAGTTATTCTTGCCGGAGGTATTTCTCCCATGTTGCTCACCGATTGCCGAATGGCCGGCGCCGCGCTGCTCTTTTGGCTGCTTACTCCTTTTACAAAAGCGGAGAAGGTGAGCCGGCGCGACCTTGCGGCGATGTTTTTTGCCTCGCTGTTCGGCATTGTGCTTAACCAGTGCTGTTTTATGTGGGGACTGAATCTTACTTCGCCAGTGAACGCGTCCATAATAACCACAGCTCTTCCTATAATTACCATGGTTATGGCCGCACTAATTCTGCGTGAACCGGTGACAAGGCTTAAGCTCGGTGGTGTTTTTCTTGGTGCTGTCGGAGCCTTGATTCTTATTGCCGGCAGCTCGGCCGATTCGGCTTCGGGAGCATCGTGGGGCGATATTCTTGTGCTTATGTCGCAGCTGTGTTTTACGTGCTATCTTATTTTCTTTAAAAATATTATAACGCGCTACTCGCCTGTTACTCTCATGAAATGGATGTTTACTTTTGCGGCTTTGTGCACGGTTCCGTTCTCGTACCCGGAATGGCTCCACATGGACTGGAGCGCCGTTGAGCCCGTGGTACTGTGGGGAGTTGTGGCATATGTTGTCGGGCCTACGTTCCTTAGCTATCTTGTGTTGCCTGTGGGACAGCGCTGCCTGCGGCCTACGGTGACGGCGATGTATAATTATGTGCAGCCGGTTGTGGCGTCGTTTGTAGCTGTATGGGCCGGTATAAGCGGTTTCACGGCTTCCAACGCGCTTGCCGTTGTGTTTGTGTTTACGGGCGTTTTCCTTGTTACTCAGAGCAAGAGCCGGGCCGATATGGAGAGGCTTGCGGCAAAGTAAGCATGGATTGAAAATATTACAGGCCGCCTCGCTAAAACGGAGCGGCCTGTTTTATTATATGGTGTTTTTAGAGGTCTTCTTCGATTGAGAATTCATCGGGGAGATCATCAAAATCTTCCGGGTCGAGGTCAACTTCGGGAGCCTGAGCTTCCTCCTTCTTGCTGTCCGATTCCTCGGCAGCGGCGGCTTTAGCCTTTGGTTTGGGAGATTTGGAAGGATTCTTGAGGGCTTCCATAATTAACGGTTCGAGTTCGGCACACAGTTCGGGATTATCGTCAAGGGCGAGCTTTGCGCGGTCGCGTCCCTGGGCAATTTTAACGCCGTTGTAGCTGAACCAGGAACCGCTTTTCTTGATAATATCGTATTCTACGGCAAGGTCGAGAATTTCGCCGGAGCGTGAAATGCCTTCGCCGAACATAATATCGAATTCGGCACGTTTGAAAGGAGGCGCCACTTTGTTTTTCACAATTTTAATGTAGGCACGCTTTCCAAGAACATCGTCACCGTCCTTGATTGGATTGCGGGAACGGATATCGATTCGGACGGATGCATAGAACTTAAGCGCATTACCACCGGTTGTGGTTTCGGTGGGGCCGAACATCTGTCCAATCTTTTCGCGGAGCTGGTTTATGAATATACAAGTGGTGTTTGTGCGTGCTATAGTGCCGGTGAGCTTGCGCATGGCCTGCGACATGAGTCGTGCCTGCAGACCCATGTTGCGGTCGCCCATATCGCCTTCAATTTCGGATTTGGGAGTAAGCGCGGCCACAGAGTCGACTACAATAATATCGACGGCAGCCGAACGGATAAGCTGCTCGGCAATTTCCAGAGCCTGCTCGCCGTTATCGGGCTGAGAGATGAGCAGATTGTTGATATCCACTCCCAGCTGCTGCGCGTAGAAACGGTCGAAAGCATGCTCGGCATCAATTATTGCGGCAATACCGCCACGTTTCTGCGCCTCGGCAATTGCATGGATTGCAAGAGTTGTTTTACCGGACGATTCGGGACCGAATATTTCAATGATTCGTCCGCGGGGGTAACCGCCCACGCCCAAAGCGGCGTTAAGCGAAATAGAGCCGGAAGGAATTACTTCGATATCCTCGATAACCTCGTCGCCCATTTTCATGATAGCGCCGCGTCCGTAGGCTTTTTCAATTCGACCCATTGCCTGGGCAAGAGCTTCGAGGCGTGCCCGGCGGGGATCTTCTTCTTTAACTTCGGCTGACTTTTTTGGTTTTGTTGCCATAATATGTAGGGTTTATTTATTGTTTCTGTTGCAAAGTTAGCTCTCTGCTTGTGCATGTTTGCTGCACACATGTGTTAAATAAAATATCGCAACCCATGCAGAGAGTGTTTTGAGCCGTTTCTATCACTTTTTTCAAAGAAAAGTCTTCTTTTTTTATAACGTCATCGAACCATTCGGGTTCGGCGATGTTTTAATGTTACATAGCAAGATTACTTTTTCCATTGCAAGAAATGTGATAATGATTGGTTTATTATCTATCGTGGCGACACTGTGACAGCGTCGCCACGATAGTTTTTATTCCGGCAGCACCACGCCTACAAGCCTCACTGTAACTTGCTCGGTGGCGCCGTTGGCCGATTTGAATTTTATACGCACATCCTTGGAAACCTCGCCGCGCTGTCCCTGGGGCATGAATTTTACCTTGAGCTTTCCGCTTTCGCCGGGAGCGAGGGGCTTGCGGTTATACTGAGGCTCGGTGCAGCCGCACGACGCGCGCGCCGACAGTATTGCCACTGCGCCCGAACCGGTGTTGGTATATGTAAATTCGTGTACAACGGGTGCGCCGCTCTCCTTGACGTTCCCGAATTCATATACGAGCTCGGGAAATTTCACTCCAACCTTGTCGCCGGGCACACGTCGGGCCGATGCGTCGAAGCACAATATCGTGAGTAGAAAACAAAGAAATATGCCTGCTATCTTTTTCATTTTCGTAGTTCGTGATTAATATTTTTGAAATAGAAGTCGAGGACTTCGGCAGCGGCTGCAAAGCTGCTGCGACGCAGTGATAGAACATCGTCCTCGCACGTTGCAAGAACTTTCTCTACCTCGGGATTATTATAGAAATGATTCTTGAGCTGTTCGTCGATTGTCTCGAACATCCACCAGCGGGCCTGGTTGCGACGCTTCTCCTCGAAATAACCGTTCTTCTTGGCAAAGGCAAAATAGCGGTCAATCATATCCCACACCTCGGCAATACCTATTTCGTAGTATCCCGAATAAGTAAGCACCTCGGGCATCCACCCCGAAGTTGTGGGAGGGAAAAGATGCAGCGCCGAGCGGTACTGCGCCTGGGCAAGCTGCGCGGGGCCTACGTTGTCGCCGTCGGCCTTGTTAATCACTATACCGTCGGCCATTTCCATAATACCGCGCTTAATGCCCTGCAACTCGTCGCCGGCACCGGCAATTTGTATAAGCAAGAAAAAATCAACCATAGAATGCACGGCTGTCTCACTCTGCCCCACGCCAACGGTCTCGACAAAAATATTATTATAGCCCGCTGCCTCGCACAGCACAATACTTTCGCGGGTCTTGCGCGCAACGCCACCGAGAGAGCCGGCCGAGGGGGAAGGGCGGATAAACGCTCCGGGATGTGTGGAGAGTTTCTCCATACGCGTCTTGTCGCCGAGAATAGAGCCCTTTGTACGCTCGCTTGAAGGGTCAATGGCCAATACTGCCAGTTTACCGCCTTCGCGCAGCACATGAAGCCCGAAAACATCGATAGAGGTACTCTTGCCCGCACCGGGAACTCCGGTAATGCCTATGCGGCGCGAATTGCCCGAATAAGGCAGACATTTCTCAATCACTTCCTGCGCTATGGCGTAATGAGCAGGAGCAAGACTCTCTACCAAAGTAACTGCACGGCTGAGCATGGTAACATCACCTTTGAGTATACCTTCAACCATTTCGCCAACCGACGGCATTGGCTTGCGCCTGCGCTTGGCAAGATATGGATTTACAATCGGGGGCTGCGCCACACCGCTGTTTACGGTAAGACCGGTATATTGCGAATCGTTTTCGGGATGTTCCATGGCTGATATAGTTTTTCCAAAATTAGCTATAAGCGGCGAAACCGACAAATTAGTCGTACAAAAAAATTTTAAAACAAACGCAACAGTCCCCGACCTGCCCACAGCAGAGCAATGCCGACGAAAATACTGACAACAGCATAGGCGACAGCCTGCACGAATTGACCGCGATCCAACATGGAAAGTATATCGGCCGAGAATGCGCTGAAAGTAGTAAAACCTCCGCAAAAGCCGGTTAGCAGAAGCAAACTTTGGTTTTCCGTTGCAATTCCGCATTTTTCAAGCAAACCGGCTAAGAGACCAAAAAGAAAGCAGCCGGCAAGATTCACCGACAAGGTCCCCCATGCAAACGACGACCGGAAAACCGAGCCCGCAAAGCTCACTACAAGAAAACGAAACGCCGAGCCTGCAAAACCGCCGGCTCCTACAATCAATACTTGTTGTAACATTCGAGTAATAATAAAAAAAGCCCTCCGGATGTCCGGAGGGCTTAGAGGGGGCGGTTACCTACTTTTCCACTTTCGCAGTAT
>CAMWMR010000038.1 GCA_947175425.1 uncultured Porphyromonadaceae bacterium
AAAATGAAAGTGCGCTACTTCACAGTAACGCACCTCCCTCATAACCAAAATTCAAGTATATTGTGAGTCTAACAAAACGTTATCTACTTCGTTGTGGCGGAGCGGTGTTGTAAATCGGTACTCCAATTTCCACGGTGCAAAGTTAGTACATATCTGCGAAAGTTGTTCTAAAAAATATGAGAATAAATATTAATAATTGTAAACACTACAAACTTTATTTCTTATATATCACAGGAGCCTATTCCTATAAATAGCACTAAGTTTGCAATCTTTAACCCGTCATTCGCCAATTTGGCGAATTTATTGGAGAATAAAGCACATTTATATAGCTAAAAATTTGGTAACTTTGCGGCGATTTTATGTTATAAAACATATTTCCCCAAACCTTTGATAATTATCATATATATTTGAATATGAAGAAACACGTTCTACTCCTTGCAGGATTGCTCGGACTGCTTGCAACAGCATGCGGCGAGAAGAATCAAAGCGCACAGACTTCGATTCCTGCAGTATCAGTGATGACGGTAGCACCGTCGAATGCAGAATTCAGCAATTCCTATCCCGCAACACTCAAAGGAAAAACCGACATCGACATCCGTCCTCAGGTTACAGGCTTTATTACCAAAGTTCATGTAGATGAAGGACAGCACGTTAAAAAAGGACAGACCCTGTTCACCATTGACCAGGTTCAGTTCCAGGCCGCAGTAGACCAGGCCGCCGCCAATGTAAATTCGGCCAAGACCGCAGTATCCACCGCTCAGATAACGGAGCAGAACAAGCGGATGCTTCTTGACAAGAATATTATAAGCAATACCGAGTGGCAGCTTGCCGCCAACCAGCTCGACCAGGCCAAGGCTGCTCTGACACAGGCTGAAGCGGCTCTTGTCACCGCCCGCAAAAATCTGGCGTACACCACTGTAACCGCTCCGAGCGACGGTGTTGTGGGTACTATTCCCAATCGCGAAGGTTCGCTTGCCTCACCGTCGTCGGTAGAGCCTCTCACAACTATCAGCGACAACTCCGAGGTTTACGCATATTTCTCTCTAACGGAAAAGGACTTGCTTCAGCTTGTCGACGGGGGCGCTTCCAGCGTTGACGCCGCAGTGAAAGCACTTCCGGAAGTACAGCTTCAGCTTGCCGACGGCACACTCTATCCCGTGAAAGGCCGCGTAGCAACTGTATCGGGCGTAATCGACAACAGCACCGGTGCGGCGAGTGCCCGCGCACTTTTCAACAATCCTTCGGGCATGCTCCGCAGCGGCAATACCGGCCAGATTATTATTCCCCGCATAAGCGAAAACGCCATTGTAATTCCTCAGAAGGCAACTTTCGAGCGTCAGGATTTGCGCTATGTCTACACCCTGAACGACAGCAACATAACCGTAACCACCCCTATTACCGTTCAGCCTTATGACGACGGCCGCAACTTTGTTGTGACCTCCGGACTTCAGCCCGGCGACCGCATTGTAACCGAAGGTGTCGGAGTATCGATCCGCTCGGCCGGCCAGCCTGTGCAACCCAAAGCAGAATAAAATTCCGCAGCTCCCATTTTCTAAAACAGTCATTCATTTATCACACAAATGAAACTTGATACATTTATAAATCGCCCGGTACTGTCGACGGTTATCTCCATTTTCATTGTGTTGCTCGGTATTATCGGCCTCACATCGCTACCGGTAACCCAGTACCCCGACATTGCGCCGCCTACCATTCAGGTTTCCACCACCTATACGGGCGCAAATGCCTCGGCCGTGCTCAACTCGGTTATCGCGCCTCTGGAGGAATCCATCAACGGCGCCGAGGGCATGACCTATATGGAATCCACGGCCACCAATACCGGCAGTGCCACCATCAACGTATATTTTGAACAGGGCTTCGACCCCAACATGGCTGCCGTGGACGTGCAGAACCGCGTTAGCGCTGCCGCCAACCTGTTGCCTTCGGAAGTAAACCAGGTAGGTGTACAGACGAAGAAGCGCCAGACCTCCATGCTTCTGGGCGTGGCTCTTGTAGATACAACCTCAGCCGCCATCTATACTCCCGAGTTCCTGGACAACTACATGAAAATCAACGTTATTCCCGAGCTTCAGCGTATTCAGGGTGTAGGTGACGTAATGGCATTCGGCGCGGACTACTCCATGCGTATATGGCTCAAGCCCGAGGTAATGGCCCAGTATCATCTTATGCCGTCGGATATTTCGGCCGCACTTGCCGAGCAGAACGTAGAGGCTGCTCCGGGTGCCTTCGGCGAACAGGGCGACCAGACCTTCCAGTATACGATGCGTTATCGCGGACGTCTTACCAAGCCCGAAGAATTCGGCAACATTGTTGTACGTACGGGAACCAACGGCGAAGTTCTTTATCTTAAGGATGTTGCCGAGATAGAGCTTGGACGTGTTACCTATGGATTCTCCAACCGTCTTAACGGACATCTTGCATCGGCAGCGATGGTGTACCAGACTCCGGGTTCTAATGCGACAAAGATTATCAACAACTGTCTTGAGCTTGTGAAGAAACTCGAAGCCGACCTTCCGGAGGGTTGCACTTACGAGATTCCGATGAACAACAACGACTTCCTTTTTGCCTCCATTAATAACGTTATCCACACTCTTATAGAGGCATTTATCCTTGTGTTCTTTGTGGTTTACGTGTTCCTTCAGGATATGCGTTCCACAATTATTCCTGCGATAGCAATTCCTGTGGCGCTTATCGGTACATTCTTTGTAATGAGCCTTATCGGCTTTACGGTTAACCTTATCACCCTATCGGCACTTGTGCTTGCGATTGCGATTGTTGTGGACGACGCCATTGTGGTTGTGGAGGCGGTGCACGCGAAGCTTGACCAGGGCTACACCTCGTCGCGTCGCGCTGCCATTGACGCCATGAACGAAATTGCGGGAGCGCTTATATCCATTACGCTTGTAATGATGCTTGTGTTTATTCCCGTGTCGTTTATGCCCGGAACTGCGGGTGTGTTCTACCGCCAGTTCGGTATCACCATGGCTATTGCTATTGCGTTCTCGGCAATCAACGCTCTGACGCTGTCGCCGGCGCTTTGTGCACTGTTCCTCAAGCCCCATACCGCAGATGGCCACACTCCCGGCCTTGGCGAACGCATGGGAACGGCTTATAAAGCCGCCGGAGAGGTTATGGCAGGCCGAGCCAAACGCGCATTTGCCCTTGACATCCACCCGCTTATCACCTTCGTGCTTCTTATTGCCACTATTACCTTTATGGTTCTTGGCTGGTACAGCTTCCACAACGTACTGCTGAGCTGCATAGCGTGGGCAGTAGCTATTGTGGCAGTACTGGGACTTTTCGGAAAACGTTTCCACCGCTCATTCGAGAAAAACTTCGGCAAGCTTCTTGCTGCTTACGGTCGCCGTACAGGTTGGTTCACCCGCCACAAGTATATTTCGTTCGGCACAGTGATAGTTGCTGTAGGCGTATTGGGTTGGCTCATGGTCAAGACCCCGTCGGCTCTTGTTCCCAACGAGGATATCGGTGTTGTATTTGCCATGATTGACATGCCTCCGGGCACATCGCAGGAACGTACCGCCGAAGTTCTCGGGCAGGTAGACTCGATTTGCGCGACCATTCCCGGCATCCGTATCCGCCAGGAAATCAACGGTTACAGCTTTATAGCAGGCCAGGGACCCACATACGGAACATTCATTATCAAACTTGAGGACTGGAGCAAGCGCGACAAGAGCCAGCATGTTGATCAAATTATTGCGCAACTCTATGCCAAGTGCGGACAGACCGTCCGCGACGGCCGTGTGATGATTTTTGCCCCGCCTATGATTACGGGTTACTCGATGACCAACGGTTTCGAGCTTAAGATGCAGGACCGTACCGGCGGCGATGTCAACGACTTCTTTGCAGTAGTGCAGGCATTCCTGGGCGCTCTTAACGCCGATCCTGCGATCGGCTCGGCATATACCACCTTTAATCCTACTTTCCCTCAGTATATGGTTGATATTGATGCGGCCAAAGCCAAGCAGGCCGGCATCAGCCCGTCGACCATTCTGTCGACACTCCAGGGTTACTACGGCGGTATGTACGTGTCCAACTTCAACCGCTTTGGTAAAATTTACCGAGTAATGATGCAGGCATCGCCCGAGGCACGTATCAATCCCGAAACGCTTAACAATGTTAAGGTGCGTAACGGCAACGACATGGCACCTATATCGAACTTTGTCAAGCTCACCCGTGTTTTCGGACCCGACCTTATGAACCGCTTCAACATGTTCACCTCTATAGCCGTTACCGGTTCACCTGCACCGGGCGTATCATCGGGTGATGCTATTGCCGCGGTAGAACGCATTGCAGCACAGAGCCTTCCTACCGGTTACAGTTATGAATATGCCGGTATGACCCGTGAAGAAGCGGGTAGCTCGTCGGGCTCGGCCACAGCTACAATCTTCGGCTTGTGTCTGTTGTTTGTGTACCTGCTTCTGTCGGCTCAGTACGAGAGCTATATGCTGCCGTTTGCGGTTATTCTTTCGATACCGTTCGGCCTTGCGGGAGCCTTTATATTTGCACTTCTGTTTGATATTTCCAACAATATCTATTTACAGATTGCGCTTATCATGCTAATCGGTCTTTTGGCGAAGAATGCGATTCTTATCGTAGAGTTCGCGCTTGAACGCCGCCAGACCGGCATGAGCATTATCAATGCCGCCGTAGCGGGCGCGAGTGCACGTCTTCGCCCGATTCTTATGACCTCGCTTGCCATGGTAATCGGTCTGTTGCCCATGATGTTTGCCTCGGGCGTAGGCGCCAACGGTAACCGCGCACTCGGCGCAGGCTCTGTTGGCGGTATGCTCATAGGCATGATTTGCCAGATATTCATTGTGCCGGCGCTATTCGTTGTGTTCCAGATACTTCAGGAGAAAATCAAGCCTCTTAAGTGGGACAAGGAAGAACGCGGCGGAACTATTGAAAACGAAATCGAGCAGTACGCTCAATAAAGAGTATTTCCTATGAAATTTTCAACAATCGCCCGTATGGCCGTAGCGGCTATAGTGCTGGTATCGAGCACCGGCTGCGGCATATATACCAAATATCACACCCCCACCGATACGGCACTTACCAAAGCTTATGCCGAAGCTCGTGAAATGGCCGTTGACTCGGCGGCTTTCGGCAACCTGCTTTGGGAAGATGTATTTACCGATCCCCTGCTTGCCAAGCTTATATCGCGAGCACTTGAATCGAACACTAATCTTCGTAATGCACAGCTTAATGTAGAAATCGCGCAGGCCAATCTGCGCGGCGCCAAGCTGAGTTATCTTCCGTCGCTTACCCTTGCACCTTCGGGTACGGGCGCATCGATGGACGGAAATCCTATATCATGGAGCTACAATCTTCCGGCACAGCTTAGCTGGGAAATAGATATTTTTGGTAAAATATTGAATTCCAAGCGCGGAGCACAGGCAGCGCTGTATAAATCGGAGGCTTACGCCCAGGCCGTACGCAGCCAGATTATTGCGGGAGTTGCCAATACGTACTACGCAATTGCGGCCGTTCGCAGCCAGCTTAATCTGTCGCGCTCCACAGCCGTACTGTGGTCGCAGACAGTTAACACCATGCGCGACCTTAAGGATGCGGGACGCGGAGTTACCGAAGCTGCTGTAGTTCAGTCGGATGCGAACTATTACAGCATACTTGCATCTATAACCGACCTTGAAACCACGCTTGACCAGCTGAACAACACAATGAGCCTGCTGCTCAACACATTGCCACAGGAATGGGCAGTGACCGATGTTGTAGACCTCCAGGTACCTCAGATTATGCGCGCCGGCGTGCCTATGGCCGAGCTTGCTGCCCGTCCCGATGTACAGGCAGCCGAGCAGGACCTTGCTGCGGCTTTCTATGCCACCAACAGCGCCCGTGCGGCTTTCTATCCCGGCTTGACTATCACGGCCAATGGCGGTTTCACCAATCTGATGGGTTCCATGATTACCAATCCCGGAGTGTGGTTCTACCAGATAGCCGGTTCGCTTGTCGCACCTATCTTCTCCCGCGGTCAGAACCTTGCACGTCTTCAGGCAAGCAAGGCACAGCAGAAGCAGGCGCTCAACAACTTTGAGTATTCGCTTTTGAGCGCTGCGGCTGAGGTATCGGACGCGCTTACGGTTTACGAGAAATCTATGGAAAAATCGCAACTGCTTGTGCAGCAGGTATCGGACCTTGAAAAATCGGTAGAGTATACGAACGACCTTATGCTCTACTCCACCGGTTCGACCAGCTACCTTGAAGTACTTACCGCCCAGCAGGGATTGCTCTCGGCACAAATCAGCCAAATCAACACCCAGCTTGCAGCAGCCAAAGCAGTAATATCGCTGTACCAGGCACTTGGCGGCGGCCGTTAAGGTTGTTTCCTCACTCACCGCTCTTTATTTAAACTCAAAATAACAACAGAGTTTCCATTACCCGGTTCACAATGAACCGGGTAATTTTTATATTTGCATTTCAGTTAGTTATCTTTTCAGAAAATCGGATATTTTACTTTTGACTTGCGGAATTGAGGTATCTTTGCGTAACTTGTATTTAAGAAAAACTTTGTAAATTTGCATATCTAAAATGAAACTTTCCTTGAATGACATACGGCAACTTGCATCAGCCAGTGAGGGTGTTGATGTAGAGTTTAAGGAAACCACCGGCCAACTGAACCGTGGAATGGAAACATTGTGCGGTATGATGAATGGTAACGGAGGCATTGTCGTATTCGGTGTAACGAATAAGGGAAAGATTAACGGGCAGGACAAAGGAGACAAAACGACTCGCGAAATCGGTGAAGCTTTGAGAAAATTTGAACCCGCGGTGGATATTCAACCTGACTATATCGAGATTGAGGATACGGGAAAGTTTCTTATTGCCTTTCAAACCGATGGACAGGAACCAGACAAGCCTTTCTTATGGGATGGCAAACCGTACATGAGGCACGACAGTGTTACAAGTGTCATGCCTCGTGAGAAATTCATAAGACTCCACGAACATCAGCACGGATTGATATACAAGTGGGAAAATGAAGTCAATGCAGGGCTGAAGATTGAAGACCTTGACGAGCGTCTGATTATGAACGTGGTTCATGGCGCTGTCAGACGAGGGCGTCTGTCGAACGACGCACTCAACGATAGCGTGCCAACATTGTTGACACGACTTAATCTGCTTAAGGACGGCCGTGTTTGTAATTCCGCGGCGGTTCTCTTCGGTAAAGATTTTTTCGATTATCCTCAATGTCGACTGCGCCTTGCACGATTCAAGGGAAGTGACAAACAATATTTTATTGACAATCAGCAGCATGTTGGCAATATTTTCCAATTGGTAGATGCAGCAATGGCATTCTTTTTCAAGCACCTCAATCTTTCCGGCACGACACACCACAGAATAGTTAGAGAGGATGAACTTGAAATTCCATACGATGCTTTGCGCGAGGCCGTTGTTAACGCTTATTGTCACATGCGGTGGGGCTATGAAATTGCCACTGTCGGGATTGCGATTTACGATGACTGCATTATAATTGAAAACGCGGGGCGTTTCCCAACCAGAATCTCGCCAAACGCACTTATGCAGCGAGAGGAACAAGACCGCAAAAACACATCCATGCCTCCGAATCCGGTAATCGCCAATGTGATGTATATCGGAGGTCTTATCGAACACTGGGGGCGCGGTTTGTCGATGATGTCAAGAGAATGTGAGCGTGTAGGATTGCCTGCACCTACCTTTAATCAAGACGGTATTATCGTCAAAACCACGTTTGTGCGTCCTGTTGATACGAACAAGGATACAGTAGGAGTAAGTAAGAGTACAATAGAAGCACAGCAGAATTACAGCAGAAGCACAGTAGAAGCTAAGTTTGGAACGTATAAAAATTCGATTGTCCAACTTATAAGAGTAATAGGGGAAGAGTGGCTCACATCTTACGAAATAAGGGATTTAATGTCCTTTAAATCAAAGACAACATTCCGACAAAACTACTTAAACCCAGCAATTAAAGCCGGTTTGATTACCCTTGAGAATCCAGATAAGCCCAATGTACCCAAGCAAAGATACGGTTTGACTCTTAAAGGTAAGGCTCTGTATTATGAACGTGAAAGAGATAACATTGACGCACAAAGTGACGTTCAAAATGACGCACAAAGTGACGTTCAAAATGACGACCGAGACCTTGAAAGTGTTGAACGCAGAATCATTGAGATAATCAAGGCGCAACCGAATATTCGTAGAGACCGTATAGCGGAGATGCTGAAAATTTCGAGAAAGACTGTAGAGCGACATATGCAGAAGCTCGGGATAGCTTGGCTCGGTCACCCAAAAACCGGGCACTGGGTGTTTGTTGCAGAGATTTGACAACAAGAGTACCGCATGCAGATTCTCCGCAGGGGGTGCGTTTGTTTTTTTCGTACATAATAGCTAACTTTGCATAAATAAGCTGTTATTTAAAAAGCATATAATGAAAAATATACGCAATTTCTGCATAATCGCTCATATCGACCATGGCAAATCGACTCTTGCCGACCGACTGTTGGAGTATACCGGCACTGTTGCGGGCAAGGACATGGAGGCGCAAGTACTTGACGACATGGATCTTGAGCGAGAACGCGGTATAACAATAAAAAGCCACGCCATTCAGATGAACTACAAGCTGAACGGTGAAGACTATACCCTTAATCTTATTGACACTCCGGGGCACGTTGACTTTTCGTACGAGGTATCGCGTTCGATAGCTGCGTGCGAGGGCGCGTTGCTTATTGTTGACGCCTCGCAAGGTATTCAGGCACAGACAATTTCCAATTTGTACATGGCCATTGACAATGACCTTGAGATTATCCCCGTAATCAATAAGGTAGACCTTGATTCGGCTAATCCCGAGGAGGTTGAGGACCAGATTGTAGAGCTTTTAGGCTGCGACCGCGGCGAGATTATCCGTGCGAGCGGCAAGACCGGTATAGGTGTACCGGAGATATTGCAGGCTATAGTAGAGCGTATTCCGGCACCGGAGGGCGACCCCGAGGCACCGCTGCAGGCGCTGATTTTTGACTCGGTTTTCAATCCTTTCCGCGGCATCATAGCGTATTTCAAGATTGAAAACGGCACAATCCGCAAGAACGATTTTGTTAAATTCGTAGCCACGGGGAAAGAGTATCATGCCGATGAAATAGGTGTGCTGAAGCTTGATATGTCGCCACGCGATTGCCTTTCGGCGGGAAATGTGGGTTATATCATATCGGGTATAAAGTCGAGCCGCGAGGTTAAAGTGGGCGATACCATTACGCATGTGGAACGTCCATGTACTGAGGCTATTGACGGTTTCGAGGAAGTAAAACCGATGGTGTTTGCGGGTGTTTATCCCATTGAGACCGAGGATTTTGAGAATTTGCGCACATCGCTTGAGAAACTTCAACTAAATGATGCGTCGCTCACGTTTACACCCGAATCGTCGGCAGCGTTAGGTTTCGGTTTCCGCTGCGGTTTCCTTGGGCTTCTTCACATGGAAATTGTGCAGGAACGCCTTGGCCGCGAGTTCGACATGGATGTTATAACTACCGTTCCCAACGTAAGTTATCGTGTTTATGACAAGCGCGGGACGATGACGGAGGTTCATAATCCTTCGGGGCTTCCTGATGCGACCTTAATTGACCATATAGAAGAGCCTTACATACGCGCATCGGTTATTACCACGGCCGAGTTTATAGGGCCGATAATGACATTGTGCCTCGGCAAGCGCGGCGAGCTTGTTAAGCAGGAGTATATTTCGGGCAACCGCATGGAGATGATTTTCGATATGCCTTTGGGTGAGATAGTTATCGACTTCTACGACAAGCTGAAGAGTATTTCGAAGGGGTATGCTTCGTTCGACTATCACCTGCATGATTTCCGCGAGAGCAAGCTTGTTAAACTTGATATACTGCTTAACGGCGAGAGTGTTGACGCACTTTCTACGCTGACACACTTTGACAATGCTGTTACTTTCGGGCGCCGTATGTGCGAGAAGCTTAAGGAGCTTATTCCCAGGCAGCAGTTCGATATTGCCATTCAAGCAGCCATAGGAGCAAAAATCATTGCCCGCGAGACGATTAAGGCTGTCCGCAAGGACGTTACGGCGAAATGTTACGGTGGTGATATTTCGCGAAAGCGCAAGCTGCTTGAGAAGCAGAAAAAAGGTAAGAAACGAATGAAACAGATAGGCTCGGTGGAAGTTCCTCAGAAAGCTTTCTTAGCCGTGCTTAAACTGGATTAAGCTGAGAACTCAGCAAAAATTTAACAGGTTCATATCTGCCAAAATGGCAGATATGAATTTTTTTTGAAAAAAGTTTTGAGGGTGTGGCAGACTTTCGGATTTTTGTATTGGACGGAGGTTTAATGAGTTGGAGGCAGTTTTGATGTTTTTTGAGAAGTACGGAAATCCGTAAGTCGGAAATCCTGTGTAAAATCGGCTTTTTGATGTTGTAACTTTGCAGCAGAAAACAAATCAAATTCATTTATCCATTAATTCAAATTCCAATTATCATGAATAGAAAATATGCTGATTTTATTCCGGGACGACAACTTAACGAGCAGGAGCTCAAGTTTATAACTGCTGCAGAACGTGCGCGAAAGAGTCCGGGAGGAGGGAGGATTGTTATTGCACCTAAAAAGGGTGTGGATTATACGCGAACGATTCTCGAGTATCTAAACTATGTGTATAAACATGTGTATCCGAGCGTTATAAATCAATATAACGGGGCTGACTTGTGCGTGATTGCGGACAATTTAAAGGATCCTGCGATGCAGTATTGCCGGCGTCGTTTCAGGTGTCGATATTCGACTCCTCGCAGCTTGTACGGCTGTCGCGGCGGGACGTTCAATGTTATTTGGATTCGTACCACGGAGTGGAATTTCTACTGGCTGCGAGTGGCCTGCGAGGCTATTCACTTGGAGAATGCCGTGATTATTATTCAGCTGATACGTCCGTGTCATCAGGTGCCGGATTATTACCGTCCGCTTGAGGATTATCTGCCGAAGGTGCGCAAGCGTGCGATGAGTTCGCCTCCGCCTTTGCCGCCGGAGTTTTTGGAGGCGTATTGGGAGGTCAACGGGTACGAGGACCCGTATCTTGAGGATATTTTGTTTGAACTAAGCATTTACGAGCGGAAGCGAGGGCTAAAAGCTTTTCTCCGTTAGGGCGGTAGCTGCCACCGCGCCTCGATGGGGGTTAAGCAGCGAAGAGTACATTGACATTGAGGGAAATTTAAGGGCTCAGAACACAGGGAGTCGCAATGCTTTGAGAGCACGGTTAAGTTGTGCTTCGCGTCCACCGCAGTAGCTATTGCAGAGTTCGTGGAAATCGGCAGAGTGATTCATGTGGGTTAGATGCGCCAGCTCGTGGCAAATCACGAAATCGCGCAGTTCGTCGGGCATGAAAGCCAACTTAGGACTAAGTGTAATTATTCCGCGCGAATCGCAGCTGCCGTAACGTGTTCGGCAATCTTTCACCGCCCATCCGGCAACGGAGCAAGCAAGGCGAGCCGCCATTTCGCTTGCGAGGGGAATTATGTATTTGCGGGTTACATAAGCAGCCGCGCTGTGCAGGGCTCCGTTTATGGTCATCTCCGGCTCGGGTTGGGACCAGTCGCCCATGGAGCTTGCAACTGACAGCTCGATATTAACTTTTTTGCCACGCAAGGGCTCGATTTCTTTAACGGAAAGAGCGACGCCGCGCTTTTGCATGGGGCGTGAGACCAGAGTGAAGTCGGCCAGAGGTGCATCAATAATCATACCCTCGTAATATCGGCGAGCGGGTTTTGCCGCGATTATTCGGTCCTTGAAACGCTCAAGAAAATCCTCGTACATTTGGAGGGGAAGATTCCGAGGCACCGTCACCCGGAGTTCGGGGCCTGCCCACCGGGCACGGATGGTTTTGGCAGCCGCACTTACACGCACCTCGACAGGACCGAATACGGGATTAATGTATCGGCAAGAAGCAATGTAATATTGTTTATCGGGCATTACTGTTCTCCCCAGTGAAGTTTCGTGCGCAGTACAGATGCGAAACTGTGGTGTTTCAGCTGCATGAGGGGCAGCGTGAAGGGTGCGCGAGACAGGCGGATATGTGTACCGGTTTCGATGAGCGTTGAGCGGCCGTCGACAGCGAGGCGAACATGAGGACTTCGGCCGGTGGGGACAATATCGACCACACTGTCGGCGCTAATGACGAGGGGGCGCATCGACAGCGAATGTGCCGCGACGGGGGCGAGCACCCAAACTCCGACAGTAGGCTGGACAATGGGGCCTCCGACGGAGAGATTGTAGGCAGTACTGCCTGTTGAAGTACACACAATGAGACCGTCGGCACGATAATCGGCCAGGGGGGTTTCATCCACATTGACGGAGGCAACAATCATAGAGGCGCTTTCCTCCTTTGTAATTGCCACTTCGTTAAGGGCGTACCGTCCCATTGAAGCCGGGAGTCGCGGGCTTTCCACCTGCAGCAGAGTGCGGTGTTCAATGATGAAAGCATCGTTGCGGAGCATGTCGGGCAATTCGGGCAAACTGTCGACATCGAGCGCCGTGAGGTATCCGAGATGTCCGGTATTTACGCCAATAATAGGAGTATTTCCGCAACAAGTCCATACGGCAGTTCTGAGGAAAGTACCGTCGCCACCGAGGCTGACGGCAAAATCGGCCTCGACGCGCCTTTCATCGCCAAGAATTACACCCTTGAGGCAATCGGGGTTAAGCTTGCTGAGATGATGATAGAGCTTGGGATGCATTACGACGCAAATGTCGTGAGCGACAAGTTCGTTTAAGAAATTGCCGATTTGACGGACGGCACCATGCTGCCTCCTGCTACCGTATATTGCAATAATCATATTTCCAGATACCTGAACAGTTCGTCGATTCTACGTTTGAAAATATCGTCATCGCCGTCGATATCATCGCTACCTCGTGAAGCGAGCACCGTGTATCCGTATCGTTCGAGAGAACGGCGAATGCTTTCGGCATTCCGGTGGCTCACACGAATATCGAACACGACGGGAAACTTAGCGTCGGAAGCTTCGAAATCATCGTCGTCGTTAAATTTAGCGGTGTGGGTATCGAATGAAGTAACGTTAAGATTCAGCAGATGAGCATTGCAGTCCTCGACAGCATGCGCAATGCGGGAAGCGCTGTAATCCTCGCGGCGGCAGCCCACAATGAGCCTTGAACTTTCCGGGATTGGAGGAAAGAGATAGTCGTTTTCCGGGAATTTATTCTTAATTGCTGTCAAAATCTTTCGTGTTTTATTAATTCTCACTACTTTTGCATTTCCAAAGGCTTTGACAAAGGAAGCCATGAGTTACAAAAGTAACTACAAATATACAAATAAAATTGCACAAGTCCAATTTTAATGACAAACTTAAGCGTAAATATAAATAAAATAGCCACCATACGCAATGCGCGCGGGGAAAACAAGCCCGATATAGAGGCCTGCGCACTGGACATCGAGAGTTTCGGAGCCGACGGCATTACCGTTCATCCACGCCCCGACCAAAGGCATATCCGGCGCGATGACGTTTACCGTTTACGTCCCATTCTCCGGAGCGAGTTCAACATAGAGGGCTATCCCTCCAAGGAATTTGTTGACATGGTTCTACAGGTAAAACCCACGCAGGTTACGCTTGTTCCCGATGCTCCCGACGCGCTTACTTCGTCGGCGGGCTGGAAAGTGACCGAGCATGCCGAGGAGCTTTCCTCGCTTGTCGAGCGTTTCAAGGAAGCGGGGATACGTACATCGATTTTTGTCGACGCCGACCCCGAGCAGGTAAAAGCCGCCGCCGCCACCGGCGCCGACCGTATTGAGCTTTATACCAAGCCCTATGCCGACAAGTATGCAAGCGACCGCGAAGCCGCAATAGCACCGTTTGTGGAAAGCGCCCGCACGGCAAAGAAACTCGGACTGGGCGTAAACGCCGGGCACGACCTGTCGCTTGAAAACCTTGCCTTTTTTGCCTCGCGTATCCCCTACCTGAGCGAAGTTTCCATTGGTCATGCGCTGATATGCGACGCACTTTATATGGGGCTAAAAGAAACCGTAGCGCGCTACAAGGCAGCCCTCGTAACCGACAACAACAAAACCAATCTTTAAAAAACCCGATACAATGAGTTTATGGAACTTATGCCTCCAGGGAGGCTGGACAATGATTCCGCTGGCACTGCTGTTGCTGTGGTGCATATATGTGTTCACCGAGCGCTTTATAGTTATAGGGCGTGCGGCCAAGGAGGAACAGAACTTTATGCAGCGCATAGCCGGCTACATCCACGAGGGCGACACCGAAAGCGCCCTGAACCTTTGCCGCCAGAACAACACCCCCTATTCCCGACTCATTGAAAAAGGCATAAGCCGCATAGGGCGCCCGATGAACGATGTTCTTGTTGCGATTGAAAACACGGGCAATCTTGAAATCGCCAATCTTTCGCGCGGGCTACCGTGGCTTGCCACTACCGCCGCCGGCGCTCCGATGATTGGATTTTTGGGAACAGTAATAGGTATGGTGCAGGCATTTTACGCTATTGCCGAAGCCGGCAACAGCGCCACAATCGACAATTTTGCATCGGGTATATATGCCGCGCTTGTCACCACCGTGGCCGGCCTTATTGTGGGTATCATAGCCATGTTTGCCTACAACTTTCTTGTGGCACGCATAAACAAGATAATGAACCGTCTTGAAGCCCGCACCATGGACTTTATGGACCTACTGAACGAACCCGCTTAAAACCTTACCGCTATGGCTCTTAAACGACAGCAGGACATGCTTGCCTCCTTCTCCATGGCATCGATGACCGATGTTGTGTTCCTACTGTTAGTGTTTTTTATGGTTACCTCGTCGTTCGTGTTCCCCACGGCGCTTGAAATAGACCTTCCCGAAAGTTCGCAGCAGACGCCGCTCAAGCCGTCGGTAAAAATGTTTGTGGACGCCGAAGGAAATTATTTTGTCGATGCGCCCGAGCTGCCGCTTACACAGGTAGCGCAGGACTCGCTTGCGATGTATTTCGCCGCTATAGCCCCGGCCGATTCGTTGGGGGCGGTTGCCGTGTATGCCGACAGCGAGATACAATACGGCAAGATAGTGGAACTCCTTAATCTCGGAGCCGAAAACTCCATAAAAATGGTTTTGGCGACACAGCCCGCAAGCGTGCCCGTAACCGAGCAAACCGAACAAACCGAGCAAGTTCAATGAACCGAACCCGCGCGACAGCATTGATTGTAACGGCACTTGCAGCACTGTTGCTTGTGCTGCTGCTTAGTGTGTGCCGGCTCAGTTTCGATGCCTCGAGCCTTATTCCGTCGCGACAGCCGGTTGCAGAAGTTGCGGAAATCGACATGGAGTTTGTTGAGTTCATCGATACGCGTACGGCCTCGTCGACACCGTCGGAAGCTTATACTCCCAAGCCTCAGAACCTCCGTTCCACGGCAGCCGATGCCTCGGGAGCAAGTGTTGCCGACAAAGGTCCTTCGGGCGCTGCGCCGGTTGATGTTACAAGTACGCGTCCCTCGGAGGTGAAACGTCCCGTAAAGGAAAATACGGCACCGACCGGCCCGAGCAAGGCCGAACTTGAAGAGCAGGCTCGCCGAAAAGTCCAAAAAGGTGTTGCCGATGCATTCAAACCACAGCCCGAGGCCACCGACAACACCACCAACAAAGGCACCGACAAAGGCGACAGCGGCAAGCCCGACGGCAGCGAAAGCACAACAAACGGCACGGGCAGCGGTACTGTTGGCGGAGGCTGGCTGATGCCACGGTTTGCGAAGGTTAACACCTCGCTGACGGGCAGCATAACACTTCGCGCCGTTGTAAACGCACAAGGAAACGTTGTGTCGGTTGAACAGACAGGCGGCAAAGCTCCTGCCGGCACCAACAGCGCCCTTGTGGCCAAATGTATTGCCGAAGTAAAAAGCCGACGCTTTACCCGCAACGATGACAATGCTCCCGAACGAGCCATTGCCACAATTACCTACACATTCCGGTAAGACCCCGGTCCCCAATATTTGTTAACGCCGGGGAATAATGAACCGGGACCGCAACGCTAATAGCGGAGCAGTCCCGGCGAAAAAAAATATTTTTAATTCAACTGAAGTTATCAGTCGATGGAATCCTCGTAGTCCATGGCCATGTAATGTTCGCGCGGATGATTACAAGCCGGGCAAACTGCAGGGGGTTCGGTGCCTACATATTCGTATCCGCATACAAGGCATTTCCATTTAATGGGTTTATCGCGTTTCCACACAGTACCGTCCTTTACCTGCTTGAGATAATGGAGGAAGCGGCGGCGGTGGGTTTCCTCCACATCGGCAATTGCGAGGAAATGCGAGGCGATGTCGTCAAAGCCTTCTTCCTGAGCCACTTTTGCGGCGGCTCGGTACATTTTTGTTCCTTCTTCGAGTTCCTCCTGCGCTGCAATTTCAAGATTCTGCTCGGTGGTGCCTATAATACCTGCATCGACACCCATTGTAACCGGGATGTTTCCGCCTTGAAGATATTTGAAATATATTTTAGCGTGACGCAGCTCGTTATCGGCTGTCTCCTGAAAAATCTGAGCAATAGGGAAATAACTTTCCTTTTCGGCCTGCTGGGAGTAGAAAACATAGCGGGTGTAGGCCGAAGACTCGGCCATATAGGCACTTACGAGGTTCTTTTCGGTGCGTGTACCCTTTATACTTTTCGGTTTGGATTGTGCCATGAGAGTGAAAATTTAGATGCAGTTTATTGTTTTCTATCCAAACAAGCGCAGAGCCGCAAAGGTTCATAAAAGCGGATTTTTTATTAAGCTCGATTGCTAAGGGAATAAATTTGACGTAATTCGCTAAAAATTGTGTATCTTTGTGCTTTCAAAACATAAACCGGATTATGAACATATCATATAAATGGCTGAAAGAATACGTCGGGTTCGAGCTTAACCCCAACGAACTGGCCGCCATGCTCACTTCCATAGGCCTCGAAACAGGCTCGGTGGAGAAAGTGGAATCCATTCGTGGCGGACTCGCCGGTATAGTAATAGGCAAAGTTCTCACTTGTGCCGAGCATCCCGACAGCGACCATCTGCACATCACTACCGTAGACCTCGAAGGCAACGGCAATCCCACACAGATTGTGTGCGGAGCGCCTAATGTTGCGGCCGGGCAATGCGTTGTTGTTGCAACCGTTGGAACTACCCTCTACGCCCCCGACGGTTCGGAATTCAAAATAAAGAAGTCGAAGATTCGTGGTGTTGAATCGTTCGGCATGATTTGCGCCGAGGACGAAATTGGGCTGGGGCATGCTCACGACGGCATTATTGTACTTCCCGCCGAAGCCGAAGCCATGGTGGGACGTCCTGCCTCGGAATACTTCGGAATAGAGGACGACTATGTGCTTGAGGTGGATCTTACCCCCAACCGCATAGACGCCGCCAGCCACTACGGCGTTGCCCGCGACCTTGCGGCAGCACTTACCGGCCGCGAAATAGCCGCCGTTAAAGCCTCCATGCCCGAAGCCGCCGAAACACCGCGCACCGATTCCGGCAATCCCGTGAAAGTTGACGTGCAGGACGCCGACGGCTGCACCCGCTACTGCGGCGTGACAATAGAGGGCGTAAAGATTGAGGAAAGCCCCGAGTGGCTCCGCAACCGCCTCACAACTATCGGCCTCCACCCCATTAACAATGTGGTGGATATTACCAATTATATTCTTCACGGCATAGGCCAGCCGCTGCATGCTTTCGACGCCGACACTCTGCGCGACAACAGCATTGTAGTGCGCCGCGCCGATAAGGGTTTCCGCTTTACAACCCTCGACGGCGTTGAACACGAGCTTGACAGCGCCGACCTTATGATTTGCGACAGCACCGAACCCAAGTGCATTGCCGGCGTGTTCGGCGGTCTTGATTCGGGCGTGACCGAAAAGACAAGCCGCGTTTTCCTTGAAAGCGCATGCTTTAACCCCACAAGCGTACGCCGCACAGCACGCCGTCATGGTATAAGCACCGATTCCTCGTTCCGCTTTGAACGCGGTGTCGACCCCAACGGATGTATGCGTGCGCTGCGCATTGCCGCCGGACTCATCTGCGAGCTTGCAGGCGGAAAAATAGCAGGTGAAGCCACCGACTTCTATCCCGCTCCCGTCGCAGCCTATCCCGTGGATATGCACTACGGCGATTTCGGCAAACTCATAGGCGCCGAATTCGACCGCGCCACTATCGACAATATCCTCAAGGCTCTTGAAATAGAAATCGTGCCCGGCGAAGGCGACAGCGTACATCTTGACGTGCCCACCTACCGCACCGATGTTCGTCGTCCGTGCGATGTTATAGAGGACTTCCTCCGCATATACGGCTACAACAAAGTTGCCATGAGCAACGAGCTGCACGGCTGCCTGTCGTTCAAAACTGCCGTTGACGCCTGCGACGACCTTCGCCGCACCGTTGCCGAACAACTCACCGGCGCCGGCTGGACCGAAATACTGAACAACTCGCTCACGGCCCGTTCCTACTACGAGGAAAATCCTGAGTATACTATCGACAGCTGCGTCAGCCTGCTCAATCCGCTCAGCCAGGATTTGTCGCTCATGCGCCGCACCCTCCTCTACGGCGGACTTGAATCCATTGCTCACAACGCCAACCGCCGCAATCCCGATGTAGCTTTCTACGAATTCGGCAACGTTTACAAACTCGATCCCTCCAAGGCCTCCACACCCGAAGCACCGCTGGCACCCTACAGCGAAAACTTTATGCTGGGCATGTGGATGAGCGGTGCAAGCCGCAGCGCAAACTGGCTTCGCGCCCGCGAGGATTCGCAGTTCTACGACCTCAAGGCAAACGTTATGAACGTGCTTGCCCGTACAGGCTTGCCGAAATCGGCTGTCGTACTCGCTCCGTCGCAGACTGTTGAAGGCGGAATATTCGCCCAGGCACTCGACATAAACACCGTAAACGGCAAAACACTTGGCCGCATGGGTGTTGTATCGCCTGCCATATGCCGCAAAGCCGACATAAAAGCACCCGTGTTCTACGCCGAACTCAACTGGGATGCCGTTGCCGAACTCGCCGCTAAAACAAACGCCCTGTACACTCCGCTGCCCAAGACTCAGCCCGTTAAACGCGACCTCAGTCTGCTCATCGATAGCAAAGTGAGCATGGCCGATATTGAAAACGCCGTGCGCCAGGCCGAACGCAAACTGCTTCGCTCGGTTGAACTGTTCGACGTTTACGAGGGCGAACACCTGCCCGCAGGCAAAAAATCGTACGCTATCAGCATAACGCTGCAGGACGATGAAAAGACGTTGCAGGACAAGCACATCGACAAAATGATGTCAAAAATTATCGACACCCTGAAAAACCGTCTCGGTGCCGAACTCCGATAACCAGTAAAAAACAAAAATATAAACCTGACACAACACAATGGGAAGAGCATTTGAATACCGCAAAGCCCGAAAACTCAAACGCTGGGGCAACATGTCGCGTACATTCACGCGCATTGGTAAGGAAATAACCATCGCCGCAAAAGCCGGCGGTCCCGACCCCGACACCAACCCGCGTCTGCGCGCCCTTATGCAGAATGCCAAAGCGGCAAACATGCCCAAGGATACTGTTGAACGCGCTATTAAAAAAGCTACCGAAAAGGATTCCGGCGACTACAAGGAAATTTCCTACGAAGGATACGGACCCTTTGGCATTGCAATTTTTGTTGAAGCCGCAACCGACAACAACACCCGCACCGTAGCCAACGTTCGCTCCTACTTCAACAAACACGGAGGTTCGCTCGGCACACAGGGCTCGCTCACATTCCTCTTTGAACATAAATGCGTGTTCAAAATCAAACCCAAGGAAGGCGTTGGCCTCGACGACCTCGAACTTGAACTCATCGACTACGGCGTGGACGAACTGGGCCACGACGAAGACGAGGACGGAAACGAACAGGTTGTTCTTTACGGCGCATTCGAAGAATACTCAAATATTCAGAAGTATCTGGAAGAAAACGGTTTTGAAATTATCAGCTCCGAATTCGAACGCATCCCCAACGACCTCAAGGACGTTACCCCCGAACAACGCGAAAGCATTAACAAACTGCTTGAAAAACTCGAGGACGACGAGGACGTGCAGAATGTGTTCCACAATATGCGCGACGACGAAGACGCCGAATAAAACTTCTTAAAAAACTCCGGAAAAACATTTTTCCGGAGTTTTTTATTATTTGACGGTGCGCAGCTTGTTGCATATATAAAAAAAAATGTCTACCTTTGCACAACCATTCAGGAGAGATGGCAGAGTGGTCGATTGCGGCGGTCTTGAAAACCGTTGAGGGTCACACCTCCGGGGGTTCGAATCCCTCTCTCTCCGCAAAAGCAAGAATTAGCCCGCTGAATCTCAGCGGGTTTTTCTTTTAACCATTGAGGGGCACTCTTTATCCTCTTGGCGGGAGGCGAATCCCTGTCTCCGCAAAAGCACGCGCATCGAACTTCTGCTTTGACGCGTTTTTTTATTTATAATAACATCATCTATAATACTAATTTCGCAGGTTAGTATTTTTCCCGATTATTACTATGAGAATGCTGCTTACAAGCAATAGTAATAATATCCATTTTAAATAGGTCGGTTTTGAGTCTGTCTTACCACTACTATTTTCAAGAGCCATTTCTATTGCTTTATCCCTTAATTCATCACCATTATAAAATGCCACTTCATCAAATGTCAAAGGGATATAAATGTCAGGTATTACACCGCGTCCATATGGAATATCTCCGATTGTATCTGTGTCAAATATTTCTCGCACCAAAGGAATATGCCATATTATTCCTGAATTTGGCAACCTTAGTTTGCAGTTTTTTAGTGCTGTCATATGGTGATATGCGGTACGCGGTTCTCGACCAATTATAAATGCTCGTCCTGCTCTATGTAACGCAGAGGCAAAATAACTCGCTGCTGATCCGGACCTCTCATTCAGAATAATGAAAAACGAGTTGATATGACACTTTAATGTATCTGATGGAGACACTGAAACATCACGTTTGCAAACGAATTTATTGCTATTTTGTTCTTTTATAAACTCTTTACCGACAACAGGTGTATCCATTGTATAGTTTAAAGAGTATCTGAACGCATCGAAACCACCACGTTTATTTATGATACTTTGTTGGTTGTACCATGGAAATACATCCCCGCAAGCTGTTTTTATTAATTTATCTGCGATCTTTGATGAGCCACCGGGGTTATTCCGCAAATCTATTATCATAGTTGAAAAACGATTATCACACATTAAGCCTATTAATGAATCCAGATCTGTATCGTAAAGATCAAATGTTGACAATCCTATGTAAATAACCGAATCACGCAGTGTTTCAACTTTATATCTTTGATTATTGTGTCTGTTGATATTGAAATATTGCGATCTGTCCGGTAGAAAGTTCTTTAAATCAGGCAAACCTTTATGGCTTTCAACCTTTACTTTTTCGCCAGTAGCCAGTGTTAGTTCATAATCCTTTTCTTTTCCTTTTAAAGGATGATATCTACAATACAGTTGAGTAAGAATCCCAAATAATAAATTCCGAGGATAATCCTGCACATTCATATCATATCCTCCAATAAATTTTTCTGCAAAGCGTACTATCGAATCAGAGGAAATTCCATCCACTGCTTTAATTTCAGATTTCAGATACTTAGAGTGTTTATTGGTTGCTAATGTTACAATTAACTTGTTACCCTCCAATCCAAATTCAATATCATGATAATACAAATCCTGCTTATTGCCTTTATTTTCATAAAATATGTGAGAATCATGCAATAACGCGTTTAATCTATCCATGGTTATATCTATATCAGTGAATGATAAGGTATCAGGAAGGTTCGTTAGTATTTCTGCCACTGTACTTTCAATAGCTTCAAGGGATACTTGTTCATTCCATAATGGAAAACATTCCTTATATGACTCGACGAGAACCTTTATATCCTCTTCCATTTGAGATGCCAAAAGATTACATGTTCCGGATTTTATGGTATTTCCTTTTTCTTTTGACAACGTGTTATTGAGATAGTCTTTTGCGGAGAATTGCACTCCATTATGCTCTGTATAAATACTTATCACAGAATCTGAAGTAACTCCCAAAATTTCTCCTTTAACGATTTTTTTACCCGTACAAAATCGGGAGTGAGGTCGCAGACCACAAATGCGCACTTTATAGCCTTTATTGTTCACCAACGACACGGATAAGCGCAATTCATCAGGCTTAATTTTACATCCTGTGTAATCTGACAAGGCACGTGCTACACTGCCGATATCATCTGCTCTATCAAATGTTTCTGTCACAATTATTCCATTGACAGGACATTCATAAGATAATTCTTCGATTATCCCACTTGTCGGGGCAATGACTTCTGTGGAATTCTTCACTTTTATATTTAGTGATAATTTATCTTCATGGAGAACATTCACATTTAGGGATGCCGTATCTATTGGCCATGTTGCCAATCCATTATCAATTAAATAGCGGTGCCCATTTCGTATCACAGTCGTCAGGCCATTTAGAAGAATCCGTCCTTGATAAACACTAC
>CAMWMR010000039.1 GCA_947175425.1 uncultured Porphyromonadaceae bacterium
CATTGAATATCAATCGGGAGAACTCACCGACATTACACCTCTTACAACACCCGAAACTGATTGCTCCGCAACGTACTACACCCTGCAAGGGCACAAACTGCCACATCTGCCCACCTCTCCCGGCGTCTATATCCTGCACAAAGACTCAGAAGTCACAAAAACAATCATACCCTAACACTCCCCTCCTCCCGACCGGGAAGAGCTTCTTGACCGTCCCGGCGACGCGGAGTGAGCCAAACAGCGACGAAAAGAATAATAAATGATTAACCGTACCTAATAACATGGAATTAGGTTTTGTGAGTTTTAACCAGGACGCTCTGAATAGGGCTAATAAGGTGATGAAGCTGTTGCAAGGGCAAGGCGCGGTTGATGAGCTTGGATTGGGGCGCATCCGAGATGCGTTCTCGAACACGATGTTCCCGGGAATGTCGGTCTTACAGACTCATGCCAAGTATTTTCTACTGCTGCCGGCTCTTTATGCTCACCTTGAAAAGACTCGCATCGCTGATGTGCGTGAGGCACGAAGCATTGTGCGCGACAATGAAATAAAAATTACTTATCGGCTGATGGATGGCTCAGCGAATGGTTCTGTAGGCATTATTGGAGCCGATATGTTGCGTCGAGGCGAAGGATATGTAAAGTATGATCCCACATACGTATATCAGGCCGGAATGGAAACATACGGGCTTATACCGTATGGCGGAAATATTTACGCAACTCTTGCAGAACGGTCGGCAATGTATCAGAATTCACCAAAAAAAATTCGTGGTAGCGAAGACGGCTTTGACGATTCGAATGACCTGACCGGAAACCGACAGATTTTTTGCACTTGTGGCGAGGATTATGGTTTTGGAACCCGCGAACCACTCAGCATTGCTCTTAACCATCGTGAAGCCGAATTCCTTAAACAGAAAATAGTAACAAGTACGCCAGGCTCGCTGCTGAGTTATCTGCTTGACAGCGGCTTATATAAGAATGTTACGGAGTATCTTTTCGATGATTTAGGAAATGTGCTCAAAGATATCCCGGAAGAATTATTTCATACCTACCGACTTGCTTTGCGCTATTCGCGGTATGCGTGCCTTCTACGTGTGCGCTACGCCTTGCTTTATGATATTGCCATGAAAGCCGATGATGCAGCTGAGGTTGAGCAAGCACGTTTCGATACGATGCTGGCGGAATTCCGTAATGAGTTTGTACCGGAGGCTATTGAAGAAATTATTCGTTTTGTGTCTGTAAAAGTTACTGAGGAATCCTGCAAGGCATTTATTCTCAAGACCTCTAAGCTTATAGCCAACAGAGATTTTGAAGAACTTGACCGTCAGATTACTCTGCGCGAGAAGACCCTCAAAGGACTTAAACGAAGCAAACTGATTAATGCCAAAGAACTACAGCAGGGGAAACCTTTTGAATCACCCACAATGATGACTTACCGTTGGAACACCATTGTGCGCACAGTTTTGACAGAAATTAAGGATGGCCTGAGAAATGAATGACTTGGTATATAACGAAATAGTCGCTACTCCGGGCTTTGAGTTGGAGTTTGCTGTCGGTACGACGTATAGTCTTGACGCCGAGGCATTCCTTGCAGTCGCGCTTTCGTTTGCCCGGCTTGGTGATGCTACCGACGCCGACTTCCAATCGCCGTTCCGACTCCTCGAAGGACTGCGTCAGGCCAATAACCGAGTTGCCATCTTTTGCAATCGCGGCGGTTTGCAACCACCGGTGCGCATAAATCCACTGTATGCCATGCTCGACAAAAGCGTTTTTGAAGTTGCTGACGAACGCAAAGATAAGGAGCTGGCCAACTTCCATCCGAAAATCTGGGTGATAAAGGAACGTTCTCTCGGAGACCGCAGCAAGCGTCAGGTTAAACTCATAGTGATGAGTCGTAATCTCACAAAGGATTCAAGTCTTGACATTGCTCTCACAATGACAGCTCCTCTTGGAGTCAGGACGAACGCGGATATACGCAGCAAACATCAGCCACTGAAAGACCTGCTTCTGATATTAGCCGACAAGGCGAATGCCGACAAGCGAAAGAAAATTAAAAAGCTCGCCAATGAACTGGACACTATGGGCGAGTTCGAGCTGGATAACCCTTACGAGGATTATGAATTTCTGCCCATTCATTTCGGAGAGAATCTGAATCCTGCTATTGATTTCAAGCGAGAGTTGCCCGGCGAAAAAATGGCAGTTGTATCACCATTCATCGATGCCGGTACACTGGCGTGGCTCAACGATTATCGTCGTACACAAGAAAAACTTTTAATCACCCGACTCGACAGTCTGACTCCCGAAATAATGGAACTGTATTCCGGTGAAAACAGGGAGGTATGGGTAATGTCGCAAATCGCAGAGCAGAATAATATACAGCCGATGAACCTCCATGCAAAGATGTACTTCTCATGGGGTGGAAAAGGTGGAGGCATAAATCTGTGGCTAGGTTCGGCCAATGCGACTCACAATGGGTTCTATCGCAATTCGGAGTTTATTGTAAAACTCAAATTAAAACGAGGGCGAAACCAGTTTGAAGATTTCAAAGCAGAGTTTTGCGACGAGAAGAAACCGATGTGCGAACAGATTACATCTTTACCGGAATTTGAGGCTGAAAAAGAAGACAAAAGCCTCGCTATCAACGTCCGCCAGAATCTAATTAGCCGTAATAATCTCACTGCTCATGTTGTGAGCACAGAAGATGATTACATCATTACCGTCAACGCAAAAAGGATAAAAGATATTCACGGGAAAATAACACTTGCTCCTATTCAAGAGCCGTGGAATGAGGTGGAGCTCTCCCGGGAATTACAGCAATGCCGTATCAAGGTCGCTACCCGCTCTCACCTTTCTGAGTTTTATATCCTCAAAGTAGTGCCTTTTGATGAAGATGTTACCCCTGTAAAGATTGTCATAAAAATAAACACAACCGGTATTCCTGAAGACCGCGACGACCATATCTTCCGATCGCTGATAGACACTCGCGACAAGTTTCTTAATTATATCGAAATGATGATTACCGACCGCCCTCAGGAATTTGCTTCGTTGATGATACAAACCGATGAGTCAATCTCTATTGGCTCAAACTCTCAGTTTGTTCGCAGGTGCAACACACTTTATGAGTCGTTGCTTCGTATCGCCGCCACTAATCCTGAGCGACTGGAGGATATTGAAGAATTGGTGAATCGGCTGGATACAAAGGTAGTCCCCCACTCTTTCCGACAGATGTCAGAAATGTTTAAACGTTCAATCAAAAAACTTCGCTGATTATGTCTGTCTACGATTTTCAAAGTGCTACAGCCGACCGCATTGCCGAAATTTTTCGCGAAGCCACTATCGATGCAGACGGCAAAGAGATAAAAACCGGAGGTCAGCGAAGAGTACTTCTTGCCGATGAAGTTGGTCTCGGCAAAACTCACGTGGCATCTGCAGTTATAGAACGAGTAAGAGAAATGCGAAAGACCGTCAATGACGATATGTTTCGTGTTGTCTACGTGTGCTCAAATATGAGCATTGCGAACCAGAATATCGAAAAACTCGGAATAAAGAATAAAGCCGATGTTACCGAGAGTCGTCTCTCTATGCAGCATCTTACCATCCGCGAACGAGAAGCAAAAATAGTTAGCTCTAAAGCCGGTGAGATGGGTGAAATAATAATCCCTCTGACGCCGTCGACATCCTTCTCTCTGCGCGGAAGCAGCAAAGGGAACGCTAATGAGCGGGCATTGATAGCGACTATCCTGGGGCGTTTTGATGAGTTCTCAAAATTCCGATCTCAATTGTCGCAACTGTTCCAAGGCTGGTCCGGAAACAATAGATGGGAGAATTGTCTGAAACGCTATGCAAAAAGGGTGCGTGAGCTCGGACAGACATATATTGATGATGCTAAGCGTTATCTCTACAAGAATCAAACCTTCTTGGAGATTGAGAAGGAACTGATTGGGAATTTCAGTCATGGAGATACAGCAAACTTAGACAGTACAAGGATTATCAATTCGCTGCGTCGCATATTTGCCGACCTGAGTCTATCGATGCTTGAGCCGGATCTTATCATAATGGACGAGTTCCAGAGGTTCAGTTCGTTGTTGGATTATAACGATGAAAGCGAACAGAGCGTTATCGTCAAAAAATTCTTCGAACAGGAAGGTGGTCAGCAACCGTTGATTCTCCTTTTGTCGGCCACACCTTATAAGCCCTTTTCAACACTCGAAGAACTGACGGAGTATAATGCCGACGAGCATTATGAGGATTTCAACCGACTGATGGATTTCCTCTTCACGGGCGAGAATGAGTTCCGCGAACTGTGGTCGGATTATTCCCATAAACTGTCACATCTCCGTACCGAAAAATTCGATATATTACTTGCCTCAAAGCTATCCGCCGAAAAGAAGATGTATCAGGGTATGTGCCGTACAGAACGTCTCAACGAAGGACTAATCTCAGACAAAGCCGTAAGCGAAATTCCAATTGATATTGATGATATTCTCTCTTATTGCGAGATGCAAAAGATTGTTTCGGCATGTAAGGAAGCGTCTGAGCGGAGTTCAAAGCATCGCTTTACATGGTCGAATGTGCCGATGGAGTATGTCAAGTCATCGCCTTATCTGCTTTCGTTCATGGATACATACGAACTGAAACAGAAGATTGATGCAAGCTATCGAAGAGGCTTTAAAGGGCTGCCCCCGCCCTCCGGCCAAGTGCTTTTGAGAGAGAGCGAGATAGTCCAGTTTCATAAGATGCCGATGCGCAATGCCCGTATGCAGTATCTGCGCGACATGATGCTACCTAAAGGAAAAGGTGCAGAACTGTTACTTTGGGTTCCAACTTCCAAGCCATATTATTCGACAAATGCCGAGAATCCGTTTGTCAAAAATCACGATTTCTCAAAAACACTGGTTTTCTCGGCTTGGGAGATGGTGCCACGAATGATTGCTACTCTACTCACCTACGAGGTTGAGCGTGAAGTGATTTTCTCTAAATATAAGAAGGCCGGTTATGACAAACGTACCGGTAGCAACCGTCTTAAAGCTGACGCTCAAAAAATTCTTACATTCCCGTCGGTTTATCTTGCATCTCTATATAACCCTGATAATTCATACGGTGAGAAGGTGCATCTTATAAAAGCTTCAATCAGAAAGCAGATTAAAGAGCGGCTTACAGGAATTGAGACGACCGAACGCCGCAACTACGGCAAAATTCTTTCTGTTATAGAATGGTTGGACAATTCCGAACTTGAACGTCCGACAGACATACCGTCAAACACCATTGATGTATTGACGGACATGGCAATAGCCGCTCCCGGGATATGCCTTTATCGCATTTTGAAAGACACAGAGAAGGCAAGGTCAGCCGCTGCCGGATTCTCTACCACCTTCAATCGTAGAATTTCCGGTTACATCATCGACAAGCTGCAAGATAAATATCATGATGATGAGATATATCTCGACGGAGTAATGGACTATTGTGTAATGGGTAATCTGCAGGCAGTACTCGATGAATATCGGCATCTTTGTTCTTCGGATGACGACTTTATGGAGAAGATGAAGGAGGTATTCATCAATGTTTCTACACTTCGAGTGGATACTGACAAATCGTTCGGTGCGTCAGGTGGCGAAAAATTTCCGATGCGTGTTTCTTATGCGGTTCCATTTACAAAGAACAAAAACACTACAGACGAAAAGGCGCAGCAGCGCAGCAACAATATCCGCTCGGCTTTCCAATCTCCATTCTATCCTTTCGTCGTTGCAAGCACATCTGTGGGACAGGAAGGACTCGACTTCCATTGGTATTGCCGTAAGATTGTGCATTGGAATCTTCCATCCAATCCACAGAGTCTCGAACAACGCGAAGGACGCATAAACCGCTACAAATGCTTAGCTATACGTCGCAACCTTGCGAAACTCTATCCTAACATTTACAATTGGGATGAATTGTTTAATGTTGCTAATACTGATGTGCGCAATGAATTTGGCAATCGCTACTCAGAGATGGTGCCGAACTGGTGCCTGCCTGTTGAATGGCTAAACTCTAACAAAGATAAGATTGAATGGATTGAGCGCATTGTTCCACAATATCCCATGAGCAGTGATGTTGATAGTTATCAACGCTTGATTAAGGTTTTATCGCTTTATCGACTCACTATGGGGCAACCCCGCCAGGAAGAACTGCTTGATATGCTGGAATCACAACACCTTAATCAAGAGCAAATCAAGCAACTTCTGTTTAATCTCTCACCAATCACGAAATAATAGATACGGAGAACACAAGAAGGACAGAGAATAACGGAATGTGTAGTGAATAGTTTGGAGCGTTTTGCAGTTTTATTTATTTGAGTTTTCGATTTGCTTCAGAATCTTGGCTCGAACTTCTGTAAAAGACAGCGGCGTAAAGTTATTGTTGTCTACCCCGACATCGAGTTGTGTCGGATAGAGATACCGGAGCCGTTCGGCATCTATGCCTGAGTTTGACGCGCGGGTGTGGACGTGTCCGAACAATTGCCACACATCGTTGTGATAGCCACCCTCAAAGCAGAGATAGGGAAAGTGATTCAGATAGATTTTCTTCTTCCCTATCTGAATGCACATCGACATTGCAACGTATTCAAACACATCGGTCACGCCTTGCCTTATATTATTTAGATCATGATTGCCGAGAATGAGATATATCTTTCCGTTAAGTCGGCTAAGAATCCGATTCCACTCTTCGGCGCCACCGAGGCCGAAGTCACCGAGGTGAAAGACTATATCATCCGGTCCGATGACATTGTTCCAGTTCGCTATGATTGTCTCGTTCATTTCATGAATGTCGCTAAACGGACGCTTGCAGTAGCTGATTATATTCGTATGGTTGAAGTGGGTATCTGATGTGAAGAATACCCGACTTGCTTCAAACTTAAAATTCATTGTCGTTGATTTCGATTATGGCGTCCCGACAGAAGTCCTTTTGGCCGTCTTGAAAAATATAGCCAAGCTGGTTGCTTACACATTGGGTATTGCCGATTGTTTTATTAATGTTTCGGTGCGAATGGCCGTAAATCCAATAGTCAATACGGCTGTTCGCAATGAATACATCGAGTTCAGACGTAAAGGCACCGTTAATGGGACTTCCTTTAAACTCATCAGCCATAAGTTCAAAGGATGGCACGTGGTGAGTAGCCACAATGATATGCCTGGCGCAACTTGCGGCCACGCTTCTTTCGATAAACTCACGACAACGTTCATGTTCCTCATTGAAACGCTGTGCCGACAATCGGAACTCTCCGTTTCGGATTCGGCGGAAGTCAGACACACCACGTTCAGTCTGATACTCATCCCAAGGGTGAATCTTTGCCCATAGAGTCGATGCGACAAGATCGATGTCGTTAGATAACGGAATGACGCAGTTATAACAGACTTTTACGTTTGGCCTGATTTCAAGTTGCCAATCTTCGTGAAGGTCGTTTATATCAAAACTCTTGTATAGCTCATGGTTGCCCGGAATGACGATAGTCTGACAAAACGATTCTGCACACCAGTCCCAAAACGGATGGCGGCAGTAGTTGTCATCGCCGAGGTAGCCGATATCTCCGGCCAATATCAGGACATCGCCGATTGCTTTCAGCGGATTATCTTTAAGCCAACGGCTGTTCTCAAGAAACTCCAGGTGGAGATCGGATGCATATTGAATTTTCATATTTTCGAATCAAATTTTAAAGGGCCCACAACCGGAGGAGAGACCGGAGGAGGAATTCTTGTCAGTTGATAATATTAAGTCTTGCTCATGAAGTTTTCACAATTGATTATGAGCCGGAGCACGTTGTTTAGATTAAAAAAATTGTTATGTCCGCAACTAATCGCAATGGAGAAAGTTATATCGGTTTGGGTGCAAAAAACGACTGTCGGGAAGCTTGGCAAGAACTTTTCGACAGTCGTTTTATCTAAATAGGCCTATCTTAGGAGGCTAACTTATATATTTTTGATTACTTAAACAAAACGGTCGAAAAGTGATACGACATGGCGCGACTGACAATAATAGCAACTGCACCGACGCACTGTGTTCAAGGCCTGTTAAGCCATGAATACCTTTGCTGATTAGCATGTTACAATGCTGTCTTGCCATTTGTTTCGTTTTAATTGACTCCAAAGTTAATACTTTTGCACAAATCCACCAAATTAAATTTTAGCAGCTCTTTGTTGTCTAATATATAATACTTTGGACATCTGAACTCAGATTATATCCATAAGCTGACTGGCGTCCTTCCCGAGTACTTCATTACGTTTCTCAGCCACATCAATTGTCTTGTCGAAATTATGTTGTATATTTGTATCTAATAACATTTCAAATTTTCAATGGCCGTTAGAAGGACAAATAGATGTTTATATAACTCGGATTTCAAAATCCAACTTTGGTTAAAATTTTCCTTAGTAACAATAGAATAACAACGAGCTTGAAATGAAAGCATTAACATATATTGAACCCGGTCGGTTTGAGTTGATTGAAAAACCGAAGCCTGGAATTTTGGATTCGAAGGATGCTGTAGTGAGGGTTACACTTTCGAGTATCTGCTCTTCCGATCTTCATATTTTGCATGGGGCGGTACCTCAGGCGGAGCCTGGCATAACTATAGGGCATGAACTGGTAGGTGTCGTAGAGGCTGTCGGTTCGGAAGTCACTACGGTCAAGCCGGGAGACAGAGTAGCTGTAAACGTCGAGACATTCTGTGGCGAGTGCTTCTATTGCAAACTGGGATATGTGAACAACTGCACATCCGGGGGCTGGATGTTGGGATGTCGCATTGACGGAGGGCAGGCTGAATATGTACGTGTGCCATACGCCGACAATGGCCTTACTCCAATTCCGAGTAATGTGAGTGATGAGCAGGCTCTGTTTGTCGGCGACATTCTCGCCACCGGCTATTGGGCGTCCAAGATTTCTGAAATTTTAGAGGACGACACAGTGCTGATTATCGGAGCCGGGCCGACCGGCTTATGCACTCTCGAATGTGTGCAACTATACAATCCTCAACGAATAGTTGTGTGTGAAGCAGACAAAAGTCGCCGCGAATTCGTGCATCAGCACTATCCGGATGTTTGTATTGTTGAGCCGACAGAATGCCTTGAAGTTCTTAACTCATTTACCGAGGGGCGTGGAGCCGACCGCGTCATCGAAGTAGCCGGAGGTGAAAATACCTTTGAGCTCGCATGGCGTTGTGCGCGCCCGAATGCCATTGTTACCATTGTCGCGCTATATGAGAAAGAACAAATATTGCCATTGCCATGGATGTATGGCAAAAATCTGACATTCAAAACCGGTGGCGTCGATGCCTGCGACTGCGACAAAATAATGCAGCTTATCTCAGAAGGGAGGATTGACACCACTCATCTGATAACACACCACTACCCTCTCAGCCGTATTCATAAAGCCTATGACTTATTTGCAAAGAGATGTGACGGCATAATCAAAACCGCCATTTATCCTGATTGAGAAGCAATGGAATAATATACAGCAACCGGAAGGGATAAGAATACTTAATTTCTGCAGCCGGCGGTATCACGTTTGCAAACGTAATGCCGCCGGCTGCATGGAATATTTATTCCGATTCAAGCTGCTCTTGTATAGCTTTTATCGTATCACGCTTATAGTTGACACGATTGTAGTGTTCGCCGGAACACATCTCGCAACTACAAGGAGTCCCCGTTGTGCGATACACCTGACACCATTTAACCTTACGAAGTTCTTTCCACGTTTCGGCTTCACCATGTTTCACAGCAAAGGCACACAAGAACAGGCGTAACCGATTACGCCACACGCGTTTCTTTTGAATGCGTCGCCACGCACGAATTGATGTTCTGTCCATCGTCACGTTCTATTAATGGTTTAAGGAACGTGATCGATAGAGATATTTTAATTTCAGCGTTATTCATAATTTTAATATTGTTTATTCATTGCAAGTAAGCGTTGTAAATTAGTTTATATTATAGTTTGGTTGAATGTTGGATGAGTTTCGGCGAAAGGAGCATTGCCGTAGCTCTGCGACTGACAAGCAAGGTTGAAAATCGCCTGCAGGCTACCTGAATATGGTATAAACTAATTTTCAACACCTACTTAAAGCAATAAATGTGCCAAACTTCCGTGTCAGACATCTATAACAGCGGAGTCGTTGAAACGAATGCTAAGTCAGATTTCTTCAAAATGACAATCATTGAGGCATTCACGAAATGTTTTCATTCTCATCTTCTTGTGCTTTTAAGCGCTTGTATTCCTCAACTAATGCCGAGACCCATTTATAAATAAGATGCAGAGAGCATAGCAAGCCGGTTGCAATTGCAAAAATTATCGCATGACTGAGCATGTAAAAGGCAGCTATGAAATAGCCTGAGATCATTCCTGCTACAAAGTAGATCACAGATTTGTTTAATGTGTGCTGTAGTTCTTCAAAAGTCATAGTTGTAGTTAAATTTCGGATGCAAAATTACAGCCGCTATAAATTCCTTGCAATATCCAAAAAGTAGACAAATGAAGCTCGGAGTGAAAACATACACTTTTGGGTATGGTACGCATGGTGTTATAGTTCTAATTTTGCAGTAGATTAAACCAAGATATCATGAACAATATAGTGAAGATACTTTTGATGTTGTCAATTCTATGGATAACATCGTGTTCGAGCTTGAAACCCATTACATTCTCTAATGAAAAATGGTCATTCTCCGTAGCCGTAGGCGATATTATAAACTCCGATTCTACTCTAAGGTTCAGCTTTGGGCCCCATGTCCTTAATCCCGCAATGACTTTTATCAGTTGTGCTGATTCTTTATCAATGCACAAGGATGCAAGAAAATATATTACCCGTATTCTGAAAGTCTGCGGTCTTGAAAATAGCACTGTATATTTCTATGCCCCACTGGAAAATACAATGTGGGTGGAGTTGCAAAAAAATTATCGTGATGTCAAGCCTACTGCTGTTTCCTTTAATCTTAATGATTCCATTCCGGGAACCTCATGGGTATGGGATGATGATATACACGAAGGCGATAGAAAACCTTATGAAATCTATTCCAATACTTATAATGATAAAAGGAATGGCACTCTAATCGTTGTGGATAAATTGCATTATGGCTCAATACCTATGGCTTGCCTGCATATTTTCCAATCCTCGACTCCTAAAACAACTTCAATGGGTTTTCAACCGTGGTATTGGACGAGCAAAGGCAATCTCCTTGACCATACTTATGATGATATTCTCGCTAACTGGATTGACAGTAGAAGGGATATTATCTTTGACAATTACAGAGCCGGATTGCAAATTGAATATCGCAGAAAAACAAATGATATACGGGCTGAATTGAAAGAAATACTCAAATTGGATCAGGAACCCCGCAACAGAATTGTTACTGCTTGGCATGAACATCCTCAGGACACCATTTTGCATCAGCAGATAGGCCGAGAAATATGGCATAATGACAGCATAAATCTTATTCGGGTATTCGACATATTGGAGAACTACAATTTGGATTTTGGAGAGGAGAATGAAGTCCTTTGGGCTGTAATACAGCATAGTTCTCTTGAACTGCAACAAAAATATCTGCCTAAATTTATAGCAGCGGCACATAAAGGGAAAATCCGTGGCGAACTTATAGCAGTAATGCAGGATAGGATTGCCTGTTGGTCCGGCAAGTTGCAGTTATATGGATCTCAAGGAAATATTGATGAAAATGGAGTATTTGTACCGGCTCCCATATTTGAACCTGAAAATGTTAATACGCGTAGAGCCTCAATGGGAATGTGTACATTACAAGAATACATCAATCTAATGAGTCGTCATTAAATACGCACCAATGACAAGCGAAGAAAAACGCCGGATAGCAGACCGCCGAATAGCAGTCGTAGGAGCGACTGAGTTTATTGACAGCATCAGGACTGAACTCCAACAGTCGGGCTTTGAGCATATTGAAATAATATCTCGCTCTGATGAAATGCCTATGCCGAGTAATGTTGATGTTATTGCGGAAAGTGTCAATGAAGGCGGTTCTTTTTTGTCAAAAGATTTGACTATACCTTTAATCCTGTCATTCGACTTTGTAAATGGAGCCGGAGCTATTGTAATAATGCCAAGCGATGAGAGGGAGCTTCTGAAAAAACCGAAGCTCCGGCAGTGGGCGGCCAACTATATTGCGGGTTACTGCGCATTCTGGAATGTGGAAGGGTGCAAATGGTTGCGTGCCTCGCTGAATGATATACAAAAAGGTGTGACGAGTAGCGCGGCAATTAAAACAGCAGCGCATATATGCGCACGCATAGTAGCCAACATCGCCGTCGGGCGAGAAGTAAAACATTTCCCCCGATTTTATCTGTGCAAGAATTTAGAGTAACTTGTTGTTTGTAGCGGCAACTATGGCTTCGGAGATATTGCGTACATCAAGTTTCTCGAATATGCGCTGACGGTATTTCTTGATGGTATCGGGCGACAGACATATTCTTTCGGCAATCTCCGACATGGTGTAGCCTTGAATCGACAGGGTGAGCACCGCCTTTTCTCCGTCGGTAAGTGTTGGCATCTGCCGTTTGTCCCATCTGCGGGTATTTCGGTTGTATTCAAAATATTCCGAAGAACCTACACGATGCATCTCAATATGACCGGGAGATGTGTGGGTAGACGCGGATACGACACAAAGCGCAAGCCATATACGGCCGTCGGATGTCAAGGCAAGAGACGTCAGCTTGTGATTAACGAGAATCTTTTTCCCTCCGTTCAGTATATGAAAGTCGTAAGATATATACCAGTCTTTACGCTCATCAACCGGTATTGTGTGATGAAATGAAAAACCGGCTTCGTTTAAATCAATTAGTAACTGCTGTTCATCTTCCGGCACATATTCCAGATAGAAACGATATCCCAGTTTCATCATCGATTCGGGTGTCAAGCCGCAAAGAAACATGGGGTTTGGCGACACATACAGGAAATTCTGCTTGAAATAGTCGATTATATAAACGCTCTGATATGTGGAACGAGAAAACGCCTCGGCAGTGTGGATATACTCCCCCACTCTGCTGTAATCAAGTTCTTCGGGGAGCTTGACTTCATTATCGGGAATAAAAAAATCGTCGGTCGTTTTCATCTCGTACTGTCCTACAATTGCAAAATTACAAAAAATCGATGACTAAACAGGCCGATTTGCAGCAAAACCGTAAAATTCTATTCATCAGTGATTTTTGGGATTGGCAGCTATTCTTTCAAGAACCGTTTATATTGGCTCAGCAGTTCTTGAGTCTGCTTGATAATTGTATTCACAATTTCTTCCCGGCATTTTTCAGAGACAAGACTAAAGGTAAGTTCATCGTTAAACGAGCCTATACAAAGTTGACGTGAATTTGCAAACTCTATATATTTATAAAACGGCCAATAATCACCATTTCCAAGGTTCAAAATTTCCTTGTTCTCCTTATAGAAAGCATTGGCTTTGTTTTTTTGTCCGGGCTGTAAAACGTTTTCGTTGGAAACTCGTACTCGGATTTTACCCTCATTTTCAGCATTTATGGTGAATTGAATGCCATCCATGGTGGAGAGTACAAGATTAAAAATTGCCTTATTCCTTTTTACAGTCGAGCCATGAACCAAGTCGTCAATAAGCTCATTCTCGATTCGTTGTACTATCAAAAAGCCCATATCTATAAACTTTTCCGATAATAGTTTCCAAAATTCAAATATAGCCCACCAATACAGGTGCTTTGAGTTGTCAATCAGTCGTTTGGCGCTCATGAGGTTGTCGCTGTTTTTGCCAACAAGCTCCATGAGAGTTCTTATATCGTCTTCCGAGGTGGTGTTGTTCGTCATATCTTCGACTAATCTTATATATTGTGTTATAGATTCTCTTAAAACGGGTTTATTATAGCATTCCTTGACACAATTTCTCAGCCAGTCAAGTATTTCTACGCCATAATGTATGCTTTTGACTTTATTCTTCAATTCGGGGAAAAGACCCGATGTGTCTACACTTCCGTCCGTTGGGGCTTCGCGGTCGACTGATAAGTATATTACCGAAGTCGATTCTTCGGGAATACCTTCTTCTTGTGTTATTATTCTATAATATCTTTCAATTTGCCCTTCATTTTCGTGATTTGAGTCTCTTGCACCAATCTTATTTTCTATTATTACCGCCGATTTTCTTTGTCTGTCTATCAGAAGAATGTCGATTCGCCTATGTTCTTGCGGATCGTTCTCATTGGGGTAAACTTCTAACGACGATTGATTATATTCAAACTTAATATTCAGTTTTTCCACGAGTAATCGGACAAACGAATCCTTCATTTTATGTGAGCCACGGGGATCAAGGAGCACCGACAAGAACCGGGAGTGCAAATATCTTTCATCAGTCCTTTTGCACATCAAATTAAAGAGGTTAAAGTTGTCTTCGTGTTCCTCTCTGTCTTTAATGCGTTGGTTAAGAATATTTATTTCTTTTAAAAGATACTTCAAATTTTCCATGGTTTATCTATGTAACGACGATTCTTCTAACTGTTCAAGGATATCATCGGTATTAATGCGATAGCAAAGTTAATACAGTATGTGTTAAATTTCCAAAAGTTTTTTATTTTTCATATATTTAACTACAATTTCTATACCCTAAACACCATATCCGCTCTATGAAATGGCGAATACATCATTTCTCGATAATTTTTTGTAACTTCGTGGTGCAAAAATTTCATCGGACTGTATAAATCAACTCTTTAACAAATGGCTGAATCCCATGGCGTGTACCTCTGAATTTATTGAATACATCTGCGATATGCTTGCGCCGTTAGGCGAGGTTAGCCGTCGCAAGATGATGGGCGATTATGTCATCTACGTTAACGAAAAATGTGTAATAACAGCTTGCGACAATATAGCTTACGTCAAGAAATTACCCTGCATTGCCGACTTGATGACTGATGCCGAGTGTGGCTGCCCTTATGAGGGCGCAAAGGAAGCCTATATTCTTGACTTAACCGATCCACATAAGGCACTTAAAGTGATAAAAACCATTTGGGAACATCTTCCGTTTCCCAAATCAAAGAAGAAATAAGAATGCCCTGCATATCAATCGAGAACGACAAACTAACCGCATAACAGAATAAACAGTTGATTGAAAATGAGTAACGAATCCCGCTGTATATTTCCCGGACTTAAAGCCGGCAAGCCGCAATATGTGCTGGGAACCGAGAACGGAACAAGGCGCACATCTAACGTGACAGAGGAGAAAATCCGTGATGCCATAGACGACATTGAGGATAACGAGAGTGTTTACCTTGAAAAATGCGTGCCGGTGGTATTGGTCCGTTATGCCGAAGCATATTCGATTGATTATTATAAGGACTGCAGCATTGCGGTATGTTTCAGAGTCAACGGATATATGCTGCGCATGTGGCGGTCGGAGGTAGATTGTGACTTGGCCGCAGATATTATGTGCAACTTCTTCCGCACTGCATCGCTTCCCGATATGACCGGCTGGCGCTGTCAGAAAGTTTATCCGGAACAAGAAACGCCGGAGACGAAACTATGTGTTGACGGTGAGGATTTCCGATACTTTGACATGGCTGATGTATTGTGTGCTTTGGAAAATATCGTAGAGCGCAAATCGCTATGGATGCTTTATGATTTTACTAAAGGCGATGGCGGATACATCAACATCCGCAGGTGCAACAATGACGCGGCTCCGACCGAGGGATATAAAGTTGAATATGTAAGATGGACCAATCCGGCTCCGACCGGTTTCAGAGGCGTTGTTTCTGATGAAGAACCACTGCGAAGCTGGCTGTGGAGTATGATTGACGACGAAAGATTGCCCGATCCTCTTGGCGATTGGGAGCAGTTTGACGTGAACGATTATTTTGGAAGATTGGTATTCCGATTTTTAGACGAAGAAACGAAATGAATGGCAAGTATAGTGAGCCGGTAAAAACGGCAGTTGAGCTGATCTGGTCGAGTTACGACCGGGTGGAAATACATCGCGGATATTCGCTGCTTATGCAGGCGGCGCAACAGGGCGATGCCGATGCATTGGCATTTATAGCCCGCTGTTTCATGGGCGAGGAATATGTATGGGCGCAGGCAGGTTTCACAGTAGACGATGCCAACGCATCAAAGCTGATGCAGAAAAGCGCGATGATGGGCAGCGCCACAGGCGTTCTTTGTGCTGCGCGAAGCGCAAACCTCACCCCTTCGGTGGAACGTGCAATGCCGTTTGCCTCGTTTAAGGATGCGTTTGAGGAGATTCTCGGCCAGGCTGAGCATGGCGACGCTTTCTGCTGCTACATGGTAGCCAACGTATATTATTGGGGCGACTATCTGCGTGTCGAGCCCGACTATGCCAAGCGATTCAAAGATGTAAGCGATTATAACGCATGGGCGTGGCCAATAGCAAAGATGTGGTATGAACGCAGCTTCGACGGCGGCCTTTGTGCCGGATGGGGCAATTATTGCGACATACGCAAATCAGGGTTTGGCAACATCAGCCGTGATGTCTATGAGAGATATTATAAGATGTTGGCCGACATTTCACCGGTCATCTGCACCAACTACGGCTTTTATCTTCGCAAGGAAAAAGGTGAAGCATACGCCGGTTTGTTGCGTTATGTGGAAGCGGCCCGCAAGGGCGACCCTCAGGGCGCATACAATGCCGGACACATCTATGAGGCCGGCGAGGAGGTGGATGAAAATATAAGCCTTGCCTGTCAGCTCTTTGAAATGGCCGCCAACGGTGGTCTTCCTCAAGGGCAATTCGAAATGGGATATTATCATTTTGAAGGATGTGGCGACTTAGAACAGGACTATGCTCAGGCCGTGGACTGGTTTGAAAAAGCCTACCGGAATCCGAAGTGCTCTGATGTTACCAGGGCGCAGTGTGCTGCCTACCTCGGCATCTGCTATCAGGAGGGACTGGGAACAGTACAGAACAATGATGTTGCGTTCGAATATCTTCATGAAGCCGGCGATGGTGTCGACCATCTATGGGATTCAATAAGCGCCCGAGTGCTCACCGCACTTGGCGTGGCATATACATTCGGCTGTGGCACCGAGACGGATATTGAGTTGGGATACCAGTATCTTGAGGATGCTGTAAAACTCGGTTCGGAAGAGGCCAAAGAGTATATCGACCGCATCAATTCATCCGACTTTGAAGCTCACGAGCGAAAAAAAGAAGAACCGGCAACTCCCGTGGCTCCGTTCTGGCAGGAAGTGACTGCAGAAATCAGAGATGCGGTTGAGGCTGATATGCGCGAAATTCTTGGACGCATAGGCAATGAGCACATATACACCGTAGCTCTGGTCACCGACAGTTGCTGCTGCTCGCTGTTTCTTGCGGCTAATACCCTGGAACACCTTGAAAGTGAAGACGAAGAGCCTGATGAAGAATACAAATGGCATCCTGATGAATGGGGATGTTCCGACGGGCATGACAGCGAACTTGTAAAGCTCAGCAAATCGCTGTGGGAAAACCACAATACTTTGCCGGGAGAAGCCTTTTTCTTCAATGCAATGATCTTGGCAATGAAGCAGGTTAAAGACTCCGGAATATTAGGAGAGCGCACCGAAGAAATCACATTCTTCATTTCAATATCGGACGATGACTACGCCGAGAATCTCGAAGACGCGTCGGCCATAGCGCTTAACAGCCCTGAGCTGACTGCTGCTTTCTTGAACAGAAACAGATAACAACCTATAATAGTAATTCTAACTTATTAAAATAAAAACATGGCAAGCAAAGAAATTCTATATATTCTCCTCCCCGACTTTGCCTCACATGAGATGGTTTATCTTATGGAGGCCATAAGCAGTGACGAACAACAGTTGAAAGCAAATCCCAAATATATCAATAAAATTATTGCACCTGCTATGGAGCCTGTCACCGCAATTGGCGGATTCCGAGTGTTGCCCGATTACTCCTTTGAAAATATGCCGGATGATTATGCCGCACTCATCTTGGTAGGCGGTTATGGCTGGCTCACTCCGGTGGTAGATATGGTTACGCCCATTGTCCGCAAGGCGTTGGATAAGGGCATAATTGTCGGAGCCATATGCAATGGAGCATCTTTCATGGCTAAATGCGGTTTTCTCAACAATGTAAAGCACACAGGCAATGGACTCAACCAATTGAAAATGTGGGGTGGCAACAATTACACGAATTCCGACGGTTACATTCATAAACAGGCGGTGTCAGATGCAAAAATAGTAACAGCCAACGGCTCCGGTGTACTTGAGTTTACTAAAGAGCTGCTGTCGCTTCTTGAAAATGACACGCCGGAACGAATCGAAATGTATTACCAATTTAACAAGCAGGGATTTTGCGCTCTTTTTCCCGAATAAGAGCCTTATAACGCGACTATAACGGCGACATTTAAATGAAGTTTATATGGCATATTATACTGTTTACTGGCCAAAGGACCGGTTGGACGAACTAAGGAAATCGGGTGACAACGGGCCTATAAAAGTAGTGTTTGGCAGCATCCACTCAAGGATGCCGTCAATAGCATCGATAAAAGTGGGGGATGTAGTATTTCCGGTATCATTGCTCGACAGGCATCTCTACGTAATGGCAAGGCTGGAAGTAACTCATAAGGAGAGAGCCTTCGACTATTGCGTAAGAGAACTTGAAACTTATTACAGGTCCCTTATTCCCGAAGGTGTTGTCGTTAAGACATCCGACACTTTCTTTTGTGCAAAAGACGCTTCTTATAAAAGCCTCCAGAGTGTGCCCGAAAATCTCACGATGATTATCCCTGCCGACAAACCACATTGCAAGCATCAGGAACCGTTTAATTGCTGTGCCGAATGGGCAGTATGGGGAGAAAATGGCAGCGTTATCCAACCGCGCCTCATTCCTGATGAGCTTGTGCCGCTTCTCAGATTCGGTTATCCCAAGAGCAAAGAGCAACCGTTACGCATTAATTCAAAAGGAGTTGTGTTGGCTCAAAGTATAGCTGCGACCCGACGTTTGTCGGAGGAATCTGCAAAGATTTTTGAAGAACTCTTTGAAAACAGCTGAATTCTTTTAGAGCGCGTTCCTTCTATGGTTATAAGAAAAGTTGAATACGACAAGCGAGATTTCATGGATTTGTTGCTCATTGGCGATGAATCGGTGGATATGATAGTAAGGTATCTGGCGCCTGGAAGCCTTCATGTCGGTTCTATGGACAATAAAGATATTGCTGTGATTGTGACAGTTGAGAACGACGACGGTTCGGTTGAGATAAAGAATTTGGCAGTTGATGCCGCATTCCGTCGCAGAGGCATAGGCCGTAAGATGCTTGAATATGTGGAGAAATTGTATCCTGACAAGAAGATAATCCTCGGTACAGGCGAAACACCCTCGACACTTCGTTTCTACCGGTCTTGTGGCTATCGGTACTCCCATCGAATCCCCAATTTCTTCACTGACAACTATCCCAATCCTATTGTCGAGGAAGAGGTAACGCTTCGCGATATGGTATATCTATACAAAGATTCCAATAAAAATGACACCGAAGAACAGAAGAAACAGCTGATTGAACGGTTGACTGCAACAGCCTCCGAAACAACCCATATCCCGGAGGAGTTCTTCACAGTTACTATCAAGGAACTGCCGGATGAGAATTTTGGTATCGGCGGCAAATCAATTGACGAGATAAAAAGCAACTACAAGCCATGAAAGTAATCGGTATCAACGGAAGTGCCCGAAAAGACGGGAACACAGCCTTAATTATCGAAAAGGTCTTTGAAGAACTCGACAAAGAGGGTATCGAGACTGAACTGATACAGTTGGCTGAATATGAAATACTGCCATGTCGCGGATGTTTTGCCTGTAAAGGCAGAGGCAACTGTGTGTTTGCGAATGATGGATTTGCAGACATATTCAGCCGTATGGCAGATGCAGACGGCATAGTTCTTGGATCTCCGGTATATTCCGCTGATGTGTCCGCAAAGATGAAAGCCTTTCTGGAGCGTGGCGGCGTTGTTGTTGCTACCAATCCCGGGCTTCTTCGCCATAAGGTTGGAGCCTCGGTTGCCGCAGTGCGTCGCGGTGGCGGCATGACTACCGTTGACACCATGA
>CAMWMR010000040.1 GCA_947175425.1 uncultured Porphyromonadaceae bacterium
ACGTTGTGGTAATTGCTGGGGGCTGCATTGTTGAACATAATTCCGGCAACGTCCCAATCGGCATAGTAAATACCGGTACCGTCGGGCATGATTTTGTAGTCGCCGATGCTGTTGTCGCTTGTCCAGGGAACCATTTCACGATAGCCGGAAGGTTTGTTATTGTGGTCTTTTGCCCACTGCTGGGCAAGAGGCATCATTACAAACGGATCCATACCGAACAGACCAAGCTCGCCGTTGCTCATGAGGTTACCCTCGGTGAGTGCGTGAACCTGAGAGTAAACGCTCGGATAGGAGGGCAGTGTAGTTGCCTGGCTGAAACCGATGTTGTTGCTGTATTTAACGGAAACGCGATCCTGAGTGGAAGGATTCTTTGTTGTGATGAGTACAACACCGAATGCTGCACGGGTACCGTAAATAGAAGCGGAAGCCGCATCTTTAAGAACGGAGATTTCGGCAATGTCATCGGGGTTCAGGAATGAGATGTCCTCGGAAACCACACCGTCGACAACAATCAGAGGTGCGGAGGCCTGTCCGTTGGACAGAGTACCTGTACCGCGGATTTTGATAGAAGCTGTACTGTTGATACCACCGTCGCTGTTGGTGATGGTAAGGCCGGGGACAGCGCCCTGAAGTGCCTTGGTTACATCGGCGGTAGAGCGGCCGTCCATAACGCGGGCTACGTCTACTGTGGCAACGGCGCCGGTGAGGTTGGCACGTTTCTGTGTGCCGTAACCTACAACCACAAGCTGCTCAAGCGACTCGGTAGTGGGCTGCATATAAACTGACATGTCGGGAGCTGCGGTAACGGTCTGAGGTTTGTAACCTACATAAGTCACCACAAGCTTGGTGCCGGGAGCAACACGGATTTTGAAGTTGCCGAAAGCGTCGGTTGCAACAGCGTTTGTTTTTACACCCTGCTGCACGACACTTGCGCCGATTACGGGCTCGTCGTTCTCATCATACACGGTACCGACGATTGTGGCTACCGTTTGGCTTTTTTGCTGAGGTTCGGGAGCTGCCGCTGCGGTAAATGAACCTGCGGGCAATCCTGCCATCAGAAGCATAGCCAAATAAAGATGCTTTCTCATAGAAATATTTGAAGATTGATTAATATCCCCGATTCAGTGCTTCCGGCAACGGAATCTAAGGGAGTGTGTTTGGTAGTTACTTTTTGGTTTAGTTGTTGTTTAAGGTTGTTGTGTTTTCTGTTTTTCTGTTTTTCCGGATGTTTAAGGGTTTTTATACGGCAAAGAACCGTATGGTTTGATGAATACCGTATGGTTTGATGAATATTGTCAATAGTATCTCTATATCATTAATTTACTAAAAAATCGTTAAGCGGGCTTTTCCCACTTTGGTGACTTTTCGGCTCAAATTTAAGTAAAGTTTTTCATATTGGGCTTGAATTAGCATTAATTAACACAATGAACGCAAATTTACCTTTCTGCGACATCACATCATCAAACAATTCGTTAATCAGTTTTGTTGTTTGTTTTATAAAAATTTACAAAGCAGTATCGCTCGTATAACTAAAAGTGCTTAACTTTGTGCCTGCAATGCTACTGCATTACGAACCCACATTTATTTCATGCTTATGTTCATCACTCATGCGGTTATTTGCCGCAATGCCTCTTGCTTCCGTTGCATTATTTCAAATGCCTTGCGTGCATTTGTGTTACTCCTCGTACTAAGTGCGGTTTTTCCAGCCTATGCCGTAGAACGCGGAGAAAAGAGTTTCGGACTTAAGGCAGGATACGAAAGCCGCAATAATTCGGCTGTCGGAGGCCTGGTATTCCAATACGCTTTTTCAAAGCATGTGCGCGTAGCGCCGCAGCTGGGTGTGGTTTTCAGGCATGAGGATAAAGATGCGCTCCTTGTGGATGTTGATGTCCATTTCCCGGTAATGCTTTCGAAAAAGGCATGTATCTATCCTCTTGCAGGTATTGCCTTTAATTCATGGAGTCTGCACGGACTTACTCCCGAAACACATGAGGATGTAACCACTCACAAAAACAGTGTGGGGCTTAATGCAGGCGCAGGTTTTGAATACCGTCCCAAAGATTCGCTCAAACTGTCGCTTGAGGCACGTTATACTCTTATCCGACATTATCCCAACGCACAGGTGACTGCGGGTATCGCATATATATTTTAAATAAACTGCAAATTGGAAAGTAAACAAACTATAATACTCGGAATTGAATCGTCGTGCGACGATACTTCTGCGGCAGTGGTTGCCGATGGAATTCTGTTAAGCAATGTCATAGCCTCACAAGCCGTTCACGAGGAATACGGCGGGGTTGTCCCCGAGCTTGCCTCGCGTGCGCATCAGCAGAATATTGTGCCTGTGGTGGATGCGGCTCTCAAGCGTGCCGGAGTGAGCAAAAACGAGCTTTCGGGCATAGCTTTTACACGCGGCCCCGGTCTTATTGGATCGCTGCTTGTGGGAACCAGTTTTGCAAAAGGGCTCAGTCTTGGTCTTCGCATTCCGCTGGTGGACGTAAATCATCTGCACGGGCATGTGCTCTCGCATTTCGTTCGCCGCAAGCCCGATGACGAAGTGCCGGAATTTCCCTATCTGTGCCTGCTCGTTTCGGGCGGTAACTCGCAGATAATTCTTGTGCGCGGGTATAACGATATGGAAATACTCGGCCGTACAATCGACGATGCTGCCGGCGAGGCTTTCGACAAATGTGCCAAGGTTATGGGACTTCCTTATCCGGGAGGCCCGCACATCGACCGTCTTGCCGCCGAAGGCGATGCAACGCGGTTCCGCTTTGCAAAGCCGCATATTCCCGGGCTCGACTACAGTTTCAGCGGTCTCAAAACATCGTTCCTGTATACTCTTCGCGACGGCTTGAAGGCCGACCCTGAATTTATAGAGAAAAACCGTGCCGACCTTGCGGCATCGCTTCAAAGCACCATAATAGCCATTCTGCTTGCCAAACTTGAAAAAGCCATCGATGCCACCGGTGTTAAAGCCGTGGCAATTGGCGGAGGTGTTTCGGCCAACAGCGGGGTGCGCAATGCCGTGGCGGCGCTTTGTGAGGCCAAAGGTATAAAAGCCTTTATTCCCGAACGTATTTTCACCACCGACAATGCCGCTATGGTTGCCATTGCCGGATATTTCAAATTTTTGGACGGACAGTACTGCCCGTATGATGCGGCTCCCTTTGCCCGCGTAGAAATTTAACGGATGTATCTTTCTATTGTTATCATAGGCGACGAGATTCTTCTCGGGCGCGTGCAGGATACGAACTCGGGACTGATAGCCCGCAAATTCAGCGAATACGGACGTGAGGTGAAATGCGTGCGCAGCGTGGGCGATAAAGCGGTCGATATACGCGCCGCTATAGAGGCCGCAATGACAGAGAGTGATCTCGTTATATGCACCGGAGGGCTCGGCCCGACACGCGATGATATCACAAAGCCGCTTTTGGCCGATATTTTTGGAGGTGAAATGATTGAGCATGAGCCGACAACGGCAAATATTAAGCGCATTTTTGCCGAACGCCGTCTGCAAATGAACGAACTCACAGCCCGTCAGGCGCTTGTACCGTCATCGTGCAAGGTTATTGTGAACCGCTACGGCACAGCACCTGTAATGTGGTTCGAGAAAAACGGAAAAGTACTTGTCGCAATGCCGGGCGTGCCTTTCGAAACCCGCGGCATGTTGCCGGAAGTAATGGATTGTGTGAAAGAACATTTTGGAAACGGCGAGCTTATAAGGCATCGCGAGTTTACCGTTACGGGTATTTCGGAATCGGCTCTTGCCGAGCGGCTTGCTCCTTATGAAGATTCTTTGCCTCAAGGGTATAAGCTTGCATATCTGCCTGTCGCCGGAGCCATTACCATGCGTCTTGACGGCAAACCGGGTGCCGATGAAGCTGAGTTCGAATCGTTTGCTTCGCGTCTCTGCGATTGTTTGGGCGACAATTGCGCCGGAACGGGTGTGAAAAGTCCCGCCGAACTGTTGTTGCACGCATTGCGCCGGAAAAAATACACGTTGGCATGTGCCGAAAGCTGTACGGGCGGAAACATCTCGCACCTCGTCACTGAAATAGCCGGCTGTTCCGATGTTTTCCTCGGTAGCGTGACAAGCTATGCCAATGAGGTGAAAATGAATGTGCTTGGAGTGAACGGCGAAGATATAAACCGCGATGGCGCCGTAAGCGAAAGCGTGGTGCGACAAATGGCCGAGGGAGTGGCACGTATTACCGGAGCCGACTGTTCGGTAGCCACTTCGGGAATCGCCGGCCCGGGCGGGGCGGTGGAAGACAAGCCTGTAGGGACTGTGTGGATTGCGGTGCACGTTCCGGGACGCACCGTGGCAAAAGTGCATCATTTTACAGGCGATCGCGCCGCTGTTATCGAGCGTGCGTCGGCGCAGGCTATAAATATGTTACGCCTGGAGCTTGTCGAGCTCGGCTAACCATATCGCCGAGGATGCGTCGGACGGCATGCGCCAATCGCCGCGCGGCGACAGACACACACTGCCCACTTTAGGCCCGTCGGGCATGCAGGAGCGTTTGAACTGCTGATTGAAGAAGCGGCGGAAAAACTCGCGCTCCCAACGCAGTATTGTAGCCGGTGCATAGCTTTCGCCGAACGCCTTTTTGGCGAGCTTGAAAATACGGGCAGGAGTAAAACCGTAGCGCAAAGTATAATAAAGGAAAAAATCGTGCAGTTCGTAAGGTCCCACAAGGTCTTCGGTTTTCTGCTTTATAGTTCCGTCTTCTTTTGCCGGAATAAGCTCGGGGCTAATGGGAGTGTCGATAATGTCGTTCAGACACTCGCGTTCGCGGCTGTTGTCGGTTTCGGAGGCAAAGTAAGCTGTGAGATATTTCACCAATGTTTTGGGAACTCCGGCATTTACGGCATACATGGACATGTGGTCGCCGTTGTAAGTAGCCCAACCCAAAGCCAGCTCCGACAGGTCGCCTGTTCCGAGCACCATGCCACCGAGCTGATTGGAGAGGTCCATGAGTATCTGTGTGCGCTCGCGGGCCTGACAGTTCTCGTAGGTAACGTCCTGTACCGAGGGGTCATGGCCTATGTCGCTGAAGTGCTGCTCAACCGATTTTACTATTGATATTTCACGGATAGTCACTCCTAAAGCGCGCATAAGTTCCAGCGCATTATTATAGGTGCGCCCCGTTGTTCCGAAGCCGGGCATTGTAACGCCGGTAATTCCTTTTCGGTCGAGCCCGAGACGGTCGAATGCCCTTGCGGCTACAAGCAGAGCGAGAGTAGAGTCCAGACCTCCCGAAACACCTACAACCAGACATTTACAGTGAGTGGCATGCAGGCGTTTTGCCAATGCGGCAACCTGTATGTTTATTATTTCCTCGCAGCGATCCTTTAGTATGGCGCCGTCGGCGGGAACAAACGGATGCGGGTCGACATATCGGCACAGTTCGCGTTCCTGCGATTCAGTTGCCGCTGTGCCAACTGTTGTGACAAGCTTGTATTCGTTGCGGCGCGAACAGTCGGAAAACGAGCTGTTGTGCATTCTGTCGCGGCGAATAGCTTCAACATCAACATCGGTGAAAATAAGTTGTTTGCCGCTTTGCCAACGTTTGTTGGAAGCGAGCATGCTTCCGTTTTCGGCAATGAGAAGTTTTGCATCGAAAACAAGGTCGGTGGACGATTCCCCGAATCCTGCCGAGGCATAGGCATAAGCGCAGATGCACCGTGCCGATTGCTGGCGAACGAGATTCATGAGGTAGTTGTATTTCCCGATAAGGTCGTCGCTGGCCGAAAGATTTGCCATTACTTCGGCACCACGCATGCAAAGATGCGATGACGGAGGCAGCGGCGTCCATAAATCCTCGCAAATTTCAATGCCGGTCTTTACTCCCCGGTGTTCTATAATTATGTCGGTGCCGAAGGGCACTTTCTGTCCGTCGACAGTCGTTTCGGAAATTACCTCAGGAGCGGCTGCGAACCAGCGTTTTTCGTAAAACTCATTATAGTTCGGCAAATAAGTTTTAGGAACGCACGCAATTATTTTTCCCCCGCATAGTGCCACTGCACAGTTGTACAAAGCGCCCTTGTGTTCCAGCGGAGCGCCGACAATTGTGAGCAGTCCCGGTTGCGATTCGCTTTCCTTTGCCAGAAGAGCCAAGGCCTGAGCGGCTTTGTCGAGCAAAGTGCGGTTGTGAAACAAATCGGCACAAGTGTAGGCCGTTATGCACATTTCGGGGAGCACGAGCATGTCGGCAGCCTCGGCGGCAGCCGCTTTCATCAATTCAATTATCGACGATGTGTTGGCATCGACATCGGCAACTGTAACTGTTGGTGCTCCGCAGGCTATGCGGAAAAATCCGTCGGTCATTTTTTCGGGATGTTTGGTTCGGCACAAAGTTACAAAAATAACAGGAAATAAAATAAAAAAGGAGCTGCGGTTTTGAGGCCGCAGCTCCTTTCCGGCAGAAACCGCAGTGGGTTCTACCTGCGAATCACTCGACGTATGATTGTCTTTTCGGGTGTCGCACCTTGTTGGATTTCCATTATATACAGTCCGGTTTTCTGATTGGAGAGGTCCGCGGAGTTGGTATCGGATGCAGTGCCGGCAAGTCGTCCTTCGGCATCGTAGATATTGACATTGTGTACGGTAGAATTGAAAAATACGGTTCCTGTAGTGGGATTCGGCCACGCCTCGAATTCCGTATCTGTATCAAGTGTGGCTACACCGGTGAGTGCCGTTATTGTGAATTTCACCACAGGGTTCAACTGAGTGCTGCCGTTGAAAAGAGCGGCCATGTAGGTTTTACCGGTTTCGGCATCGCTGAGCGCCCCCGAAATATCAAGAGTCTGCGAGTTACCGGCCGAAAGGAAAATCTCGGGAGTGGAGAAACTGCCTACTGAACTTACCGAACTTGTAGAGTAGGGGAATATAGCCAAAGTGAGCGTTCCGCCGAAATAACCTTCGGAGCATTCAATGGTCGCCGAGAAGTTGAGATTGTCGGCAATAGCGCTGTCGGCATTGCCCGCGAAACTGAAAGCTGTGCACGATATAGTTGTTGATGTGGCACTCTTCACATTTACGGTTATGCCCGACGAAACAGGCTCGTATGTGTTTGCATCCACCATATAAAGAGTGTACCGTCCTGCGGGAGGAGTGGCTGTGCTTGTAAACTTGGTGAATTTTCCCACATATTCCATGGTTGCGGATTGGCCGCCCTCGAGATCTACCGAATAGTTGTCGGCCAAAGCCACTATTGACGAACCGCTGAAAAGTGCCGGTGCTATGACACCGAGGTATTCGCCCGAGCCGCTGACTGTGAGGTAGGCGCTGAGTTTGAAATCCTGTCCGAAATATATGTCGGTTTCGGCAGTGAGGTTGGAAATGTTAAGCTGTGCAGGTTCTACGGGAGTGAAGGTGCACATGCCGTTCTGAACGGTGACAATATACTTTTGCACCGCCGAAACTTTGACGGGAATGGCGCTCCATTGTCCGTCGGAATTTTGAAAAGCCGGAGTCACTACGTACTGCCCGTCGGGTAGCGACGAAGGAACTGTTGCAGAGTAGGAGTTGTAGCCGTATCCGTAGGGGAGGCCGTTCACTGTTGTGCCTGTACCGTATACGGGAGTTCCGCCGCTGACCGGTGTGAACTGCAGGCCGAGCATGCCGCTTACGCTGCCGGTGGAATAGTTGTAGACACCGCTCTGAATACTTACGCTGCCTCCGGTGCTTGTGCTTGTGGGACTTATTGTAAAATCGCCGTCCATAAGGAGATTGATGTACATGGAAGAACCGACCTTTGGCTTGCACACATCGGCGATAATGCTTTGGTCGTAGTTGAATCCCGAGGTTGAACCGCCTATTCCCTGTTCAAGGGGATTGAGTGCTGTGAGCAAAAAATATCCGTCACTCATTCCGCCCCAGCCCCAGTTGATGTGGAAGTAGCCGTCGGAGCTGTATCCGTCGCATACGAAAGAATGTCCGCCCTGATTGCTTTGTCCGCTATACTGGACAGGCCCGTAATTGCTGAGCTGGTTGTATACATAATCCTCCCATTGCGTAAGTCCGTAATAATCGCGTTCAACATAATGCAGCGCTGCATCGTATCCGAAGTATGTTACCATTGCCGCCGGAACAGCAACAGCCATTGCAGAACTTTCGGAAGCGGTGTATTGCATGTCCACGCTTACACCGCAGGCTTTCATGAGAGTAGCGACGGCTGTTTCAGCTGTCGTGTTGCTTACCCCGGTATAGCTGTCGAGCATGTTGCTCCAGTCGAATGTCGTGTTACCGAAGTCCATTGAAACCGTAGTGCCGTTGGAAGAATAGGTATGGCTTCCGGTACCTTTGGCAGGCCATTGATGATATTTCATTATCTGAGCCAGCGCCGTGGCCACGCAGCCTGTTACTGCGCGTTCGCCGTTAATAACAGGGCACAGATTGTTGTAAGGCGCATCCTGGTTCCAGCTTGTTTTTACCAAAGGTTCGATAGGAGCTTTTGCTGCTCGCGTGACATTGGTGTATGTTACGTCGGCAGCTTCTATTTCGCGTGCGTATTCGCCAAGCCACCACGTCAGCGCGGGAGGAACCTCGGCGGGATTGTATTCACCTGTGCCGTAGCCTAACAGAGGGGCTGCATCATCGTCGGCACTCACGGCGATAAAACCGCTGTTGCCGTTAAACAGATATATTGCGGCCTGACCTTTGGATGTGTTGAGGGTGTGGGCAAGGGTGTAGGATGAAGGTGATTCGGCAGGAATTTGGCGTACTTCGGTATTCATTGCTCTTGACAGGGCTTCCGATGGCGTGAGTGTGCGCGCCTGCACGGCAAAATTCATGGCCGGCAAGGCAATTGCGAACAGGACGATTTTAGGGTTCATAAGCGGTGAATGTAGTATATTTAGTTGAAACTTAATGCACTAATAACAACAGCCGATGTTATTAAGTTCACGCCTTGCAATTGTTGGCTTTTTTGGGTAATTTTGCAGCCGATTATGAGACACCTATTCGTATCCGAAGGTACCAACACTCGTCTGATATTGTTTTTTTGCGGATGGGCCATGGATGCCGCACCCTTTGCAGGTTTGCACAGGGCCGGTTACGATGTAGTTGTGCTTTGGGACTATCGTTCCTTTGCCATTGACTGGAGTTTTATAGCACATTATAAAGAGGTGTGTGTTGTGGCTTGGTCGTTCGGCGTTTATGCCGCCGCAGTGACAACTGTCGCTCTTGAAAACCGCATAACAAAACGAATTGCTGTTAACGGTACTCTCTATCCTGTCGACCGTCGTCGAGGTATTCCCGAATCTGTGTTCAATGCCACACTCGAAAGCCTTTCGCCTCGTGGACTGGAAAAGTTTTACCGACGAATGGCCGGAGGAAACGAAGCTTTCAAAAAGTTCGCCCTCGCCATTCCCGAACGCGATATAGATGAGCTTCGCGAGGAGCTGGAAGTTTTTGCTCCATGCGAGTTTATGCGTCCGCAGCTTGCCACTCGCTGGGACCTGGCTATAATAGGGCGCGACGATGCAATTATTCCGGCAGCAAACCAATGGCGTGCGTGGACCGGCACGCCCACACTCATGTGCGATGCACCGCATTTACCGGATTTCAGCAAAATTATCGACCGCTATATAATTGATAAAGAACGAGTAGGTGAGCGCTTTGAGGTGGGATTGGCTCTATATGAGCATAATGCACCTGTTCAGCAGCGTCTTGCCGATGCCCTTGCCGATGCGCTCAACAGCAACGGCGCCGGCGAGCATATTGCGCAGCGTGGCAGCCGTGTGTTGGAAATAGGCAGTGGAACAGGTATGCTGAGCCGCCGTCTCGACCAATTGTGCGGGCACAAGGCATTTCTTGAAATGTGGGATCTCGCCGGCAAATCGCCTTTACCGGAATCGCCGTTGCGCAGTTTCCGACGCGTTGATGCCGAGCTTGAAATGAAGCACTTGCCTGCAGCATCGTTCGACCTCATTGCCACAGCATCCACCGTGCAGTGGTTCAATTCTCCAACTCGCTTTATGGAGGAATGTTCCAGAGTATGCGCACCCGGAGGTTTTGTGGCAGTGGCAACCTATTTGCATGGCAATCTGTCGGTTATAAGCAGTCTTACGGGACGCACTCTTCCGTTGCTGACCGAGCGCCAATGGCTCGGCATTATACCCGATGATTTCGAACTGTTGGCGTCCTGCAGTTATGAAGATGCGTTGGAATTTTCATCAGCAATGGATGCATTCCGACACCTTAAGAACACCGGAGTGAACTCGCTTGGCCGTGATTCGGCAGGCGAAAACTCCATTACACGCGCCGTGCGCAATTTTCGCCCCGATTTGGACGGCGCTTTCCGCTTGGTTTACAAGCCACTCTATTTTATTCTTAAAAAACGATGACAAAACCCGAAGCAATATTTATAAGCGGTATCGATACCGATGCCGGAAAAACATATGCTACAGCTTTCTATGCCCGCATGCTCATGGAGCAGGGCTACAGCGTTATCACTCAAAAATTTATACAAACCGGTTGCCGTGAGACATCGGAGGATATCGAGGCTCACCGCCGCTTGCTTGACCAACCCCTTTTGCCGGAAGACAAACAAGGCCTTACCGCTCCTGTTATATTCTCCTATCCCGCTTCGGCACAGTTGGCGGCGAAACTCGATGGAAAGTCCATTGAGCCACGGATAATAGATGCTGCAACCGAAGCTCTGCTTGCCAATTACGACCGCGTGCTCATTGAAGGCGCAGGAGGTTTGATGGTTCCTCTTGACGATGACTTTTTTACTGCCGACTATGTGGCGTCGCGCCGGCTTCCGCTTGTGCTTGTAACAAACAGCAGGCTCGGATCCATAAACCACACAATACTATCGTTACGAGCTGTGGCAGAAATGGGTATAGAACTGCGAGCGCTTATTTTCAATCATCATTTCGACTCCGACAAGCTTATAGCACGCGATACACGCGAGTTCGTCGAGCGCTATCTCGCAAGTCATTTTCCGGGAGTCCCCGTGCTGGATTTGCCGAGCATGAATTAAATTAAGTTAAACCGCCAACTATTAGTCCGTTATTTTGTAATTTTGTGTAGTGGAAAACAAGAATTACATAATCAGTATAGAAAAGTCGGCTCTTGCAGGATTGCCCGTAACAACCTATACAGGAGCTATAACACTTATTGATACCGAAGACAAAGCGACAGCTGCCATTGAGGAGCTGGAGCATGAAAAAATTGTGGGTTTCGACACCGAAACACGGCCCTCTTTCCGCAAGGGAAAGCTGCATAATGTGGCGCTCATGCAGATATCAGGCTCATCGCGTTGCTATCTTTTCCGTCTCAACAAAATCGGAATTTGCCCCGCTCTCAAAGGTTTTCTGGAGAATCCCGGTATCATAAAAGTGGGACTTTCATTGCACGATGATTTCTCTGTCATGCGTCGCAGCTGCGAAATAAATCCCAAAGGTTTTGTGGATTTACAGCAGCTTGTAAAGGAATATGAGATTAACGATATTTCGCTCCAAAAGATATATGCAATAATCTTTGGCGAAAAAATTTCCAAGAGCCAGCGACTTACCAACTGGGAAGCCGAAACGCTCACCCCGCCACAGCAGGCATATGCCGCTTTGGACGCCTGGGCCTGTCTGCGTATCTACAATTATTTGAAAAACGGTCTTTTTGTCCCTCGGCTGTCGCCCTACAGGCATCTTCCGGCGATAGTTTAAAAACAGCTGCAGAATGAAAAAAATTAAACGTTCAACATTAATACCTTTGGTGCTTGCCGTTTATCTTTGCGTAATGGCATATATAGGCTACGAGGGATATGCAACAGGACAAACGCCGGCCATGCAATACTTTGGAGTGATAGGTGTTACTGTCGTAATACTCATTCTTTTGCATTTCAATCTTAAAAAACGCGAGCGTCTGCGCCAAAAGCGAATGGACGACATGAAAAATAACTCCAACGACAAAACAAATTAATAAATATATGGCACATAAAGCTTTACTTATTATTTTAGACGGCTGGGGCATTGGTAACCACACCCACGCCGATGCAATTTACAGCACTCCCACTCCCTACTGGGACTATCTCCTGAAAACATATCCTCACTCTCAGCTCCAGGCCAGCGGTGAGAACGTAGGTCTGCCAGACGGACAGATGGGTAACTCCGAAGTTGGTCACCTTAACATTGGAGCCGGCCGCGTTGTATATCAGGACCTTGTAAAAATCAACAAGGCTATCAGCTCGGGTTCTATTCTTGAAAATCCCGAAATCAAACAGGCGTTCCAATATTGCGCCACTACCGGCCAGGCCATGCACTTTATGGGTCTTACATCAAACGGTGGCGTACACTCGTCTCTCGAACACGTATATGCCTTGTGCGATATCGCCAAGCACTACGGTCTTAAAAAAGTTTACATCCACTGCTTTATGGACGGTCGCGATACCGACCCCCGCAGCGGAAAAGGCTTTATTGAGGAACTTCAGAAACATTGTGCTGAAAGCGCCGGCGAAATCGCTTCAATTATCGGTCGTTACTATGCCATGGACCGCGACCACCGTTGGGATCGCGTGAAAGTTGCTTACGACCTTCTTGTAAACGGAACCGGTGAACAGGCAACCGATATGGTAGCCGCCATGCAGCAGAGCTACGACAACGATGTAACCGACGAGTTCATCAAACCTATCAACAACTCGGCTGTTGACGGTACTATCAAACCCGATGACTGTGTTATTTTCTTCAACTACCGCAACGACCGCGCCAAGGAACTTACCCAAGTCCTTACCCAAACCGATATGCCCGACGAAGGCATGCACACAATCCCCGGCCTGCAGTACTACTGCATGACTCCTTACGACAGCTCTTTCAAGGGCGTACACATTATCTTCAACAAAGAGGATGTGAACAATACTTTGGCCGAATATCTCAGCTCTCAGAACAAGAAACAGCTCCATATTGCCGAAACCGAAAAGTACGCACACGTAACTTTCTTCTTCAACGGCGGTCGTGAAGCAGCTTTCGAAGGCGAGGATCGCATTCTTGTTCCTTCTCCCAAGGTTGCCACCTACGACCTCAAGCCCGAAATGAGCGCTCCCGAAGTGAAGGACAAACTTGTAGAGGCTATCGATACCGAAAAGTACGATTTCATTGTGGTGAACTACGCCAACGGCGATATGGTTGGACACACCGGCATTTATCCAGCTATTCAAAAAGCCGTGGAAACTCTCGACAACTGCCTGCACGACACTGTGGAAGCTGCCAAAGCTCACGGTTACGAAGTAATTATTATTGCCGACCACGGAAATGCCGACAATGCTGTAAACGATAACGGCACACCCAATACCGCTCACTCGCTGAATCCCGTTCCCTTTGTTTATGTAACTGAAAACAAGGAAGCCAAGACCGAAAATGGTATTCTTGCCGACGTAGCACCTTCGCTGCTCCACATTCTCGGTATGGCTCAGCCTGCCGAAATGACCGGAAAGAATCTTATCGAAGACTGATTGTAATAATCAATCCTATATCAATCGCCCCGTCAGGTAAAATGAACCTGACGGGGCGATTGATATTATGTAGAATATTTACTCAAAAATAAGCAAGGGATTTTCCTCCCGATTCTCCTGAATGATTCTTATGGTTCCGCTGTGAAAAGATGTGGAGTGCACCTCGCGGGAAAACTTCTCCACAGATATTTCCCACCGGCCGTCACGAGCTTTGATTTTTGCTATTGACAATGAATGCTCAATCCCGTTAATAATAATTCGGTGAGCCAGCCATGCCTCGTTGTCATTTGCGTGACGTTGTGTCGCTTTCATTTTCCGTTTTGGTTCGAGGATAGAAATTCTTCACTTTGTTTACAACATATCGACGGCTGTAGATGGACGGGTCAAGACGCTTGCGAATCATTTCAATACTGTCCATATACATTTCGGCCCCGTGTCGGTTGGAAGCAGAAATGTATCCGAATACGCGTACTGCCTGTTGGGTGGAATCGGAAATAAATATAATTTCTTTTCTTCCGTCGCCGGTAATCTCCGACGACATGTATTCAACCGTTCCGTCCTCGTATTCCGAAGCGAGCATCCACTGCGATACGCCGTAATGGTTGAAAAGCTTCACTCGCCATGTGTATACATCGCCCGGCTCCCAGTTGTTGTCGCGGGAAAAGCTGAATGTGAGCGTGCGCGACGGCATACGTTCCGAAACGGTTATAAACCTTGCGTTAGGCCACACGTCCACCGAGTCGCCCGCAATAGACAAAGAAGCTTCTCCGGCCACGCGGTTGCCGCTCTCGATGAGGCGCTGTTCGAGAATTTCGATAGTCTCATCGTATACATCCATGTATTTGCCTATGTTTCTTCCGTACCATGCAAGCGATGAGTCCACCTGTTCGGAACTCACCCCGTGCCGCAGGTATACCGATTGCTTGAGCGTAAGGCGCAACGAGTCGTTATAGTATGTGGAGTGGTTAAGATCCACAACAGCCTCGCCGGTGTGAAGGTCGGCAAGAAGCATGGCCATGTCGTGCGGAGCAATAATTCCCCGTGGAACTTTAGAGCATGCGCACAATAGCGGTATCGCAAGGCTAATTATTGCTGTTCTTTTCAGGTTTTTCATCTTCCAGGCTGTGCTCCATTAATCTATAATAGAAAATAACTATTATAAGGAGACCTACCGATATTGCCGCGTCGGCAATGTTGAAAACAGGGTTAAAGAACTCGAATACGCGTCCGCCTATCCACGGAATCCAATCAGGCCAAGTGAAGCTGAACAGAGGAAAATAGAGCATGTCCACAACGAGGCCGTGAAACAGTTCGCCGTATCCCTGTCCGAATGGTACAAAGGAGGCTACGGCAGGAGGCATTGGATTGTTGAAAATTTCGCCGTAGAACACACAGTCAATTATATTGCCGAACGCACCGGCGGCAATAAGGGCAATGCTTGCCAGATACGTCATGGGTACCCATGCGTTACGGCTGAGTCGGGCAATGTACCAGCAAAGGAATCCGAAAAGACCGATGCGGAGGAATGTCAAAATAAATTTGTTCAGTATTTCAAGGCCGAAGGCCATACCGTTGTTCTGTACAAAACATATATGAAACCATGGAAGAATGCTTATATCCTCGCCAAGGTACATGTGAGTCTTTACCCACACTTTCACAACCTGATCCAATACGATTACGGCAACGATGATGAGCCATGCTGTCCACATCATTACCGAGCTGCGTTTAGCTGCCATGATTCAATGCTGAGGTTTGTTCTTTTCTTCCACACACAATGTTGCGTGAGGAACGGCGCGGAGGCGTTCCTTGGGGATGAGCTTGCCTGTGGCGCGGCAAATGCCGTAGGTTTTGTTTTCGATTCGTACCAAGGCTGCTTTCAAGTGGTTTATGAACTGCAGCTGACGCTGTGCCAGGCGGGCGTTGGCTTCGCGCTCGAGCACGTTTGCGCCTTCTTCCAGTACTTTGAATGTGGGAGAGGTATCGGCAATATCGTTGCCTTCGTTGTTGCGCAACAGGGCACACAGTTCTTCGTAGAGTGTGGTGGCGCTTTCTATTTTGGAGAGTATAAGTTGACGGAACTCTTCGAGTTCTTCGTCGGAGTATCGTACTTGTTCGCTCATTTGCGTAACTGAGAGGTATATATGCGCTCCTGCATGTGAATGCAGGAGCGCGGAGTGGCTTATGCGAGAGTGATTTCGGTACCTACTTTGAGGTCGTCGATGTCCATGATGATGACATCGTTGGGGTTGACGGGAGCTCCTACGGTAATGGTATCGGCCAAAACTTGTCCGGAGATATAGTCGCCATATTTTTCCACAACGTCTTCAATGCGCTCGGCGGGAAGCACGCGCAGATGTATGTGGTCGCTTATCTGATAGTTGCGTCCCTTGCGGATGTTCTGCACGCGGTTAATGATTTCGCGGGCAAGTCCTTCAAGGAACATATCATCGTTGAAGCTGATGTCGAGAGCGACAGTCAAATCGCCGTCACTTGCCACGAGCCAGCCTTCGATGTCCTTGGCAAGAATTTTTACATCGTCAATGGATACTTCCACATCCTTGCCTTCCACATTCAGGGTAATGGAGCCGTTTTGCTCGAGGGAGGCTATGGAGGCGGCGTCGAGATTCTTGATGATTTCGGCGGCGGCTTTCATGCTCTTGCCGAATTTCGGACCGAGTTTGCGGAAGTCGGGAACTACCGATTTTACGAACACTTCGTTGTCGCGTCCCACAATTTCAAGCTCTTTGACGTTTACCTCGGTGAGTACCGAATTGGCCATTTCGGCAATGGCATCGGCCTGTTCTTTGCTGATTGCGGGCACGAGCATTTTGGAAAGCGGCTGGCGTGTCTTGATATTGGCTTTGCTGCGGAGCGAGCGAACGAGTGTGGCAAGACGTTTGGCAAGATCGGTCTGCACTTCGAGCTGCTCGTTCACGAGAGTGGCGTTATATACCGGGAATTCGGCAAGATGAACCGATTCGGCTTCGGTGCCTCGGGTAAGGTCGCGGTACAGGCGGTCGCTGAAGAACGGTGCAATGGGAGCCATAAGTTTGGCAACGGTAAGCATGCAGGTGTACAGCGTCTGGTATGCGGCTATCTTATCCTGTGTTAGTCCGTGACCCCAGAAACGTTTGCGGTTCAGGCGAACGTACCAGTTGGAAATATCGTTGATAACGAAGTCGGAGATAGCACGTGCCGCGTGAGTGGGCTCGTAGTTGTCGAGGTCTTCGGTAACGGTCTTTACAAGAGTGTTGAGCGCCGAGATAATCCATTGGTCGATAACCGGACGCTTGTCCACGGGAATTTCGGCTTCTTCACCTGTAAACTCGTCGTCGTTCGCGTATGTGGCAAAGAAGTTGTAGGTGTTGGACAGAGTGGAGAAGAATTTGCGAGAAACTTCCACCACGCCGTCGGGGTCATATTTGAGGTTGTCCCAAGGCGACGAACTCGAAATCATGTACCAGCGAACGGGGTCGGAACCGAATTTTTCGATTGTCTCGAAGGGGTCGACGGCATTGCCTTTGCGCTTGGACATTTTTTCACCGTTCTTGTCAAGAACGAGACCATTGGAAATTACGGCTTTGAAAGCGGGCGAGTCGAACACCATCGTTCCGATAGCGTGCAGGGTGAAGAACCAGCCGCGTGTCTGGTCAACGCCCTCGGCAATGAAATCGGCGGGGAAGAGGCTTCCGTTTTCAAAAGCTTCCTTGTTTTCGAAGGGATAATGAATCTGAGCGTAGGGCATTGAGCCGGAGTCGAACCACACGTCAATGAGGTCGGTCTCGCGCTTCATGGGCTTGCCGGAAGGCGATACCAACACAATATCGTCCACATACGGGCGGTGCAGGTCAATCTTGTCGTAGTTCTCTGCAGTATAAACTCCCGGAACAAAACCTTTGTCTTTCAGGGGATTGCTTGCCATGACACCGGCCGCGACGGATTTTTCTATTTCGTTGTAGAGTGTTTCCACGCTGTCGATACACAGTTCTTCGGCACCGCCTTCGGTACGCCAAATGGGAAGGGGAGTGCCCCAATAGCGGCTGCGCGAGAGATTCCAGTCCTGCAAGTTCTCCAGCCATTTGCCAAAACGTCCCGTTCCTGTTGAAGCCGGTTTCCATTTAATGGTTTCGTTGAGTTCCATCAAACGTTCGCGCATAGCGGTAGAGCGAACGAACCAGCTGTCGAGCGGATAGTAGAGCACGGGTTTGTCGGTGCGCCAGCAGTGAGGGTAGTTGTGTACGTGCTTTTCGATTTTGAAAGCTTTGCCGGCCATTTTCAGGTCCATGCATATTGCCACGTCTAGAGTTTCGGTATCGGGACCGGCTGCGCTGTCGAAATCGTTTTTCACGTAACGACCCTGCCATTTGGAATATTCCTCAACGTTTACATTGGATGCAACGAAATCTTTATCCAGGTCTTCAAGCAGGTAGAAACGTCCTTGCATGTCCACCATAGGTTTGAGATTTCCGTCGGCATCTATCATGTGCAGTGGCGGAATGTTGTTTTGGCGCGATACACGAAGGTCATCGGCACCGAAAGTGCCGGCAATGTGAACAATACCGGTACCGTCGTCGGTGGTAACGTAGTCGCCGGGGATAACGCGGAAAGCGCCTTCGCCGGGATTTACCCAGGGGAGGAGTTGTTCATATTTAAGCCCTACAAGTTCCTCGCCCTTAACGGTAGCTGTAATGCTGAAAGGAACGAGTTTGTCGCCGGGTTTGTAGTCTTCCAGTGCAATATCCTTGGCTTTGGCGTTGAAAATAGAGTTTACGAGCGCCGAAGCAACAACAACAGTCACCGGTTTGCCGGAATAGGGGTTGTAGGTACGCACAATTGAGTACTCTATATTGGGGCCTACGCACAAAGCGGTGTTGGAGGGCAAAGTCCAGGGAGTGGTTGTCCATGCAAGGAAAGCGGGAGTTCCCCAGCCTTCCATTACGGGCAGAGGAGTGGTGCAAGTGAACTGAGCCACACAAGTGGTGTCCTTCACATCGCGGTAGCAACCGGGCTGGTTGAGCTCGTGGGTACTGAGGCCGGTTCCCGCTGCGGGAGAGTAAGGCTGAATGGTATAGCCTTTGTAGAGTAATCCCTTGTTATACAGCTGAGCAAGCAGCCACCACACAGTTTCGATGTAGCGGTTGTCGTAGGTGATATAAGGGTCGGTAGTATCAACCCAATATCCCATCATATTTGTAAGCGTCTCCCACTCGCGGGTATATTTCATTACTTCGCGGCGGCAGGCGCTGTTGTATTCGTCGACACTGATTTTTTTGCCGATATCCTCTTTTGTAATGCCCAGGGAGCGTTCCACGCCAAGTTCCACCGGCAGCCCGTGGGTGTCCCAGCCTGCTTTTCGGTGTACTTGAAATCCCTGCATGGTTTTGTATCGGCAGAAAAGGTCCTTAATGGTACGTGCCATTACATGGTGAATGCCGGGCATACCGTTTGCCGAAGGAGGACCTTCGTAAAAAACGAAAGAAGGCGCGCCCTCGCGGAGTTGCACGCTTCGTTCAAAAAGATTGCCGTTGTTCCAGTCGGCCAGCATTTCCTTGTTAAGGGCCGAGAGGTTGAAATCGGAGTATTGGTTAAATTTTTTCATGCAAATATTAAGGGAAAGGGAATATATGTCCCGTTGGCATAATAATTTCAAAAAAGGGTGTGTCGGCATAATAAAGCGGACACACCCTTTAAGGATATCGTCGAACCGAACCTGTTCGTTGAATTATTCAGCGGACTGGCTATCGGCTTCTTCGGCGGGAGCTTCGGGAGCTTCTGCAGCAGCCTGAGCGGCGGCAGCTTCAGCTTTCTTTTTAGCTACGAGCTCGGCTTTAGCCTTGTTCTTAGCGGTTTCGGCTTCGAGACGCTGTTTAGCGGAGAGTTCGCGCTGGTTGGCCATGTTGGATTTAAGAGCAGCTGTCTTGGCATCCTTTTTAGCTTTCCATGCATCGAAACGACGCTGTGCTTCAGCTTCGTCGAATGCGCCTTTTTTAACGCCACCGAGGAGGTGGTTCATCATGAGTACGCCTTCGTTGGAAAGAATGGAACGTACGGTGTCGGTGGGTTCTGCACCAACGGTCACCCAATACAAAGCACGCTCGAAGTTAAGAGTAATTGTAGCAGGATTAGTGTTCGGATTATAGGAACCTATCC
>CAMWMR010000041.1 GCA_947175425.1 uncultured Porphyromonadaceae bacterium
TTTTGGACTGGCGTTCATCATATCCGGGATTGAGACTTAACACAATCACTTTTGCAGTGAGAGGATTACCATACCAAGGATATGCCGGTACGTTTAGATGATATTTGTGTTCCGGTTTGGCGGTGGAGTTGAATACTTCAATTATTTCTTTATCATCGGAGCAAACAAGATTGTGCTTATCCGACAACAGGAAATCGTTTCCGGTAAAGAGGTCAGCAACTTCACGCCAAGGGTTGCAATCTCTGAGTTCTGTTTCTGTCATATCGAGTGGGTCTTTTAGATAGTGTTTGTAATACCGATTTATGGGAAGGTGATAGTATCGCAGTACGGCTGTAAACAGTTCGTCAATAAGTCCGTCCATGCTTTTGTAACGAAACATCTGCTCGACATATTCCGGTTTGCCTCCCCAGAGTTCCGCGAGAAGAATGTAAATGGTCTGTCTTACATCGTTCTGTGACACTGACGGATGGGCATCGCTATATGTGTGGTGAATGTCGGAGCGAACATCGTAGCTATGCCACAGGAGATAACCTATATCGAGCAATTTTTGTTCGATGGTATTGTCTGAAAACTCAGTGCCGAGATGGTCGAAATAGGTGCGCTCGGCATGAGGGAAACCAAGCTCGCCATAGGCTCGATAAATTCTGTCGTAGTCTGGGTAGTCCATACTTTTAGTTTTGCTTCTGCAAAATTAAAAATATATTGTCTCATAATGCGGTACAATCCAGATTTTTTTGTAGTTTTGCATCAAATAAAACTATATGGAAGCCTTTCTTCAGCAACTCAAAGACAAACTTGACTTAATCGGAATAAGTCACGATGGTAAATATGGTTTATTGTTTCAGTCGATTGCCGATGATCTGCTGAATCATGTACTAATTGCCAAAGGTGATAAACTCTATGAGATTATCGAAATAGAGTTTTATCTGTTCTCTCCGAAGCATCCGGATGTAATAACTTATCCTCGACAGATCGATGGAGGACAATGGTTTTTCCATCAAAGCGGTGTGGATTTGAGTTTTAAGAGTAACGATACAGTTTTCGGTGGCATATTGGTTCGTGGAATACGCGAACACAAAGAGGGAGCTAAGCCGGTCATCGGACCGTTGAAATGTGTTGATATACTTTGGGACAGATTTGATGCCTTCACACCAAGTTCGGAGTCTTATCCACAAATTGTCATGGCCGAGAAGCCACATGGCAAACACATTACTAATATGGCGAGGTGGATTCCAATCTCAAAAGGTCAGACCCGTGAACGGAAAATTGAAGACTGGATAAAACGCTTGCCGGAATCAATCAATCGTAATGAGTTGCCATCAACAGAAAACCTGGTGAATAGCGTGTTTTACGAAATGATTAGATTTCAGGCAAAAACGATGCCCGAGCTTCCTTAACATTCCATGAGATGCAGTTGAGCGCACCGCCTTCATCCACTATTTTGGGGCAAGATACCGGAATAATCTTGCAGTCGATGAAAAGACGTTTGAACTGCTCAACGGCTAAAGAACTGCTCAACGGCTAAAGCATCGTCCTCTACAATTCTACCCGTGGGGACGTATTCAGATTTGCTACTTGTCATACAACATTCTTCATCATTCACGCGGCGCATGGGAGTCAGTTGAGGTATGAATATCATATCACCGATGCGGAGAAAATTGATATAACACCAGTTGTTTTTATGAGGCTTTTTTACATCGTAGTCAAGAACTTCAACATCAAAGTGCGAGGATAGAATTTTCTCGAACTGCCCGGCATACTTCTTTGAAAACCGGAGGTAATTTGTCATAAGGACTTTACCGGCAGAAATCTCTCTGACAACACCATCAGCGTGACCGTAATATTCGCTACGATCCCACGGAAGAAATATTATTTCAGAACAGAATGCGTTTTCGAGTCGATTGATAAGTTCAATCTTGGAGAAGTGTTTATTCTCATGAAATACTTTGTCAACCATGATAATGCCTTTTGAAGTCTTGATTACATTGCCTCCGTCAATTATGAGTCCTGTAGGAATGGTGTCAATTTCCAATTCATCACATACTCTTGTCTGATTTGTAATCATGGATGCGTAGTTTGGATAGAGATAATTGGGGCAGTATTCGTAGCCTATGTATTTATTGTCAGCAATTTGCACCGGCATATAATCGCGAGCCCAAATGTCTCTCGTTGATGGAATAAATTCAACGAATACACCGTGCTCGTCAAGCTGTTCAACTATATCCATGCCATGCGGGTATTCAAGTAGCCGCTTTGAGAAATATACGATGTTAGTGTCTGAGTCGAGTATCATAATGACCTGAATTAGAAATTATGGCGCAAAATTAGACTTCAGATGTACCACAATGCGGAACATTTGATAAAATTTTGTAAATTTGCCTTATGAGATCATCAGATATATTCAGAGAATATGTGTGGCTTGTCAGGACTATTAGGCAGGCCGGTCAGATTACGCTTGAAGATTTGTCGAGCCGTTGGGAGAGAAGTGAGCTGAACAATGGTTCACCGATGCCCCGGTCCACCTTCAACCGTCACCGCTCGGCAGTGCAGGAGATTTTTGGAATAGACATTGAATGTGACCGTTCAAATGGCAATGTATATTACATCGCTAACGCCGACAGCCTTGGCTCTGTAATGAATTGGATGGTTTCGTCGGTCGCGGTCAATAATATGATAACAGAAAGTCGCTCGATTCAAGACCGAATATTGCTCGAACCTGTTCCATTTGCGGGAGATACATTGCAGACCTTAATCGAGGCGATGAAAGAAAATCACCGGATAGAACTCACATATCAGGGATATGGTAAGCATGAACGGAACTATATCATCGAACCATATTGTATTCGCCTTTTCAAACAGCGTTGGTATCTTCTTGGGCATTTTGATGATAAATTCAGGCTGTTCTCGTTTGACCGAATCATCAGTGTCAAGGTATCAGACTTACAGTTCAAAATGCCTAAAGATTTTGACTGCGAGGCATATTTCGATGAGTATTTCGGAATGATGACCGACTCACGCGTAAAACTTGAGAGAGTAATTCTCCGGGCGCATGGTCAAGAACGCTATTATCTGCGTGACCTCCCATTACATCATACACAGCACGAAATCGGCTCAACTAAAGAGACTGTTGATTTTGAATTGTATCTGCGCCCAACCACTGATTTCCTTGCCGCGATATTCTCACGAGCCGGATGGGTCGAGATAATATCTCCGAAGCACCTTAAAGAAGAATTGCTCGGATGGTGTCGTGCCATGCTTACACGACTTGACAATGATAGTTCAGCCCTCCCTCAGTGGCTATCAGATTGAATATGTAAAATCCTAATGATATGTGTGCTTATAATTATAGACAGCATAAAATTCATACTATCCAAGATGTTGACTCTTTGGTAGAATTGGTGGCAAAATATGGTGATTTTACATCCAAGGATTTCAACTATTTCTGGAGACAGGCATTTGAAAGTGAAACTCCGTCACGAATAAAGAGTAGGCTTCACCGAAAATTGAGACCGTTAATTCGGAAGGTTGAAGAAAAGAAGAAGACAACAACTGAAAAGGAGCAGACTGTGCCGGATTCCGTTCAGCCGATTGTTGAAAAACCGAAACCTGATATTTTCGGGAAAACTTACCATGCGTCAGACTTCTCGCTTGACAATGGCGTGATAAAACTCGGAGAATGGGCACTTCAGAGTAAGAGAATCAAAAAGGTTCACCCCTCATGGCTTGAACTCATTGACCATGAGTTTAAGATTGCTTGTGAATCAAGAAAACTTAAAACATTCCACTTTGTCCCTTATACTGACTTGTCTTTTATATTGAATGCTATAGCGGAGAAAATGAAGGAGCAAGAAGAAAGTAAAACGAGACAAGCCTTTGAGAACGATAAGAATCGATTAACGACTGAGATTGGAGCCTTTCTAAATAACTCAATGTGCAACATCTATGAAGACGATACTCGTCTCAGGCATAAGGCAGTAAATCTATATGATATTATGTCTAATTATGGCATAGCTGATATTCCAAAAGAAGACTTCATAAACTCAGTCCACGGGTGTAATCTGCGTGTGCCATTTGAAGATGTTGAGATATATGATGGGTATGTTGTATGTCATCTGGATAGGTGCGAATTTGTAAACACACCGGAGTGGGAACAATGTAAAGATTATTTGTGGGATAGTTTCCCAAAGAAATATTTTCAAGTTTTTGGGGATGAACTGATAGCAATTTATCAACAGCAATTAGCTGAGCTTGAGAAACTGACAGATGCCAAAGAAATAATTCGTATAAATACCTATCTGTCAGCAAAAAGCTTTGAAGAGGCAATGACTACGAGAGTTAAAATTCCTATGACGATTGTCAGAGGAACTTTTGCAATTGAAATTAACATCCCTAAACATTTAGCTTTCCCTGTATCCTTCCTATCTAAGTCTGTTAATGAAGGTTTCAGCGTATTATGCAACATTCATTATGGGATGCTGAAGACTGTATTGTTTTCGGAAATATATAAGTTCTCTGATGATACAGAAAAATCGGTTCAATTAAAGGCTAAACGCTTCAAGGCAACCGACAACAATGATAGATTAAAGAAAATACTGAGTTCTCCTTTGCAGTCCCACGTCCGTATTGTCACCAATTACTATAAAAGTAGATTATCATTTAGAGGAAGTTGTTATCTTCGAGATTTGGATGAATGTACAATTCTTGAGTTTAGTGAAAACTGCTCACATTTCAGCGATTGGGATAATTCTTGGTGGAATTATTTCAAAAGTACGGAATTTCATAAAAGCCACTTAGTCATTGATTATGATAATCATGAGCTAACACTTATTCCTTTGGATCAAAAATACTCAATCTACCGATTTTCTGTAAGTACACAGCGTGGCTCAATGGATGAAGCAGCCTTGGTGCTGATAAAATATTTCACTTCCTCATTAGATAATAAACGCCAGTATTTTAGAATCCCACTTATTTTCCGAGAGTGGGGATTGTACAACTTCCGACGGCTCTAGAATCTTGGAATGAGATTAGATAGTCTATTTCTTCTTGACCGGATGGGCGGTCTGGAGCGTCAGGAGATTGGCATTTACTGTTATTGTTACATCATCGGCGGTGATATACCAGTTTTTACCTCGTCCCACTATCTCGGCATCTGGCATCAGGATTCGTTCCTTGCACCATTCAACCACGTTTGGTATAGAAATTCATTAGTGTCCACTAAAAAATCACAAGAGTACTTTGAAATTATTGAAATTCGATTTGTTATAGCTGATTTTGCCGCGCAACGATTTGAAATTACTTTTGCAGTCTGATTCAGACTGTTATGAATAAGGACAAATACGTTTTCGCCCAATTAGTCGAGTTTCTTGATAATTTTAAGTTCTTACGCATTGTAAAGAAGTATGATGGTGACAAATATGTAAAAAGTTATACTTATTGGTATCAACTACTTACACTAATGTTTGGACAACTGTCAAACCGTGAATTACTTATTGCCTTGTAGCAATCGTACAGCACGATATGAAACTGGAGCGAAGCATCTATGAAATACTTCAGATTCTTGGAATCTGCTGACTGACAAGACTCATCTGAGAGATCTCTTCGACAAATCGAATTTCAAAAATGTCAATGTCCTCTATGGTTCAAGTGAGCCGAATTTATTTAATTTTTAACCATGTCTACTTTTAGAGGACAGTAGTGTGTGGATCTTTAAGAGTGGAATTGTATTCGCTGTCAAAAAGATTTAGAAGCTGATACAAAAAACAAGGGGATATCCGTCACGGACGCCCCTTGCCTTCTTACACATAGTACTTAATGTTAGATTTATATGTCTATTCCAGATTTGTTTAATATGAAAAAGCATTTAGCAATGCTTGTCGTATCATTTCCGAGTGCAAAGGTAGCACCAATATAACACACATGCAAATTTCATAATTTACCGCACCGAAACCGGCTAAAAATTTATTGAAGCATTACAATACATTATGCAATTATTTTGCGGTTATATTCTCTTGTTTTACTATTCTTAGTATTATAAACGCAGATTAAGCTAAAATTCGTAGTTATAGTTAAATAGCGTTAAATCATATGCGGCTAATAACAATCTGCTCTATAACATAGTTTTTAAGCTATTGAAAAGTATTATAGCTTAACAAAATGCCATTTTCAGCTCAAACTACAGCACTTGTCAGCACTTGGGGGCTGCATAATGGTGCGCATGCGAACATTCGCGAACCGAGCGCTCAACTATTATATGACGATTGGCAAGAGATGCAATACGTGTCATCTGATGACTTACCAGCAGAACAGTTGTGCTTTTAGCGAGCTCTTCTACCACCGAGCACAACTGTTGCTCATAACGGGCATCCAGATAACTCAGCGGTTCGTCAAGCACAAGTACTCCCGGGCACGACACAATGGCTCTGGCAAAAAGAGTGCGCTGAAGCTGCCCTCCGGACAAACGTCCTATAGGACGCTTCGAAAGTTCCGACAAGCCCATTAAAGACAGAACCCGGTCGATCTCGCTATCCTTTCGCTCCCTGTCCATGTTATGATTGATTAATGCGGAAGCTACTACTTCACCTACTGTAATGGGAAAATGGCCGTCGACAGTATTTTTCTGCGGAAGATAGCCTGGACGGTACAAGCGAGGGATCGACTCACCGGTCTCGCTGAAATAAGCTATCGAACCTTCCGTAGGATTAAGAAGACCGAGAATGAGACGCATAAGCGATGTCTTTCCTCCTCCGTTAGGCCCGGTAACAGCAATAAAATCGCCCTTGTGAACGCATAAATTCACATTGGCCAGAATAGTTCGTCCCTCTCGGATCAGACTGACATCACTCAATTTAATCAAAGCCTGCGAGTGTGAGCAGCAGCCCGGATTATGGTTTTGCAAGTTCATCGGCAATATATTCAAGCTGGCCTTCCCAATCGTAGGCCAATGGATTAACAATTATCATTCGCGAACCTATGCCGTCGTTGACAACCGTACCTTGACGAGAGTCGAATTCCTGCTGAAAAAACAGAACACGCACATTGTTTGCCCGCGCACTGTCGATACGTGCTGCCATTGTCCGCGCACTCATTTCTTTTCCGTCTTCGCCCACTGTTATCTGCTTTAAACCGTAATCGTTGGCAAAATATGAAAGCGACGGATGCCACACGGCAAATGCACGGGCAGGCACACCGGCGAGAGTGGATGCCAAAGACTTGTCCAATGAATCAAGATGCGCATTGTACAAGTCCATACGCGCCTTAAAAACATCAATACTGTCGGGATACATGTGTATGAGAGCTTCGGCCATATTCGCCGCCACCTTCCGCATACCTGCCACTGATGACCAATAATGAGGGTCGGCAACATTATGCATATGCCCGTTATGTGCATGTGTCCCATATAGAAAATCAATATCACGGGACGTATTGACAAATTCAGTGGACGATGATTTCTCAAGTTCCTTCTCAAAGGGCAGTACACCGGTCGAAAAATAAATCTCGGCCTTGTCCACTTCCATACGTTCGGCTGCCGACGGTTCATAAGTCTCGGGGTTCGACGTCCCGGGCAGCATAGTTTCCACCCGGAAAGCACTCCCCGCAAGCGATTCAAGGACCTTGCGTTGCGGTTCAATGCTTACCAGCAGCAGCGGACGGTCATCATTGTCGGCCTTCTGACATGATAAGGCCGACAAAAGCACCGAAACAGCTGCAATAGTTTTAACAAGTCGCATCCTGCAGCAATTTTTCAGCCATCGAAGCAGCGGCACGACGCCCGTCACCCATAGCAAGAATAACGGTAGCTCCGCCTCTCACAATATCACCGCCTGCAAAAACCACCGGTATCGACGACATCATGTCCTCATCCACAACAATAGTGCCTCGGTTACTTACATCCAGGCCGTCGATAGACGACGGTATAAGAGGATTCGGCGACACGCCCACACTTACAATGGCAAGGTCTATTTCAATTTCATCAACAGCTCCGGGAACAGGAACCGGCGAGCGACGCCCCGAAGCATCAGGTTCGCCCAACTCCATTCGCTGTACACGTACGGCACGAACACGTCCGTGCTCGTCGGCAACATACTCAACCGGCGAAGCCAGGGTAATAAACTCAACGCCTTCCTCCTTGGCATGATGCACCTCCTCCACTCGGGCAGGCATTTCGGATTCGCCGCGTCGGTATATAATCATCACTTTCTCCGCACCCATTCTACGGGCTGTTCGGGCAGAGTCCATAGCAGTGTTTCCTCCACCTATTACGGCTATGCGTTTGCCCAGAGGAGCGGGTGTATCATGTCCCGGGCTGCCGGCACCCATAAGATTTATACGGGTAAGATATTCATTGCTCGATAATACTCCAATATAATTCTCGCCGGGAATATTCATAAAACGGGGAAGACCGGCGCCCGACGCGACAAAAATTCCTTTGAAACCGGCATTGAGCAAGTCGTCGTACGAAAGAGTACGACCTATAACAGTATCGGTGTGAAATTTCACGCCTGATTTGCGAAGCGAATCCAGCTCGGCATCCACCACATTGTTGGGAAGCCTGAACTCGGGGATACCATATTTAAGCACCCCTCCAACCTCGTGGAGAGCCTCGAAAACGTCAACGTCAAATCCGCGCCGCGCCATTTCGCCTGCAAACGACAGCCCGGCAGGGCCGGAACCGGCAACAGCCACACGAATACCGTTTTTGTGAGCGTCGGGAATGCTCACTCCTCCTGCGGCAATTTCCGCATCGGCGGCAAAACGTTCAAGATAACCTATTGCAACAGGTTCTTTTTTCATTTTATGATAGATGCACTTGCTTTCGCACTGCTTTTCCTGCGGACACACGCGGCCACACACAGCAGGCAAAGCGCTGCTCATTTTGAGTATACGGGCAGCCTCGCGGTTATCGCCTCGCTGTATATTTTTAATAAAATCGGGAATTGCTATGCCGACAGGACAACCCTCCACACATCCCGGTGCCGGACAATCGAGACAGCGTGTAGCTTCCAGAACTGCCTGTGCGGGAGTCAGCCCCTGATTTACTTCATCGTTACAGGTAACTCTAATCTCCGGCGAAAGAGTCGGCATCTGCACTCGGGGTATTGCCGTGCGCTCTTTTGCAGGAAGTGCATTACGCAGTTCCTCGCGCCAGCGGGCATTGCGACCTTCGTTACATTCTTTTTCCATATCCTTTATTATTTGACAGGGTCGTAAGCCCTCATTCGCATAATCATTTCATCAAAATCCACCTTATGGGCATCGAATTCGGGGCCATCGACACAAACAAAACGCATCTTGCCGCCTACATTCACTCGGCAGGCACCACACATTCCCGTACCGTCCACCATAATAGTGTTAAGCGAACATATTGTGGGAACTTCATATTTTTTTGTGAGCAAGGACACAAATTTCATCATTATGGCAGGTCCTATGGCTACCACCTCGGCAACATCGCCTTCTTTAATAACTTCTTCAACGCCGGCAGTTACCAAGCCTTTGCGGCCAGCACTCCCGTCGTCGGTCATTATAATAAGCTCATCGGAATAGCGGCGCACTTCATCCTCAAGTATAATTAAATCCTTGTTACGCGCGGCAAGTACGCTTACCACATAATTGCCGGCCTCTTTCATGGCCTTGATAATGGGAAGCAACGGAGCAACACCTACACCTCCGCCACAACAAACCACTTTCCCGTCGCGCTTGCCAATGGCAGTGGCACGGCCAAGAGGCCCCACGAGGTCGGTAAAGCTGTCGCCGGCCTCCAAAGCACATATTTTTCGGGTAGACACACCCACTGCCTGTACTACAAGGGTTATTGTGCCGGCTTTTACGTCGGCATCCGCTATTGTCAGAGGTATGCGTTCTCCGCCCTCTCCACATCGGACTATGACAAAATGCCCCGGTTTACGCGCACGCGCAACCTCGGGAGCCTCTACTACAAGTTTGATTACATTCTCCGAAAACCGGCTTTTTTCTTTTATTCTATACATATATTACAATATGTTATATTCGTAATCTCAACAGCACTTTAAAGCGCATAACGATAATTCCTACAAAGATACAAAATTTTTTATCATACCCACATTCGTTCTATGCAAACCTGCATATAATTTTTGCACGAATTTTTATACTTATTAATAGGTATTGCCCGAACCGATAAAGTTGCTTAATTTTGCACTTAATTTAAAAACCATTCACAATAAATACAGTACATGCAAATTTCTACACGTTTATCAGCTATTTCGGCAGCCTGTCTGCTGGCTTTCGGAGCCTACGCCGCCGAAACTCCCTCGTTTTTATGGGGAAAATTCTTCGATGCCAACGGCGTAACCGCAGGCGACAACAACACTGCCGTGCTTGCTACTGAAAATTCGGTATACTGGCTTAATACCCTCGGTAGTACCGATGCCGTTCCCGAATTGTACTTCGGCAGCGATTTGCTTTTCACCGGCAGCGGATACAATGCCGGAACCAGCTTTGCCAACAACTTTGCGCTTACAAAAACCTCTGTCGACGGCACTCCCGAATGGACTATTTACACCAACAGCGGCGATTTCGCTTCCGGCCAGGGAAACATTGCCATTGTTGAAGACGGCTTGATTTTTACTGCCAAAGCACGCCATACCGACGGCAAACTTGATGAACCAATCTGTTTTGTCGATTCCAAAGGCAACAAATTCGAAATGGCCGGCACCGTTGAAAAACGCTTCTACACACTTTACATAGGTAAAGCCAACAACGAGGGCGAAATAGAATGGCTTCGTCAGATATACGTTGAAAACGGAACCGAAACAAATGCCGATGCCACTTTTGTCTCGGACGGCGCCACAATTCCCGCACTCGCTGTGAGCAATAGCGGTAAAATATTCGTCGGAGGCGCATATTCATCCGGCTTGCAGTTTACCCGTCAGGATAACAGCATATTCACACTCCAGCCCCGTAATGTAGATGCCGACGGCAAAGTTTCCGACGGACTCTATCTTGCTGCATTCGATTCCAACGGCTATTTCATTGACGCCCTTACTGCCGACGGCGCAAAACTTGCTGCCGAGCAGATAATGACACTCAAAGCCGATGCGGATAACATCTACTTCCAGGGGCTCGTTACAGCCGGCGACGAAGAAGGTACATCCACTTTCGGAGGTAAAGACCTTGCCTGCGGCGACGCTCCCTCTCCATTTATCGGCTCTCTCAACGCAAACGATTTAACCGTGAACTGGCTTACACCCATTATCGGTGAAAAGCTCAATAACAAAGCCGGTTTCCAAAACACATCTCTTGCCGTATACGACAACAACCTGTGGCTAACCGGACAGTTCAACGGCGTTCTCAAAACAGCCGCAGGAGCCGAACTTTCCAGCACTCAGGAAACTCTCCGCGAAGGATTCATCATTAAGTTCAATGCCGAAAACGGCGACTGGGTTGCAGCCCGCAACTCGCGTCAGGATTTCACAGGAACAGCAGCAACCGCCCTTACCGGATACATGTGCGCGTTCCAGAATCCCGAAAAACTCTCGAAAGTATACATCTACGGCTACGGCATGAACGCGACAGTTGGATCATACATCCGCTGCTACGATGCAAACACTCTCGAAGCCGATGTCGACAACACATGGACACTCCTCACCGGCGGAGGCGTTCCCACTGCCACATCTTTTGCATATGTTCCCTCCAATGCTAAAGGCTACGCAGCCGCACGCGGAAACAAAGCCTTCACAGCAATAGGTGGCAGTGAAAGCGCCGCTCCTCAGAGCTGGGCAGTTTACGCCGCAGCATTCAGCCTGCCCGAAGAACTTCTGTCAGGCATTAGCCAAAGCGTCGCACCCGAAACCGACAACTTTAACGTAGCCGTTGTAAACGGTGGCCTTGAAGTACTTTCCACTAAAGGCGGAACTTTCAATGTATTCGATATTGCCGGTCGCAAGGTTGCAAGTGTAAACCTCACCGCCAACGAAATCACCACAATATCGCTTCCCGCCGGCCTCTATATTGCAGGCCAAAGTAAATTTATTGTGCGCTAAACATTAAATTTTATTAAAAAGCCCTGCAAGTATTGCTCTTGCAGGGCTTTTTTATTATCTTTGTAGAAACTAAAAGTATTCTATTGCCGTGAAAATGTTAAGTAAGTACATATTGCCGTTTGCTTTCGCCCTCTTTATTGGCGGAACACCGCTTTATGCTGCTGACAACGGCGCAGAAAATATCAGCACCGAAGTCAGCCGTGACAATGCCAAAGTTCGTGTTGTCAGCGGAGGTGTATCCATCGAAAATCCCGGCGAAACCCGACTGGAAGTTACCGTATACGCAATTACGGGCGCCGTGGTAAAGCATATGTTCGTGGATGCCGGTGAAACAATGTATATAGAACTTCCTTCGGGATGTTATATTGTTAAACCGGGACGCCTTGCCACACGCGTGGCCGTTAAATAACCGCACCTCGGCACGGCAACATTTATACAGCCGTTTATAACTGATTTGTGATTTCTTTAAAATATTGTACACTTTGGATTTACGTAATTTTATTGCGCCAATGATTATGGCCGCATCCGTAATGTCGTCTGCCGCATCCGTTACCATGGAAAATTCCTATGCCAAATGGCCGACATACAATGGCGAAGACCTTGAACTGAACATCGACGACGCCGGTACCCGTTTCACACTCTGGTCTCCCGAAGCTCAGGGCGTTAAAGTTTTCATCTACAATTCCGACCGCAACACTGCTCCCGTGGACACCCTTACGATGACAAAAGGCGATAACGGTTGCTGGACTGCCTCTGTTCCTCAGAAACTGTACGGCAAATTCTATACTTTTGCCGTTACTGTGAACGGAAAGCAACTCGATGAAACACCCGGAATTTGGGCCAAAGCCGTGGGCACAAACGGACACCGTGCCGCAATAATCGACTTTGCCCAAACCAATCCGAATGGTTGGGAAAACGACCGCGGACCTCAACTTAAAAGTTACAACGATGCTGTTATTTACGAAATGCATCACCGCGATTTTTCAATGCACCCCTCCTCCGGCATTGTACACAAAGGAAAATTCCTCGCCCTCACCGAACCGCAGACTAAAAGCGGCGACGGCCTGGCTACCGGTATCGACCACCTCAAGGAACTCGGTGTGACTCATGTGCATATTCTCCCTTCCTACGATTTCAATTCGGTTGATGAATCGCAGCTTCCCTCAAATACTTATAACTGGGGCTACGACCCGTACAACTATAACGCACCCGAAGGCTCATACTCCACCGACCCCGCCAATCCGGCTGCCCGCATTCTGGAAATGAAGCAAATGATAAAAGCTCTCCACGATGCAGGTATCGGTGTTATTATGGACGTGGTTTACAATCACACAGCTAATAACGACGACTCCAATTTCTCCCTTACAGCTCCCGGATATTTCTACCGTCACCGCCCCGACGGATCTTACAGCGACGCCTCGGGATGTGGAAACGAAACAGCTTCGGAACGCGAGCAAATGCGTAACTTCATTGTCAACTCGGTTAAATACTGGGCAAAAGAATACCATATGGACGGTTTCCGCTTCGACCTCATGGCAATTCACGACATCGAAACAATGAACAAAGTTGCCGAGGAACTCCACAAAATTAATCCCGACATAATAATTTACGGTGAAGGCTGGACTGCCGGCAACTCTCCCCTCCCCGCCGAACAACGTGCCCTCAAAGAGAACGTTAGCAAAATGAACGGCGTGGCTGTGTTCAGCGACGACATCCGCGATGCCATTAAAGGACACTACTCAAATGCCGCCGACCGTGGTTTTGCAACAGGGAAACCCGGCAACGAGGAAACCGTAAAAATAGGTATTGTTGCATCCACTGCACACCCTCAGGTAAACTACGAAAAGGGTAACAACTCCAAATTTGCCTATGCTGCCTCTCCCGAGCAGATTATCAATTACGTTTCTTGCCACGACGACCTCACTCTCACCGACAAACTTGCTGCCTCCATGCCGGGAAGCTCCGAGGAACAGCGCATGAGAGCTGCCCGCCTGGCTCAGACAATTGTATTCACCTCGCAGGGAACTCCTTTCATATTTGCAGGTGAAGAAGTGTTCCGCAACAAAAAAGGTGTGCACAATTCCTATAAATCGCCCGACTCAATCAATGCAATCGACTGGGAATTCAAAAAGAAAAACAACGACCAGTTCAAATACTACACCGAGCTCATTCGTCTGCGCCGCAATCATCCCGCATTCCGCATGCGAACAGCCGAAGACATTGCAAAAAACATTGTTTTCGACAACGTTAAAGAGCCCAACGTAATTTCCTACTCTATCAAAAACAACGCCAACGGCGACGATTGGAAAGAAATCAAGCTGATATTCAACGGCTCGGAAGCTCCGGTTACCACCAAAATCCCTAAAGGTGAATGGACCGTAATTGCACGCGACGGACAAATTAACGCCGACGGACTCGCAACTTCAAAAGGCGGCACTGTAACCGTAGAACCGACTTCGGCTCTCATCCTCGCCCGCACAAAATAAAAATAATAATCCCATAATAAAAGCGCGACCTTTTTCGGCCGCGCTTTTATTATTACCCTATCCTCAAAACCTACCCTGAAAAAAATCAATTTTGGTAGATTTATCAGCAAAATATACAAGACATACAAGCACTATATTTTGTTACTTTGAAAGACGAAAACATTTCTCAAATATTCACATATCACAAAAAATACAGGAAATAATGAAAGTATTGGTAATAAACGGCAGCCCCCATACTCACGGATGCACCGACAGGGCGCTTAGAGAAGTTGAAACAACACTTAATGAAAACGGAATAGAAACTGTAAGGATAAATGTCGGTGTCAAGGATGTGAGAGGCTGCATAGCATGCCTCTCATGTCGCAATTCAAATAAATGCGTGTTCAATGATATTGTAAACGAAGCCGCTCCCCTCTTTGCCGAATGCGACGGGCTGTTGATTGGCACTCCCACATATTACGCAGGCGCAAACGGACAATTGCTCGCGTTCCTCGACCGCCTTTTTTATTCAACAGCCGGAGCTTTTGACAAGACAATGAAAGTGGGTGCTGCTGTAATTTCGTCACGCCGTGCCGGTTCGACATCCGCATTCGACGAAATCAACAAATACTTCACCATATCGTCAATGCCGATAGTATCCAGTACATACTGGAACGAGGTGCATGGCTATACTGCCGAAGATGTTGAAAAGGACAAAGAAGGTCTACAAACCATGCGCAATCTCGGACTCAATATGGCTTTCCTGATAAAAGCCATTAAATCAGCCAAAGAAACAATTGGCATTCCCTCACAGGAACGAGGCGTATTTACAAGTTTCTTCGACAAGGATTAATTCGGCAAAAGCTCTTGTCGTGCAGAAACCGGGCTGTTTCAAGCGGTGCATATCAGTTTATACAATAGTTTGCCGGATAACCGATGCTATCTGCAATTTTGGTATGATTATCCGAAAAATTTATAAGCGTACAAACATCTAAACTGTGCATCTTTGCAAATAAAAACCGTATTACAAAATGATAAAACAAGTATTTACCGCATTAGCCGCATGCCTTACACTTACCGCATGCATCGCGCAGCCAGCCCCGGAACCGGCTGCCGTGTATTTCACATCCGAAATCACTCCCGAGTCGTTGCTTGGAATATTCAACGCTCTTGGAGTTAAACCCGAGGGAAACGTGGCAGTGAAAATAAGCACCGGCGAATCGGCACAGAGCAATCATCTCCGCCCGGAACTTATCGGAGCTTTGGTTAAGGATGTAAAAGGTACTATTGTAGAGTGCAATACTGCTTACGGCGGAAACCGTTCCAATACCGAAAATCACCGCAAAGCCATTGAGGAAAGAGGTTACGGTGAAATTGCCGCTGTAGATATTATGGATGCGGAAGGTGAAATGAAGCTTCCCATGCAGGATACCAAATGGTTCGCCGAGAATATTGTCGGCAGTCACCTTGCGAATTATGACTTTATGATTAACCTGGCTCACTTCAAGGGACACGCCATGGGCGGATTCGGCGGCGTTATCAAAAACCAGAGTATCGGCATAGCCACGCCCGAAGGCAAAACCCTGATACATACAGCAGGAGCATACTCGGAACCTCGCTATGTTTTCCAACAGCCTCACGGGCAGGACGCTTTTTTGGAATCTATGGCCGGTGCCGCACAATCGGTGCATAATTATTTCAAAGGCAAGAAAGGCATAGTATATATCAACGTAATGAACAGGCTCTCGGTGGATTGCGATTGCGACGGACATCCTCATGCTCCCGAAATGAAAGATATAGGTGTACTTGCCTCGCTCGACCCGGTGGCGCTTGACCAAGCATGCCTCGACCTTGTGTATAACCATAAACCCACCGCCGGCGACAATAACGCTTCGCTTGTCGAGCGCATCGACAGCCGACACGGAACTCATACCGTGGACTATGCCGAACAAATAGGTCTTGGCACAAAGAGTTACCGACTAATCGACATAAACGAGGGCGCAAAAATATTAAACGACTGATTTCTCTATGAGGCGTATAGCAACTTCAATAGCGTCGGCGTGCTTATTAATTGTTTCGGCTCTCGATTTGTCAGGAGCCGAAATTGCCGATACAACACATATGCTCAATGAAATTGTTGTAACAGGTTCCAATACGAGCGTGCCACAGAAACTGTTGCCATATACAGTATCGGTAATTGACAACCGACAGCTCGAAGCCACCGGGCAAACGCAGGTGCTCTCGGCAATATCAGGCATGGTGCCGAGTCTTTTCGTGTCGCAGCGCAGTGTTTTCGGTTTCGGAGTTAGCAACGGAGGCGCGGGACACATCAAACTTCGCGGTGTCGGGGGCGACAGGGCAAGCGCAGTACTTATGATGGTTGACGGACAGCCTCAGTTCGCCGGCATATACTCTCATCATATCGCCGACTTCTACGATAAGGAATACGTTGAACGTGTTGAAGTACTCCGCGGTCCGGGCTCGGTACTTTATGGCTCCAACGCTATGGCCGGAACAATAAACGTGATTACAAAGACAGCGAAAGAGAACGGTGTACGCACTACAATTCAGTCGCAATACGGCTCATACAACACCTGGCTTTCATCGGCTACAAACACTGTGAGATACGGCAAAATCTCTTCGCTTGTATCATTATCTTACAACCGTACCGACGGTACAGTCGACAATTTCGATTACAAACAGGCCGACGGTTACGCCAAAGTCGGATATGACTTCTCCGATAAATGGAAAGGCTATATAGACTATACTCTGATGAATTTCAGAGGTAATGATCCTATATACCCTACATTATCGAATCCGGAATCAACCGATATTTATCACCAGAACATCACACGCGGCGAGGCTGCCGCAACCGTATCAAATAATTACGGTTCTACCTCAGGTACTGCCCGCATATATTACAACTACGGCAACCATTTCGTTGATGACCCGCGTCATTTCCATAGTAAGGACGACCGACTGGGGGTAATATTGTACCAGAACTTCAAGCCGTGGCACAACGCGTCGGCAACTGTCGGCTTTGATTTCGATACCTATTCAGGTGAAATACCTGTGTCGGGAGGAAGCAGTCATACTGAAGGTTCCTTGTCAACCATTGACAGAAAGACTGTTACCGAATATTCTCCGTATATCACCCTTTCGCAAATGTTTCTCGACAATCTTATAAATCTTAACGGAGGTTTACGCATGGCAAACAGCGATAAGTTCCACTCGCAGTGGGTGCCACAATTCGGATTCTCACTCAACCCCGCTAACGGATTTACCGTGAAAGGCAATCTTGCAATGGGCTATCGCAATCCATCATTCCGCGAGCTGTATCTCTACCGCATGGCAAATCCCGATTTGCAACCGGAAAAAATGATGAACTATGAAATATCCGCGTCAAAATCGTTCTCAAGATATTTTTCCGCCGAGCTGACGGCATATTACAGCAAGGGCGATAACCTTATTCAGCAAGTGGATATGAAAAACGAAAACACCGGGCGCTTCATTAACAAGGGTATAGAGATTTCAGCACAAAGTCAACCGCTTGACAATCTTTGGCTTAAAGCTACCTACAGCTATCTGCATACCTCTCTCGACAACCTCACCGGTGCACCTAAAAACCAGTATTACTTTGGTGTGCAATGGAAACCGTGGCAATTTTTAATCCTCGATACAGATCTTAAAGGCGTTGGAGGGCTTTTTGTTGCCGATGATGTAAAGAATCAAAACTACGCGCTCCTGAATTTTAAGGCTACCTGGCATATTTGCCGATATATATCCGTTTTCACCCGTCTGGAAAATATCACCGATTCAAAATATGTCATTAACCGAGGCTACGAAATGCCCGGCTTTACCGCAATGGGTGGATTCAAGATATATTTATGATACCATTTGTAACTCCGCATCACGAGGGAAACATTGTGTTTCCCTCTTTTTTGTGGATTTGGAGCCTGGTCTTGGGGAGGTAAAACCTGTGTCATTTTTCACAAGTTGCCCGGTACTATGAAAATGATTATTTTTGTATTTAAACTACACTATAATATCTAATGGAAAAGAAAAGCCAAGAGGAATGTGCCGGCTGTAGCTCAATTCTGCCTGTATCATAATTTTTTTGTTTTGGAAATTGAAAGCATTGACATTATCACTGAAAGGATTTTGATTTTCATATATTCAGGTATTTATATGGCGGATATACTTTGCAGGAATTCCTGCAACGATTGTATTATCGGCGACATCATTTTTTACTATAGCACCGGCGGCCACTATGGCATTCTCTCCAATGGTGACACCGGGCAGTATTATCGCTCCGGCTCCGATCCATGCGTTACGGCGAATC
>CAMWMR010000042.1 GCA_947175425.1 uncultured Porphyromonadaceae bacterium
GGGCGCGCTCGGGACTTTCACCCGTTAGATTATGCCCATGTCGGGCGAACAAAAAACAGCGAAAATCGGCCGTAAGGACCAATTTTCGCTGTTTAATCGTTCAAAAGACTCAAGCCACTAAACTATGCGTTCTGCAGCGGGCGAATTTGTTGGCAGTTTACAAGCAGGAGCGCAGCCGGGCTGCGCTCCCGTATTATTGGGAATTTTCATAAAGGGTAATTCAAAAAAATAAATTAACTTTGCAATATCAAACCACTGCAAAAAATGACCCAAGCGCACGTGTAACAACACAATATATATACTATAGCTACGGTGATGCCTAATAGGTTTAGGTCGACCTTGCAGAGGAACATCGGAGTTTGTGATATTAATTAAAATATGGCATTAGGAGCACTAAAAATTCCTACATTCCAACACGACTTGGAGAATATGGGCAACCTTACTCTCTACGAGGCAATTTCTAAATTCGGGGAATCTGTCATAGAGAGTTGGCGCACTGCTGCATATCAATCTAACTACCGTTTGGAAAGCCGAAGATATATCGGATGTAAAGCTAAATTGGTAGACTGGATTTTCGATATTATTGAGTCTGAGACGGAGGATGTTCATTCGTTCTGTGATATTTTCGCAGGTACAGGCTCAGTTGCCAATCGTGCTTTCAGGCTATACGACCGTGTGCTTGTTAATGACTTTCTTTTCTCCAACAATATAATATACAAAGCATTTTTTCAAGATGCACCTTGGCGAAAAGCAAAGGTATTGGATTTACTTGACTACTATAATTCGATTAATCCGGACTCTCTGACAGACAACTATTTCTCAATCAATTTTGGCGACAAGTTCTTTGACATGAAAACTTCTCGTCTGATTGGATATATTCGAGAGGATCTTGAATCGAAGCGTACAAATCTTACCGAAAAAGAATTTGCCATCATTCTTGCCTCTCTTATTTATAGCATTGATCGCCTCGCAAACACTTTAGGTCATTACGAAGCGTATATTAAAAAGGCCATCACTCCTCGTAAGCTTATATTGCGAATGATTGATGTTAATAATTTCAGCGGCGCAGAAATTTTCCAAGAAGATTCAAATCAATTGGCTCGCAAAATTCACGCCGATGTTGTATATATAGACCCGCCTTACAATTCACGTCAATATAGCCGTTTTTATCATTTGTTGGAAAACTTGGTACAATGGACCAAACCTGCACTGTTCGGGGTAGCAATGAAGCCTAAGGAAGAAAACATGAGTGCATACTGTCGAAGTTCTGCTTTCGCAGCCTTTCAAGATTTAATCGCTCATATTGATGCTCGCTACCTTATAGTCTCTTATAACAACACTTACAAATCAAAGAGTTCATCTTCCGAAAACAAGATAAAATTAGAGCAGATAGAGGAAGCTCTTAACAAGTGCGGCGACACACACATTTTTGAACATGCTTATTCTCCTTTTAATTCAGGTAAAACGGAATTTGAAGACCATAAAGAATATCTCTTTGTTACCCATGTAAACCATGAAAGACGAGATCGTGCGTTCTCCACTATTTTACGTGGGCGATAAATACAAGTTAATGAGAGAAATCCGCTCTCATTTCCCTCAACAAATAGGACGATTAATCGAACCATTTGTCGGAGGAGGTTCGGTGTTTATGAACACAAACGCCCCGGTATGTCTCGCTAACGACATTAACCATTATGTGATAGAACTTCATAAATGGTTATGTGGATATAAGAATACTTCGGAGATTCTTATGAACGAATTAACGGAAATGATAAATTATTACTCGCTATCATTTTCGCTTATTCGAGAAGACGTGCCTCAAGATTTGCGAAAGGCATATCCCAAAACTTATTTTGCCAAATTCAATAAGGCTGCATATGTTGCGTTGAGGCAGGATTTTAATAATTCCGGTAAAGCTGACTTATGCAGATTATATCTCCTTTTAATTTACGGGTTCAATAGAATGCTTCGTTTTAACGGCAAAGGAGATTTCAACTTACCGGTCGGCAATGTAGATTTCAACCAAAACACAAAAGATGCAATAGAGAATTATCTTGCAGTTGTCAGGAAACGTCGGGTTTCTTTCTCTGCTTTAGATTTTCGCACATTTTTAAGAGGTATAGATTTTCTAAATGACGATTTAGTTTATTTAGACCCGCCATATCTTATTACATTTAGCGAATACAATAAGTTATGGAACGAAGAAACGGAAAGAGATTTACTGAATTTACTCAATGAATTAAATGACCGAGGAGTGCGATTTGCAATATCAAATGTTACTCATTACAAGGATCGGGTTAATTCAATCTTTTCTGAATGGATGGAAAGATATAATGTTTACCCTATAAAGAGTAATTACATTAGCTTCAACGATAACACAATTAAGAAATTTAGCGAGGTGTTAGTCACCAATTATTAATATGGCAAAACCGAGTTTTAAACCCCTGCTATTTACCACCACAATGCGTAACCCTCAGCGCATTAAGGCAATGCTATGGGTATTGAAAAAGTTCAACGGACAAATTCTTGACAATGCACTCGCCATCCGGATTGTTGGAGAAACAATCCGTTATGGGCTTTACCGTCCAACGAAAAAGTCCGAATCTATAAAAGCAAAATGGTTAAATGCTCCTATGGGTGAATTTGGCAATGAGCTTCTCTCCGACTCTGAGGTAAGCTTTATGATTGCCAACAATCCTCAAGAACATAAGGAGGCAGGTTTTGAACGCGGTTATCCCTCTCGCTTTGCTACCATTTTCGACTTTGCCAAAGAATTAGGTTTTGTATATTTTACACCCGGTGAGCCAATTGTATTTTCATCCATCGGCGATAAGTTGGCATCGGTATTTGATGTCAGCGTCAGTGAGGATGGAGGCATTTCTGTTGAAGAAGTTCATCCTGAATATGAGCAACAGGCTTTTCTGCACGCTATGTGTAAATCTCAAAGATCTAATCCATTTGTTAAGGTCTTGAATGATAATGTACCTCTTATTCTTCTGCTGCAAGTCCTTAAGAAAATAAACGCCGACTCTCGTTGGAATGGTAAAGGTGTTACCCGGCGAGAGCTTCCATTGTTTATTTTCTGGAAAAATAATGATGCGGAAGCTCTGTATCAACGCATTTGTAAATTGCGCGAGGAATATCGTTATAACCCCAGTGACGAAGTTATAATAGATATTTGCCGTAACGAGATTATGGAGGGGCAAATGAAAAAATTTGATCCGGCCTCTGTGATTACAGAATATCCGGATGAGTATATTCGAAAAATGCGTATCACCGGACTTATTTCGTTGCGTGGTGCCGGTCGCTTCATAGACCTTAACCACAATGAAGACGATCGCATTAATTATGTACTTGAAAATTATTCCACCTACCCTAAGTTCAGCAGTGAACGTGATTATTTCAATTATATGGCAAAAGTTGATGAGAATCTTTTTGCCATTGAACCTATACACGTTTCGCCCTCTCAAAGTGAGGACTTATTGAATACATGGGTCAAAGAGATAAGTTGGCCGACAATTAAAAAAGAATTGGAAATCCTGGCGAAACGAAGCCGCACGAGCGATCATGAAGTTCTCAAATTTATACCCGCTCCTGCTCGCTTGGAGTTCCTGTCGGCTCTTGCCATAAAATCCAAACTGCCAAATGTGCGCGTCATACCCAATTATGCTTGTGACGACACCGGGCTCCCCACTTCAACTGCCGGAGGTGGTATCGGCGATATTGAATGTATTGAAAATGCTAATGGTATTCTTGTTGAAGTTACTATGGCAGAAGGTCGTCAACAGACAATGATGGAAATTTGGCCTGTTTCCCGACACCTTAGGGAGTTCAAGGATAAGTACACCGCAAATTCCCAGTGTGTATTTATAGCGCCATCAATTTTCACCGATTCTCAAATGCAGATTAACTATGTACGGGATACCGAAGGAAGTGTTATTCGTCCATACAAGATTCCCGATTTCATTGAATATCTTGAAACATCCGTAAACCTATATTCTGCTTGATACCAATCTCCATACTAATGGCAGTGAAGCTCAAATGTTTAAATTGAAATCTAAAGGACACTTTCAGATATGAACAGCAGACACTCTTAAAGAGTATGGTTTCCCTGCGGAGCATGCCCCTTATTATGTAGTTCTGCATTTTGACCCTTCTGTGGAGATAAAAATTAACAGAGACCCGAATCTGAAGAAACGAAATGCTACATACATTGCGAATCTTCGTCCATTTTCCGAGTTTTATTCGATCAATGATTAGGGGACTATGTATTTAAACAGTGCGTTCTGCAGCGGGCGAATTTGTTGGCAGTTTACAAGAAGGAGCGCCGCCGGGCTGCGCTCCTTCTTTCAAGATATAAATAACTTAGTTATAGTCGCCGAAGCCAAAGGCTTTTATTTTCATTTGAGGTGAAAGCTCGAGCTCTTGGCCGATGATTTCTTTGCAGATTGTTTCGGCAATGGTGCGCGCAATAACAAGTCGTCGCGGGTCGTGGAAAAATGCGCTCCAGGCCATACGCATTATAACATTATTGCTGTCGGCCGGCAGTTTGAGCCGGCGTGCCCACAAACCGGCCATGGAGGTGTTGTGGAATTTGCCGTTGTCGGTTTCAAGGCCGAACTCGTTCTTTAAATGAGTTGACAAGGCTGTGTAAAAGCGTGAATACAGTTCTTTGTCGCATATTATCAAGCCTTCGGCGTCGAGCGACTCGTCTCCTTTGGAAGCTCCTACACCAAGATGAACCTGTGTGTTATATTCCGGCTCTTGCGCTCCGCTGGCGGCAAGGAATGTGAAGCTCCATGCTTTGTCGCGCGACATCAGTCGTTCCAAATCGGCATTATACTCGCTCTGACCCTCTTCAAGTTTTTCTCCAACCGAGTAAAAGGACTTATATGGAGCATAATCACCGATTTCGCGACTTATATAGTTGAATCCGCCTATTTTTGCGAGGTAAAAACTGAACGAGCCTGCTATAGGATCAACACAGCTTGCCGGAGAAACAATGGTGATGCGCGAGCCGCGATCAATCATTTGGCCATATACCGTGTTTACATTAAAGTGTTCAACAGCAAGTACATCGGCATGGAGGTTGCCCGTCGGGATTGTTGCGGCTATATTTATAAGCCTGAAGTCGGGCATGGAGTGTACGGCCTCAATAATTTCATCTTCGGTAAGATGAAAACGGGCCTGGATATCGGTTAAAGTGCGGAAGAAAGGAACGGCCTGAAAACCGCTGGGACGGTCGAGCTTTCGCTCGAAAGCCAATCGAAGTTTCGACTGACACTCCTGCAGTTTCTCCTTGTTGTTCTCCTTCTCTATTGCCTCGGTAAAACCGGCGCCGAGTATACCTGCCGGAACGGCCACGATTGCAATTCCCAGCAAGCCTACAATACACGCTATTATCCTGCCCGGTACGGTTAGCGGAGGAGTGTCGGCAAAACCTCCCGGGTCACCTATATATTGTGCAAAGGCCCACAAGGCAGAGCTTGCTCCATTACTGTATGCCTCGGGCTGGCGCTCATGCTCGAAAAAGTAAAGTATCAGCGAAAGAATAAAGGTTATTACAATAAGGAACTGCATGGATATTATGAGTTCCCGTTTCTTTTCGGCTATAGAATCGCGGAGCAGTCGCCACGATTTCAAGTATCTTGAAATGCGGAAAAGTCTGAGTGTACGGCTGGTCCTCAATAACTTGAGCCATACTATAGGGAACGGTATCAGCCACTGCAGGTAGTAGGGATAGGTAGAGACAACATCTATGAAACCGTTGAAAGTAAAGCAATATTTGAGCCTTCCCTTGAATCCTTTGAAGCGCGGGTCGACAACGGGGGCAACCCAGATGCGCAGACTAACTTCAACTGTAAAAAACAGCAGAGTAGCTATATCAACCCAAAAAAAGTACGCGCCGAAGAACAGGATGTACGTCAAATGTTGAAAGGAATATTTCCACTGTACTCAGCAGAATCATTCCTATAATAAGATAATCGGCAATATTGTGCCAGCGGCGAGTGTGGAGATTATCGTCGAACACCTCCGCCAACTGTTCCTTAAACTTCTGTAACTTCATTCAGCGTCGTTTACGTTTGGAACCGAACAAGGCACCTATAAGCATTGCCCCTACTTTGCGTTCGAGTCCGCCGCGAGTAGTGGGTATTCCGGTTGTGCGGGCAACTTTTTGTTTAACGGCTGTTATGCCCAATGCCCGGTTGAGTGAAAACGATATTCCGGGAATTTTCATAATTGTCCTGTAAGATATAAAATAAAACAAAGTCCGAGGATAATGAATGTGAGGCAGCCTCCGCAGCCGCTGCATCCTTTGCCGCTGAAAAGCCATTGTAGGGTTAACGCAGCAAAAATTCCTTTCCAAAAATCATTCATATCTGATTGTTAAAAAACGCGGCGACAATGCCGCCGCGTTTCAAAATTATCCTTGTTTCTTTAAGAGGGCTATTTGTGCACGGTGTTCCTTAATGCGTTCCTGAAGGTATTTCTTACGATTCTTGGCATGTTCACCCGCACTCTTTGAACCGACTTTGGAATTATTGCTCTTTATAGTTCGGTTCAAACTCTCAATCTCGCGCTGCATGGTTTCAATTATGCCTTTGAGATTGTTTATATTTGATTGAGTAGCTGCAGAGAGTGCCATTATTCTTTACCGGCTGCTGCCAAGGTGATGTCGTCCTTGGAAAGTTTGGTATTGGCTGCGTTGGCAACCTGAACACCGATTCCGTAGAGCTCGGCTATTTTTTTCTCGAAGCTGCCTACACGAAGGTTGGAGCCTACAACAAGTTCGCCGCCTTTTGCGCCTTCGGCACGTATGGAAGCAAGTGTGGCATCGTCCTTGGCGGGAGATTTGCACGCTACTGTAGTATATACGCGAAGTGTGCAACCGAATGTTTCTTTAAATTTTTCCTTAAGGCCTTTTACTTTCATGCGGCCGTCGATTCTGAAATCTGCCATGATGGATATGTTTAATGTAAGGATGATTTTTTAATTAAAATGTTTTTCGAGATTGTATTCAGGGAATTGCCCCTGTGGGGTTGAACGGTTTCTTTTATCCTTCGATAAGAAATTCCGTGCGACGGTTGGCTTCGAGATTTACAGAATCCTTTGGCATGGAGGAACCGCGGCCTATTGCTTTTAGACGGTCGATTTCAATGCCTTCACGCTGAACCAGAAAATCTACAGCTGCCTGTGCGCGTTTTTCCGAGAGAACCTGGTTGGAGGTTGCATCGCCCTCGATCGAGGTGTGACCTTCTATTGTCAGACGTAGTTCGGGATTCTGTTTCATAACACGTGCAAGGTCGTGCAATGCAAGTTTGGCATCGTCGTTGAGGTCGGCTTTGCCTTGTTCGAACTGTGCGGCGTTGAATGCGTTTTCAATTTCCTCAATTTGCTGAACATATACGGTGTCGCGCACAATCACCTCTTTCTCAACAATCACCTCTTTTATCACCTCTTTTTCAATTATCTGAGGTTCGGGAGCTTTGGTTTTGCCAAGGAAGAACCACAAAGCTCCTAAGATAAGGAGTGCGATAAGTATCCAAAGCCACCACAGGCTGCTTTTCGATTCTTTTTTTGCGGCCGGTGCGTAACCGTTGATATATTCGAGCCGGTAACCGCCTTTTTCAAAGGTGCCGGTTTTGCTTACTTCGGCTACTTCTATGCCGTATCCTTTTGCCCGTTCGATAAGGTTTTCGAGCGATGTTTTGGACCATACCTGAGCAAAGGCTATATCAGTGCCGTCCGACAAAGTGAGTACCTCGTCGGGTTTGGTGAAGTAAAGGCTTATATTGGCGTTGAAAGTTTCGGCCTCTGCAACCGGGAGGAACAATTGTTTAACGCCTGCATCGGGGCACAGGCTGTTTGGGAATGCAGCGCGCAATTCGGCGAGTCCGGCTTTCGGATTAAGACGAAGGTACGCATGTAAAATACCTAATGCCGTGCGGTTCTGCGCTTTGCCGTATACTTTTATTTTTGCGTCCATAGCTTATTCGCTATCATCGTTTTCAAAGGAAACCTCAAGTTCGGGCTCATTCTTCACCATGTCGCAGAGCATGAGAATGGCACTCTCGCGGTCGATATCAAGAGCCTCGGCCATGGCAAGCAGATTGTAAATTTCGCCGGCGGTGAGTACACCGTCGCAAAGCATCATCTGCATTATGGCCTGATAAACTTCGCCTGTTTCCTCGGGCTCCACTTTCTGTGCGTGTTTCACTGCATAAGTGGTTGCAGCCTCGGGGGTGAGATTCTTAATCTCAACAGATGCGGCGGTCATGTATTTATCGAATTCCTTTTCGGGAATACCAAAGGCTTCGGCCACTTCGTCGGCTGTGATACGTTCTACTTCGGCATATTCGCCGTCGGCCCAGATGCAGGCTGCCAAAAGGGACGCTATGGTGTTGGGAGATGTTTTCATCGGAATAGTCGTTTAATGCGATTTGCAAGGGAATTTTGTGCTTTACGGGCTTTTGCCATGCGTTCGCAAATGGCTTTGCCTTCTTTTGTGCGTTTGTCTACTTTTCCGCTCTTGGTCTTTTTGAGAGTAGGCTGGGCGGATTTTGTTTTGCTTTTGCTTTTTGCGGCACGGGCTTTGGCAAGGCGCTCCTTGAGTTCTTTATACTCCTTGGTGCGTTTGTCCATTTTGCCGGACGCGGTAGTTTTTACTGCCATGTTATTAAATATTAAGAATTTCGTAATAAAAATCGATACCGTCGATGTTAATGTTTTTCCATTCCATTCGGTATATTCCTTCAAGATTGAAGGGGTTTTCGTGCCCGGGGATTCCTGAATCGGATTTACCCATGCGTCCTCCGCCTATGGGATGGTTTCCCGAGGTTGTGAAAGGATAGCTGGAGCTTTCGGCGCGGGGATCGCGAAGATACGTCGGATTGCACGTAAGGTGGATTGCAAGCCCCGACTGTACTGTAGGGAAAATCTTTTTAATCAGTTCTATACGTCGTACGTCTTTCCAGCATTTGTAGCGGATAATATCGGCTGCTCCCTGATTGCGAAGCACTTCCATGTTTTGGAATGTTCTTCCGAAGCGGTCGAGCGCCCGCACTACCGAGCATGTGGTGTATTTGAGCTCCACAGGTACGTATTCTCCTCCCCGACGAACCACAATGTCAACTCGCATATTGGAGTCCCAATCATAGTCGGCAAGTATTTCTTTTTTCTTTTCCGGCTGGCGGATAGGAAGGAAATACTCGGCATCAACGGCCTCGTAGCCGCGATGTTTTTGCTCGCGCAGGAAAAGACATAACTGCATTTGAAAATCAAATTCGTTGAACAGCAAGCGCGTCAATCCGGAAATAAAGGCTTCCACATCCTCACGCACTTCGTCAGCAAGCTTGGACAGTTGCCGTTGAGGGCACTGCATTGCATTGTCGTGCTCGGGAGCCTGAGCTACTTCGGCCTGAGAATCGGCGCACTCCTCGCCGACAGCTTTCGCCGCCATGCCTGAGCTCGCTTTTTGGGCCGATGTGCTTTTCTTGGCGGCTCTTAGTTCCAAAAGCTCGTCAAGCAGTTGTATGGCCTCTTCCGAATTCCGGTGCTTGTTCATTAAAATTTAATTTTTTTGGACGATTCTGTCAATGGTAATATGGTTCCATCACTTTGAATGGCCGACATATTTGGCATAAGACAGGGTAAGCTTCCTAAAGCACGATATTTGGTACGCAGCGCGGCCAAACACGCCAAAAAATCGTTTGCCGAATCGCTTGCCAGCAAGTCTTCATCACCACTCCACAGAAGAACGCTTTTGAATTGCGCAAGGAACTTGGGATCAAGCGTTGTTCGGGAATTATCGGTATATTTGATAAAATATATGGTGGAGCCATCGTGACGACATAATATTCTATCCTTGTTCGTCAAAAAATAGCTGCAGCTTGAGGTTCCTTTTACTTTGATGATTTGTTCGTAATCATCAGTCTTGGGAGCGTTGCCGGAACCAAGTGCTTTTTCAAGTTTTTCCACACGAGCTTCGAGTTCCTTCAAGGCTGCGGCAAGTGCATCAACGGTTAGTTGCTTGTTGTCCATGTTTTGTGCTTGTTTTTATTTAATGCTCGAGAATTTTCTGCATTCTATTTCCCTTCAATGAAGTCGATGAGCTTGGATCCCATCTGGCGAGTTGTCCAGTTGTTGTCGTAGGGAAGATTGACGTTCTCGCAGATTGTGCGAAGCACGTCCTTGGTATTTCCGTGCACGCGATAGCTTTCGATGGAGCCGGAGTCGCGGCGTACAAAGGTGTATTCACCAACGTCGGCTGTTTTTCCGTCGCCGTATTCGTTGATGATTTTCCGTCCGAACTGTTGGGTTGTCCAATCCTTGTCGTATTCGAATCCCACGGCGGCTGCAGCTTCGCGGAGCGAGCCTTTTACGTTGTCGAATATTTGACACACGCGGATTGAGCCGCTGTCTTCCTGAGTTATAATGTATTCACCTACAATTGCTGATTTTTTTGCCATGATATTGTTGTTTAAAGTGGTTATGGTCGCAAAGTTATACCGCTTTAATCTATATCTCACTATAATTTTGTAGTGAGTTTTTATACAAAGTGTAGGATAATTTTAGACAAAACTCTGTAAGGTATTGACATAGAGTGTAATAACCGTTTTTTTGCTTTTAAATCCTCAAAAACACACTTAAATACAAGAAAATCAATATAATATGTGTAAAAATGTCGCTCGCAGCTATACAAAGTGTAGAGAATATTTGGAAGTCGCTCAAAATAGCTCTCACCGGCATAAAAAGTTCCGAATGCTAAGAATATTGGTCTGATTTTCTTGTACAAATTGCATAAGTGCCGTCTTTTCTATAATTTTGCGCATCCATTCAGGCTATAATTTATGAAATTGGTACGAAAGATACTTTTGTTGGCAATGTACTTGTTTGCGCTCTGCTGCAGTTCCGATGCAAGCGCAATTTCATTTAATCTGGATTCTATTGCGGAATGGGGAAAGTTCCCGCGTTTTTGCGTTAATACCTACCGTTGGGGCGATAAGTTCTTTAATGGTTACGACACAGCATACGTACAGTCGACCGGCTATAAATTCAACGCAAAATTAACAACCGAAAGCTGGATGGACGGATATAAATTCGTTCTCCCCAACGATAAACGAGTGTTCATGCGCTCCGACCCTTCGGTTTCAACAGGTATATATCTTACTTATCTCGCAGTTTCGGCCGGATACGATATAAATGTAAGCAAACTTTTCGGCGGTGTCGACCGCTCACGCCAGCGCTTTCGTTTCGGATTCAACTGCATGCTCTTTGCCGCCGAACTCTATACTATAAAAAACGACATAGGCACAACTATTAAGCAATTCGGCGAAAAACAGTCGGGTCACGACCTCAACATTCCCTTTGATGCGATTAACAACTACACCTGGGGACTTGATGCCTATTATTTCTTCAACCACAAGCGCTACTCCGAAGCAGCCTCTTTCAACTTCAGCCGTGTACAGCGCCGCAGCCAGGGTGCATTCCATGTTGGTATATCAATATATACACAGAAATTGAATTTCGATTTTGGAGGACTACCCGAAGACCTTAAAATACAGCTGCCTGAAAATTGGCCCGACTATCATTATAGAGTCAATACACACAACTACGCAATACGTGCAGGTTACGGCTACAATTGGGTATTTGCAAAAAACTGGGTTCTCGGAGTTAGCGAATCTCCCGTAATAGGTATCAGAAAGGGCTATGTTAACAGCGATATCGAAAAAGTGTCGCTTTCGCTCTATAACCGTGCAAAACTCTCGGTAGTATGGAACAACAACCGCTGGTTCTTCGGCACAGTGGCAAAACTTGACATTGCAATTGTAAACGAAAAGCGCACAACGTATGCCGGAGGAGTGCTCAGCGGTGAAGCCGTTTTGGGCTACCGCTTCAACCTTTGGTAATTACGAAATCCGGCTCCAGTCCTGTGCCCGCGATAACATATCCTTCAACGCCGACATAAAATTCCGGTTCTCGGGTAAAGCAAGCCCGGGGTCGGAGTCAAGCAAAGTTTCCGCTGCCCGACGAGCCATTTGTATAATCTGACCGTCCTGCGCCAAATTGGCAATCTTTAAGTCGAAAGGCAGGCCACTCTGTGCCGTCCCTTCAATATCACCGGGTCCGCGCAACTGCATATCGGCCTCGGCAATAACAAAACCGTCGGTAGTCGACGTCATTATTTCCAGGCGCTTGCGGGTATCAGCCGAAAGCTCATACTTGCTCATCAGCACACAATAGCTGTTCTCGGCACCGCGCCCGACGCGCCCGCGCAACTGGTGCAGCTGCGATAATCCGAAACGCTCGGCATTCTCAATAACCATTGTCGTTGCATTGGGAACATTAACCCCCACCTCTATAACGGTAGTCGCAACAAGCACTCCCGCTTTCCCGCTCGAAAAAAGAGCCATTTGCGCATCCTTTTCAGCAGGCTTCATCCGTCCGTGAACAAGAGCCGTCATGTGAGGCTTATACAATTCGCAAGCCGATTCAAAGCCCTCGGTAACACTCTTCAAATCAAGTTTTTCGTTCTCCTCTACAAGCGGATAAACAATATAAACCTGATGTCCCGCATCAAGCTGGCGTCGTATGGCTGCCTGTACCTGCGCACGGTTTTTCTCATATCGCAGAACCGTCTGCACAGGCTTGCGTCCCGGCGGAAGCTCATCAATAACCGACACATCCAAATCGCCGTAAACAGTCATTGCAAGCGTGCGGGGAATAGGTGTCGCTGTCATTACAAGAATATGCGGAGGACACTCGCTCTTTTTCCACAGCCGCGCACGTTGAGCCACGCCAAATCGGTGCTGCTCGTCAATAACCGCCATACCAAGTTTTTTAAACTCAACCCGCTCTTCTATAACGGCGTGAGTCCCTATAAGTATGTGAATGCTCCCGTCCCGCAGACCCTCGTCAATAACTCTGCGCTCCTTGGCACGCGTAGAACCCGTAAGCAGTGCAACGCCGATACCGATTTTTGCAACAAGCCCGCGGATAGTCTCAAAATGTTGCGTGGCAAGAATTTCGGTAGGAGCCATCAGACATGCCTGATACCCGTTGTCCAGCGCCAGAAGCATAGCCATAAGCGCGACAAGAGTCTTGCCCGAACCTACATCGCCCTGAACAAGCCTGTTCATCTGACGCCCGCTGCATATATCGGCATGAATCTCTTTTATAACACGTTTCTGTGCTCCGGTGAGGCTGAATGGCAGACACTGTGAATAAAAATCGTTGAATCGTGTGCCGATACGCGGCATTACATAACCCGCCGTATCAAGCTTGCGTTTGCGCGAACGCATAAGCATATCGGCCTGAATAAAAAACAGTTCCTCGAATTTCAGCCGTTCCCGCGCCTTTTGCAGCGCCTGCGGATTGGTCGGCAAATGAATCGTACGCAAGGCCGTGTCAAGATCCATAAGCCCCAAGGACTGAACAGTCGACGGCGGCAACACATCCTCCAGGTGCCGGTTAAGCTTGTTCAGAAAACCGACTATGGCCTCATGAAGAACACGCCCCGTTATGTTGCGTCGCCGCAGATTTTCGGTAAGCGGATAAACGGCTCGTATTCCACCGTTGCTTTCGGCTTTCTGCGGCGTTTCAACCTCGGGATGCGTAAGCTGGAGCTGACCGTTAAAACGCGACGGTCGGCCAAAAAGCACATACTCCTCGCCCGCGCGCAGGCGTTTGCGTGTTTCCCGCACTCCGCGAAACCAAACACACTCCACGCTGCCCGTACCGTCCGAGAAAAGACCTATAAGACGCATCTTCGCGCCCTCGCCGAGAACATTGAAACTCACAAAACGTCCTCGCAGCTGCACATTGGCAAAATCCTCGCCGAGAGCCGCATGCAGGCTGCGAAGCGAGTAAGTCTTGCTCCTGTCGATATACCCGGTCGGAAAATGACGCACAAGGTCGTAGGCACTGTGTATGCCAAGTTCCGAGGCCAGAAGCTTTGCTCGTTCCGGCCCTATACCTTTAATGTATTTTGTATCATAATTACGCAGCCTCAGCATATCGCTAAAATCATTGCGGAGCCGCGTAGGGCAGGGGAGAATCAAGTAAAATCTCCGCAATTTTTATATCGGCAGGATGAGTGATTTTTATATTGTTGCGGTCGCCCTCTACAATATAAACACCCGTTTTGCCGTATTTGGCAACAACAGCCGTGTCGTCGCTCATAGCCCCCTCGCCGGCAGCTCTCGCCAATGAATACGAAGCCAGCAAAGTCGCCGTATCAAAAGTCTGAGGCGTCTGTACGCATCTCAGCTTGCTGCGGTCGATTGGTAAGGCCGAATGCACATCACAGCTGTCGGCCATGGAATCGGTTGGAGTGTAACCAGGAGCGGCTGCCAACGCTTTCCCCGATGCAACAACTCGGTATAAAGCACGGCACATATCCCCGTTGACAATCGGACGGGCACCGTCGTGAATCATGGTAACTCCCGCATCCGAAAAATCCCCGGTCTTTATAGCCTCAAGCGCGTTCTCAACCGATTCGGTACGGCTTGCCCCGCCAAAAACAACTCTCGGCGATTCAAAACCATACTCCTCGCAAAGCAATTTCCAGTTGTCGTTTTCGGCTTCCGAAATAACTATAAACATATTGGCTCTCGGAAAAATACAACGTAAACAATCAATAGCCCGCATCACAACAGGCTTTCCCGCAAGAGGAAGAAACTGCTTGGGACGACAAGCGCCGTAGCGGCTGCCGCTCCCGGCGGCAACCACTACGACGTTAATATCTCGTCCGTCGATATATTCGGCTTCGCTGTTTACCATGCAAATATAGGACGGTCCGACATCATTTCGTTAACAGCCTTCTTCACAGCCGTGCGGGCAGCCTCATCCTCCGGCGAACGAAGAACGCGGTCAATCATTTCGGCTATAGTGCCCATTTCTTCCGGACGAAGTCCGCGGGTACTTATTGCCGGTGTGCCAAGACGGATACCCGAGGTCTGGAACGGCGAACGGCTGTCGAACGGAACCATATTCTTGTTGGCGGTGATATCTGCCTCAACAAGAATCTTTTCCGCAACCTTGCCGGTAAGTTCGGGGAATTTGGAACGGAGGTCAAGCAGTATGCAGTGGTTGTCGGTGCCGCCCGATACAATATTGTAACCCATATCCACAAGAGCGCCGGCAAGCGCACGGGCATTGGCAAGCACAAGTTCCTGATATGCCTTGAATTCGGGCTGAAGAGCTTCGTGGAAAGCCACAGCCTTGGCGGCTATCACGTGTTCCAGCGGGCCTCCCTGTACGCCGGGGAATACAGCCGAGTTTAGCAGCTCCGACATCATGCGAAGCTCGCCCTTGGGATTACGCTTGCCAAAAGGATTCTCAAAATCCTTGCCCATAAGGATAATACCGCCGCGGGGACCGCGGAGTGTCTTGTGGGTGGTCGATGTTACAATATGTGCATATTTAACAGGATTTTCAAGAAGTCCGGCTGCTATAAGTCCCGCAGGATGAGCCATGTCTACCATAAAAATGGCACCTATCTCGTCGGCTGTCTTGCGCATGCGGGCATAGTCCCACTCGCGGGAATAGGCGCTCGCACCGCCGATAATGAGTTTGGGACGCTCGCGACGGCAGGTTTCTTCAAATGCGTCGTAATCAACGCGGCCGGTCTCGGCGTCGACATTGTACTCCAAAGCATGGAACACAAGTCCCGAAAAGTTAACGGGGCTGCCGTGGCTGAGGTGGCCTCCGTGGCTCAGATTCAATCCTATGAATTTGTCGCCCGGCTTAAGGCACGCCATAAACACGGCCATGTTGGCCTGCGCGCCCGAGTGAGGCTGTACGTTGGCATATTCTGCACCGAAAATCATTTTGATACGCTCTATTGCAAGCGATTCGGCCTGGTCTACAACCTGGCAGCCGCCATAGTAACGGCGTCCCGGATAACCCTCGGCGTACTTGTTCGTGAGGCACGAACCCATGGCACGCATTACCTCGTCACTCACATAGTTTTCCGATGCGATAAGCTCTATGCCTTCGCGTTGACGGCGGTCTTCGGCTGAAATAATTTCGAAAATCGCTTTGTCCTGTTCCATTGCTTTTTTGTGTTTTTATTGTTTATGTCGTAAGCTCTTCCTCTCTTGTTGATAGTCGGGAAGATGCCTCATTTTTTCTTTTTTACTGAAAATCCGAAATGTCCTATTTTGTCTCCTTGCGTATAATAGCCGCCGTGACTGTAGCTCATAAGCCCCGCCGATTCAAGATCAAAGCGCCCGTCGGCGTCAAAATACTGCTTGTCGGCAAGTACATTCACAACTTCGGCCAAAAACATATCGTGGCTGCCAAGCGGGATTATGCTTTTTACACGGCATTCAATCGATATAGGCGATTCCTCCACTGCCGGGCACGATACACATTGCCCGGGATAGCGATGAAGCCCGCTCGCGGCCCACTTGTCAAGATCGGCCCCGCTGCGCACGCCGCAAAAGTCTGTCGCGTTGGCCATTGCAGCCGTGGTTAGGTTAACAGTAAACTCCATGTGGCGCTTTATAATTCCATACGAATGTCGCTCCGGCCTAACCGATATATAAAGCATTGCGGGATTGGTACACACTGTACCCGCCCACGCAACCGTTATAAGATTGCTTTCTTCTGCCGTGCCGCAGCTCACAAGTACAGCCGGCAATGGGTAAACAAGCGTCCCCGGCTTCCAGCTTTCTTTCATACTGTCGTTGCGTCTTCCCCTTTGATGCTGTGATTGCAATAACGGCAGCGCAGACGCACTTCTTCGCCCGGCTCTACCACAAATTGTGTCGACATCGGCTCGTGATTGCTTATGCACTTGGGATTGGGACAACGTACAATTCCTTTGAGCAGGCTCGGAAGCTCTACACAACCCTTGCGGTAAACATCGTAGTTGCGTATAACATTTACGGTAGCTGTCGGTGCTATTATCGCTATGCGGTTAAGAGTGTCGGTATCGAACTCTATGTTCTCAAGCTTGATAATTCCCTTGTGCCCGAGGCGTGAGCTCGGCAGATTGTTGCCTATTGTCACCCCGCTTTCCATTTGCTCCAGCCCCAGAAGCCGAACAACTTTGAAAAGCGACGCCGAGGGAATGTGGTCTATTACTGTGCCGTTTTCAAGTGCGGCCACGGCAAGGCTTGTCTTTGTTGCGCTCATTTTTCTGTAGGGTCTATTCCAAGGGCCTTCGTTATAATTGCCTGTCGCGCGTAAAGCCCGTTGCGCGCCTGCTCAAAATAGTATGCTTTCGCATTTTCGTCAACATCACGGTCTATTTCGTTAACTCGGGGTAGCGGATGAAGTATTCGAACATTTTCCTTCGAATTGGCAAGCATGCTGTTTCGCAGGGTATACAAATTCTTCACGCGCTCGTATTCCATCGGATCCGAAAAACGCTCCCCTTGAACACGAGTCATATATATAATGTCCGAATCATTGATTACCGATTCCGAAAACTCCGTGTGTTCCTCAAATTCTATACCGTTCTCGCGGCACAGTTCAAGATAACGTTCCGGCATGCGCAGCTCGGGACACGATACAAAATGGAATCGCGGACCGAAATGGCGCAGGGCGGTGACAAGCGAATGCACCGTTCTGCCATATTTAAGGTCGCCAACCATTGTAATGGTAAGCCCGTCAAGTGTACCTTGAGTTTTTAATATGGAATAAAGGTCCAGCATTGTCTGCGAAGGATGCTGGTTGGCGCCGTCGCCTGCATTCACTATAGGAACCTCGGTAACCTCCGTCGCATATTGCGCCGAGCCTTCAAGATAATGGCGCATAACTATAAGGTCGGCATAATTCGATACCATTTTTATAGTGTCTTTCAACGTCTCGCCCTTGCTCGTGCTCGAGGTCGAGGCATCCGAAAATCCTATAACGCGGCCGCCAAGACGGTTTACAGCTGTTTCAAAACTTAATCGTGTACGGGTGGATGGCTCAAAAAACAAGGTCGCCACAACCTTTCCCTCCAATAATTTACTATTGGGGTGAGCCTCAAAATAACTGGCTCGGGTTAATAGCTCTGTAAGCTCTGCCCGACTAAGGTCGTCTATGCCGACCAAACTGTTAGTATTCATGTTGTGAGGTTTTGTTATGCAAAATTAGCCAATTTTCTCCGTTTTACCAAATCATAATGCTCTTTTATATTTATATTATGGTGTATGGCTGTTGAGTGGGGTAGTAGAGCGTCCCTGAATCTGAGTCGATAAAATTTTATGGCAACCAAATAAAAACGCGCCCGGCTCATTTTTTTAAACGGGCGTCGATACTCATGCGTGGATGCGCCGCAGCTCGTCCGGCTTGCGAAAGTAGAATTCACGCTCGTTCATTTAAACTTTATTGGTCCGAATTCAAACGCAGTCTTAAAAAATATGATTGGATTTTGTCATTCTCTACAAATGGCTTTTCCCAAATCAGCACTTTTTTTCAAAAAAACACCCCGCAATCATGATTTTCGCTGTTTTTGGCGTGATTTGGTTTAATACTCTGTGTATATGATTGTTAAGGTATTTTGAAGCCGTTTTAGGTATTGGGTGTATTGTAAACAAAAGTTAAATTCATGCTATAAAACACATTTTCT
>CAMWMR010000043.1 GCA_947175425.1 uncultured Porphyromonadaceae bacterium
GCGCTCGGGACTTTCACCCGTTAGATTATGCCCATGTCGGGCGAACAAAAAACAGGAAGCGTCGTTTGGCGCTTCCTGTTTTTAGTTACCTGAATATTGACTTAGCTGTGCATCGGTCGGATTATGCGCTATAATTTTTCCTTCGGGAGAAATGAGCAAACTGCCGTATCCTCTGTTTAACCCGAAATTATCAATTATAGCTCTGGCGGTATCGCCTTCGGCATAATACTGTGATGCGGGAATAAGGCTGTCCAATTTTACGATTTCCGAGAACATCCCCCGGGAATGGTCGAAGTTAACGGAAATCAACTTTACAGGAGCCTCCGGATTGTTCCTTACCCATGCAGTGTATTCATTGGCTTGACGGCGAGATGGAGCATCAACCGATGTCCAGAAATTGAGGAGAACATAGTCACCGTCCGATCGGTCGTAACGAAGTACGCTGTCGGCTTGTGGAAGTACCAGAGAAGGTACATGGTGGCCTAATGCCGTGCGGTATTGGGAGTCGGCATAACCTACTGCACAAAACAGCACGCCCACAAATAATACTGCCAATAGTATAGTTTTCTTCATAATAAAAAACCTTTCTATTATGAAGAACAAGCAAAAAGATTTAATGTTTTAATATTTGAATCTGCCGTAACCGCTCATAAGCCATATCCCGATTCTCTCAAAGTTTCTTGTGAAGCAAAGAAAGAAGGTGATAAAAGCTTCTCGACAGTCGTCTCCGGATGATTTTTCAAATAGGAATCTACTATTCGCTTACCGATAAATCGTCCTGCGCGTCCCGGGAGGCTTGTCCCTGTTAAGTTTGTCTGAGGAGACGGTGCGATGAATTTATCAATCAGCAGTTCGGATGAATCAAACAATAGTCGGTTCGCTACCAAAGTGTGCCAAAGAGCTTTTTCCGCTTCCAGCAGTTGTCGGTACTGTGTTTCATCATACCCCAGCGCCATAGCATCACTCAAGCCCGGAATTGCGGCTTGTTTTGCATGTGCCAATGCTCCTTCGTATAACATCCTGTTAAGTAATGTTCCGTTCTCAATCTCATAGGGATAACGAGTGGCAATAAGAGCTTCGGCCAAATCGGGAGCAAGGGCTTCAGGAGTTTTTGCCGCTCTCATAAATACAGGCCAATGGGAGTAGCCCGGATAATCGGCGCCTAAATAATGGTTAAGAGCTATCAATACCACGCTGTCAACAAAAAGTATGGATTCGGGGCGTCCGTAAACAACCGAGGCGTACCTTCGGCGCGGAATGTCAAGCCCTGCAGCCTGAGCATTGCCAAGTATATTGCCGAGAATATGTGAAACCGCAGCCGTATCGGAAAAGACCGAGTCTACAGCCGGTGTGAAAACTGTTACGGCGGGAGATGCTGCCCAGGCCTCCACTTGAGCTGAGGATATCGGCATTTCACTTATTGTTTTCATAAAGGCTGCTATTTCGACACTGTCGCTGCTCAATACAGCACGTTGCTCAAGGCTGTCCATTTTGTTATAATCTCTCATAACAGAGTATAAAGGGACAATATGAGCAGGAGGAAAATCGGCAGAAGTACTTTTTTTACATCCCTGCGACAAGAGGAGAACCGTAAATGTGGCACAAGCGGCTGTGAGCTTCTTCATATTCAAGTTGTTTTGAAACGTAGGTGCAAATATAAATTTCTTTTTCGGATTATTCAACGAAATTTTTAACCTTTTTGACTAATGATATAGCTTAAAAAAGTATTAAATTTGCGAAATGATTCGGTTCACACGCATATCTACATCTTTAAAATCCCTTGCGAGCCTTGCAGTGGGATGTGTTTTGTATACGTTTACCGGTGCTCCCGAAGCCTTGGCGGCCAATAATGTATCCGGCTTTACAGTGGTTCTGGATGCCGGTCATGGTGGGCGTGATTTCGGATGCCAAGGACGTAAAGCATCCGAAAAAGAAATAACACTCGATGTGGTTAAACGTACGGCTGCAATTTTGGAAAAGTCCAAGGAAGATAGTATTAATGTTGTTCTTACAAGAAATAACGATACTTTCGTTGCCTTGGATAAAAGAGCTGCTATTGCAAATAATGCTTCCGCCGACTTGTTTATTTCCGTTCATGTCAATTCTATTGACAAACGTTCCAAAGGTCGTGAGAAAGTTCATGGAGCTTCGGTTTATACGGTAGGTTTGCACAAGAGTGATGCCAATATGGCTGTAGCGATGCGTGAAAACTCTGTTATAGAGCTCGAGGAAGATTTTACCGAAGTCTATCAAGGATTCGATCCTAACAGCTCGGAGTCGTATATTATTTTTGAGCTTACTCAAAATCGACACATGGCAAATAGCATAGAATTGGCATCTTTGGTGCAGGATGGCCTGATAAAACATGCCGGACGTGCCGATAAAGGTGTTCGCCAAGCCGGTTTTCTGGTATTGTGGGCTACAAAAATGCCGTCGATACTTATAGAACTTGATTTCATTTGCAATCCTGCTGCCGAGAATTTCCTTGCTTCGGATGCCGGAAAACAAAAATGTGCGGAGGCTATTGCAAGTGCAGTAAAATCGTATAAGAAAGCTCATCCGGGTATAATTCAAAGCAATTAATAAACGAACAATTATATGAAAAACATTTTTCGAAGAGAAGTGCTTATCGGCGCGTTGGTATTAGTCGCGCTGCTGATTCTTTTTTTTGGTATCAATTTCCTTAAGGGAGTGAATATTTTTAAAGCAGCCAACTATTATTATGCGTCTTATACCGATGTAGCCGGCCTTGCACAATCCGCTCCTGTAACTCTCAACGGCTATAAAATAGGAATTGTACGAGATATTCATTACGACTACAACAATCCCGGCCATGTTACCGTAGAACTCAGTGTAGACAAGGCTTTGAAACTGCCCGTTGGCACTAAGGCTGTTGTGAGCAGCGATATTCTTGGAACTGCATCGGTTGTGCTTTCTCTCGGTTCTCCTGCAAACGGCTTCTATGCTGTCGGCGATACGATTTCTTCTGCAAGCGACCCCGGTATGATGGCTACTTTGGGCGAAACCCTCCTTCCCTCGGTAAATTCGGTAATTGCCAAGGTGGATACTCTGCTGTCGGGCTTGAATACAATTGTTTCCGACCCGTCTCTTAAAACAAGTGTAGGACGACTTGATGATATAACCGCCGAATTGAATGCAACTCTGTCATCTCTGCATGCGGTAATGTCGCAGATGGGTCCTGTTGCCAATGACCTTAAGAATATTACTGAAAACGTTGATACAATAACCGGAGATCTTGCAGTTGTAACCGGCAAATTCCGGGAAGTGCCTGTCGACAGTCTTCTAAACAATGTGCAGGCTACAATGGCAAATCTGGAAAAGCTTACAGCTCAACTTAACAATCCCGACTCGTCCATTGGAAAGCTTACCAACGACCCGGAGCTTTACAATAATCTCACAGCTGCTACTGCTTCGTTGGACTCCCTGTTTGTAGATATTAAAAAGAATCCGAAACGGTATATAAACATAAAGGTATTCTAATCGTTATTTAAAATCATTATAAATAACGGAAAATATCCTCGATTGCGCTCCCAAGGTGTTATATAGGCACTTAAGGAGCGCAATTAATTTGAACCTTCCATGTTGCTAGATTTGTAATCTATTGAATAATAGTAAATTCGCATAAGTGCTGATGCTCGATTAAATATTTTAGAGGCACCTCTACAAGTTGTTGCATTCCAAATATTTATACAATTATTCGATTTTCCAAATTTTACTACATTTGTTTTTCATGAAAAAAAGTTGGAATTTTGTATCCGCAAAAGAATCGCTTCGATTCAATCCAATAAAACATAAATCACTCACTGAATGACTCCGGACCACCAAGAACTTTGGGCAAGATGTTGTCAATTTTTGAAAGACAATCTTCTTCTCGAACAATACAACACCTGGTTTCGCGACATTACTTCCGAAAGTTTTGTCGAGAACCGGCTTATATTGGTAGTCCCCTCCGATTTTTTCAAAGAGCAGCTTGAAGAGCGTCATTTACCTCTTCTGCGTGCCGGCGTACGTAAAGTTTACGGCGAAGGCATTCAGATTATGTTCCGGTGTCTCACCATATATAATGACCCCTCCTCTGCTACCCTGCAGCGAAGTTCAAATCCTTCTACAACTATTCTTGCTCAAAGCAAAGCAGAGCCGGCTAATCCCTTCAAACAACCCGGCAAGCAGGACTTTGACCCTCAGCTGAATCCTCGATATACATTCGAGAATTATTGCCAGAGTACCAGCAATCAAATTGCACGTTCTATAGGTGAAGCGATAGCTAACAATCCTTCCCTGAAAACATTCAATCCCTTGTTTGTCTTCGGCCCGTCAGGCGTTGGAAAAACTCATCTTATACAAGCTATAGGCATACGAATCAAGGAACGCAACCCGCAAGCTCGTGTGCTGTACGTTACCGCCCGTTTGTTCCAAAGTCAGTATACAGCAGCTATTTCCAAGAATATCAACAGTTTCTTCCATTTTTATCAGAGTATCGATACTTTAATAATTGACGATATTCAGGATCTGCAGAATCTTCCGGGTACACAGAATACTTTCTTCCACATTTTCAACCATCTGCACCAGCACGACCGACAGATTATTATGTCGAGCGACTGCGCGCCTTCAGAAATGGAAGGTTTTGAAGCTCGTCTGCTCAGTCGATTCAAATGGGGCATGCAAGTGGAATTGGAGCGTCCCGACATTACCCTGCGTCGCGATGTACTTAAACTTAAATCAGAACAGGACGGCCTTTCAATTCCTGCCGAAGTATCGGAGTATATTGCTGCCAATGTAACTCAAAGCGTTCGCGAACTGGAAGGTATTGTAGTATCGTTATTGGCACATGCTACTGTTCTTAACCGAGAGATTTCCTTGGAGTTGGCTCGGCGTGTAATGCTTAATGCGGTAAAAATCAATCGAAAACAAATTAATTTCGAAATGATAGCCGAAGCCGTTGCCGCTCATTATAAAATTGCCCCCGACCTGTTGTTTACCAAAACGCGTAAGCGCGAAGTGTCCGATGCTCGTCAGGTTATCATGTATCTTGCAAAAACATTGGCAAAAATGCCGCTTACCGCAATAGGCCACAAACTTGACCGTTCACACGCTACAGTAATATATGGTTGCAATACTATTGAGGACCGCTCTGCCACCGACAAAAGTTTTGCGGCAGAACTTCAGGCTATTGAAGCAACTATAAACGCTCAATAATAATCTTATTATCACATAGTTTATCCAATGGCGTGTCAGCTATTGGATATTTTTTTATGCAAAAAATAAATGTTAAAAGTGACATTTTGGCAGAGTTTGTTTTTGGCATAGCATTTGCATAATTGTTATTACTCTTGAACAAGCAAAACATTAAACAACTACAATATGCAAAAAGGAAACATAGGCGTCACTACGGAAAATATTTTCCCCGTAATTAAGAAATTTCTATATAGTGACCACGAAATTTTTCTGCGTGAACTCGTGTCCAATGCAGTGGATGCAACTCAAAAGATTCGTACACTCGCTAATTTTGGAGAATTCAAAGGCGAACTCGGACAACTGGATGTGCAGGTAAAGGTAGATAAAGATGCCGGCACTCTCACTATCAGCGATCGAGGAATCGGTATGACGGCCGATGATGTGAACAAATACATCAATCAGATTGCTTTTTCCGGTGCCGAAGACTTCCTTAATAAATATAAGGATAACGCAGCTACAATCATAGGTCATTTCGGACTTGGCTTCTACTCTGCATTTATGGTTGCCGATAAAGTGACAATCAACAGCTTAAGCTATGTCGACGATGCCGAGCCGGTATATTGGGAGTGTGACGGTTCTCCTAAATACTCAATGGGAAAAGGTACCCGTACAGAACGAGGAACCGATATAACACTGTATATAGACAAGGATAGCAGCGAATTTCTCGACCAACAGCGCATTGATATGCTCCTGCGCAAATATTGCCGCTTCCTGCCTGTTCCTGTTGTTTCGGGAAAAGAAAGGGAGTGGAAGGACGGATCATGGCAGGACACCGAACGCGATCTCGTTGTAAACAATACCGAACCGCAATGGACCAAGAAACCTTCGGATCTAACCGACTCCGATTACCTCAATTTCTATCAGGAATTATATCCAGGACAAGAAGAACCGCTTTTCTGGATTCACCTTAATGTGGATTATCCGTTCCACCTTACCGGCATTCTGTATTTCCCGAAAATCAAGAATAACTTCGACATCAACCGTAACCGTATACAGCTATATTGCAATCAGGTTTTTGTTACCGATTCTGTTGAAGGTGTCGTTCCCGAATTCATGCAGCTTCTGCAAGGCGTGATAGATTCTCCCGATATTCCGCTTAATGTATCACGCTCCTATCTTCAGGCCGATACCGCCGTAAAGAAAATTTCGGGCTATATCACCAAGAAGGTTGCAGCTCGTCTTGATGAACTGTTCCGAGCCAACCGGAGTGAGTTCGAAAAGAAATGGGACGATATCAGGCTGTTCATTGTTTATGGAATGCTTACCGACGAGAAATTCTGTGAAGCGGCCATGAAATTCATGCTTCTTCGCGATACGGATGGCAAGTACTACACCTTGGACGAGTATAAAACTTTGGTAGAGGCATCGCAGACAAACGCCGACGGCAAGACTGTATATTTGTATGCCACTGACGCAAACGCTCAGTATGCCTACATTAAAGCAGCGAACGACCGTGGATACAATGTACTTCTCCTCGACGGACAGCTTGACAACCATTTTGTTGGCCTGCTTGAGCGCAAGTTGGAAAATACCGAGCTTGTACGTGTCGATTCCGATGTTGTGGATAATTTGATAAAAAAATCCGACACTAATTCCAATCTTTCTTCAGTTGAACTGGCAATTGCCACTGCTCTGTTTGAAAGCTCTACGCCTGAAGTGGAAAAATGCTCCTTCTCTTATATTTTCAAGGAACTATCCAAAGATGCGGCTCCTGTGACAGTTACTCAGAACGAGTATATGCGCAGGATGAAAGAAATGGCTTCAATGCAACCCGGAATGAATTTCTATGGAGAACTTCCCGATAGCTATAACATGGTTGTAAATACGGGAAATTCAACAGTAGATAACCTCGTTAAATCATCGACAGAGGCCTTGAAAGACTCTGTTAAACCTCTGCTTAAGCAAATTGACGAGCAGAATGAAATTGCCGAGAAAGCGCGCAAAGATGCCGGAGACAACCCGATGTCGCCCGAGCAGAAAAGCATTGTTAAAGACGCCGAAGATAAAGTTTCCGAACTCCGTAAGGAAATGAACGGCATCGTAAGCAAATATGCCGCGCAGACTCCTGTTGCGAAACAGCTTGTCGACCTTGCTCTTCTTGGAAACGGGCTGTTGAAAGGACGCGCGCTTAACGAATTTATCGACCGTTCATTAAAGCTAATGAAATAGGATTGTAAACAAACTTCATATGATAACACCGGTTCCTAAAACGAATCGGTGTTATTTTTTGTTAATCATAGTTCTTTGAGTATTTTGAGATTAAAGATTTTTTTGCAAAATTCATTAACTTTGTGCCAAATTTTGCTATAAACAAAAGACCCATAATGAAACTGAAGCTAAAAAAAGGCTTAACGCTAAACCTGGCAGGAGGACTTCCCGATACCGTCTCCGTGCAAGAGGTTTTTCCGGCGTTATACGCTATTGCTCCCGATGATTTCCCCGGCACAGCATTCAAGCCTGTTGTAAAGGAGGGCGATTCTGTTGCGGTAGGTTCGCCGCTTATGTTTTCAAAAAACAATCCTGAACTCAAAATAGTTTCACCGGTAAACGGCACTGTTAAAGCAATCGTTCGAGGTGCGCGCCGCAAAATTATCAATATAATTTTAGAAAAAGGTGACGTTAAAGTCAGCACTCCGGCATTGCCCGAAGTTGTTGACGCAAATACTGCCCGCGAATTTTTAGCAAATTCCGGAATGCTCGCTCTTTTTCGGAAGCGCCCGTACGACATTGTCCCTATGCCTGATGAGGAAATAAGGGATATTTTTATCTCTGCATTTGATTCCGCTCCTTTGGCAGCCTCGGAAAAATATATAAGCTCACTATTTAGCATGAGTGACTATCAGGCAGGAATAGATGTGCTCTGCAAACTTACATCAGGAAAGATTTATTTGAGCCATAGGAAAGAACTTAATTTCGACAGTCTAAACGGTGTTGAAAAAGTTTGTGTGGAAGGTCCCTATCCATCCTCTAATGCAGGTGTACAAATCGCGAACATAAAGCCTGTTAATAAAGGAGAGACGGTGTGGACACTCTCGCTGGAAACTCTTGGACGAATAGGACGACTGATTCTCAAAGGCGAATATAACTTTGAAACAATGGTTGCTGTGACAGGCCCCGAGGTGGAAAATCCTTCTGTCGTAAAAACAATAATAGGGGCACAAGTCGAACCATTGTTGAAAGATCGTATTGCACAGGCTACGCATCATCAACGCATTATAAGCGGAAATGTCCTTGTTGGTTCTGCGGTTTCGTTGCAGGATTTTCTCCGTTATCCATATCGACAAATAACTGTAATTGCCGAGGGTGATGACCGCGATGAATTTATGGGCTGGGCATCGGTGGCTCCTTCCAAAATGAGTGAAAGCCGCAGCGTTCCCGGCCATTTTCTTAAACGTCTTTTCGCTCCCGACGCCCGATTGAACGGCGGCCGACGTGCCATGATTATGAGTGGCGAATACGACCGGGTTATTCCACTGGATATTTTGCCGGAATACCTCATCAAGGCCATACTCTCTAAAAATATCGAGGATATGGAAAAACTCGGAATTTACGAAGTCGCCCCGGAAGATTTTGCCGCTGCGGAATATGTGGACACTTCCAAATTGCCCTTACAGCAAATTGTTCGCGACGGTCTTGATTACCTGCGTAAAGAACTTGAATAATTAATACCTTTAAACACATATATTTTGTCAGCTCTAAGAAATTATCTGAACCGCATAAAACCTCAGTTCGAGCAGGGAGGTAAACTCCACGCTTTCCATTCGGTTTTTGACGGTATGGAGACATTCCTCTATACTCCGCGGACAACTTCGGCACCTTCGGGCGCTGTACACATACACGATAGCATTGACTCTAAAAGAACAATGATTATTGTTGTCTGTGCTTTGATGCCTTGCTTTTTCTTCGGTATGTACAACACCGGATATCAGCACATGCTTGCATTGGGCCAGACCTCGGCATCTTTCTGGTCATTGTTACTCTACGGTTTCCTGACAGTGCTGCCTCGCGTAGTAACGGCTTACATTGTCGGACTTGGAATAGAATTTACTTTCGCTCAAATCAAAAAAGAAGAAATTCAGGAAGGATTCCTCGTTACCGGCATTCTTGTGCCAATGATTTGTCCTCCCGAAATACCTCTGTGGATGCTTGCGGTAGCTGTAGCATTCTCGGTTATATTTGTAAAGGAAGTTTTTGGAGGAACCGGGTATAACGTGCTTAATGTAGCTCTTGTTACCCGAGCATTCCTGTTCTTTGCATATCCCGCCCAAATGTCGGGCGATAAAGTTTATGTGGCGTCCGGAACACCGTTCGGAATGGGCGAACATCTGCCCGACGGCTTTGCAGGCGCTACCCCGCTCGGACAGATTGCAACACAGTCGGGGCCTGTTCTTGATATTGTTGGAGTCAATGGAGCTCCTGTTGATACATGGCAAGCTTTTCTCGGCCTCATTCCCGGATCGTTCGGCGAAACATCGACATTGTGTATACTCATAGGCGCTGCCATCCTTCTTGCGTTCGGTATTGCGTCCTGGCGTATTATTGTTTCTGTAGTTGCAGGTGGTTTGTTAATGGGTTGGATTGCTAATATGTGTGCAACTCCATTGTATCCTGCATCATTCCTTACGTCTCTTGACCAGCTGCTCTTCGGAGGATTTGCATTTGCTGCAGTGTTCATGGCAACCGACCCCGTGACTGCCGCTCGTACCAACACCGGTAAGTATATTTACGGCTTCCTCATTGGCGTTATAGCTGTAATTATCCGTACTTACAACAATGGTTATCCCGAAGGCGCAATGCTTGCAGTACTTCTCATGAATTGCTTTGCACCTCTCATCGACTATTGTGTTGTTCAAGCGAATATGCGACGCAGAACAGCGCGTTTAACTGTTAAAAACTGACGGCTATGAATAAACAAAGCAATACCTATACACTGCTATATATAATTGTGCTTGTGGCCGTAGTCGGCACTGCCCTCGCTTTCACTTCGATATCACTCAAAGAGCGTCAGCAAAATAACGCTGCAGCCGATAAAATGCGTCAGATTCTTGCAAGTGTAAATATTGAAGCCAATGGAAATTCGATTGCGCAGGAATACGAAAAATATATTATTTCTTCATTCATCGTTAATGATAAAGGCGAGCGTATTGATAATGAAGTGGATGCCTTTGACCTCAGTGTCGAAGCGCAAAGCAAAACCGAGGCGGCACAGCGCTTGCTGCCCGTATATCAATGCAAACTCGATGACGGCGAAATAAAATATATTCTGCCGATGTACGGAGCAGGCCTGTGGGGCCCTATTTGGGGTTATATATCGGTAAATTCCGATGGACGAACAATATATGGAGCATATTTCGCGCATCAGGGCGAAACTCCCGGTTTGGGAGCTGAAATAGAAAAACCTGCCTTTACAAGCCGTTTTGCCGGCAAAAAACTTTTTGAAAACAATAAGTTCTATCCTGTGGCAGTCGTTAAAGCCGGTCAGCCCGCTCCCGAAGGAGCCGATTATGTCGACGGGGTTTCCGGCGGCACTATTACAAGTAAGGGTGTAGGGGCAATGATCGACAACTGTATTTCTCCGTACAGCTCATTCTTGGAAAGCCTTGACCGTTAATTCTAATATTCTGGAATCATGTCAAATAAAAGCGTATTCTTTAATCCGTTCTCAAAAAACAACCCGGTTGTTGTTCAAATTTTGGGCATCTGCTCGGTTTTGGCTGTAACGGCAAAACTGGAACCGGCACTTGTTATGGGGCTCTCGGTTATTGCAGTCCTTGCATTCAGCAATGTTATAATTTCTTTGATTAGAAACACAATACCCACCAATATACGTATTATTGTACAACTTGTGGTGGTTGCCGGTCTTGTTGTTATCGTATCACAACTGCTCGAGGCATTTGCGTACGACGTGAGCAAACAGCTATCGGTATTTATAGGACTTATCATTACCAACTGTATACTGATGGGACGCCTCGAAGCTTTTGCAATGGCTAACCGCCCATGGGCTTCTTTTCTTGACGGCCTGGGTAACGGTATCGGTTACACAATTATTCTTGTAATTGTAGGCTTCTTCCGAGAACTGCTTGGATCCGGAACTTTGTTCGGTTTTCAGATTGTTCCGCAATGCGTCTACGAAATGGGCTATGTGAACAATGGTCTTATGATTCTTCCGCCGATGGCCCTCATTGTAGTTGCATGTATAATCTGGGTACATCGCAGTTTCAACAAGGACCTTCAGGAAAAATAAATTAACCGAAAAATTTTCATCGTTATCAATGGAAAATCTAAACTTGTTCATACGCTCGATTTTTATCGACAATATGATATTTGCCTACTTCCTTGGCATGTGCTCGTTTATTGCCGTGAGCAAAAACGTGAAAACAGCTTTTGGATTAGGCATTGCAGTTACATTCATGCTCACAATAACATTGCCTATCAATTATCTGCTCCAGACTTACGTACTTAAAGCGGGGGCTCTGCAATGGATGGGCGAAGAGTTTGCCGATATCGACCTCGAATTCCTCTCCTTGATAGTATTTATTGCTGTCATTGCATCCATGACTCAGCTCGTGGAAATGATAGTGGAAAAATATGCCCCGGCCTTATATTCTTCATTGGGAATTTTCCTCCCGCTTATTGCTGTAAACTGTGCCATTTTGGGAGGATCACTGTTTATGCAGCAACGTGGATTCGAAAATGTAGGAACTGCCGTATGTGCAGGTGCAGGCTGGGGAATTGGATGGCTCTTGGCAATTACAGCAGTGGCTGCTGTTCGCGAAAGAGTGGCTCAATACTCCAATGTTCCCGCTCCGCTGCGAGGGGTGGGCATTACTTTCATAATAACAGCCTTGATGGGTATTGCTTTTATGAGCTTCCTCGGCATTAAAATATAATTGTCCTCATGACTATTTCATATATATATTGCACACTCCCCCACTCTGCATGGCTTACAATTGCCTCGGGAGTAGGCTTCTTCCTCGGAGTTACTTTAATCCTTGTAATTATTTTACTTATTGCAAAAAAGTATCTCGTACAAAGCGGTCCTGTGGAAATAAACATAAACAACGATCGCACCGTTACAACCGCAGCCGGCAAACCGTTGCTCTCGACCATGGCCGACAACAATATCTTTTTACCCTCGGCTTGCGGAGGAAAAGGCAGTTGCGGACAGTGCCGCGTTCAGGTTCTTGCCGGTGGTGGTGATCCACTGCCAACCGAAGCAGTTCATTTTACTCGTAAAGAATTGAAAGATAACTGGCGTCTTGCCTGTCAGGTTAAGGTGAAAGAGAATCTTGATATAAAAGTTCCTGCCGCCGCATTATCAGTCAAAGAATGGGAATGCGAAGTTATCTCAAACCGAAATGTCGCTACTTTCATAAAAGAATTCATTGTAGCACTTCCGGCTGGAGAACACATGGATTTTATCCCCGGTTCATACGCCCAGATTAAAATCCCGCCATTCTCTATGGATTATGCAAAAGATATTGATCGCGACCTTATAGGTCCTGAATATCTGCCGGCATGGGAAAAGTTCGGTTTGTTCAATCTTAAATGCGTAAATAAAGAAACCACAGTCCGAGCCTACTCAATGGCCAACTATCCGGCCGAAGGCGACCGCATAATGCTCACCGTGCGAATTGCAACTCCTCCCATGAAACCGAAACCTGAAGTAGGATTCATGGATGTAATGCCGGGTATTGCATCAAGCTATATATTCTCGCTCAAACCGGGCGATAAGGTTATTATGAGCGGACCTTATGGCGATTTCCATCCCATTTTCGATTCCAATAACGAAATGATGTGGATCGGAGGCGGTGCCGGTATGGCGCCTTTACGTGCTCAAATCATGCACATGACAAAGACTCTTAAGACGACCGACCGTGTTATGAACTATTTCTACGGTGCAAGAGCTCTTAACGAAGTGTTTTATCTCGATGATTTCCTCAAGCTTGAAAAGGAATTCCCTAACTTCAAGTTCCATCTTGCCCTCGACCGACCCGACCCGGCAGCCGATGCCGCCGGCGTCAAATATACTCCGGGTTTTGTTCATCAGGTTATTTACAATACCTACCTGAAGGATCATGACTCGCCTGAAGATATAGAATATTATATGTGCGGCCCGGGGCCGATGAGCAAAGCCGTAGAAGGCATGCTCGATGATTTGGGCGTAGATCCGGCAAATATACACTACGATAATTTCGGAGGTTAAAATCAATATAAAAACAGCGGCTAAAGACCTTATAAAGTCAAAAGCCGCTGTTTTTAATTTAACATTGTCAAAAATATTTGTATTCATTATAGTTTTTCCGGCAAAAAATGAGTAACTTTGCAAAACCTCAAAAAATATCGCCGATACATCGGCTATACTTTTCGGATACATATTTTATATAAATTAATATAACCAAACGAATGAAAAGAGTTTACACATTCGGCGACGGCAAAGCCGAAGGCAACGCCGAAATGCGAAATCTTCTTGGTGGTAAAGGTGCGAACCTTGCTGAAATGAACCTGTTGGGAATGCCTGTTCCTCCCGGTTTCACCATCACCACCGAAGTGTGCAACGAGTACACTCAATATGGCCGCGATGAAGTGGTTTCTCGTATCAAAAAAGAAGTTGAAGAAGCCATCGCACATGTTGAAACCCTTACAGGTAAAAAATTCAACGACCCCGCCAACCCTCTGTTGGTTTCTGTTCGCTCGGGAGCACGCGCATCTATGCCCGGTATGATGGACACCGTCCTCAACCTTGGTATGAACGATGCTACAGTTGCTTCTCTTGCTGAAAAAAGCGGAAATCCCCGTTTCGCCTGGGACAGCTACCGCCGTTTTGTACAGATGTACGGCGACGTTGTTCTTGGCATGAAACCCAAAAGCAAAACCGACATCGATCCCTTTGAGGAAATCATGGATAAACTCAAAGAGGAAAAAGGTTACAAAATGGACACCGAACTGCAGGTTGAAGACCTCCAGACTCTCGTTCGTCAGTTCAAGACAGCCGTAAAAGAATACACCGGAAAAGACTTCCCCGACAATGCCTGGGAACAGCTTTGGGGCGGTATCTGCGCCGTATTCGACAGCTGGATGAATGAACGCGCCATCGTTTACCGCCGTATGAATCAGATTCCCGAAGAATGGGGAACTGCTGTTAACGTACAGGCAATGGTATATGGCAATATGGGCGAAAACTCTGCCACAGGTGTTGCTTTCAGCCGCGACGCAGCAACAGGTGAAAATATCTTCAACGGTGAATACCTTATTAACGCACAGGGCGAAGACGTTGTTGCCGGTATCCGCACACCTCAGCAGATTACTATTGAAGGATCTCGACGTTGGGCTGCCCTTCAAGGAATCTCCGAAGAAGAACGTGCCGCAAAATACCCCTCTCTCGAAGAATCTATGCCCGAATGTGCTAACGAACTCTTCCGCATTGCCGACCGTCTCGAAGCATACTACAAAGATATGCAGGACATGGAATTCACAATTCAGGACGGCAAACTGTGGATGCTCCAGACACGTAACGGCAAACGTACAGGCGCAGCCATGGTAAAAATCGCCATGGATCTTCTCCGTGCAGGCGTTATCGATGAAAAAACCGTGCTCAAACGCATGGAGCCCCAGAAACTCGACGAACTTCTCCACCCCGTATTCGACAAAGCAGCTCTCAAACGTGCAGAAGTTGTTGCCAAAGGTCTTCCCGCATCTCCCGGTGCAGCTTCCGGACAGATTGTATTCTCTGCCGATGAAGCCGAAGAATGGGCCGAAAAGAAACGCAAAGTAGTTCTCGTCCGCATTGAAACTTCTCCCGAAGACCTTCGCGGTATGGCCGTTGCTCAGGGTATTCTCACAATGCGTGGAGGTATGACATCTCACGCTGCCGTTGTTGCCCGTGGTATGGGTAAATGCTGTGTATCAGGAGCCGGCGAAATCAAAATTGACTACGTTGCAAAAACCGTTGAAATGAACGGTCACACCTACAACGAAGGCGACTGGATTTCACTCAACGGTTCAACCGGTGAAGTTTACAACGGACAGGTTCCCACAACCGAACCCTCTCTCGACGGTGACTTTGCTGCAATCATGAACCTCGCCGACAAATTCACTAAAACACTCGTGCGCACAAACGCCGACTCACCCCGCGATGCCCGTCAGGCTCGCAAATTCGGCGCTCAAGGTATTGGCCTCTGCCGTACCGAGCACATGTTCTTCGAAGGCGACCGTATCAAATCCGTTCGCGAAATGATTCTCGCTTCCGATGTTGAAGGACGTCGTGCAGCCCTTGCAAAACTTCTCCCCATGCAGCGTGGCGACTTCGAAGGAATCTTCGAAGCAATGGACGGATTCGGCGTTACTATTCGTCTCCTTGATCCCCCTCTGCATGAATTCGTACCTCATCAGACTGCAACTCAGAAAGAGCTTGCCGATGAAATGGGCATAACCCTTGCCGAGGTAAAAGCAAAAGTTGACTCTCTCGAAGAATTCAACCCGATGCTTGGTCACCGTGGCTGCCGTCTCGGTATAACCTATCCCGAAATCACCGAGATGCAGACTCGCGCAATCATCGAAGCCGCACTCGCTTGCAAATCTCGCGGTATCGATGTTCACCCCGAAATTATGGTTCCCCTTGTAGGCTCTCTCAAAGAACTCCAGCACCAGGCAAACGTTATCAACGCAACTGCAACCAAAGTATTCGAAGAAAAAGGCGATTCAATCCCCTACCTCGTTGGTACAATGATTGAAGTTCCTCGCGCAGCTCTCACCGCAAATGAAATTGCACAGGTTGCTGATTTCTTCTCCTTCGGTACAAACGACCTCACCCAGATGACATTCGGCTTCTCTCGTGACGACGCTCCCAAGTTCCTCAAATTCTACAAAGAACACGGAGTAATCAAAACCGATCCCTTCGAAGTCCTCGACCAGGTTGGCGTTGGCCAGCTCGTTCGTATGGGTGTTGAAAAAGGTCGTAGCGTGAAACCCGAACTCAAAGTAGGTATCTGTGGCGAACACGGAGGCGAACCCTCTTCTGTAATCTTCTGCGCAAAACTCGGAATGAACTACGTAAGCTGTTCACCCTTCCGCGTACCCATTGCCCGCGTCGCCGCGGCCCAGGCTTCGCTGGAGGATTGAGCAAAATAGCTTAATAATCAGATAATTAGGCGGTAGGCTCTTGGGATTCAGGGGGCTACCGCCTATGTTTTTGACACGTTCTGACACAATTCTCGTGCAGTTTGTGCGGAAATGTTTCCCAAAAGTTTCCCTAATTTCGGGGGCATGTTTCCCAGTGTTTCCCAAGCCGTTTCCCAAAGTAATAATCGAGTTGTCAGTGTTTTACCTAAACATGTACATAATACCCTACTTTTAACCCGTTAAACAAATTGGAACATGGCAACTTTCAAAGCTATCGTCAAGGCCAAACGAAAGGACGGTTTCTACCCGGTGTATATCCGTGTGGCTCACCGTCGCAAATTGGCTTACATTCCGACTGACAAGTTTGTCAGGGATAGTGTCCTTTCTCGCACAGGCGAGATTGAAGACCCGTATGTGTTGCAGTATTGCTCACGAAAAATCATTGAGTTTGTTGAGGCGCTTAACAAGGTTGATACCGAGCACTGGAGCGTGAACGATGTGGTGGCCTTTCTGAAATCCGGCGAAGCAGATATCAGTTTCAGCGACTATGCCCGGCAGCATATTGACCGCATGGTGCAACGGGGACAGAAGCGCAATGCCCGAAACTATGAAATGGCGTTGAATCATTTGGAACGCTATGCGGGTACTACGGTGGTGCTGTTTTCGCAGCTCACATCGTCGTTTGTCAATGAGTGGCTGAAGACGTTGGCGACGACTCGCAGGGCAAAGGAGATGTACCCTATTTGTTTGCGTCAGGTGTTCAAGGCGGCAATGGAAGAATATAACGACTATGACAATGGCGTTATCCGTATCAAGACTAATCCATGGGGTAAAGTGAAGATACCGGAAGCTGACCGCCCTGAGAAGCTTGCCATAACGCCACAGGCGGCGCGGGCATTCTTTTCGGCTCCTATTCCTGAAAGCAAGATGAAAGCGCCTTTGGAGGAAATCGGCCGCGACGTGGCCTTGATGGTGTTATGCCTGGCGGGTATCAATACGGTTGATTTGTACCACCTGAAGAAGTCGGACTACTATGACGGCGTTATACATTACCGCAGGGCGAAGACTAAGAAGTTCAGGGCGGATAATGCCTACATTGAGATGCGAGTGCCGTCTATTCTGTTGCCGTTGTTTGAGAAGTATGCCACGGGTGAAGATGATCCGTTCCTGTTCAGCTTTCACGAGCGTTACCGCAACTCGGACAGCCTCGGCAGCAATGTCAATGCCGGGATAAAGAAGATTTGCGAGAGCATGGGTATTACGGGTGATGACCGTTATTGTGTCTATACGTTCCGCCATACTTGGGGCACGATAGCGCAGAATGACTGCGGCGCGACTATCAGCGAAGTGGCTTTTGCCATGAATCATGCAAGCGGCCATGAGGTGACGCGTGGTTATTTAAAGCTTGATTTCTCTCCTGCATGGCGATTGAACGAGAGTGTTGTCGACCTGATTTTCTATTCGGCAACCGAGAGCGAGAAGAAAGACCCGGAAGACGGCTTGTTTCGTTTTTCGGCAAAGCACCTCGTCCGAGGGGGCGCATATTTCCGTGGCAGGCTGTTGGGGGTGGTTGAGGATACGGGTTATAACAACATCTACGAGGTTATTCAGGCTCTTGTGCCTTTCGTGCCTGAGGATGTTCCTCTGCGTTCCATGGTGCAGTTCAAGATTGACATCATTGACAAGGGGCTTTCGCAGACCTATGAGCGGATGAAGGGGAAGGGGTTTTGAATTCGGGGGCGGTTTTCTTTTTTGCCCGGTGAGGCGTTTTGCTTTGCCGGGTTTTCTTTTTTTCTTTTTGCGCGGAACTTTTTTCTTTTTTTCTTTTTTGTTCGGCAAGGTTTTTAGTGTGGTCGTCTCAGATAATTTTTTTTGAAAAAATTTTTTTGTTGTCGTTGTCGTCGTCGACGTCGTCGTTTCTCGCGCGCGTATGCGCGACGACATCAACGTCAGTTGATGTAAATATTGTATTTATATTTTACTTGTAGTGTAACGGAAAGTAAAGTATAAATACTTTCCTTTCCTTTGTGTACTTAATTCCGGAATTAAAGGGGGCTAACCTATGGTTTCCTCAAACAAAACCCCCGTTAAGTTTGAGT
>CAMWMR010000044.1 GCA_947175425.1 uncultured Porphyromonadaceae bacterium
GGCCACTCTATACTCTTAACATCTCCTGGCACCCACCGGAAAAATCCGCTGACCCACTATGCGCTTCCCGCTATCGGGGCGCGCTCGGGACTTTCACCCGTTAGATTATGCCCATGTCGGGCGAACAAAGAAAAACGCTGGAAATCAAGTGATTTTCAGCGTTTTGCGGTGGAAGTCCGTACTTCCTTGTGATCCGCCTGGGGCTCGAACCCAGGACCCCAACATTAAAAGTGTTGTGCTCTACCAGCTGAGCTAGCGAATCTCCTGTGCTTTCAGAAGCGTTACCGTTAGGTGTTCCTCTCAAAAGCGATGCAAAGTTACGCCTTATTTTTTTACCATGCAAATTTTTGAGCAACTTTTTTTGCTTAATTTTCAAAATATTTTCTTCAACTGCTATTAAAATAGTGTTGTTTTGCCTATCTATCATGCTATATACAAGCACACTAATTTTTGTAAATATTTTTTTCATAAAAATGTGACGTATAAACGAGAAAAAGAGGTGCTCTCACGAGTACCTCCCTTTCCATTCATCACATTATGCTTAAATTAAAGTGCTTTTTTTGTTTATTGCGTCAGTATCTGCTCTCGACAACGTCCCAGTCCACGATGTCCCAAAGTTTCTCAAGGGCATCGGCGCGACGGTTCTGATAGTCGAGATAGTATGCATGTTCCCACACATCGAATGTGAGCAGCGGGGTGAGGCCTGCGGTTATGGGGTTTCCGGCATTTGAGCCCTGGGTGATGAACAGTTTTCCGTCCTCGTCGCGGGAGAGCCATACCCAGCCCGAGCCGAACAATCCTACACCGGCGTCGACAAAGGCTTTTTTGAATTCGTCGAAAGAGCCGAAATCGCGGTCGATTGCTTTTCGGAGTTCGCCTTTGGGTTCGCGGGAGCCGTCGGGTGAAAAGGTGAAAAAGTAGAAAATATGATTCCAGGCCTGGGATGCGTTGTTGAACAAGGCTCCCTGAGCGTGGGCTATGACATCCTCGAGCTCCATATCTTCGAACTCGGTACCTTTTATAAGGCGGTTGAGGTTGTCGATATATGCCTTTTCGTGTTTTCCGTAATGGAACGACACTGTTGTGCTGCTTATTGCGGGTTCAAGGGCATCCTGTGCGTAGGGAAGTTCAGGTTGTGTGTAGGTCATAATCAATAGTAGGTTTTATTGTTTTGTATCTAATAAACATACACAAGGGCGCAAGGTTCATCAAAAGCTCGTTTTTATGCCACATTAACACCTGAATTATCAACATCCGGGGCAGGTTATCTACATTCGCGCACATTTCGTGGAACAAAATTTTTAAGTTTCACGATTTTTACTTTACTTTGTGGTCCAATCTCTCACACATTAATATATATGGGAAAAATTATAGCGATAGCCAACCAAAAGGGTGGCGTTGGCAAAACTACCACCACTATCAATCTGGCAGCTTCTTTGGCTGCCGAGGGTAAAAGAGTGCTTATTGTGGATGCCGACCCGCAGGCAAACGCGACTTCGGGCTATGGTATCGACCCCCGCTCCATGACTTCGTCGATTTACGAGTGTATGGTCGACAACTATCCTATGGACGGTTCCGAAGTTCCTACTTGCATGGAGAATCTTTTTTTGATAGGTTCCCGCATCGATTTGGCCGGTGCCGAAATCGAACTAATCGCAAAACCCGACCGCGAACGTGTGCTTGCAAGGCTACTCGCTCCCGTAAAAAACAAGTACGATTATATTATAATCGACTGCTCGCCTTCGCTGGGACTTATTACAGTGAACGCTCTCACCGCCGCCGACTCGGTTATAATACCCGTGCAGGCCGAGTATTTTGCGTTGGAAGGAATCAGCAAGCTGCTGAATACCATACGTATTATAAAATCCCGGCTCAATCCGTCGCTTGAAATAGAAGGTTTCCTTCTTACTATGTACGACGCGCGCCTGCGTCTGGCAAACCAGATTTACGAGGAACTCAAAGGCCATTTCTCCGATATGGTTTTCAACACCGTTATTCCGCGTAACATCCGCCTCAGCGAGGCCCCGAGCCACGGCCTTCCTGCCCTGCTCTACGATTCCGAAAGCCGCGGCGCCACAAGCCATATACTTCTGGCGAAAGAACTTATTAGCAAACATGGCAAAACACGCCACAAACAAGCAAGCTGATGTCAACTCCCAAACGCAGTGCCCTCGGACGAGGGCTCGACTCGCTAATTCCTATGGACGATGTGCCCGCACGCGGTTCTTCGGCCATTAACGACATACCTTTAGCGGCTATTTCGCCCAATCCGGAACAGCCGCGTTGCGATTTCGATGACGAAACCCTCGAAGAACTTGCAACTTCCATTCGACAACTTGGTATAATCCAGCCACTTTCGCTTAGAAAGACCGGACCAGACTCGTACCAGATTATTGCCGGCGAACGCCGTTACCGCGCGGCGCTTATGGCCGGACTAAGTTCGGTGCCGGCATATATACGAACTGCAAGCGATGCCGAGCTCACCGAGATGGCTCTTATTGAAAACATTCAGCGCGAGGACCTTAACGCTATAGAAATTGCGCTCACGTTCCGCAAGCTCATCGACCAGTATCAGCTCACTCAGGAACGCCTTAGCGAGCGAATCGGTAAAAAACGCGCCACAATTGCCAATTTCCTGCGACTGCTTAAACTGCCCGCCGAGGTTCAGCTGGGACTGCGCGACAAGCGCGTCGACATGGGACATGCCCGTGCCCTGCTCACCATTTCCGACCCTGCCTTGCAGCTGCAGCTCTATAACCGCATAATAAAGGAGGGGCTGTCGGTGCGTCGTGTCGAGGAACTGGCCCGCGAGCTCGAAAATGGCACAGCCGCAAAAAAACAGAAAAAAGCATCGCCCATAGCAGCCGATTACGACGTTCTCAAGCGTCATTTGTCGTCGGTTTTCCGCACTCCGGTTCAATTCTCGTGCGACAAGCAAGGGCGCGGACGCATTGCATTCTCTTTCAAGGACGAAACCGAACTGGAACGTCTGCTCATCCTCTTCGACTCTATAAAACAGAACGATGGCATGTAAAAATTTCGTATACGGTCAACTGAAACGAATTACAGCTGCAGTGCTTTTTGCCACTGCGGCTGTATCGGCTTTTGCCGTTTCCGACGAACATATGCCCGTAAAACGTATTCACGCAGCCTCCGACTCAGTTGCCGCATCATCCGATTCGTTGCTCGTATCGCTTGGAACGCTGGAAATTGAAGCTGCTCCCGACAGCATTCTAATACCCTCAAAGAAATGGGATTACGATGTATGGGAGGAACGTGAAACCGTTTTCAATCCCGACCCTACCAGGGCTGTATGGATGGCGGCACTGTTCCCCGGTCTCGGACAGCTCTACAACCGCCGCTATTGGAAACTGCCCATAGTAATAGGCGGCTACATGGGACTGGCATACGCTACAAGCTGGAACAACAACATGCTCACCGACTACACCAGAGCCTACCGCGACATTATGGACAACGACCCGTCCACAAACTCCTACATGAATCTTTTTCCTCCCACAACGCAGGAAAGCGATTTGGACCGCACATGGCTCACCAACATACTGCAGTCGCGCAAAAATTTCTACCGACGCAACCGCGATCTTTGCATAATTGCAATGGTTGGCGTGTATCTCATTGCCATGGTCGACGCCTATGTTGATGCCTCTCTTTCGCATTTCGACATATCTCCCGAGCTGTCAATGGACTGGACTCCTGTAGTAATTCCTCCGACACCCACATCGAGCACCTCGCTGGGCGTCTCCTGGGCATTTAATTTCTGATACTTCTTTCACCGATGAAAACCCTATACAAACTGATTCTTATCGCAGCGGCCGCCAATTGCTCCGCAATAACAGTGGCAGCCCAAAACACTTCGGTACTAAGCGTTTCCGATTCTTCGACAATACCTACAGTAATTGTCCCTGAAAGCTTTGAAACCGATACCAAGGCAATGCTCGAGGACTGGTATCTGAAAAATTATACCGTTCTGGACACACAGGCCGACAAACGCCCGCAAGCCGAATTTAACGACGACGTTATTCTGGAACGCCTTGCGGCACTTCCAACCGTGATAGAACTGCCGCTGAACGGCCCTGTCCGCAACATGATTTCGTTCTACGCCAACCGCAAACGCCAGCTCGTGGAAAACATGCTCGGACTGAGTTTATACTACATGCCCATTTTCGAGGAAGCGCTTGAACGCCACGGCATGCCCAACGAACTTCGCTATCTGCCTGTTATTGAATCGGCACTTGTTCCCACAGCGGTTTCAAAAGCCGGAGCCGCAGGGCTGTGGCAGTTCATGCCTCCTACAGCAACCGGACTGGGACTGGAAATAAACTCGCTTGTCGACCAGCGCCGCGACCCGTATCTGTCGTCGGATGCAGCCGCACGCTACCTTAAACAGCTCTTCAATACCTATGGAGACTGGTCATTGGCCATAGCCGCCTACAACTGCGGCCCCGGCAACGTAAACAAAGCTCTGCGTCGCGCAGGTGGCGGAAAACACGACTTTTGGGAAATATATCCTTTCCTGCCAACCGAAACCCGCGGATATGTTCCGGCATTTATCGCCGCCAACTACATAATGAACTATCACAAGGAGCACAACATATCGCCTGCCCTTGCAAAGCGTCCTATTATCACCGATACCGTTCATGTTAACAAACGTGTTCATTTCGAACAGATTTCGCAGGTGCTCGACATTCCCATGGAAGAAATCCGCGCCCTCAATCCGCAGTTCCGCAAGGATCTAATTCCCGGCGACATACGCCCCTACTCGCTTGTACTCCCTTCTTTGCAGACATTGGCCTATATCGCCAACGAAGACTCCATACTGAATTTCAATGCAAAAAAATATGCACGCCGAGGTATTGTAGAGCCTGCAACGGGAGCGGCGACCGGACGCGATTCACGCGGCGAATATTACGACGAAGAAACTGTAATATATCATACTGTAGCACGGAATGAGACACTTACAAAAATCGCTAACAAATATGGTGTTACAGTAGCCTCCATTAGGAAGAACAACAAGATAGGCAAAACCGTAAAACGCGGTACCAAACTGAAAATCAAAACAGTTCAGCGTCGCTATAAACCTGTAGCTCCGGCTGTTGACACCACAGCAACAACAGCCGCACCCGATACGACGGCAGCAGTCAATCCTATTGTACCAGCCGACAGCACAAGCACTGTCTCTGCACAGCCCGACAGCGTTTCCGGCACACAGCAGGTCAGCGAGGCCTTTACACGCACTCAGCCCGAGGCTGCTCCCGCAGCAGAAACCGTAAAGCCTCAGCCCGAGGTAAAGAAAACTGAAACGCGTGCAACAGCTCCCAAACCCGCTCGCAAAGCCGCCACGGTAACCCATACTGTAAAACGCGGTGAAAATCTGTCTAAAATTGCCAAACGCTACGGCGTTACAATCGCCGCCATAAAGCGAGCCAACAATATGGCCGGCGAACAGATTCAAGCCGGTCAAAAGCTTAAAATTCCTCAGAAATAAACACGTAAACCAATTATAATGAAACAGGACAAACTTCCCCAAGTGCCGCCGGCCGATGTCGACCCTGTCGACCTGCCGGAAAACGCGTTCATCGAACTCGGCGCCGATGAAGAGTACCGCCCGGTAATGCATCCGGCACGCGACTATCCCGAAGCCACGCCCTACTCTGTTACCATGGGTCTTGTGCTCGCAGTAATTTTCAGTGCGGCAGCAGCTTACCTCGGACTTAAGGTAGGCCAGGTGTTCGAAGCCGCCATTCCCATTGCTATCATCGCAGTTGGCCTATCCACCCAACTGAAAAAGAAAAATCCGCTGGGCCAGAATGTTATAATCCAGTCTATCGGAGCCTGCTCGGGCGTTATTGTTGCCGGAACAATCTTTACTCTTCCTGCTCTCTACATCCTGCAGTCCACTCATCCCGAAATAACAGTGAACTTCCTGGAAATCTTCCTCAGTTCGCTATTCGGCGGTGTTTTAGGCATTCTTTTCTTTATTCCGTTCCGCAAATACTTTGTAAAGGACATGCACGGCAAATATCCTTTCCCCGAAGCCACTGCCACCACTCAGGTACTTATGAGTGGACAGTCGGCCGACAAGGAAGGTTCTGCAGGGCAGGCCAAAACCCTTGTAATAGCCTCACTCATAGGCGGTATCTACGATTATATTGTAGCTACTTTCGGCTGGTGGTCCGAAGTTGTGAGCACCACTGCCTACAGCTGGGGACAGACAATAGCCGCCAAATGGAAATTCGCTTTTTCGTGCAACACCGGAGCAGCCGTACTGGGCTTGGGATACATTGTAGGCCTTAAATATGCCTTTGTAATATTTGCCGGCTCAATATTCGTGTGGTGGTTCATAATACCTCTTATGGGTGCTTACGGCGCTCCTGAAATAGCCGCCATGTCGCCCAACGCTATCTTCAGCGAGTATGGCCGAATGATTGGTATCGGCGGTATTGCCATGGCAGGCATCATAGGTATTGTCAAATCGCGCGGAATCATAGCACAGGCTGTAGGTCTTGCCGCCCGCGAACTCAAGGGAGCCGGTGCCGACACAAAAACCGTCCGCTGGCAAAAGGACATATCCATGAAGCACATAGCCTACTTCATCACCATTGCCCTTGTGGCCGTGCTGCTCTTCTTCTGGGTAGGTGTAATCCACACTTTCTGGCAGGCGCTTGTTGCATGGCTTGTAGTTACCGTAATCGCGTTCCTGTTCACCACCGTGGCGGCAAATGCCATTGCCATTGTGGGCAGCAACCCCGTAAGCGGCATGACGCTGATGACACTGATTATTGCCTCGGGCGTATTTGTCGCCATAGGGCTTAACGGCACATCCGGCATGGTTGCCGCAATGGTTATCGGCGGTGTTGTTTGTACAGCGCTCTCCATGGCCGGCGGTTTTGTAACCGACCTTAAGATAGGCTATTGGCTCGGCTCTACTCCCAAAAAGCAGGAAAGCTGGAAATTCCTCGGCACACTTGTTTCGGCAGCAACCGTAGGCGGCGTAATGATTATGCTCAACCAGGTTTACGGCTTCACCGGGCCTGATGCCATGGCAGCTCCACAGGCCAACGCAATGGCAAAAGTCATCGAACCGATGATGATGGGTCAGACTCCGCCGTGGATTCTCTATATTATCGGTGCTATTTTGGCGCTTGTGCTCAACTGGCTCGGCGTTCCCGCCCTTGCATTCTGCCTGGGCATGTTCCTCCCTCTCCATCTCAACACACCTATGCTTGTTGGCGGTCTTGTGAACTGGTTTGTAAGCCACAGCTCCAAGAATCCCGCCATTAACAAAGCTCGTACCGACCGCGGCACGCTCATAGCCTCGGGACTTATTGCGGGCGGCGCACTTTTCGGCGTTCTTGCGGCCATCACAATTTTCTGCGGTGCCAAAGTTCCCGACAACGGCAACGAGTTTGTTCCTCAGATTCTCGGACTTGTTGCCTATGCGCTTCTAATCGGCTATCTCTACATTGCCTCTCGTAAGGCAAAAGCGTGAAGCATAGCCGCGAAATATTCGCAATAGCACTGCCGGCAATAGTGAGCAATATCACTACGCCGTTGCTCGGACTCGTCGATGTGGCTGTCACAGGCCACATCGGCGCTCCCGTTTATATAGCGGCCATTGCTGTAGGCGGCACAATGTTCAACATGCTCTACTGGCTGTTCAACTTTCTGCGCATGAGCACTACGGGACTTACGGCGCACGCCTTTGGAGCCGGTGGAAGTGAGTGTGCCACAATACTGTACCGCAGCATGTTGGCAGCCATTCTCACAGGAGGAATGTTACTGCTTCTGTCGGAGCCTCTTGCCGATACAATACTCGCTTTTATGGATGCCGATGACGAGAGTTCGGCTCTCGCACGGCAATACTTCGGGATTTGCATATGGGGAGCACCTGCCGTAATGCTCACCTACAGCATGTCGGGCTGGTTTTTGGGCATGCAGAATTCCAAGGCGCAGATGTGGATGGCAATTATAACCAACCTTGTGAACACTGTTATTAGCATTGTACTTGTTTTCGGGTTCAAAATGAAAATAGAGGGTGTTGCAACCGGCACACTCACAGCCCAATGGATTGGAGCGGCAGCGGGTGCGGCTTTTATTTTCTTTCGCTACCGCCCCGAATTTCCCGGGCTGCACAAACTTTTGGATACAAAGCCGTTACTACGATTCTTCAGGCTTAACACCGATATTTTTCTACGCACAGCTTGCCTTGTTGCCGTAACACTGTGGTTCACGCATGCCGGCGCGATACAAGGAACCGATGTGCTGGCGGCCAATGCGCTTCTGTTACAGCTGTTTATGCTGTTTTCGTTCTTTATGGACGGATTTGCATTCTCGGGCGAGGCTCTCACGGGCAAATATCACGGAGCGGGAGACCTGAAGCATTTGTCATCACTAATAAAATCGCTTATGACTACGGGCTTGGCCTGTGCATTGGTGTTCTCCATTGTCTACTTTCTTGCAGGAGATATGCTGCTTAATGTACTTGCCAAGGATAGAAGTGTCACCGAGCTTGCAGGGGAATATCTGCCATGGGCTGCAGCCGTGCCTCTGTGCGGCTTTGCGGCCTTTATATGGGACGGTATATTCGTCGGACTTGTTCGTACGCGAGGCATGCTTATGTCCATGTTTGCAGCCATGTGCGTATTTTTTGCAGCCTATTTCACTTTCCGCCCGTTGCTGTACAATAATGCCCAGTGGTTAGCGTTTAATTTGTACCTCCTCACACGAGGACTAATGCAATACTTGCTCTACCGCAGGCAAATTTCATCACTATGAGTATCATAGAAAAACTACGTTCACTAAGCGGCAACACAAAAGTCATTGCCAAGAACACCTTGTACGCCTTTGCTATCAAAGGCGTTGCACTGTTGGTAAGTTTTATATCGATGCCGCTTTTTATCCGTTACTTCAACAACAATACCATACTCGGACTTTGGTTTACGCTTATATCGGTACTGTTTTGGGTTATATCCTTTGATTTCGGTATAAGCAACGGCATGCGCAACCACCTTGTCAAAGCGCTCACCAACAATGACAAACCGAAAGCCAGGCAAGTTGTGTCTTCGGGTATTGCCTGCTCCATAGCCACTACGGCAGCTCTGACAATAGCGGGAACTATCCTGATTTTTACGCTCGATCTCAACTATATTTTCAATATATCCCCTGCTGAAATAAGCGGGACAACGCTACTGACGGCCACATTCATAATGTTTGCGGCTATTATGCTGCGGTTCATGCTGAACACAGTAACATCGATTTACTACGCTTTGCAGCGGTCGGCAGTGAACAACTTTCTTATGCTTTGCGTGAACACGCTGCAAATGCTTTTTGTGCTTATTTTCAGGTTTGACAATGCCGAGGAAGCACTGCTCTACGCTGCCTGCGCCTATTTTGTGATATCGAATTTGCCGCTTGTAATTGCAGGCATAGCAGCCTTTTGCCGCGAACTCCGCGAATGCCGACCTCACCCGGCATACGTTGACAGTGCCACAACAAGGCAAATAATGTCGATAGGCGGCATATTTTTTGTATGCCAGATACTTTTTGCTGTTATAGTTTTTACCAACGAGTTCTTTGTGAGCCACTTCTGGACGCCGGAAGATACCTCGGACTATACATTTTACTACAAAGTGTCGCTTCTTGCGGCGAACGTTGTAACACTTGCCATGGCGCCTACGTGGTCCATGGTAACAAAGGCATATACCGAAAAGAACTATAAATGGCTCGGCAGCCTATACCGCAATTTCAAACGTATACTGTGGCCTATAATACTGATTCAGATTGCAATAATACCGTTCCTCGGCCCGATATTCAATATATGGCTCGGGAAAGGCATTGTTGAGGTAAACTACCTGACAGCTTTTGCATTTGCATGTTTTGCAGTAGGTTACACCTATAATTCCATGCTTTCCACAATAGTATTCGGCCTTGGACGCATGCGTGTGCAATTGTGGTGTTACACAATAGGTTGCGCGCTCAAGGTTGCGCTAATTGTGATTATATCACGCTTCTCGGACAACTGGACGTGGGTTGTTTGGAGCAATGTGATGATACTTGTGCCCTACTGCATTTTCCAGCAGCTGTCGTTGAACCGGTTTATCGGCCGTCTTGAGGCTCGCGCGGAATAATACGCTGTATTTTACCGTTATAGGTTCGGGGAAGCATGTTGACAGCTATATATCGTTTTGGCAAACGCCTGCTGTCGCTTATACCCTGACGCATGGACGTTTCGATATCACCGGCCATATCCATACACCCTTCGTATACAAGCACAACGGCTTCTCCCCACAAGGGATGCGGCTCTTTGGTGACGTAAAACGGCGTTGAGCCTAAAAATGGAGCATATAGGTTTTCGAGTTCTTCGGGCAGCATTTTTATGCCTCCGCTGTTAATGACGCCGTCGATGCGCCCGCGCCAGCAGAAGGAAGTATTGCTCAACAACTCAACGACATCGTTGGTAACAAGTCGTTTGAAACTGAAATGTGGTGCCTCCACAATGAGGCAACCGCGAGAATCCACATCGAAACTTATACCGGGCATAGCATGGTAACGTCGTAGCTCGTCATCGGCCCGGGCAAGCGCCACATGGCTGCAAGTTTCAGTCATGCCGTAACTTATGTATGCACGGTATCCGGCACTTGCAAGAGCTTTGCATTGAGCGAAATCGGGTGCACCTCCGCCTATAAGCAGATTCTTGATTCGGGATGCCATATCGGGTTGGCCAAGCAAGCAATCGATATGCAAGGGGACAACCGGCAAAAGACTTATGCAGCCGGTGTTATCGGGCAGCCTGAATTCTTTTGCAGGAGGAATTTCAATTAAGCGTGCACCTGCTTCCAAAGCCCTCACAGCCATCATTTTACCCGCTATATATCCCATAGAAAGCGGAACGACGAGAACAGAATGCTCATTAATGCCGAAAAAGGCGTTTGTAGCCAATGCGCTTTGGCGCATATCGCTCTTTAGCAGCAGAATATCCTTTGGTTTGCCAGTAGAGCCCGAAGTATGCGCCTTTACGTAGGGCGAAGGAGAATTCCACTCCTCCAAAAAATCGTCTAATCCCGCCATGGCAAAGAGTCCATATCGCCCCATTTTCCGCCGTAATCGCAGCAAATTTCGGCATTGCGCATGTATAGCGGCGAGGGTATATTGTTGTGGTAGAGCTGTCCCGTGCCAAGTCCCTGAGGTATTGAAATCTGTTTTTCGGAAAGCCAGCGGGCAATAGCAAACAAGCCTATATCGGATTCGAGTGCTGAAGTGGCCCACCAACCGATTCCCTGCATTTCGGCGGCAAAAATATAATTTTCGGCACCTCGGAAACCGCCGCACAAGGCAGGTTTGAGGACGAGGTATGCGGGAGCGATTCGGTTTACAAGGTCGATGCTTTCCTTGAGAGTACGAGATCCTATAAGCTCCTCATCCAGAGCCACCGGGACAGGGCTTGCAGCACATATTGCAGCCATTTCATCGGGTTGTCCGGCTTTTATGGGCTGCTCGATAGAATGAAGGTCGAGAGGAGCAAGACGCTCGAGACGGTGCATGCAGTCGTGAGGCGAGAACGCCCCGTTTGCATCCACACGAATTTCGAGGTCGGCGGGAGAAAATTTACGGCGAACCGCCTCAAGCAGACCCATTTCATCCTCAAAATCAATACCTCCGATTTTGAGTTTGAGCACTTTAAAGCCGGCATTGAGCTTTTGGGATATTCGTTCGGCCATAGTGTGCTTGTCGCCCATCCACACAAGGCCGTTGATGGGTATTCCGCACTCGCCGCGAGTCCATGGTGTTGAAGCGGAACCATATAGCGAGCGGAGCGCCGACTCGAATCCGAATTCAATAGAGCTTACGCCGCATGTAAGCGCCTTTAAAGGCTCTTTACATGCTTGCGCAAGAGAATCTTCGAATCGGTCGTTGTCCTCGGCTGAAAGACCGCGAAAAAGCGGTACCTCCCCTATGGCTGTTCCGAGTTCGGGGCGAGCTTCGTCATGCACACGGATAAAATAAGTATCCTTTTGGTGCATGACAGCGCGGGAGGTACGCGCCTCGAAACGGAAATCGAGGCTATACGGACACCACTCGGCACGAAGACGAGGAGCCTTGCTTTGAAGTGTCATATAGTTGGAAATCAGCCTGGGAACTGAGGATACTTATCGAAATCGGGGTCGCGTTTTTCGAGGAAAGCGCGCGAGCCTTCCTGAGCCTCGTCCATGAGATAGTACATGAGAGTTGCATCTCCTGCAAACTCCATGAGGCCGTGCTGGCCGTCGAGTTCGGCATTGAGGGCGCGCTTAATCATACGAATTGCGAAAGGACTGCGCAACATGATAGTCTTGCACCAGTCAACCACCTCGTCTTCAAGCTGTTCCAAAGGCACAACTTTGTTTACCATACCCATTTGCAGAGCTTCCTGTGCAGTGTACTGACGGCAAAGGAACCAAATTTCGCGTGCTTTTTTCTGTCCCACGCAGCGAGCGAGATAGCTTGAGCCGAAGCCGGCGTCGAAGCTTCCCACCTTAGGTCCTGTTTGTCCGAAGCGAGCGTTTTCGGAAGCGATTGTGAGGTCGCAGATAACCTGGAGTACGTTTCCACCGCCAATTGCATAGCCGTTAACCATTGCAATTACGGGTTTTACGAGGGAGCGTATAGCCTTGTGGATATCAAGGACATTGAGGCGAGGAGTACCGTCTTCGTCGCGATAACCTCCGCGCGATTTATAGTGCTGGTCGCCACCGCTGCAGAAGGCTTTGTCGCCTGCGCCAGTGAGTACTACAACACGGATATCGCGGCAATCGCGGCAATAGTCGAGCGCATCGAGAATCTGCGCGTTAGTCTGCGGGCGGAAAGCATTGTAAACCTCAGGGCGATTGATAGTTATTTTGGCAATACCTTCGAAAAATTCAAAAAGTATATCGGAATAATCCTTGATTTTTGTCCAATTACGATTTTGTGACATATGAGTTGATTTTATTATATTATCAATTAGAGTAAATCCTTGGTATCGTTCGGATTGAAAATTATATGCAGCACAGCCGGCCCCGGGGCGGAAAGGAGAGCGTTTATTTGCGCTGCGTTTAGCTGCTCGGCGTCCAAGCGGGTGTATTCCATTGCGGCATTGCGGGCGACTTTCTCAAGGGGAAAACGAGGCAAAGCTGCAAGATACGGCTCGCATTCGGGGAGATTGCGCGTTGCCGAAATGTTACGGAAAATATCGCCTCCACGGTTGTCGAATACTATCATTCGGAAACGCTTATCGAGCTCACCTACGGTGAGTGCAGCCATGTCGTAAGCTGCAGAAACATCGCCTGTTACAAGGAGTACGGGAGCATCGCTGACCAATGAGGCTCCTACGGCTGTTGATGAGCAGCCGTCGATTCCGCTTACTCCTCGGTTAGATTCTACGGGAACAGGCCAGGGAAACAGTTGCGCGTAACGGACAGCCGAGCCATTTGAGATGTGTACGGCGGCGCATTTGTCGGTTACAGCCTGTGAGATATCGCGCATTACCCTTACAGGAGATGAAAGCTTATTGGATTCGTTTTCAAGCCATTTACCTGCGTTTTCCACAGCATTTTCAATTGTGCCGAGGTAGTTTGTACAAGATTGGTTACAAACAATCCTTAGCGCATTTAAGAACTCGGTTTCCTGTGCTTCGATTACGAATTTGAGTTTTCCGAAAGTGTCGACAATACAATCGTCGTATCCTAGCGAAATGTGACACAGCGAATCCTCGCGCCTAAGCCAGGCTTTTGTCCGGGCAGAAACGAGACTACCACCAAGCGTTATTACAATATCGGGAGACTGAATGTTTTTTAACTCACGGTCGATCAATCCCAAAGGCATAGCTCCGGCTATATTTGCCTGAGCCTCGGCAAGTACGACAATGTTTGCGGGCATATTTGCCGCCGACAGCTTTGCAAGAGGTGACAATCCGCCGCAAATCACCATAATTTTTTTATCGGCCGTTATGCCGGCTTCACGGAGCAGGCTGCAGAGGGACGCTGAATCGGGAGCAGGGGCGAGGCATGAAATTTTATAACAATCGTTGTCATAATCCTCATATTCAGCCATTTCATTCAACGGTGCATCAAGCTGAACATTGATATGAACCGGGCCGGGGATATTTCCGAGCGCTTTTTGCAAAGCATTATTGATGATTCGGTTTACGTAGGAGCGTTCCTGCGGCATGCCCAGATCCGGCCTGATATCCACGGTACAACGCACGATATTTGCGAGGGCTCCGGGTTGCACAATAGTTTGAGAATCACGCTGGTCGATAAGATTATACGGCCTGTCGGCAGAGACTACAATCAAAGGGATACGGCGGTAGAAAGCTTCGGCCACGGCAGGTGCATAATTAAGAAGCGCCGAGCCGGAGGTGCATACCACCGGTACGGGTTGGCCCGTTTGGATTGCGATACCGAGGGCGACAAAAGCGGCAGAACGTTCATCGACAACATAATGTAATTCAATGTCTTGCGTACGTGCGAGAGCCACAATAAGCGGTGCATTGCGTGTTCCCGGAGAAACAACGGCGTGCTTAACGCCATACAATTTCAAGAGCCTCGCGAGGGTGACACAATTCCATTTAGCTGTAGAATCCATTATTAGTCTTTTGGCCGAATTTTGTGTTCTTTTTTTCTATTAGTCTAACAAAGTTAATTCTTTTTTGTTAATATTGCAAAACGTTTCACTTATGCGTAGACACTTATTCATCCTTATGCTTTGTTCCATTGTCGCAATCACCTGCCATGCAGGTGATTGCGACAGCCTTGGACACATTCGAAGCGAGACAAGCGTTGCGAGTGACACGGTTGGAAGCGTCAAGAAAAAAGGATTTATAAGCCGAATAATCGAATATTTTGACGATTCCAACAAGCCCAAGAAGAACAAGAAGTTCGATTTCAGCATAATAGGGGGTCCACATTATTCATCGGATACCAAATTCGGAATAGGAGTTGTTGCCGCCGGCATCTACAAGACTTCGGCTCTTGACAGCATAGTTCCTCCATCGGATGTTGCAGTGTACGGAGATGCCACAACGAGTATGTTCTTCAAATTGGGCGTCAGAGGGACTCATATATTTCCGGGAGACCGTGCACGTCTGCATTATGATGTTAATTTTGCATCGATAGCGACAAAATTCTGGGGTATAGGGTATGAGAACAATGTAAATGATGCCAATGAATCGACATACAAATACCTGACTTCGCAGGCAGAAGCGAGTTATGTATGGCGACTTGCGCCGAACTTTTATGCCGGTCCCTTTGCGACATTCGATTATATAAACGGCCGTCATTTCGAGAAGCCATGGCTTTGGGAGGGCGAATCGGACCGCACATTCAATATCGGCGTAGGCTTTACGCTGCAGTATGACAATAGAGATTTTTTAACCAACGCATTCCGAGGAATTTACGCGCGATTGGACCAGCGCTTCAATCCTCGCTTTTTAGCCAATAAATATGCGTTTTCGCTGACAGAGCTGACCGTTGCGTACTATCATCCGTTATGGAAGGACGCGACCATAGCGATGCAGGTTCACTCTCGGCTGACGTACGGAAACACGCCCTGGGGACTGCTGTCGACGCTTGGGGGAAGCGACAATATGCGCGGATATTTCGAGGGGCGTTACCGCGACAAATCGGAGATAGACCTTTGTGTAGAGCTTCGTCAGCACGTGTGGCACCGCAACGGAGTTGTTGTGTGGGCAGGAGCCGGAACGATTTTTCCCAAATTCTCGGCCTTGAGGTGGCGACAGGTGTTGCCGAATTACGGTATCGGTTACCGCTGGGAGTTCAAAAAACGTGTAAATGTTCGTCTTGATTTAGGTTTCGGGCGTCATCAAACGGGATTTATATTCAGTATAAATGAAGCATTCTAAGGAAAAAGATAAAGTATCGCGCGTAGCAACAGTGCTTATGTGGCTGTTGCCGTTAGCGCTTATAGTTCCTAATATCGCCCTTGATATTACGGAAATCCGTTACAGCGTTATGGAACGGATTATAAATATTGTTGCTCCTGCAGGGTTTTATCTACTGCTCTGCTCTCTTTTCAAACGCATAGGAATAAGCACCTTATATTTTATTCCGGTTATGATTCTAAACGCATTCCAGCTTGTTCTGCTGTTTTTATACGGCGAATCGATAATAGCTGTGGATATGTTTCTTAATGTAGTGACAACCAATGTGAAAGAGGCGAGCGAGCTGTTGCTGAACCTTGGATTTGCGATAGGCTTTGTATGCATTTTATATGCTCCCGCGATTGTAACGGGGATATATCTTGCTGTTCGCAAAGAGATTAGCAGTGTAAGAAGCCGCCGATACGGGCTTTATACGAGCCTGAGCCTTTGTGTTGCAGCTATTATTTGCATAGCCGGACTGCTATTATCGGGAAAGGGCTATGCTGCCGACAGGAAATTGTTTCCTGTGAATGTTATAAGCAACATATTCAGTGCAATACATCGCACCGAGCTTACGAACAAATATGAAGAGAGTTCGTCGAATTTTCGATATAACGCAATTTGCGAAGCAGATTCGACCGGACAAATCGTAGTGTTAATAATAGGCGAGACATCACGCGCAGACAATTGGGAATTAGCAGGTTACAGACGTGAAACCAATCCTAAACTGATGCATCGCCAAGGGCTTGTATTCTATCCGCTTACGTTATCGGAAAGCAATACGACGCATAAGAGCGTTCCATTGTTAATGTCGCATTTTGACGCATCGGGTTTCGCGGATTCCATATATTGCTCAAAAAGCATTATAAATGCCTTTAAAGAAGCCGGTTATAAAACAGCATGGATTTCCAACCAACAGCGCAACCACTCGTTTATAGACTTTTTCGGAAGTGAGGCCGATTACAGCAAATTCCTTAAGGATGATGAACTTACGCATTACGATGCAGAATTGTGCGGTGAAATGCGCAAATTTATTGATTCACAAGCCGACAGTACACAAAATATTTTTATAGTTTTGCACAGCTACGGTTCACATTTCAATTACCGCGAGCGCTATCCTGCTGAATATAACAAGTATATGCCTGATGATTCCACCGAGGCCTCCAAAGAAAACCGAGATGGACTTATCAACGCTTACGACAATACCATATTATATACAGATGCGGTTGTAGACAGCGTTTTCAGTATACTTGAAAATAGCGGAAGACCTGCAGCGGCGTTGTATACATCGGATCATGGAGAAGATATATATGATGACCGACGGGAACGATTTTTGCATGCCTCCCCTACTCCCACGTACTGGCAGTTACATGTACCTTTAATTATTTGGTGCAATGAAACTTACAATTTGGAACATCCCGAAAAGAGCGAAGCTTTAAACGAAAATTCAAAGAAAAATGTATCGTCGAGCCGCAGCGCCTTCCATACACTTGTTTCACTTGGCGGATTGCAAATGCCTATGTATGATAAAAGCGCCTCGTTGTCGGAATGCGATTATCGAGAGCCTGTTCGGCAGTATCTGAATGATTATAACGAGGCTGTAAGTCTTGAAGAAGCGGGATTGCGCGACAATGATTTTTTTATGCTAAAATTCAATGGCTTAAAAAATTAGAACCGGAGTAATTTTATTTTCACATATATTTTGGGGCAATATTTTGCTGGAACGGGTTAAAATGCGTAACTTTGCAGAGTAAAACGGCGGGGCGTAGCGCAGTCCGGTAGCGCACCTGGTTTGGGACCAGGTGGTCGCAGGTTCGAATCCTGTCACCCCGACGAAATAAGGAGGTAAACACGTTTCATTTGTGTTTACCTCCTTATTATATATACATCTATAATATTATATATACATCTATAATCAGTTGATTTTTAACACTTGTTAATTTTGACGGCTAATTGATTGTATATATGTGAATTAGAGCGATACAAGTGATGTTAAAAGCAAAAATTTTGTGTTTAGGCATTGACAAACGCAAATTTATGTTGTAACTTTGCAGTGCGAGAGTTGAAGAGTTCAACTTTTGAATGGGGCTAAGTTTCCCCGAGGCTTAAATAATTATTCAAATTTTAAATTCATTCATCCATTAATTCAAATTCCAATGATTATGAACCGCAAATATTCAAATTTTATTCCGGGACGACAACTTAATGAGCAGGAGCTCAAGTTTATAACCGCTGCAGAACGTGCGCGAAAGAGTCCGGGAGGAGGGAGGATTGTTATTGCACCCAAAAAAGGGGTGGATTATACGCGAACGATTCTCGAGTATTTAAACTATGTGTACAAGCATGTGT
>CAMWMR010000045.1 GCA_947175425.1 uncultured Porphyromonadaceae bacterium
AGGCTATTCACTTAGAGAATGCCGTGATTATTATTCAGCTGATACGTCCGTGTCACCAGGTGCCGGATTATTATCGTCCGTTGGAGGATTATCTGCCGAAGGTGCGAAAACGTGCGATGAGTTCGCCTCCGCCTTTGCCGCCGGAGTTTTTGGAGGCGTATTGGGAGGTCAACGGGTACGAGGACCCGTATTTGGAAGATATTTTGTTTGAACTAAGTATTTACGAGCGGAAGCGAGGGCTAAAAGCTTTTCTCCGCTAAGGCGGTAGCTGCCACCGCGCCTCATCAGAGGTTAAGCAGCGAAGAGTACATTGACATTGCGGGTTAAGAGAGGACATACGCGAATTTATGTTGTACCTCAAGGGGACAAAAAAAATCCCGGCGTAACCGGGATTTTTATAGGGTTGAAATGCTTTATCAAAGCTGGGGACCGGCAGCCACGAGAGCTTTACCGGCAGCGTTGTTTTCGTATTTCTTGAAGTTCTTGATGAAGCGTTCAGCGAGGTCTTTAGCCTTTGCATACCAATCTTCGGGGTTAGCGTAGGTGTCGCGGGGGTCGAGGATTTTGGGATCCACACCGGGGAGTTCGGTAGGAATAGCAAAGTTGAAGATGGGGAGTTCCTTGGTGGGAGCTTTGAGGATAGCACCGTCGAGGATAGCGTCGATGATACCGCGAGTATCTTTGATAGAGATACGTTTGCCTGTACCGTTCCAGCCGGTGTTCACGAGGTAAGCCTTAGCACCGGAAGCTTCCATACGCTTAACGAGTTCTTCGGCGTATTTAGTGGGGTGCAGTTCGAGGAATGCCTGACCGAAGCAAGCGGAGAAAGTGGGGGTAGGTTCGGTGATACCGCGTTCGGTACCTGCGAGTTTAGCGGTGAAGCCGCTGAGGAAGTAGTACTTAGTCTGCTCGCTTGTGAGGATGCTAACAGGAGGCAGTACACCAAAAGCGTCGGCGCTGAGGAAGATAACGTTCTTAGCAGCGGGGCCGGCAGAAATGGGCTTAACGATGTTGTTGATGTGGTCGATGGGGTAGCTAACGCGGGTGTTTTCGGTCACGCTCTTGTCGGCGAAATCGATTTTGCCGTCTTCGCTAACGGTAACGTTTTCGAGGAGAGCGTTGCGACGGATAGCGTTGTAGATGTCGGGTTCGCTTTCTTTGTCGAGGTTGATAACCTTAGCGTAGCAACCGCCTTCGAAGTTGAACACACCGTTGTCGTCCCAGCCGTGTTCGTCGTCGCCGATGAGGAGACGTTTGGGGTCGGTAGAGAGGGTAGTTTTACCTGTACCGGAGAGACCGAAGAAGATAGCGGTGTTTTCGCCGTTCATGTCGGTGTTAGCGGAGCAGTGCATGGAAGCGATGCCCTTGAGGGGGAGGTAGTAGTTCATCATTGAGAACATACCTTTTTTCATTTCGCCGCCGTACCATGTGTTGATGATAACCTGCTCGCGGGTGCTGATGTTGAACACAACAGCAGTTTCGCTGTTAAGGCCGAGTTCCTTGTAGTTTGTAAGTTTAGCCTTAGAAGCGTTGTAAACGATGAAGTCGGGGTTGAAATCGGCAAGTTCTTCGGCGGTAGGACGAATGAACATGTTTGTCACGAAGTGAGCCTGCCAAGCAACTTCCATGATGAAGCGCACAGCCATGCGGGTGTCCTTGTTAGCACCGCAGAAACCGTCGACAACATAGAGTTTTTTGTTAGAGAGTTCTTCAACGGCAAGAGTTTTTACAGCCTTCCAAGCTTCTTCGCTTGCAGGTTTGTTGTCGTTGGAGTATTCGGGAGTAGTCCACCATACGGTGTCCTTGGATTTTTCGTCAAGAACGATGAATTTGTCTTTGGGCGAACGGCCGGTGTAAACTCCGGTCATAACGTTAACAGCACCGAGTTCGGTAACTGCACCGCGTTCGAAACCTTCGAGGGTGGGAAGGGTTTCCTGTTCGAAGAGTTCTTCGTAAGAGGGGTTGTAAACTACTTCGGTTGTACCTTCAATGCCGTATTTAGCGAGAGAAGCTTTAATCTCTTCGATACGGGCTTTTTTGATTTCTTCAATATTGCTCATTTTCGGGTGTTGAAAATATATTGGTGTTTATTATTGTTTCTTTTTTTCCTTAGCCGATACAGTGCTTAGTACCGTCCTTGTAATTCAAGTGCAAAGGTAGAAAAAATTTTTGGCATGGGCATCAAATAAGGAAAAATTTCTTTATTAATAAAATTTAATTGGGCACTGGTGTACTTTTCACATATTTGGCCTCCGAAAGGAATAACAAAAAATCATGCCAAAGGTTCCCAGAAAAGCTCATTTTTTCCGGCATTTTTATTGAAAGCTCTACCGAGGACAAAAAGGTAGTCGCTAAGCCGGTTTATAAAACGCAAAACTTCTTTATCGACAGGGGTTTCCAAGGCAAGGGCAAGAATGCGGCGTTCGGCCCGTCGCGCCACAGTACGGGCGATGTTAGCTCGGGCAGCGTCGGGACATCCGGAGGGAAGAATAAAGCGGTTGTGTCGCGGAAGCGTTTCCTCCATACGGTCGATAGCCGTTTCGAGGGTTTCGGTGCATGTCGGCTTAAAGGGCGCGGGCTGCCATTTACTTTCGGGTTCGGTAGCAAGTATGGAGCCAATATCGAAAAGGCGGTTCATTGTCATTTCAAGAACTTCGTATTGGCCTTCGGGCAGAAATTGAGAAGTTGCGAGCAGTCCAATCCACGAGTTAAGTTCGTCGACAGTACCGTAAGCGTCGAGTCGTATATCGGTTTTAGAGACGCGTTTTCCGCCTACGAGAGATGTTGTTCCGGCATCGCCGGTTCGGGTATAAATTTTCATTTGAGGAGATTTTGAAGAGCCTGCGACAATTCTTCGAGCGAACGTACTTCGGTTATAATTGCCAGATTGTCGGGACTCATAAGGCCTTTGTCGGCCATGAGAGACAGCTGCGCAAGGATTGGGGAGAATATACCGTCGAGATTCACTACGATTATTGGACGACGCTGGCGTGTGAAATTAAGATATGAAAACGAAGTTGTGAACTCGTCGAGCGTTCCGTATCCTCCGGGCAGGACAACATAAGCATCGCCGAGCATTTGCATAACGCCTTTGCGGTCGTTGAGGTCGGAAGTGGGTACTTTTACATCGTTAAGGTACGAAGCCATTTCCATACGACGCGCCGGTACAATTCCCACAACTTTACCTCCGGCGTCTTTTGTGCTTTGTGCAACAATACGCATCAGGCCGGAATGTACGCCGCCGTAAACAAGGCTATAGCCATGGGTTCCAATCCAGTTTCCTGTGAGTTGTGCGGCTTGTTGCCATGATTCGGGCAGGTTGTCGACCGATGAGCAATAAACTACAATTTTCATATGCTTATGTTTTTATTTGTTTTCTTGTTCAACAGAATGCAGAGCAGAGTAGACGATGCGGGCTTTTGCCTGACCAACGACGGCAGCTATATCACTTTCGTTTGCCTCTCGCAGCCGTCGTGTGCTTTTGAAATGCACTAAAAGCGCCTCGGAAGTTTTAGGGCCTATGCCTTTAATACCGTCCAGCTCGCCAACGAGGGCGCTTTTTGAACGTCGGTTGCGATGATGAGTAATACCGAAGCGGTGTGCCTCGTCGCGCAAATGCTGCACAACCCGCAGAGTTTCGGAGTTTTTGTCGATATAGAGAGGAACGCTGTCGCCGGGGAAATAAATTTCTTCGAGTCGTTTAGCAATGCCGACAACGGCAATTGTTCCACGGAGTCCCATATCATCAAGAGCTTCGACTGCCGAGCTTAGCTGGCCTTTGCCGCCGTCCACAACAATAAGCTGAGGCAGTTCCTCGCCTTCCTGCATGAGACGTGTATACCGGCGCGTGAGGACTTCCTTCATAGAGGCGAAGTCGTCGGGGCCTTCCACGGTTTTTATATTGAAATGGCGGTAATCGCGTTTGGAGGGCTTCCCGTCGCGGAATACAACGCAAGATGCGACGGGGTTTGTTCCCTGAATATTTGAGTTATCGAAACATTCGATGTGCCGAGGCAGTTCGTTTAGGCGGAAATCGCTTTTCATGCGTTCGAGGAGTCGTTCGGTTCGTTCGGCAGGATTGTGACGCTCCATGAACTTGAGGTCGTCGACACGATTCTGGCGTGCGTTTCGCTCGGATACTTCCAGGAGCTTGGCCTTGTCGCCACGCCGGGGTATTGTGAAAGAGACATCGGTCATTTCCACCTCGGGAGCTTCGGCAACAATTATTTCATCGTAAACCACAGCGAGACTCTGCCGAATCTCTTCCATGGCATATCCTAAAATCTGTGCTCGCGATTCCTCCAACGAGCGTTTGTAGCGCAGCGTAACACTACGTACGACAGCCCCCCGGCGCACGTGCATGTAGTTAACGTATACGTCCTTTCCGCCGTCGTCGTCGAAACCGAACACATCGACATCGCCGATAGTCTGACTCACGATAACGCTTTTCGAGCGGTAATTTTCGAGCAGGGCATAGCTTTGTTTCAATTCCTGCGCCTCCTCGAACCGCAGTTCGGCGGCGAGTTTTTCCATTTCGGCGCGGAGGTAATTGAGCAGCTCCTGGGTTTCGCCTCGCAGAATCTGGCGTATACGATCGATATATCCGTTATAGGTTGTTGTGTCGATTGCACCGGTGCAACAACCTTTGCAGCGCTTTATGTGATACTGGAGGCAGAGTCGTCCTTTTTGTCGTGAAAGGTACTCGGGGGTTATGGGGATGCGGCAGTTGCGTATTGGAAAGAGTTTTGCGATGAGGTCGAGTACAGTTCGGGCCACGGCCGTGTTGGTGTACGGGCCGTAGTACTTTGAACCGTCCTTTATGTGATGTCGCGTGAGGAAAACGCGAGGATACATTTCGTTTGTGACTACTATCCAGGGGTATGATTTGTCGTCTTTCAGGAGTACATTGTAACGCGGCTTGTACTCCTTAATCATTGAGTTTTCCAGATTGAGCGCATCCTGCTCGGTCGGGACGACGATGTACTTCATATCGGCGATGTTTCGCACGAGGAGATTTGTGCGCAGTACATCGTGAGTTCGATTGAAATATGAGCTTACCCGCCTTTTGAGGTTTTTTGCTTTACCGACGTAGATTACGGTGCCGTCCTTGTCGTAGTACATGTATACTCCGGGCGTGGACGGCAGGATAGCAATTTTTTCTTTTAGCAGTTCGCTTTTTTCGTGTCGCAAAGCCAATGATTATTTAACCGAAGAGACCTAAATCCTCGTTGCGTGAAGCACCGAGATGTTCGTATGCGAGCGTTGTCACTTCACGACCTCTCGGTGTACGTTTTATAAAACCTTCCTTTATGAGGAATGGTTCGTATACTTCCTCTATAGTTCCGGGGTCCTCGCCCAATGCGGTTGCAATTGTTGAAAGTCCGACTGGTCCGCCTTTGAATTTGTTTATTATGGTTCGGAGAATTTTGTTGTCGATTTCATCGAGGCCATAACGGTCGATATTCAGAGCTTCGAGGGCGTAGCGAGCTATAGGGAGGTCGATAGTTCCCGAACCTTTAACCTGAGCGAAATCGCGCACACGTCTAAGCAGCGAGTTTGCAATACGAGGAGTTCCACGTGAGCGCATGGCAATTTCATCGGCGGCATCGGAATGTATGGGGACGTGGAGGAGGGCTGCGGAGCGTTCCACAATCCGACGGAGGACGGGGTGATCGTAGTACTCCAGATGACAGCTTATGCCGAAGCGGGCACGCAAAGGGGATGTAAGCAGGCCGCTACGAGTGGTAGCTCCCACAAGAGTGAAGGGGCAGAGGCCAAGCTGTACGGAGCGCGCGCCGGGGCCTTTGTCAATCATTATATCGATTCGATAGTCCTCCATTGCGGAATAGAGGTATTCCTCGACAACGGGGCTAAGGCGGTGAATTTCGTCGATGAAAAGGACGTCGTTTTCCTCGAGGGAAGTTAGTATACCCGCGAGGTCGCCGGGTTTGTCGAGCACGGGGCCGGAGGTTATTTTGATTTTTGTGCCGAGTTCGTTAGCAATAATTCCCGCGAGAGTAGTTTTACCCAATCCCGGAGGGCCGAACAGCAGAATATGGTCGAGAGCTTCGCCACGCAATCGTGCGGCTTTAACAAAAACTTTGAGGTTGTCGATTATTTTTTCCTGACCGTTGAATGCCTCGAAAGAGCCGGGCCTCAGAGCTTTTTCAAACTCGGCCTCGGCACCTGCGGGAGCGGTGTTTGCGCGGATGTCGAAATCGTTGTTATCCATCGTTACTTATTGAAGATGTTCAATAATTTTGCCGAAAACCATTTGCGGATCTATTCCGGACATGCAAGGCATTGAAGTTTTTGAGCATGCTTTGTTACCGAACACAGAGCACGGGCGGCAGGGTAGCCGGAGCTGAATCATGTCGCTTTCCACTGCATTCCAGGGAGTGAAACCGCAATAAGGGTGCGTCGCGCCCCATATACTTACTACGGGACATCCTGCAATTGATGCGAGGTGCATGTTTGAGGAATCCATGGAAAGCATTACATCCAAATGATTCATGAGCGCCAACTCGGCAGCGAAACCATAGCGTTTCCCGGCCAGGGATGTTACGGTTTTGTAACGTTTTTCCCATTGCTCGCAAATTTCTTTTTCCGAAGCGCCACCTCCGAAAAGGAATATTCGCAGTGGAGTTGCAGCGGCCTCGGCATCGATGAGCTCAAGGACTTTGTCCATTAGTGGCTGCGGGTAAATTTTGGTATCGTGAGCTGCAAAAGGCGCCACGCCAATCCATTTTATTCCGTCGGGCTTTGGAGCGGTTATTGCAGCGAAATCCGATTGCGGTGCAGAGGCACGAGTTTTGTACAGACCCGAGAAAAGGGGTTCGACACACAAGCCGGCGTCAAGGAATACCTTGCGGTATCGGTCGATTTGCGAGCCAACAGGTTCGAGTATCTTGTTTTTTTGTTTTGTGAGTGCTTTTCGCTGCGCCCGGGGTTTATATAATTGTTTAACGGGGATTCCGCGGAGGCGCATGAAGGCAGCCATAATTTTCGTGCGGAGCACATTGTGAAGGTCGACAAACACATCGGGGCTGTAAGTTTTTACGAGGTGCTCCGAGAGGCGTCGCAATCCGCCGATGCCGGAATATTCGTTTTTTACATCGACGCCGACAACGGTTAGATTGGGCGGGCATGCCTGAAAAATCGAAGTCATGCCCGGACGTGTCACAAGAGTGAACTGCACATGGGGAGCCGACAGGCATGCGCTGTATATGACAGGCACGGTCATGGCCACGTCGCCCAAAGCGGAGAAACGTGCCATGAGAACCTTTGCCGGCTTATTATCCCTATTTTGCGCCATACAGCACGGGGTTTGTATCGGCGTCGTTGTACATTTTCATCTGGCGATATACTTTCATGTACTTTCGTCCTGCTTCGATATCCTGCAGGAGGCATTCGATAGCCTCGATGAGGTCGGAACGCTGTTCGAGGAGGACATTGAGCTTAGCAGCACAGCGATTACGGTGTGCTTCGTCGGCGTCGGCGCGGTTTGCCTCCTGTTGCATGTGGTATATTTTGAGAGCAAGGATTGAAAGGCGGTCGAGCGCCCAGGCGGGGCTTTCGGTGTTTATTGTTGCGTCGGGCAGGACTTTTACATCGGCATATTTGTTGCGGAAATAGGAATCGAGTTCCTCTACCATGTCGGTACGTTCCTGGTTGGAAGCATCGATGCGGCGTTTTAGTGCGAGGGCTTCTACGGGGTCGATTTCGGGGTCGCGTATAATGTCCTCGAGGTGCCACTGCACGGCATCGATTCTGTTTTTTGCATATAGCACACCTTCGATAGACTCGGGGGCGTATGGCTGTCGGGTTTTTGCGTCAACATCGTCGTCGATATGATAATCGAGTACGGAACGTTCAAATATGTCGTAGCATTTTTGGGTAAAATTCATAAGCTTGACAGTTCTTTCGGGGTTAACTTATGCACAAATATAGTGATAAAAATCGGTACGACAAAAAAATCCCCGGAGGAGTGCTCCGGGGATCAGGCATAATGCTCTGCTTTATTTAGTTACGCACTACTACGGGAGTGGGGTGCTGAGCTGTTGTTATTATGTAAACGCCACGCGGGAGGTCGATGTCGAAGTTGTTGTCGACTTCGTCGATTTCGGCAATTGTACGGCCTGAGATATCGAATATCCGGACGTTGTTCTGCGGTGCGCTGCAAATGAATCGTATCATTCCGCCGAACGCCTGAATCTGGAGAGGTTCTTCAACGGTTACGCCTTCGACGCCTGATTTTTCAACGAACACGACGTTCGACATGGGCGAGCGGTATCCCAGACGCACGGATTGAACGCTGTAGGCCTCGCGGTCGGAGTTTTCGAAACCGAGAATTTCCAGGAAGTTGTCTTCGGCGGGAATTTCTTCGGTGTATACATTGTTGCCTATGTAGCGTGTGCGTGTAACCATAAAGTAATCTATCACTTCGTTGGTGGGGTAGGTCCAGTTTGCGGTGTAGCGGTCGCTTTCAATGCTTGATGCTGCAGTTGCGGTGCAAGCGGTGAGTGTTGGAACGGGGAGACATTCACCTATGAGTTCAACGGCACGTGAACCGTTGCCCCAGTCAAGAAGAATTCGTGATGTGTGCTGTCCTGTTTCGGTAGGAGCATAAGTTACGTTGAGCCAATATCCGTCCTCGGAACATACGAGAGAAGCTGCAATGGAGTTGGAAGCCGAACGGAACATTTTATAGTCGTCCTTGTAAATTGTCACATCAATGGAGTTAACCACGCCAATGGCCTTAATAAACAGTTTTGCGGTGTAGCTTGACCCGAGGGCAACTTGTCCGAACTGGAGCGACATGCCTGTAGAGGGGGCAATGAGTTCGGCTTCCTGTGTAGGGGGAACCACAACAGTACCGGGAGTGAATTTTTCGCCTTTTTTAGTACCCCAGATATACTCGGCGAGTTCGGGCATGTCGATAAAGGGGTTACGGTTGCTCTGAATGCCGTATACGGTTTCGTTACGCATTGTTTCCTTTTCGCTTACGGGGTCCTTGCGGTGCCAGTCGAGAAGGAGATTTACGGACCAGCCGTTTAGAGTGGGGTAGGTGTTCTGCTCCAGCATGTAGGTGTAGCTCCATTTTTCGTACTGATAGCATGTAACCATGTAGAAGTAAGTACGGGCAAAGTCGCCTTTGTATTCGTCGTCGGGTTCGAATACATAACTTGCGCCGCCGCCCTGTCCGCCAACGGGTGCGCCGACTTTGGACATGCCGTTGTCGAATTTAATCTGGTTAGCCGAGAGAGAGGGGTCTACCGTACCGAGCGGATAGTTGCTCTTAGCGGTGTTAGCCTTCATTTCGGAGGGGTATAGGTGGTTCAGGTCGACGTAAGCGGGAATGCTTGTAGAACCTCCCCACCAGCTTTTGGGGAATGAGTGCTCTCGGTTAAGACCTGAGAAACTGGGGGCGTAGAGGGGAATATCGGAGTACATGTCCCACCAACGTTTCGACTGAGGATATACGTCGGTTTTTTCGAAATAAGTTGGTAGAGCCGAGTATGACGAAACCTGAGTGAAGTTGTGTATAATGGTGTATACTGCGGTTTTAAGTTCGGCATCGGATTTGCCGTTAAGTGAATCGTAATAGCCTGCCGGAATAGCGGCAAGTGTGCTGAAGGCGCCTAAAAGCACCGTCAGCAATGCGGTTACTGAACGTATTTTTTTCATTTAAAAGGTTTAATTGTTTGACTGCTGCAAATTTAGTAATTATATTGATACATAAAGCATAAATTAATCTTGTATTTTTGTCAAAATTACGGTTAAATTGGTGAAGTGTCGTTTTTTGTTTAAATTTGTGGCTGATTTATGAAGAAGAAAAGTATTTGGGACATGCACCGCCTTAGTGCGGACGAATATCGCGACAGCAAAAAGATGCCTTTGGTTGTTGTGTTGGATAATGTACGCTCGCTCAATAATATCGGATCACTATTCCGTACATGCGATTGTTTCAGTGCCGCCGGTATAGTGCTATGCGGTATCAGTGCAACTCCGCCTTCGGCTGAAATACATAAAACCGCTCTTGGAGCCGAAGAAACTGTTGAATGGCAATATTTTTCCGATACCCGAGAAGCTGTTGTTACATTACGTCAACAAGGATATAACATTGTTTGCCTTGAACAAGTTCAGGGGAGCATATCACTTGAAGATTTTCGTGCCAACAAAAACCTCCGCTATGCGCTTGTACTTGGCAACGAAGTGGAGGGCGTTCAGCAGGAAATAGTTGATATGGCCGATACTGTTATTGAAATTCCGCAGAGCGGGACAAAGCATTCGCTGAACGTTACGGTGTCGGCAGCCGTTACTATGTGGGAGTTCTACCGACAGACTTTTCTTGAATAATTATCCACTTTGACATATATGGAAAAAAATATAGTGTTTCCCGCACCGCTACGCAAAGGTGATACCATAGCCATTTGTTCGCCCGCAAGTAAAATCGATCCTCAGGTGGTTTACGACGCCGAGCAGGTTCTTATAGAACAAGGTTACAAAGTACGCATAATGCCTCATGCTTTAGGCGAGTGGGGCAGTTACAGCGCTACCGACGATGAGCGTTTTGCCGACCTTAGAGATGCTTTCGCCGACAAGAGTGTACGCGCTATTCTGTGCTCGCGCGGCGGCTACGGGGTTGTGCACATAATGGACAGGCTTGCCGCGTTGCCCTTGGAAAAAGATCCTAAATGGGTTATAGGTTTTTCGGATATTTCGGCAATGCACGCGCTTATGCACAGCAAAGGAATTGCGAGCATACATTCGTCGATGTGCGCCGCAATAAAAGAGGGTCCCGAGAACGAGGATAATGCCGCTCTGTTGGGTATTCTGCGCGGCGAACGTCCGGCATTCGTATTTCCGAATCATCGTTACGATAATCCGGGAATTGCAACGGGCACACTGTTGGGCGGAAATCTTGCGGTTCTGGCCGACCTTATAAACACTCCCTACGATTTGCTCAAGCCCGACAGTATTCTTTTTCTTGAGGATGTTTCGGAACCTATCTATAAAATCGAGCGTATTTTCTACCAGCTTAAACTCAGCGGATTGCTGGACAATATAAAAGGGCTTATAATAGGTCAGTTCACCGATTACAAGCCCGATTCGAACTACGAGGATATGGAGAGTATGATTCGCACCATGACAGCGGGACACAACTACCCTATTGCTTTTAATGTTCCCGTAGGACATGTGGATCACAACATTCCGCTTATAGAGTCGGCAAAAATAACTCTCAAGGTGAGTCCTTACGCCAACAACTCAATTATTTTTCATCGCTGATTCGGCGTTCATTACCCGCTTCCATTTGAGGTAGCCGAACACGGCCACTACGGTATAGGCTGCGTACAGGAATGAATAGAAATAAATGCCTTTGTAGATATACAGGGCCGTACACACCACGTCCACTGCTATCCACACAAACCACTGCTGAAGATATTTCCGTGCGAGCATCCAAGTGCCGATAATGCTTCCGGCTGTTGTGAATGCATCGGCGTAGGGGACGTTGGAATCGGTTCCGTATATCAGCCACAGAGCAAGAAAAACGTACACCGGCACAAATGCTGCTACACATAAGAGGGTCTGCCTTAAGTTCATTGATGAAACGGGCAGGCCCTTTTTCTTTTTATCGGCGGCACTGCGCCGTCCCCATGCGGTGAATCCGTATACTCCCATTGCAAGATAATATATGTTCATTGCAAAGTCGGCATACAGTCCTTTTGAGAAGTAAACGAACATGGAGATTGCAGGCATCAGCAAGCCTGCAATCCACATTCGTCGGTCGACATGGTATTCCCACCACAGATATAGCAGACCGAGAACAAAGCCTGCGATTTCCAAAATACGGGATATGGTGAGAAAATTTTCCATTAGAATTTCAAAGATAATGTAGCCATTACATTAGTAGGCGCCTGCGGTGCATATCCGGCATAGCGGTATACAACGGGTTGTCCGTTATCGTCCTTGTAGTATCCGGCACCGGCATAGCCGTTGCTTTCATATCGCTCGTTGAAAACATTATTTACGGCCAATGCTATGCGCAGATTTTTCAATCCGGCAATTTTTTTGAAGTCGTAGCTCAGCAGAAGGTCGCTTACAAAGTAAGCATCGAGAGCCTGCTCGTCGGAGTGGGCGTTGGTCATGTACTGCTTGCCTACATAATGACTTTGCAATGCAGCTTCAAAACCTTTCCAAGTAAAGGCAAAAGAGTTGTTGAAAATAAAACCGGGAGAAAAGGATATGGGAGTGGAGCCTATGTAGTTTTCAATAGGATTGGTCCACTCGTCCTCGTAGATATATTCGGTGAAATTTTTAATGCGGTTACGCGAAAGAGTTGCATTGGCCTGCCATTCGAACCAGCTGCAGGGACGCAGTCCGGCCTGCAGTTCCACACCCATGCGGTAGCTTGAGGGAACGTTTACGCTGAGCGGATTACCGGTATCGGAAAGTTGTCCGGTGAGTACAAGCTGGTCTTTATAGTCCATATAGTACAGGTTCACTCCTGCCGAGAAAATGCTTCCGGTATAAGAGTATCCTATTTCGTAGTCGAACAGACGTTCGGCGGTGGGATAGTGATTGGGGTCACCGTCGGTGAAATTGTCGCGCACGGGTTCTTTGTGAGCCACGCTCCATGATGCGAAAGCACGGTTGTGTGAGCCGTCGGTAAAATTTATACCGGCTTTGGGATTGAAGAAATCGTATTTGCGGTGTACATCCAGAGCGGCAGCCGAGCCGGTGTTGTAGTCGTAATTGTCGCTCACTCCGGTAATGGAGTAGTTTATGTGGCGGTACTGCAGGTCGGCATAGGCCGAGAACTGTCGGTTTATGTCCACATTTGCGCGGGAGTAAATGTTGGCATCGAATTTTTTGCCGGTGTTATCATAGTAACGCTGCAGGGGATTAATTTCGCCTACATAGTTTCGCACCCATGCAATTTTACCGAAATGACCTCCTCTATGATTATTGGCAGCCCCACCGAAAACGGCCGATACGCGTCCGTGAGTATATCGAGCCGATGCAGTGACTCCGTAAAAATCGTTATCGTTGAATTTGAGTCGCACAAGGTCCTGCTTCTTCACAGTTTCGCCCTGCTCGTTGACAAAAGGCTTCAGTCCGTATTCAATGAGTGTGCGGTTGGTTTTCAGCTGCTCGTAAAAACCGTCGCCTTTGGTGTAGTGCAGCGCGGCCGATAGATTCCATTTCGCGCCAAGCTGCTGCGAGAGCAGAAGCTGGAAATGGTGCTGAACAAAATTATCTTTTTGGTCGGGATAGTATGCCGTCTCGCCCTCGGAGTTTGTGTATTCTCCGCAAGGATTGTAACGGCGTCCGTATTTTTCCATTTGTTCGCGGGAAGGGTAGTCCCATGCCATATATGTAACTTCCTTACCTCCGAAAGCTATGAGACGCAGCATTGTTGCCTTGTTACGGTAGGCAAGCTGTCCGAAATAGCTCCAAAGCGATGACGAAGCACGTTCCACATATCCGTCGGAGCCTATGTTGCTAAGACGCATGTCCACACTCCAGTGATTGCCCAGCAGCCCGGTTCCGGCACGCAGTGTCTCGCGATGGGTGTTATAGGAACCGTAGCCGAACACAGCCTCACCATACGAAGTTTCGGAAGGAGCGTCGGTGAGCATGTTTACGGAAGCACCGAAAGCTGCCGCGCCGTTTGTAGATGTTCCGGCTCCGCGCTGAATTTGTATGTCGCGCAGGGAGGAAGCAAGGTCGGGCATGTTCACCCAATAAACCCTGTGACTTTCGGAATCGTTGATGGGCACACCGTTTGCAGTAACATTGATTCGGCTTGCATCGGTGCCTCGGATAGACATGTAGCTGTAACCAACGCCCGCACCGGCATCGCTTGTGGATACCAACGACGGAATCATTGAAAGAATGTAGGGTAAATCACGACCGTCGTTAGCTTTTTCCAGCTCGCTTTTTGTTACCGAAGAAAATGCTACGGGTGTTTTTGCAGTTGCACGGTTTGCAACAATTTCCACATCGTTCAGACGAACGGTGTCGGCAGCCTCGGAGGCTGCGGCGGCAAAGGGCATGGATATAGCCACACCGCATGCCGCAAGAACAGTCTTGGACATAATTGTTATTTTTTCTCTACGCCGGTATTACCCGGATCAGGTTCAAAGGGTATGTTCTCAGCTCGGACACAGGTGTCCTTGCACCCCTAAAATCAAATTATCGCCGCAAAGGTAAGTATTATTTTTTATTTTTCAAATTATGCAGATAAACCGGAGCCTCGGGACCAAGGTTGAAAATAAGGTCCAGAATGCTCAGTCCGGCTGTAAAACCCATTGAATCGCCGCGTACCTGCCAATAGGGGCGGGGAGGGTAGAGAGCATCTATATCCGTTTGTCTGTAATCGAATTCTTCAGTACCGGGCGCTTCGGCATTTATAGTTTCAAGGCCGAGAATACTGCGCACGGCGGTGTCGGCAAATCGGCTCAGCTCCGTAAGTTTTTCTATATCGGCCAAAGGACGCGGCACAAATGCAGGCCGCAGCCTGTCGATGTAAAACTCAAAGAAAGGTGTGCGGCCATAGGCGGAGCAAAGTGCGGTGTAAATTGTATCCCACCATTCACCGTGCGCCGAAACAAGAATATCGGACCAACGCAGATTCCCCTGCAAAAAAGCTCCTTTCGGGCGGCTTACGGGAACGGTGAGGTTCAGCGGCCCGTTATTTCCGCATATGGCAAAACGGTGAGTCTGCTTGGCGCGTTTGTCATAGCGCATATTATAATCGATGTATACTGCGGGAAAACGGGCAAGCAGGGCATAGTAGGCCACCGAGCCGAACAGTCGCGGAGGCAGGGTGGCTACTGTTCCTTGCGGATGAATTATAAGCGGACTGCTCACTGTTTGTCGGGATTGGCGGAGCGGAGTATTCGGTTGAAACGGATTTTTCCGTCGAAAAGATTGCGTGAGGGATCGAAGGAAGCGAGCACAATCATGGGAGTTCCCACAATATGATCCTCCGGAACGAAGCCCCAGAAACGTGAATCCTGTGAATTATCGCGGTTATCGCCCATCATCCAGTAATAGTCCATTGCAAAAGTATAATCGGAAGCCGGCTTGCCGTTTATGTAAGCCTGCTGTTCGCGTTCGTTCCAGTAGGCTTCGGGATGATTTTCGTAGTTGCGTATGCAGCGCTGATATATTTTCCAGTTATCGGCGGTGAGAGGAACTGTTGTGCCTTTTGCGGGAATAAGCAGTCCGTTTTCGCCGCCATAGTTGGAAAGAGTCCAGTCGGCGTCGCTGCCGAAAGGAAATACCATTGCATTTGCTTCACTGCCGAAGAAAATCGGCGCAAGCGCGTTGAATTTAACATAATCGGTGAGGATACCGTTGCTCTTCATTGTTTCAATCATGCCTGCGGTGAGGGGCGCCATATAAGCATAGTTGGCTGCAGCGGCACCAGGAAGGAAAGGCTGCAGATTGGTACGGCTTTGCGAACCGGGAGCGTATTGGTAAACATCGCTTACGGTAATGTCCAATTCCTTGAAATCGGCATCGGTGAGAGGACGCGAAGTTGAAAACACGTAATTGAACTGAACGTTCTCGGGGAATTCGCGCGGCTCTCCGTTTACGTATATGGTATCGTTGACTATTTTGAAATTGTCGCCGGGAAGCGCCACGCATCTTTTCACGAAATTCTGACGGCGGTCGACAGGACGATAAATAATTTCGCCGAACTGCGCCGGGTTGTTCGCTATGTAGTCGCGCCCATATTGCTGTACGAGCAAATCCCAATACATGGGCGAATCCTCGTATTTGGCGGCAACGGTGTCGCCGGCGGGAAAATTGAAAACAACAATATCGCCTTCCTCCACGTTTCGCAAACCTTTGAGTCGTTTGTACGAAACGGAGGGAGAATCGAGGTAGGATTTAAATCCGAAAAGATTGTTGTGAACAAGAGGGAAGTGTACGGGTGTCATCGGAACGCGGGGACCGTACACCATTTTGTTAACCCAAAGATAATCGCCGGTGAGAAGAGTTTTTTCCAAGGAGCTTGAGGGAATCTGGTAATTCTGTCCCACAAAAGCAAAAACAAAGTATACAAGAACGAGAGCGTATACAATAGCATCGACCCAGCTCATGACCGAGCGCACCGCTCCGTTCTTGCTTTTTTTCCACCAAGTGAAAGGAATGTATCCGGTAATGTAAATATCGAAAAGCAGGAAAGCAAAAACAGCAAGCCACCATTGTCCCATCCATGCAACCCAGGCAAGATATATTGCCAGCACAATGGCAAAACGAATCCATCGGGTTGTCTTTACTTTTTTAAGTCGATCCTTAAACGAAAGCTTTTTTTCGGGGGTATCTATGTTTTTTTGAGCGGATGCTGAATTTAAATTTTCCATGTTCCTTAAACGTGATTTTTATAGGTGCAAATGTACAAAATAATATTCAACAATTATATGTTGATAAGTGTTCAATAATTGCAAAACAAGTTTATCACAACTTTTTTTGGAAAAGCGGCGGGTTTGTATAAGCCGGAACGGGAATGAGATTTGCAAATTTTCCACCATTGTTTTTATCAAGTATTTTTCGGGGCTTAATCAACGCTTTCAACGGGGTTATCATCACAAAAACATTATCAAATTACTGACAAAACAGGTTATCAACACTATGTTGATAAGTATATATTCGCGCTATGTTTCAACTATTTATCATGTCAATAAATTGTCAAATTCCATTTATTCCAAATCAATAACCCATAAAAGCAAGAAAAGAGTCAAAAAGTTATCAAGGTTTTCAACAGGCATTATTATTACTACTCGATTTTTTATTTGGATAAGATTTTTCTTCAAAAAATTCATTAAAATATAAAAGAGAAAAAAATAAAAATAATAGCTGTTGAAAAGTGTTGAAAACTCTGCGGCGTTGACAAAGGTGAAGCTCCGGGGCCGCCGTTTTCCGGTGTTGGAAATTTTGCCGGAATTGAAGCCGGGGTGCCGGATTTTTTAAACGTAAAGCGCCTCCCTTTTTTGTTGGGGAAGGCGCTTGTGCGGGACTTGAAATTTTGGAAAAAATGAAGCTTTCTTGACTTAGGTGTATGTTACAGTTCCAATAGTAGTTTCTTGAATTTCGGTTATGAGGGAGATCGGAGAATGATTAAATATTCACTATAGCTTCAGGCGGGTTGTTT
>CAMWMR010000046.1 GCA_947175425.1 uncultured Porphyromonadaceae bacterium
AGATTACAGCGAAAGCACCGGTTGCGATACCGAAGGCGGTGTTGATAAGAGCCTCGGAAATACCGGTAGAGAGTTCGGTGGAGTCGGGAGCACCGGATGCGGCAAGAGCCTGGAACGATTTGATCATACCGATTACAGTACCGAGAAGACCAACGAGAGTACCGAGGGTAGTCATGGTAGCGATAATGGGAAGATTCTGCTGGAGGGTAGGCATTTCCAGTGCGGTTGCTTCTTCAACCTGTTTCTGAAGAGTGGCAACTTTCTGTTCTTTGGTGAGAACGGTGTTTTTGTCCATTTCTTCGTAGCGAACGAGAGCGGAGTCAACAACAGCAGCTACGGAACCTTTCTGCTTTGCGCAGAGGGCGCGTGCGCCGGCGATGTCGTTCTTTTCGAGGCAAGTTTTAACGGCAGCTACGAAAGTAGCGATGTTGCCTTTACCTTTGGCTGCAGAGAGAGCGATCCAACGTTCAACAGCAAGAACGATTACAGTGAGGAAGAGAGTCTGGAGAACGGGCACGATAACACCACCTTTGTGAATGGTACCCCAGATGTTGATGGGATGTCCGTCTTCGTCAACGTGCATATCGGCACCGAACCAGAAAATGAAGAGAGAGATTGCGACAATTGCGCAGATTACGATTACCCAAGCGGCATTTTTGATGCCGGGAGTGCTTTTCTTTGCGCTCGGTTTAACCTGAGCTTTCGGCTTTTGAGCTTCCATAATTTTGAAATGTGGTACTGAAAATTAAATTAAATTATTAGTTAATAATTGATTATCGTTTTGCCTGCCGGCTGCGTGGCAGCCTTAGGGCTTAAATTTCAATTTAATTGCGTTGTTTATATTAGTTGTGGGTATTCAAATAAGGTTAAGTTTAATTGTATTCAAACAATATCGCAAAATTAGCAAGTAGTTTTTAACCTGCAAAATATTTTGCCACCTTTTTATACAACGAAAAGGCTTCTTAAGGGATTTTATAACCGCACGCAGCAATTTGCGTTAAATAATTATAATAATGCTGTAGTTGTGCTTAAATATTCCTTAACTCTGAAAATTTCGTTTGCCGGCAGAGATAAAAGGCGCTTAGAAGGTTTATCCTGCTGCCGGGAACTTGCCCTATGAGGTTGGCCTCGGGATGCGTTGTGTACTGTTCTCGCATGTGTGCGAAATCGCGATGAGCTTTCAGCAAGGCACGCGCGTTGGGGAAATCAAGAGTGAGCAGGAATTTTACGAAGGCAAGTGTGTCGAGCAGTCGCCGACGAAAAAGAAAGCCTGTACGCACTTTGTCGGGCAGATTTTTGTGGAGCATCAACAGGTTGTTGCGGAAGTTGAGGTAGGTCTTTTTGGGGTTGTCGGCAGGAAGGGAGCCTCCGCCGAGGTGGTATACGCAAGCTGCCGGAACTGCCGCAATGCGATGCCCCGGAATTTGCAGACGCCAGCAAAGGTCAATTTCTTCCATGTGTGCAAAAAAAGCCGCGTCAAGGCCTCCGGCAGCTAAATATAAGTTGCGGCGTATCATGAGGCATGCTCCGGTAGCCCAGAAAATGTCGGCTGTTTCATCATATTGGCCGGAGTCGGTTTCGCATATGCCGAACAGTCGGCCCCGGCAGTAGGGATATCCGTTTTTATCGATGTATCCTCCCGCAGCTCCCGCATACTCGAATTGTGAGGGATTGCGGTAGCTGAGAACTTTGGGCTGGCATGCGGCATAGTCGGGGTGCATTTCCATAAACGCCAGCAGTTCGGTGTCCCAGCCGGGAGTTACGGCAACATCGGAGTTGAGTAAAACGACATATTCGTTGTCGACAGCGGCAATAGCTTTGTTATAGCCTTCGGCAAAGCCGTAGTTTTGCGAAAAGCACAAGGTTTCCACCGTGTCGCCGTAGTTTTGGCGGATATATTCAACAGAATCGTCTGTACTGCCGTTGTCGGCTACGATTAAGCGTGAAATATCTCTTGAGGAATTTTCCACCACCGACGGCAGAAACTCTTCAAGCAATTTTTTGCCGTTCCAGTTGAGGATTATAACGGCTATGGGGAGGGCAGTGTTACGGGTATTTTCCATCTTTTGTGTGTCCAAAGCCAAATCGGCGGGTTACGCATTATTGTTGTCTGGAGCATTTGTGCGTATTTAAGTGTAATGCTTCCCGGCTCCGAGGCAAAAGTTCCGTCATCGATAAGTCGGCAATGTATGCGATACCTGCCGCGCGATATTTTTTCCATGTCCCAGTATACTGTGGCAAGTCCGAGCTTGCGTGCAAGTATTTCGGTTCCTCCTATAAAGGCAGTGGGACGGTTCATGAACATGGTGATGAATGTAGTGTCGCCGTGGCTCGGCTTTTGGTCGCTCATGAAACCTGTTACAGTCAGGCGCCCTTCTTTCCGGCGTATAATAAGGTCGCGGAGCACGGTTTTCTTAGGGAACGAGAGGGAGCCGAACCTGCCGCGCAGTTTAAGCATCAGGGCGTCGAAAGTTTTGCTTTTCAGCGGGCGGTACACCTGACAGTAATCGGTGTTCTCGGTATGACGCACGTTAAGCGTTATCGACGTCGCCCATTCCCAGTTGCCGCAATGTGAAAAATACACGGCTATGCTTTTGCCCTGTGCGCACAGTTGTTCGAGGAGTTCAACGTTCTCGAACTGCATCCGTCGCTTTATCTCGGTATCGGATATATGCAGCAGTTTTATGGTTTCTACGATGTAATCGGCAAAGTTGCGGTAGAACTCTCGGGCGTACTTTTCCAGCTCCTCGTGTGATTTATCGGGGAAGCATGCGCTCATGTTGTCCATAACCACTTTCCTGCGATACCGCACAATATGATATATAATAATGTACAGGCCGTCGGAAAACCGATACAACACAGCGAGCGGAAGCAATGCAAGCGGCTTCAGCAGGGCGTAAAGCAGAAACAGGGGAAAATCTCTCATTCCTCTACAATGCTTGCAGCAATTGTTTCGCCGTCGTCCATGAGGGTATCAAGCCGCATTTTGCAAATTGTGTTGTCCATGCACTTGTCCAAGGATGTTTCTATGCGAAGATAATTGTCGGTGAAGCCCCCGGTAACCGAATTGTCGCCATGACCATGTTCCAGCAGCACGGGGCGCACAGTGCCTAAAAATGAACTTGCGAACTCGGCGTGTTTGCGGGCGCTCAGTTCGTGCATAATTGCCGAGCGAATGTGTTTTTCTTCCTGCGATACCACGTGTTCAATATCCAGTGCCTTTGTGCCGGGACGCTCGGAGTAGGAAAATACGTGCAGATGACTTATAGGGAGAGATTCTACAAAAGCTTTGGAGCTTTCGAAACGCTCGGACGTCTCGCCTCGTGCACCTACTATTAGGTCTACACCGATAAAGGCGTCCGGAATAACTTCTTTAACTTTGTTTACCTTGGCGGCAAACAGAGCGGTGTCGTAGCGACGACGCATGAGTTTAAGAACCTCGTCGTTGCCGTTTTGCAACGGGATGTGGAAGTGAGGCATGAAAGCGCGCGAGCCGGCAACAAAATCAATCAGCTCATCGGTGAGCAGATTGGGTTCAATGGACGATATGCGGTATCGTTCTATTCCGTCCACTTGGTCGAGCGCGCGGCAAAGGTCGGTGAAATTGTCATCCCGTCCGTGTCCGAAATCGCCGATATTGACGCCTGTTAGCACAATTTCCTTACCTCCTTGTTCGGCAACCAGGCGAGCCTGTTCCACAAGCTGGGGTATTGTCCCCGAGCGGGAACGTCCTCGGGCTTTGGGAATTGTACAGTATGTACACCAATAGTCGCAACCGTCCTGGACTTTAAGAAAGAAACGTGTTCTGTCACCCCGCGAGCACGAGGGCATGAACTCCCTAAGCTCTGAGGCGGAGGGAAAGGTCGTTGTCACCGTTTCGGTAAGTGCCGTGCGGGCAATTTCTGGTAATTTGAGTTTATCGTTTATACCCACAACGGCGCGTACTCCCGGAATTTCCAGCAGTTGCTCGGGGTGGAGTTGCGCATAGCAGCCGGTAACGAGTATGGCGGCATTTGGCCAGCGGCGGTTGAATGAACGCAGGGTGCTGCGGCATTTGCGGTCGGCTTCAGCTGTGACACTGCAGGAGTTCACCACAACCAAGTCGGGAGTTTCCTCTTTTGCTGCGGTGACATAGCCGTTGCGCGAAAAGTTTTCGGCAACGGATGCTGTTTCGGCAAAATTCAGCTTACAGCCGAATGTGTGGTAATATACTTTTGGTGCGGATATAAATGTATCTCTGTCAATCATAATTTGAACTTGTTGATAATCGCCGCAATTTCCATTGCGTCTTGCGGCGAAGTGCATGCCGATACGGGCAGACTCACAACCTCGTCGGCAAGGAGTTCTGTTACAGGCAGGCTCAGATTGCGGAATTCCGCATAGCAAGGCTGTTTATGCGGAGGAACGGCATAGTGTATATCTGTTTCAACGCCGTTGCGCTCAAGATATTCGCGGAATGCATCGCGATGAGAGGTGCGCACAACATACTGGTGCCATACGTTGCCGGCCGTTTCATCGGAATCGGGAGTAATCACCAACGGGTTGGATATATTGGCGGAATATATGTGTGCAATTTGGCGTCGGCGTCGGTTCTCTTCATCGATATGGCGCAGTTTGACGCGCAGGATTGCAGCCTGAATGGGGTCGAGACGGCAATTGTATCCTTGATAGATATTGTGATAGCGTCGGTCGGAACCGTAGTTTGCCAATGCACGCACGGCATTGGCTAACTCTGAATCGGAAGTTGTAATGGCTCCTGCATCGCCGATTGCCCCGATGTTTTTAGTAGGGTAGAAGCTGAAGGCTGCCGCAGTTCCGAGAGCGCCGGTTACCCGTCCTCCGGCCGGAGACGAAACCGAAGATTCCGCGCCGATTGCCTGTGCGTTGTCTTCTACGATTATGAGATTGTGTTCGGCGGCAGCTTTTTTCATAAGTTCGTCGTAACAAGGGCGTCCGTAGAGGTGAACGGTGAGAATCGACTTTACATCGGGGGTGATATGTCGCTCAATGAGCTGCGTATCCATGTTCATGGTGAGCGGGTCGGGTTCGACGAACACGGGGACAAGTCCGCAGTCGGTTACAGCGAGAATCGATGCAATATATGTATTTGCAGGAACAAGAACTTTGTCGCCTTTTGCAAGGCGTCCGCATTCAATAAGTGCGCGGAAAATAAGTTTCAAGGCATCCAAGCCGTTGGATACACCAACAGCATAAGGGCTGCCGCAGGATGCTGCGAGTTCGGCCTCGAACTGCGCCACTTCAGGGCCGCCGATGAAACGGCCCGATTCGATAACGCGGTCAACGGCTTCTTTAATCAATGCCTTGTAAGGCTCGTTTACGGTTCCGAGGTTTAGAAAAGGATATGTTTTACTCATGGACGCATATGCTCATAAATTCATCGAAACTCCGTATATAGTCGGCCTCGTCGTATTTTGTGGACGAAAGTACCGCACACACCGATCCGGAGGAGAAATTATCCAGAGTCCTCCAGAATCCCGGCGGAACGTACAGCCCCTCCCAGGGACGGTTGAGAGTGTAGGTCAAATGATTCTTTCCGTTGAAAAGGTTTACATTAAAGCTTCCCGACAAGGACATTATAAACTCTTTTCCTTTACGGTGGGCATGCGCGCCCCTTTCCTCGCCTGCCGGAACATCGTATATCCAGTACATGCGCTCAATGGCAAACGGAAGTCCATTGTCGCCGTTCTGAATAAAGGAGAGGTTCCCGCGCGGGTCGTATATGCGGGGAACTTGTACTATGCAAGGTTTGTCATCCATTGGCCAGTCGGTTTAAATAGCGGCCATAGTGAGTGGCCAGCATTGGTTTTGCCAATTCACGCAGTTGGTCGGCATTGATGAATCCTCGCCGGAAAGCGACTTCTTCGGGAGAGGCTACAAGCAGCCCCTGGCGGTTTTGGATTGCCTCGATAAACGATGCCGCTTCCATAAGCGAGTCAATCGTTCCTGTGTCAAGCCACGCGAAACCACGCCCGAAGCACTGAACCTGCAGCTCGCCACGGTCGAGATATTTTTGGTTCAGACTTGTTATTTCCAGTTCGCCGCGTGCCGACGGCTGTACTTGTGCGGCAAGTTCGGGAACTCCCGCGGGATAGAAGTACAAACCAACCACGGCAAGGTCGCTTTGAGGTTTTTCCGGTTTTTCGACAATAGACAGCGGACGGCCGTTGGAGTCGAGGGTGACAACGCCATAACGTCCTGGGTCGGTAACCGGATATGCAAAAATACTTGCAGCTCCGTTCTCGGCAGCTGTCACTGCATTGTTGAGCATTCCGGTGAAGCCTTGTCCGTAAAAAATATTGTCGCCCAGGACAAGACATGCAGCGTCATTGCCTATAAAATCTTTGCCTATGGTAAAAGCCTGGGCAAGACCTTCGGGTTTTGGTTGCTCGGCGTAGCTTATGCTTATGCCGAACTGAGAGCCGTCGTTGAGCAGCCGTTGGAACTGCGGCAGGTCGGCAGGAGTGCTTATTACAAGAATCTCGCGTATTCCGGCAAGCATGAGCACGGTCAAAGGGTAGTATATCATCGGCTTGTCGTATACGGGAACAAGCTGCTTTGATATTCCGAGTGTTATTGGCCAAAGGCGCGAACCGGAGCCGCCTGCAAGAATAATACCTTTCATAATCAGCGGTTTGTGTACATCTTGGCGTAGTAGTTGCGGTATTCGCCGTTTACAATGTCGTCTATCCACGCGCGGTTGGCGATATTCCATTGGACAGTCTGCCGCAATCCCTCTTCAATAGAAACGAGGGGACGCCATCCCAGCTCGCGCATGGAGCGGCTTGCATTAATGGCATATCGTCGGTCGTGTCCGGGACGGTCGCTCACATATTGTATTGCTTCCGGACCAATTTCGCGGCCAAGCAGTTCGGATGCTTGGCGAATAATACGCTTTACAAGATTGATGTTGCTCAACTCGTTGTAACCGCCGAAATTATATACTTTGCCGGGAGTTCCCTTCAGTGCGGCAGCCAGTACTCCGCGACAATGGTCATCAACATGAATCCAGTCGCGTATGTTTTCACCTGTTCCGTATACCGGAATGGCTTTCCCTGTATAGAGGTTGTTTATGGCAAGCGGAATGAGTTTTTCGGGAAACTGATATGGCCCGTAGTTGTTGCTGCATCGGGTTACTATTACAGGCATGCCGAAACTGCGGACATAGGATAAGGCCAGCATATCGGCCGAAGCTTTGGATGCAGAATAGGGTGAGGAGGGGTTAAGGGGAGTTTCCTCGGTAAATGTATCGTCTCCGAACAATGTGGCACTGCGTCCAAGCATAGCGGTCTGTTCGCCGTCGAGTTCTACAGGCTTGCCTATTTCAAGGTCTCCGTATACCTCGTCGGTACTGATTTGCACAAAGCGTCGCAGTGTTGGAGTTTTGCCTGCATTCTGTTGATGCTTGCGCTGTTTCCGACAAGCTTCCAAGAGTGTGAATGTTCCTTCTATGTTAGTGGAGATGAAAGGGCTCGGGTCGTCCACACTTCGGTCAACATGACTTTCGGCAGCGAAATTAATCACATAATCCGGCTCGTATTGCGACAGCAGTTCGTCCACGGCTTCCCGGTTACGAATATCGGCTTTGTGGAAGAGAATTGCTTCGGTTTCAATAAGGTCGGCAAGCGATTTTATATTACCGGCATAGCTTAGAGAGTCGAGCACGACAATGCGGGCTTCGGGGCGTTCGCTCTTCAGCAGCCTGACGAAGTTGGTGCCGATGAATCCGGCACCGCCGGTAACAAGAAATGTTTCCTTTTTCATTCTTGGGAAGCTTGGGGAGAGTTGGCAAGTTGGTTGCGAGCCGTGGCAAGCATGCGTTCGTATTTTTCGCGTTTAATAGATGCGCGTCGCTGTGCCTGCAAGGCAGCGCTGAATTCGGCACACTCCAAAAGCTGTTTGCGCATGGCTCCGTCGAGTTTTACGTTGGCATTACCCTTTGTGCCGTGTAAAATAATTTTATTTGCGCCGGGATGTTCTGCAAGCCATGGCGCGAGTTCGGTAATTTCTTCGGGATTAAAGCTTGCCGATTCACTACCTTCTACCACAATTAAGCGTGCAGGAGATATTTTTGCGGAAGATACTCCTTGGCTGCCATCGGAGAATTCTATGGAATTCAAGCCTATTCGGCGTCCTTGTACGTTGGCAACGATATACATATAGCCTTTGTCGGAAACACGTGGCTGTATTCCTGTCGCAGTCATCATTTTTTCGTTTACTTTCTGTGGCAGGAAATAACCTTCGAGACCCACGCTGCTTTCGACATGGCGGAACGAGGGGCGAATGTTTTCAAGGCGCGCCGTGGCGGCGGCAAGAGCCGAGTCGCCGGCGGCTATACTGTCGAGCGCAATACCTTCCATGGCCATTGCCCGCAGGCGCATTCCACCGCGGCGTATTTCGGTTTGGCTGCGGTATCGGCTGTCCAATGTGTCCAGAATAACAAGTGCGCCGGCATAATTGCGTGCTTCCACGGCCTGCTCGGAAAGAGTGTAAAGCTCCTCGGCATTCTTTTTGTCTTTGTCGGTACAGGAGGCCAATGCCAGTGAAACTGCTGCGGCTCCGATGATGATGTATTTATTTACTTCGTTGAACATTCTTTACGCCTTTTACGGTCTCTATTTTGCGAATAAGCTGATTCAAAGCGGATGTGTCGGAAATGCCCACTGTTATCACGCCCTGAAACAGTCCGTCGTTCGAGTCGATGGATATTCCTCGCAAAGATACGGATTTTTCTTTATTTATTATCGAGGTTATGTTTGTGACAATACCTATATCGTCCTTGCCGACTACGCGGAGGGCGGCGGGGAATTCGGCACCGGCTTTTCCGCTCCAGCGTGTACGGATTACTCGATAACCGTATTTGTTGCGGATGTGCGATGCGTTGGGGCAGTCGCAGCGGTGTATTTTTATAACTCCTTCTGCCGAAATGAATCCGAATACATCGTCGCCGTATATAGGATTGCAGCAGCGTGCAAGCCGATAGTTGATGCCTTTTATATTGTCGCCAATAACAATTACATCCTCGCTGTCGGCAGTATTCCCTTCCTCGGGAGGTGTCTGCAAGGTATACGTGCTGGCCGATATGCCGTTGTTCTCCTCGGTTTTCTCGGGGCGTACCGTAAACTCGAGATATACATCTACAATATGGTTTATTTCAAGTTCTCCGCTGCCGAGTGCGCTGTAGAAGGCCGTTGCGTCCTTATAGCCCATTTTGGTGACGACTTTGGAAATGACGGCTTCTTCAAGCTCGAGTTTTCGGTTTTTAAATCGACGCTGAAGGATTTCCTTACCAATGTCGGCAGACTTGTTTTCGTTTTCCTTCAGTACGGTACGTATCTTGTTGCGGGCTTTGCTTGTAACAACAATTGAGAGCCAGTCGCGGTTAGGTTCCTGGGCAGGCGAGGTGAGTACTTCTACGGTGTCGCCGCTATTGAGGCGATAATTGATTTTGCGGTGTTTCCCGTTTACGCGTCCGCCAACGCACTGGCATCCCACTTTTGTGTGAACGTGAAAAGCAAAGTCGAGCAGTGTTGCGCCCTGGGGGAGTTTATAAAGGTCGCCGCGAGGAGTGAAAACAAACACTTCGCGCGAATATATGTCCATTTTGAAGTTGCGCATAAGCTCCATGGGGCTGTTGCGTCCGGCTTCAAGAATGTCGCGAACGTTGTTCATCCAGGTATCCAGGGAGCTTTCGCTTTTAATACCTTTATATTTCCAGTGCGCGGCCAGACCTTTTTCGGCAATGGCATCCATGCGCCTGGTGCGAATCTGTACCTCTACCCAACGTCCTTCGGGTCCGTAAACGGTAATATGCAAAGACTCGTAGCCGTTGCTTTTAGGAATGCTCAGCCAATCCTTCAGTCGGCCCGGATTAGGGCGATACATGTCGGTCACAACCGAGTATGCGAGCCAGCACTCGGGTTTCTCGCGCTCGGGAGGGCAGTCTATGACAATACGAATGGCGAAGAGGTCGTATATGTCCTCCACCGTATTGTGCTGCTTCTTCATCTTGTTCCATATGGAGTATATGGATTTTGTGCGACCCTTAATCTCGAATCGCAGTCCTTCGGCCTGAAGTTTTGCTTTTATAGGAGCGATGAACTCGGCTATATATGCGTCGCGTTTGGCTTTTGTCTGGTTGAGGTCGTGCGCTATGCGGGTGTATATGTCGCGGTTGCTGTATTTGAGCGACATGTCTTCCAGCTCGGATTTTACGGCATACAAACCGAGGCGATGCGCCAAAGGAGCGTACAGATAGTTCGCTTCGTTGGCAATATCGCGCACAAGTTTTTCGGCGGGGTGGTGGTTTATAGCCCTCATAAGCCTAAGACGGTCCACAATCATTATAATAATAACCCTGATGTCTTCGGCGAAAGTGAGCAGAAGTTTGCGAAAATTGTCGCTTTCCACGCTTGCTCCGCGGCTGTAGAGAGAGGCTACTTTGTCGAGACCTCGCACAATCTTGCCTATGTCGGTTCCCCACTCCTTTTCAATGAGTTCCTCGGTGACACCTCCCGGTGTTATGGCCGACAGGATTACTGCAATAACCATGTTTCGGTCGGGACTCATGCTTTCGCACAGAGCCACGGCGGTGTCCATAGCTGCATTCACGGGATGAATTCCGAAACGGTCGCGTTGCATAGTGCCGCTTTGAGCTGCTTTTTCTCCCAAAGCCTTGATAGAGGAGACATCCCGGCGGGATATTTGTCCGTCAAGGTAACGGAGCAGTAGACGATAGCTTTTTCTGACAGAGAGCCGTTCGGCCGGAGTGTAGAGAGTTGTTTCCATTGTTTTCTATATGCTGAGCGTCCTGAGCCATAACGCAGAACGGGGGAATAGAGTTTATTGAAAGGCCGAATCTTAGCGTCCGGGACGGTATTTGGGAAGAGAGAAGCGGAAGGTAAGCCCACCCATTTTGCCGTTGAAAACATCTATGGTTCCGCCATGAGCAATTACTGTACTTTGTACGATAGGCAAGCCCAGTCCGGTGCCGCCGGCTTTGCGGGTTCGTCCGCTGTCAATTCGATAGAAGCGTTCAAACAGATGAGGAATGTGTTCTTCGCTTACACCAATACCATCATCACTGAACTCGAAAATATAGAATTTATCGTTTTCGTCCACTAAGGAGAGGTCGCAATGGCTGCCTTTTGAGTATGCTCCGGAATTTTTTGCAAGGTTTATAATCATACCCGAAAGCAGGTTGTAGTTGCCGTTTATTTTGCAGTCGAGCGGAATCTCATAGGTGAATTCCATTTTTCCTAATGTACCGCTTTCTTCCAAATCATTTGCTATTGTGTAGGCAATGTCGTGGAAATCCAGTTCCTCGGTGCTAATCATGTCGCTGCCTTCTTCGAGCCGCGTAATGGCCGATACATCGGCAATTAGGTTTACAAGCCTGTTGACGTGCTCCTGCGCTTTTGTAAGAAAATGAGTGCGGGAGGTCTCGTCCATGTCGGGATTGTCGAGAATTGTGTCGAGGTAGCCTTTGATAACACCAATGGGGGTTCGGAGTTCGTGGTTTATGTTGTTTGTGAGCTGTCGTTTTGCCCGGGCTTTTTCCTCGATTGCATGCATGGCAATAATGTGCTCGCGTTTTTGCTTCTGCATTGCCTGGGAGCGTTCGTTATACATGTGTATGATCTGCCTGCTGATGTCGCCGAGTTCATCGTGCGGGTAGTCCATGGCGGGGATAAAGTTGGGGTCGGTTGCGGCTCGTTCGGCGACAGTTCTCAAAATTGTGATGTTGCGGCCGAAATAACGTGTGGAGAAGTATGAGAGGACGGTTACAGCGCCGGCGAGAATCAAAACTATCCACATGACTGACGATGAAGGCAATGATGCGGAAAGGATGTCGTTGTCAAAAGGCAGAACCGTATAAACTTCCAGTTTTCCGTCGGTGCTGTGGCTGTAGCGGTAGAAGAAATAATCGTTGTGCCCGAGCGATTTGTCGGGTTCTTCTTCTACGCCGGGAGTGCGGGTAAAACCACTTTCTTTTTCCCGCTCGGCTTTAGACAGGGCTATGGGTTCGCCGCGAAGTCCGCGCGGCACTTTGTCCTCGTAAACCGAAACTCGAATAAGGTCGTACAGCGGGTTCTCTTTATAATATGTGTATATAAAGTCGAGAAACGGCACAACATCAACACCGCTTTCATAGGCGTCGATTATTCGTTGGTTTATGAGTCCAAGCTGCTCGTCGAGCTGTTGTTTGCGGTAGCGCTGTTCATCGTAGTATTTCCAGTAGGCCATGCCAATTATTATGGCCCACATGGTGAAAACCAATGGGATGAACAGCTGCCACTGGTAACTAATTCTTTTCTTTAAAGCCATATCCGAATCCCTGGCGTGTGACTATATATTTGTCGTAGTCTCCAAGTTTTTTCCGGAGGCGGGTGATATTGGTGTCGATGGTGCGGCCGGTAATAACAACATCGTCGCCCCAAACATTTTTAATTATCTCTTCGCGCGAGTAAATGCGGTTACGGTGGGTGAGGAAAAACAGCAGAATGTCGAACTCGGTACGGGTGAGAGTAATAAGTTCATCGTTGAGATAGCATTCCTTGTCGTTGCGGTCGATTCGCAAACCTTTGAAAGTAACATCCGACTCGTAAATGGATTGTTCCTGTTCAATATCGGCGGCGCTGCGGCGGGCTGTAATTCCGGTGCGGCGAAGTATTGCGCGTACACGGGCAAGTACTTCACCAATTACAAATGGCTTTGTAACATAATCGTCGGCACCGATGTTAAGACCCTTGACGACACAGTCCTCGTCGGAGAGTGCCGAGCAGAAAAGAATGGGAGTGTGCTCGGTTGCTGTTACATTGCGCACGCGCTTTGCAAAATCGAAACCGCTAAGTCCTCCCATCATAATATCAACCATGAAGAGGGAAAAACTTTCGAGATCCATTTCAAGCGCTTCCTCGGCGCTATAGGCCGTTTCAACTTCGTAGCCTTCTTTTTCGAGGTTGAACTTGAGGATTTCGCATAATGCTTCTTCGTCGTCAATTACTAATATTTTGGTCCTCATTGTTTTGGAGCACTGAGTTTATAGTTTTTATTATCAGATAGCGGATGCCGCAGACACAGGTGTGGGTTTATGACATTTCCGCGAATATTTCACGGCATAAAATTAGCGTTTTTTTGCGACATACCTGCGTTAATGTGTGTTAATACGCCTCCGTGTATGAACCATTTGCGCAGCTGTGCTGTTTCAATTACATAATTACTGATTTTGCACTGTGTTTTTTCATGGTATTAGATTTAAGGTTAAAGATCTTCGGGTGTCGTGAGACAACCGATTTTTTTTATACCTCCGTCATAATCCACAATAATTGCTCCGTTACAGTGTTTTTCGGCAATATGTGAGGCTGAATCGGGATTTTCAACAGCCATGAGAGCTGTTGCCAATGCATCGGCAAACGCGCAGCTTGGCGCAATAACAGTTGAGGCGGCAATACTGCCGGATGCGGGTTTTCCTGTAAGAGGCGAAATAATATGTCCCATAATGGTTCCGGTGCTGTCGCGACGGAAATTTCGGTAGTTCCCGCTCGATGCAACGGCTGTTCGCTCCGGTCCCATTTCAACAATGTCGAGAGCAATGTGCGACATGCCGCCGGCAGGTGAGTCAATTTGTATGCGCCATGGTTTGCCTTTTGCATTCAGGCCTTTTACAAGTACTTCCCCGCCTATTTCAATCATGTAGTTGTTTACGTTGTTGCGGTCGAACATATCGCCTATGCAGTCGATGCCGTAGCCTTTTGCAATTGAGGAAAAGTCGAAGCACATTTTTTCGGGTTTTACTATTTTTCCCGAGGGGTCGATGTGGCATTTGTTTATACCTACATATTCGAGTGTGGCGGCAATTTTTTCATCGTCGGGAGCTATTAAGTCGGCCGTGTTTCCGAATCCCCAGATATTTACAAGTGGGGCAACGGTTACATCGTATGCTCCGCCGGAAATGTGTGAAACATCTTTGGCTAAGGCAAGAATTTTATCAATGGTATTGCTTGTTGTGCTAATCTCGTTTCTATTGATGCGGCTGATGGTCGACGAGGGATTGAACATGGATAACTCGTTGTCGATGAACAGAAGCTGCTGACGGATTGAGTCGCCAAGAGGAACGGGAGAATCGTATACAATATGGTAGCTCGTGCCCCAGGTTTCGCCGTTTTCTTTAAAAAAATTGTGAGAGCAGCTTGTATTTATAAAAAATAATGCCGAAATTAGCGACACTAAACAAAATGTTCGTTTCATTCAATTTGTAATTTATGGCGTAAAAGTACCAAAAATATTTCAAACATCACAACAAAACCAAGTACCGGCTGTTCCTTCATTAAAGGCTTGCCTGACCGAGGACAGTATTATTACAACTAACCTAAAAACATTTTTACAATATGCATCGTTCTTATATTTTTCTCGCACAGGGATTTGAAGAAATTGAAGCTCTGACACCCGCAGATGTAATGCGACGAGCCGGCATGGATGTCAAGACAGTGTCCATTACCGCTTCCAAAACAGTAGTGGGAGCACATGGGATTGCCGTGGAGGCCGACATGCTTTTCAAAGAAGTTGATTTTTCCGGTTCGGAATGGCTCATCTGCCCCGGAGGTATGCCGGGAGCGAGCAATCTGGCTGCCTTTGCTCCTCTATGCGACTTGCTCAAGGTTCACAAGGACAAGATAGCAGCCATTTGTGCCGCTCCGGCAGTGGTACTTGCTCCGCTCGGACTGCTCAAGGGCAAAGAAGCTACATGTTATCCGAGCTTTGAAGAGGAGTGTGCTAAATATGGCGCCAAAATGGTAGACAAGCGTGTTGTATTTGCCGATAAGCTTATTACCGGAAACGGACCTTCATCGGCACTGCAGTTCGCACTTGCCATTGTGGCCGAGTCGCTTGGCGAGAATGTGGCGCAGGAAGTAGGAGCGGCCATGCTGCTTTACCCGAAATCGGAAAACTACTATTTTTAAGGCGCGATAAGTCCGAAATTGAAACATTTATTCCGGTTCCGAATTTTTGGAACCGGATTTTTTTGCGTTCGTGCATGCAAAAAAATACCCGCAGATGCTTGCATCTGCGGGTTGGAGTGAGGATTATTTTCAGTTTAGGGAACGATTACTTTTGTAACGTTTGTGCCTTGACGGCGGATAACGAGGCTGCCGCTTGCGGGATTTTTGATGGCTTGACCCTGGAGGTTGAAGTATTCAACGGCTGCGTCGTTGCTAACAGCAGGAGCCAGTGCAGTTACGCCCGATTGTTTTTTAACTGAAATAGTAACAGGCTGAGAATTACCGGGGTACAGCTGGCCGGCTGTAGCGTAAATTACAAGGCTTGTAGCAGGACATTCGAAAGTCAAGTGGGTTTCATCTTCAACGAGACGAATTTTGTAGTCGTCGGGACAGCTTGCGGGATCGTCGGCTACTACTTCGCTATAGCTTCCAAGATAGTAGGAGCCTGCAGAGGCAGAGCCAATTCCTGTTTTACAAAGAGGCAACGACACGTTTTCGGGGTCGGAGGCATCAAAAGTAATGTCGGGAGCTGCGCTGTTGAACTGAAGGGCATTGTAAAGTCCCTGTATTGCCTGTTCAACTTTGTACAAACCTTCGGTTTTGTTGTTTTTATATATGTTTGCCTGGTATTCGGCGGGAGTTGCTCCAAAAAGAGTGAAAAGCATGTCGCCGCTTACAGTTGCTTCACCAAGAAGTTGCCACTCGGAAACATATGTGCCACCGGGAAGAACCAGAGCCCCTGCGGTAGAGCCTTCATACCATTCGGTAGGGTCGGTTTCGTATTTGCTGTCTTCCGGAGCATTGGGCCATTGCAGTGCGAGGCTGCCGGCGGGGAAAGTAATCACCTTGTCGGCAAGAGTGGGAATGTATTCGGGAATGCCTTGTTGTACAACGCTTGCGGGATATCCCATTTCTTCGGTAAATACGTAGGTCCAGCTGGCTATGTATGTTTCTTTGTCCACATTGTCAATCAGGCCGGTGTCTTGTTTTGGAACAATAACGAAGGAGGGGTCGCTGGCATCGACAATGAGTTCTTGTGTTTGAACACCGAGCATGTCGGCCCATACACCTACGGCTTTATATACGCCGGGGCTTTCATTCGACTCGTATACTTTTACCGGAGTTTCGGTCACGCCACCATAAACTTCGGCGAGTACGGATGCTATATAGGTGCCGTCGCCAAGCAAGTTCCAGGTGTCGTTGGAGTGGTCGGCGGTTGCCAAAACTTTGTTTACCTGAGGTGCCGGAGTTGCAACACGGAGTTTTGCCTGGAAGTCGATGGGCTTGGCGGTAATTTCGGGAACAGAGGCCGCGCATGTGAGTGATGCGGTGGCGGCTAAAGCAAGGAATGTGTAAAGTTTGTTCATAATCATTAACCTTGAAAATTGTTTATTTGGAATAGTTGGATGAATAGTAGAATTAGGTGAGTCGCGTGAAGAGGCCTCTTACGGTGACTCTGTTTAGGAATAGACTTGTTTTTTTCTTTTCTTCTTTTAAATGTTTAGTTAAGTTTGGAAATGATGTTGCTAAATGCGTCTATTGTTGAAATAGAGCTGTTATTTGTTTGTGTTGGCAAAGTTATGTGATGTTTTTCTAAATTCCAAATATTTTGGCAAAAATATTGCATTATTCTTTAAAATAAGATTTGTTGCATGCTTTTGAGAGTAAGTTGCGCGCCAATGTGTCAAATTGCATAATGTACTGAACTTAATAAATTTAAGTTGTAATTTTTATGCGATTTATAGTGGAAACGGATGTGTAAAAATATTTGTAGAAAAATGTAGAGTATGTTATAAAAAAAAGCTCCGCACGGTTGCGGAGCTTTTTCAATCAGCAGCGAATGCTTGTTAAGCGTTCTTTACTTTCTCTACCACAGCGGCAAAAGCTTCGGGGTTGTTGAGAGCAAGGTCGGCAAGAACTTTGCGGTTCATTTCGATGCCGCTCTTGTGGATAAGACCCATGAGCTTGGAGTAGCTGAGGTCGTGCATGCGGGCAGCAGCGTTGATACGCT
>CAMWMR010000047.1 GCA_947175425.1 uncultured Porphyromonadaceae bacterium
GATTTATAGCTATATTATTTCTCTTGTTTTCTTATAATTATACAGTTGGATGCCTATTATAGGCACAAAAATAAGATTCTTAACTCATTGAGTTTTAGGGGGTTTTAATTTTATAATAAGCAACCAATAAGCAACTAGCGTACATACATACTAAACAAAACGGTTAACGCTTCCCGCGTAGATACAAGAAAAGCACCCATAAAAGCGCGGCGATACATACCCCCAAGCCCAAACGCCCGAAAAATGTTTCGTACCACTTCGGAGTGAGGAACTCCTCCCTGCTTTCCGTAGTCTCGTTCTCCTCGTACCCCTCGCTTATCGCATTTTGTCGTGTAGTCTCAAATTGATGATTTTTTTGGACAATTAAAACATTGTTCTTACTTTTGCGGATATTCAACCGGCCATGATGCGGCAATGCTACCCTGTGCGTAGTCTTTATCAGGTTTAAAATTGTGCGATGTCCAACGAGATAAATCCATATAAATTTATTGAGAGGCTGTTCGAATCGCGCCGTAGGTTCGAGCGGTTTGCCATGCTGTATATACATAATCCCCAGCATGCGCAGGATATTGTAATGGATAGTTTCGCTTATGTATGGGAGCATAGGGCCAACCTTGATAAGTCGCGTAATCCTGAATCATATATGCTGGGAGTTATCAAAGGCAAGTGCATTGATTATCTGCGACATCAGCGCGTCAAAAGCGATGCCGAAGCGAACATTATGAGCGATGCCAGGTGGGAGATAGAGATGAGCATAGCCACTTTACAGGCTTTAGATCCCGACTGGCTTTTTGACGAGGAGCTGCGGCTCCGCTTTCAACGCGCTCTTGACGAAATGCCCGAAGCCACACGCCGCATGTTTGTTATGAGCCGCATCGAGAGCAAGACTTATGGGGAGATAGCCAAAGATATGGGAGTGTCGGTGAAAACCGTCGAATACCGCATTTCGGCAGCGTTGCGGTTGCTGCGCAACCGTTTCGGTGATATTTATGTCATACTGGCTGTGATGTTGATCGACTGATTATACGATAGTAAGCGGTTGAACATCACATATCGGGGAATTATTTACTTAAAAAATTGAAATTTTTTTCAATTTTAGTTTAGGGTATCCGGGATATAATACGAATATAGTATAGGCAGACATAAAACACGCACCTATACTATACCATGCAAAAAGAATTACTATACCGATATTTCAGCGGTGCCGCCAGTGATGCCGAGCGGCACGAAATACGACGGTGGGTAGAGGCTTCGGACGAGAACCGCAGCATCTACATGACCGAACGCAAATTCTACGATATTGTAAACATGTTAGACACCGATGATAGTGTGTCGGACAGACTGCTTATGAATCCGGCACGCGGCAGCCGTCTCCGTATTTGGGTTGGTCGGGTGGCTGCTGCGGCGGTAGCCGTGCTTCTTACGCTTGGCATACAGATGCATACCGGCAGCAAAGCGGATATTCAGCTACCTATGCAACAGATATCGGTGCCGCCCGGACAGCGCCTTAACATAGTGCTTGCCGACGGCACCTCGGTATGGCTCAACTCCAACTCCACATTGCGTTTTCCGGGTGCATTCATCGGCAAGGAGCGGCATGTCTACATTGACGGTGAGGCATACTTTGCCGTAGCCGAAGATCGTGAAAAACCATTTACCTTAGGTACCGGGCATGGAAATGTGAAGGTGACAGGTACAAAGTTTAATGTCGACGCCTATGGCAGCAGTTCCGATTTCTCGGTAAGCCTTGTCGAAGGTTCGGTAAATTTCGACAGCGGCAGCCGAGTGTACAGCCTTACGCCCGGAAATTGTCTGTCGCGCACCGATGCCGGAACCTTCATCATGGGCGATGTACAGCCCGAAAGGCTTGAATGGGTGAACGGGATAATGAGTTTCAGACAGTTGCCGCTTTCCGAAATCATAGCCCGCTTCGAAAAATATTATGGAGTGAGTGTAGATATGCGACGTACGGATATAGCCGATGTACGTTTCAGCGGCAAGTTTTATCTTGACGAAGGTATCGAACAGGCGCTCAACACACTCCGGCACGACATTCAGTTTGAATATGAGAGTGACAAGGCCAACCGTCGTATAATAATAAAATAATTGATAATCCTAAAACAACTTAAAAAACAGTACAACAAAATCTATGACGCCATGATCTTGCCGCCGCAGAGCGGACCGGCAACGCAAACAAACACAAAACCACAATCATTAACCCAACGAAATTATGAAACTGAAACAAGTGGGCCTGCAAGAGGCCTCCGGCACAGCCACATCGCTGATGAGATGCCTTGCGGTGGCGCTGCTGGTGCTTATTTACGGGGCCTTGGGCCTGTCGGCGGAACCTGTACCTTCGGGTAAGGTGAAGTCGGAAAAAGTGACTGTCAGCGTAGTTCAGCAACCGCTCAAAAAAGTAATAGCCCGTATTGAGAGCCAGACCGGCTATCTTTTTGTGGTAAACGACAATGTTGATACCGATATAAATGTAACCGTCCGGGCCGATAACGAACCGTTACAGAGTGTCATGGACAAGATTCTCAAAGGCAAAAATATATATTATGCCATAGAGGGATCTAATGTAGTGCTGACTAAAAAGCAGCCTGATGGCATAACGTGCGGTGATGCAGCCGTACCGACCGCAAACAACCTCACCACAATCACCGGTATCGTATTCGATGCCGAGGGCGAGCCCGCAATCGGAGCCAGTGTGCGTGTCCGCGGCATGCGCACCGGTGTCGCAACCGATATTGACGGCCGATTTGTACTGAAAGGCGAGTTCAAGCCTTCTGCGACTCTCGAAATATCGTATGTCGGCATGAAGCCCATGACTGTGCCTGTTGGTGATGGCAACGACCTTTCGATACATATGAGCAACGATGAGAATATGTTGCAGGAAGTGGTTGTCGTAGGCTATGGCACGCAGAAACGGGTCAATCTTACCGGTGCCGTCAGCACAGTGGATGTGGGCAAGCAGCTCGAAGGACGACCCATCACCAACATCACAAGCGGCCTGCAAGGAGCAGTCCCGGGTCTGAATGTAACCTCGTCGAACGGCAAGCCCGGCAATAACGCATCAATGCAGATTCGCGGTGTGATAGGTTCGATACAAGGCTCTACCAATCCCCTTATTCTTGTAGACAATGTGGAGGTGAACGACCTTAGTGTGGTAAATCCCGATGATATAGAGAGCATATCGGTGCTCAAAGACGCAGCCTCGGCCTCGATCTACGGTATCAAGGGCGCATTCGGCGTAGTTCTCATCACCACCAAGAAGGCTAAGATCGGAGAGAAATTCACCGTAAGTTACAGCGACAACTTCGCGTGGAAAAATCCTACTGTGAAACCTGAACTTGCCATAGGATCAGAAGGCGCGACTCTTGCACTTCTCGGTGCTGAACGTTCCAAGGGTGTAAGCTCTGTCACCAACGATATCAACATGTATTGGGACTGGAACACTATCGAGCGTATGAAGGAATGGGAACGTGTGTATGGCGGCTACAATCTGTCGCCCGAGCTTGTGTATGGCCGCGACTACGAGAAACTCAACGGCAATCTGCAGTTCTATCGCTCGTGGGATCCATACGACATGATGACCAAAAGCAGTTCGTTCATGCAGACCCATAATTTCAGTATCAACGGTTCGTCGGGCAAGACTTCATACAACGTAGGCCTGGGCTATATGGGCAACACCGGCATGATGAAGGTGAACAACGACAACCAGCAGCGGTACAACATATCGTTTGGTACCCGCAGCCAGCTCAGCAAGTGGTTTGAATTCCACACCAAGCTGATGTACACACGCACCGACACCGAGAATCCTTACGAATTCAACTCCACCTACGATCAGTTTTATTATCTGTACCGCTGGCCGGCCACATTCCCCTACGGCACACTCAACGGCGAGCCCCTGCACAACTCTATATCAGAGCGCGCTCAGGCCAATATGAATAAGGTGCGCAGCAACTGGATGCGCGTCAGCCTCGGCACCACCATCGACATCTACAAGGGCCTTACTCTCGAGGCTGACTATACATTCACCCACGTTAACCGATATACGGAGACCAATGGCGGCGAGGCAAAGGGCTACGACTTCTGGAGCCTTAACGACTTTGTGTACAAGACATGGACAACCGCTTCGAGCAACATGTCGAGCAAGGCAAGTGCATTCTCTGATTATCATGTATTCAATGCCCTGCTGCGTTACAAGTGGGAGAATGAGAGAATCGGCAATTTCGGAGCCTTTGCAGGTACGAATATCGAAAGTTACAACGACTACGGCCAGTCGGGAAAGAAACTCGACCTTGTTCTTGTCGACCGACCCGAGATATCGCTCGGCACAGGGGAGATGACTGCCGGATCGTACAACAACAGGAACACTCTCACCGGCTTCTTTGCCCGAGTGAACTACGACTACGATGGCCGATACCTGCTCGAAGCCAACCTTCGCTACGACGGTTCAAGCCGCTTCCCGCGCGGCAAGCACTGGGGATTCTTCCCTTCTTTCTCGGCCGGCTGGATAGTTTCAAACGAAAAATTCATGGAAAGCCTCAACCCCGTATGGTCGTTCTTCAAGATTCGCGGAAGCTGGGGCAAGATAGGCTCGCAGCAGGTATCCAACTCGATGTTCCTGCCCGTAATGTCAATGATCGAGAGTGCCTGGATTATCGGCGACAACGGCGTGTATACATTCGACATGCCCAAGGCCCTGGCCGACGGTTTCACATGGGAAAAGGTGGCGACCACCGATATTGGCGTCGACCTGCGGTTTTTCAACAACCGTCTGGGTGTTTCGTTCGACTGGTTTAACCGCAGGACTACCGATCTGATCAATACAGGCGCCTCACTGCCGTCGACATTCGGCCAGTCAGCTCCCATGACCAATTACGGTCACCTCACCACACGTGGCTGGGAACTTGCCGTGGATTACAGTCATCGTTTTCCGTTTGGACTTAATATGACCGTTACTGCCAATATCAGCGATGCAACCGGTAAGTTTAATAATGTTGATCCCAACGAGCGCCGCTGCGACTACCGTTATAACGGCAAGACCTACGGCGAAATATGGGGTTATGAGACCGACCGACTGTTTACTGCGGCCGATTTCACCTACGATTCGGACGGACGCATCACCGGCTATGCCGAGGGCGTGGCCTCACAGCAATATCTTGTGGATCAGTACGGCCAGACGAGTTTCCAGTTCATGCCCGGCGACGTTAAATATGTAGACCAGAACGGCGACGGCCAGATCGATGACGGACGCACCAACGGTGTGCCTACAATCGATAATCATGGCGATATGAAGGTTATCGGCAACACCACGCCCCGCTATCAGTACGGCGCGCGCCTTGATCTTCAATACAAGGGATTTGACCTCAGTGTATTCTTCCAGGGAGTAGGCAAGCGCGACCTGTGGGGCACAGGCCAGCTGGTGATCCCGGGCTGGCATTACGGCGAGGCTTACTATCAGCACCATATGGACTACTGGACCGAGGACAATACCGGGGCATTCTATCCACGGCCGTGGGCTCTCAACTATCAGAGCGCCAACCCAAATTTCAAAAAGCAGACACGCTATCTGCTCAACATGGCATACTGCCGCTGGAAAAACCTCACCTTCGGCTACACCCTGCCCGAGAAGATAACCCGCAATGCTCTCATTTCCAAGCTGCGCATATATGCTTCGTTTGAGAACCTGCTTACATGGGATCACCTCAACGGTGTGCCAATCGATCCCGAGACCCGTACCGCCACAGGCGACGGCGGCTATATAGGCCGTTCGTATCCGTTCAGCAAGGAATACTCTTTTGGTATTCAAGTCACTTTCTAAACAACACTTCATCTGTACAACATGAAAACCTCAAAAATACTATTCTGTGCAATGGCACTCGGCGCCGGTCTTGCATCGTGCGACGACTACCTTGATGTGTCGCCGGTCGATCAGGTGGACGAGAACGACTACTGGAAGACTGAATCGCATATCCGCACATTTGCCAACGGCTCGTATCCATCGTACTTCTCGGGCTTTGGAGGCAACTTCGGCTACAACGAAAAACTTACCGACAATACCAGCGATGTAACGCAGACAACCTGGCCATATCTGGTGGTGAGCGGCACCGACGCCGGTTATACATACTCGTATGTGCGCCGCGCCAACTATCTGCTCGAAGGGGTGGAGAAGGTTCCTGATCTCGACGATGCCGCCCGCAACCATTGGCGCGGTATAGGGCGCCTGCTGCGCGGCATCGAGTACTGCGACCTGTCGTTCAACTACGGCGACACTCAGTGGTACACCACCCGTATCAACAGCACACAGCTCGACTCGCTGTACAAACCTCGCGACAGCCGCGATAAGTTCGTGATGCCTCGTGTGTTGGCCGATCTCAGGTTTGCGCTCGACAATATCCGCGAGAATGACGGCGAACTCCAGATTAACAGGTATGTGGCCGCTGCCATGATATCCCAGCGACTGCTGCGCGAGGGCACATTCCTCAAATATCACGGTATCAATGCCGATATGGCCCGCCAGTGCCTCGAAATTGCCAAGGACGCATGCCTCGTGGTCATGAACTCGGGCAAGTACAGCCTTGCAGCCGACTATGCATCGCTTTTTGCCAGCGAGGACCTTTCAGGCAATCCTGAGGTGATACTTTACAAGCGGTATATAGATACCAAGACAGGACACAGTGTGCTCAATTATAATTATCTGCAGCCGCAGACAGGTCCGAGCCGCGACTTTGCCGACGCATTCCTCGCCGCCGACGGCTTGCCTGTATATGCCAAGGACATCAACTTCTGCCCAAAGAAATCCGACGAATACTTCGCCGGCCGTGATCCGCGCCTGAGTCTTGTTATCCGTCCCGATAAATATTATATCGCCGGCGAGGATGTGACGGGTGCGGCCTATTCGCGCTCAGGTTTCTCGCTGTGCAAGTACATGGACCGCAGCAAGGAAGGCAGCAGCGACCTTATATACACCGGCAACGCCAAGAATACTACCGACTGTCCTCAGTACCGGTTGGGGCAGATACTCGTTGATTATGCCGAGATATGTTATGAGCTCGGATCGCTGAGTCAGGCAGATCTCGACAAATCAATCAATGTGCTGCGCGACCGTAACGGCGTGAAAATGCCGCACTTGCAAGTGATAGGTGGACAGCCGGCTGTAAGCGGACAGGTTTATGACGATCCTTTGCGCGACCCTGATGTGCCATCGCTGCTGTGGGAGATCCGCCGCGAGCGCCGCGTAGAGCTGGCCTTCGAAGGATCACGTCTCGACGATCTTAAACGCTGGAAGAAGCTCATATATCTGTGGAGCGAATACAACCCGGCTATCAGTACCGGTGCGTGGATATCGTACAGCGATTTCGAGAAGGCCGATAAGACCAAGGCTGTGTTGCCTGCCGGCGCTACCGAAGGATATCTGGTGGTGACACCCGCAGCACAACAACGTCCGGCACCTCAGTCCCGCGACTATATACGTCCTATCCCCACCGACCAGATACAGCTCTTCGAGCAAAACGGTTATGTTCTCGAACAGAATCCGCAGTGGAAATGATTTTCTAATCGATTATATTCATTAATACATGAAACGATATAAATCAGTCGCCCTCAACCTTTGTATGGCAGTGGCGCTCGCCGGCATATCTTCGGCATGCAACGACGATGACACCAACTACGACAACCCCTCGGGCGAAACAATAATATATAACATATCTGTAGCCAACGGCGGCCTCACCGGTGCAGAGAACATCCCCGGCGAACTCGACGAGGAGACAGGAACAATACAGTTTATAATCCCGGCGGAAACCGATATACAGGCCGTGCGCTTCTCTGCAAAACTGTCGCTGGGCGCCAGACTCGACCGTGATACCTACGATGTGAGCAGCGGCACAACCGACATAACCGTGCAGAACAATCAGAACGAGAGTGTGTATCACGCCCGGTTTGTAATGCTCGATCCCAAAGAGACACCGGTACTCACGGCCATACAATGCAAGGATGCCTCGGGCAATATTTGCACCGGCTTTGTGAGCGATGTCACAGGCACAGTGTATCTCAACTGCGAGGGATCAGTCACCGCCGAACCCGTGAGCGTTGCGGCTTTGCCTCGTCGCACGGCATATACCTTCACAAATATGCATGACGGTGTGATAAGCGCCGACGATCCCGGCAAGCTTGAGCTTGACTTCATGGGGCTTACCATGAGCTACGACATATCGTTTGCCGGCGTGCCTACCTTCGGCGGAGACTTTGCCGAAGCCCGCATATTCGACTACTCGGCTCATGAAGGCAGCATGATATATGCCGACTATGAGGCCGAGAATACCCGCTGGACACAGTTTGACGGCGAGCGGCTGCTGGTTGTGTCGCGCCAGGGCGGCACCAATCCCAAGGTGCTGCTGTGGGACGAAGTGGCAGCAGGCAGCCCTGTGGACCATATGCTCGACAAAACCGGTATCGCCGGCGGCACATTCGAGGTAAGTTCGGGCAGCCTGGCCCACGGCCATATATACATATGTAACCTTACTACCGGACTGGCCGATGCGGAGCCACTCAAGATATACCACTGGGCCGATCACAACGCCGTGTGCGAGACAGTGCTCGACTTCCCGGGCAATGACGCTGTAAAAGGCCGCTGGGGCGACAATATGAGCAGCACTATCGACGAGCAGGGCAACGGCTACCTGTGGTTCTTCGATCACGCAGCCGGCGGCATGGCTGTACGCTTCAAGGTAGAAGGCTTCACCGGTGTGTCGGCCGAGCCCGAAGTGGTGATTCCACCATACAGTGTGGCCTATTACGGCGCCATCAATCCTGTAATAGGCGAGGATGGTGTATACACCCTCACATCCACCTACCAGCGCGCCATATTGCTTGTCGACAGAGATCTGAATGTCATCAACATTGTTGATGCCAAGGAGGGCTGCGACTATCCCGGAACAGCCGAGACCGATGCACGTGTGGTAAACTTCAACGGCGAGCGCTATATGCTTACTACAAATTGCTACGGCTGGAGCAACCGCTTTCCGCAGACACTGCGCGTGTACGACCTTTCGGCCGGTCTCAACACGGCGCTTTCATTTACCAATTTCAGTGACAGCGACCGCAATGTGCTGTGGGAGTACAATCTCAACGGCGGCAACTGCTCGGCATTCTCGGCCAACACCGGCGCCGGCATCGGTCCCGACGGCAAGCTGCGTATCATGGCTGCTGCTCCTCGCGCCGGCTTCGTACTGGTGGAAGTAGGAAAGAAACTATAATATACCTTAAAGAAATCAATACAATGAAAAAAGTACAGTTTGCAGCCTTGATGACATTGCTTGCGATATCTTCGGCGAGTGCTCAGTCGCTGCAAGGCAAGAAAATTTACATAAACCCCGGGCATGGAGGGTTTGAGGCATCACAGGGTGTGTGGATTCCCGGTGAGTTTGCCAACGGCTTTCGGCCGGATGGATCGAATTCGACCGACCGCTGGAATGCCACCATACCGTATCCTTCGGTATGCGAGGATGGTTGCTGGGAGTCGAAACACAATCTTTGGCGAGGCCTTGAATTGCAGCGCCTGCTTGAAGCTGCCGGTGCCGACGTGATGATGTCGCGCACGCAGAACCGTCCGGAGGACGACCGCATACTCACGACAATAGGCTCGGAAGCCACCGACTGGCAGGCCGACATGTTCGTCTCAATCCACTCCAATGGCAATGGCTCCAACCACCTTATGGTTATGTACCGTGGCGCAGATCCTGTGCCCGGGCAACCGTTCAATATCAACGACCCGGCCATTCCGGAGTCGAAGGTGATGGGTACTGTGGCGTGGCGTCATCTGCACGACAACGGCCTCACCTGTTGGCAGTCGATGAAAGATCCGGCGTCGCCATATGTGGTATCTGACTCTGCGTTCTATTCTTCGTGGACCAACGGCTATCATCTCGGGGTATTCCGTAATATGTGGCGTCCGGGTTTCCTTGCCGAGATAGGTTTTCACGACTATAAGCCCGAAGCTCACCGTATGCTCAGCGAGGATTACAGCAAGATTGTAGCCTATCAGCTGTATACAGGCATATGTGAGTACTTCGATGCTCCTCAGCCTGCTACCGGTATCATTGCAGGGGCCGTAAAGGATGCAAAGCGCATATTCCGCGACCCGCTGTATCTGGGAGCCACTTTCGGCGACCACGATCAGTATAAACCTGTAAACGGCGCAAAGGTGACGCTCTCCGGCAACGGAGTAAACCTCAGCTACACTACCGATAGTAATTATAACGGACTGTTCTATTTTCCTGATCTTGCTCCGGGCTCTTACCGGCTTGTGATAGAAGCCGAAGGATATACACCTTACGAAGAAGATGTAGTCTGCGAGGCTGCCAAAGTACGCGGTCCAATCGCTATGATTGATGATCCTGATTATGATCCGGCATCTGCTTCGGGCCGTGCCAATGTATATGCTTCGGCTCTGGAACCGGTACAGGCAAATTCGGTGCGCTTTACTCTCAACGATGACGCCACTTCGGTAACAATCAATCTTATCAAGGACGATAAAGTGGTGAAGTCCATAGACCTGGGCCCTCAGGCCCGTGGAACCAATACTGTAAGTTTTGATTCGCAAGATGTCGCCGACGGCGAATACGCATGGAGCATCACCGCATCGGCCGATCCGATCACGGGCGAACCGGTACAATTCTCGGTTAATGGAGATCCGATGCTTGAAATTGCAAATACGCGCTCGGTTGCCGTCGACCGCAACCAGGCCAGTCCGTGGTTTGGCCGTGTCTATGCCACATCGGTGGCTGCCAACGGAAAGACGGGCCGGCGACTGGGTACAGGTATCTATGTACTTGATGCCGCGCTTACCGATGTCGAGGGTCAGGGCGACACGCCCTGGCAGGGAGGCCAGACGTGGAGCGGCAACTCGTCGCCCATGCGTGTGGCTGTGGCAGAAGACGGCAATGTGTACGTATGCGACTGGAGCGACGGCCACTCGGGCGTATGGGTGATTGATCCGGCCGATCCGGCCGAGTTTCGGGCAGTATTCGGCGGCACACGCAACAGCAACGGTCTGGCAAGCGAAGGTTCGGCCGTAATTCACGGTTCGATCGTCGACCTGTGCCTCACAGGCTCGGGAGCCGGTCTGCAGCTATACACCGACGACGAAGACCTCTATCCCGGCGGCACGGCCGAGATTCCAACAGTAGACAAATCGTTTATCACACGCTATGATCTGGGCGAATCCACATCTCCGTGGGTTTCCGAGCCATCGTACATATATCCGTTGTTCATGAACAATGGTGTAAACAAGCTGCGCAATCAAAGCGACTGTATCGAACCCGACGGCCGCGGCGGCCTTTGGGTGGGTCAGAACCGTGATACAAACAGCGACGGCGTGCCTTCGCTGCTTCATCTCAATGCCAAAGGCGAGTTTGACTATTATTGCGGTGACGCCTCCATGATAAAGACATCAGGCCCGATGGGCGCATTGGGCGTGAATGCTGACGGATCGCTCATCGCTGTGGCCGGAAAGAGTGATATCCGTGTCCTCGCAGCAACATACGATGAGAACGGCAAGCCGTCGCTTACGATCAAATATACGATGGGTTCGACATATGGCGCTCGTCCGTTTGACTGTGACTTCGATGCCGCCGACAATCTTTATATCGCCTACAATGACAATCAGGGCGGTATAGCGGTATGGGGACTGCCGAAAGAAAAGAATGAGTATACGACGGTAGCCAATGCTCCGCTTAGAATGACGTCGGGTGTATTCTCGGCAGTTGCAGAAGAAGCCGGGATCACTCTCCGCGACGGTATAGTAAGTGCCGCCGGCGCTGTTGTCGAGCTGTATGATGTGGCCGGCAACAAGGTGGCTCGGGGTTATGCAGTTGACCTCGGCAGTCTTGCAACCGGGGTATATGTCGCACGTAGTGGCGCTAAGACACTTAAAGTAATAAAATAAAATGTATGCGTGTGGAGCCGCGGAATCCGGCCCCACACGGATTGACCGATTCTAAACCTTAATATAAAATAAAAACCATGAAGAAAATTTTACTTTCGGCAGCAGCAGTGCTGCTCGGCGTCGGAGCTGCTTATGCAGGTGCCAATGTGTATGCATCGTCTTTGAAACTTGACAGCGGGAAAGTGTCGTTTGTGCTTAACGATGATGCCACGATGGTCGTATTCAACATAATCGAGAACGGACATACAGTCGCTTCGGCCGATCTCGGTGCCGGCATCAAGGGGCTCAATACCTTCGATGTGCCTTCGTTTAATGTAGCTCCCGGTACATATCAGTGGAGCATCACGGCGTCGGCCGACGCAAATACCGAAGTGGTGCTGCTTACCGACGGTACTGATGAAAACCTGCAGACATCGTCGGGCCGCGGCATCGCAGTCGACATGTTTCCGTCAAGCCCCGCCTTCGGCAATGTATATGTCGTTTCTCCGGCCACTGCCGGGCAGGCCGGTGCACGTGTTGAAGTCGGTATGTATGTATTCAATGCGGCTATGCAGCCTGTCAATGCGACACCTTATACCGGCGGCATAGAATGGGAGAAAGGCAATTCCAATCCCAATAACGTGGACGTAGCCGAAAACGGACAGGTGTTCATATGCTCATGGGCCGACGGCCAGGGCGGCGTGTATGTGGCCGATCCTGACAACCTTGCAGGCAACTGGGCTTCGGTTTTTGCCGACGGCGAGCGCGATGACAAGGGTCTTGTTACAATCAATGGAGCGAAAGTTCACGGGTCGGTACAGGATGTAGCCCTCTATGGCAGTGGCGACGCCCGTATGATGTATACTACTGACGAGGATATGAACGTTAACAACGGCGATATTATGGTATACAACATCGGTACATTGTCTAATCCTTGGAATACCGCTCCGACGGCCGACTGGGGACATGATGCCGGCTATGTGAATGCCAACCACCGTCTTGCAAGCGATCAGCGCGGCGGTCTGTGGCTGGGGCAGTATCGCTGGCAGGAAAGCGCTGCGAACGCGTGCGTATATCATATCAATGCAAAGGGCGAATGGGACTTCCATACCGGCGACAAGAGCATATTCCTGGGTTCTACCCCGGCAGGTGCCATCGCATGTAATGCCGACGGCTCGCTTTTGGCCTGTGTGGGCGGCGACAATGGCAAGAGCTTTGTTGTGGCTAAGGCTGTTTACGACGAAAACGGCTTGCCCGAGCTTGAAAAGTATTGCGAATTCAGCTACACCGGTTACGGCACCCGTCCTATGGCAGCCGCCTTTGATGCCGCCGACAACCTGTATGTGATATTCAACAACGCCGACAATACCGGCGGTGTGGCTGTATTCGCACTGCCCGCTGAGAAAAACGAATATACCGCTCCTGCTACGTCCGATATCGAAATTAGTACATCGGGCATTGTTGAAACTTCCGTGGCTGGGTATACATTTGCAGGCGGCATCATCACGGCCGAGACCGGCGCGTCTGTTTACACCATCACCGGAGTCAAGGTCGCCGAAGGTACAGTAATCGATACATCGATTCTGGCTTCGGGCGTATATGCTGTACGTACAGACAAAACAACCTTCAAGATCGTAAAATAATTATCATCGACACACTACGGGCAGCAAGGCCACGGCCTCCTGCCCGTTATTCACCCGGTTTTATCATACCAACTACAAGCCATGAATATCAAGAAACTCATAATGTTATGTCCGATGCTCTTTGCGGCTGCCGCGGCACTTCCGGCCTGTGGCGAAGAGCCTGTTCCTGCCCCGCCGGTAAATCCCGTGCCTGATCCCGACACGCCCGATGATCCCACTCCGCCGACTCCCCAGATCGTATCCTACACATTGCCCGACAGAGAAATACGCGGTGTGTGGGTCGCCACGGTGGGACGAATGGACTGGCCTAAGGCAAATATCGAGTCAATGCACAAAGACGAATTTATAAAATATCTTGATGCATTCGAAAAATACAATGTCAACGCAGTGATAATGCAGATTCGGCCTTGCGCTGATGCATTCTATGACTCGCCCATAGAACCGTGGAGCGAATATCTGTGCGGCTCACAGGGGCGCGATCCCGGCTACGACGTACTCGGCTGGATGATAGATCAAGTACATGCACGCGGCATGGAATTCCATGCGTGGATGAATCCTTACCGCGTCAGCAACAGCGCCACAGCATTTGCCCAAAACGGAGCCGCCGGCCACCCTGCCAAAGTACACCCCGAGTGGACTATGAAATATGGCAACCTGCTCATGTACCGGCCGGCATGTCCCGAGGTAAAGCAGCTGCTTGTCGATGTGGTTGATGACCTTATTTCAAAATACGATGTGGACGGCATTCATTTCGATGACTATTTCTATCCATATCCGTCAACGGGAGTGGAAATCGATGATGCCGATGATTATAAGAAATACGGGTCGGCTTATAGCAACGTGGGCGATTTCCGTCGCGCGCAGGTCGACGATGTTATTCAGCGCATACACAATCTGCTCATATCCAAGAAGCCCGGCTGCATATTCTCCATATCACCCTTTGGAATCTGGCGCAATAAAGCCAGCGATCCCGTATATGGCTCCGACTCAAGCGGCTTGCAGAATTATGACGACCTGTACGCCGATGTGCGCAAGTGGTGCGAGGAAGGATGGATCGACCTCGTAGTGCCGCAGCTATACAATTCCACAACTAACATCGCCATGAACTTCACCAAGATGTGCAAGTGGTGGAACGACAACTCATTCAAGGCAACACTTGCCATCGGTCATGCGCTCTACCGCTTCGGCGTAGAGGCTGAAGGCGCTCCATATCAGGATCTCAACCAGCTTAACGAGCAATTTCGCATATCGCGTGCCAACCCCAATACACAGGGCAGTTTCATGTTCAATGCCACATGCTTCAAAGAGAACAAGATAAATATTCTCAGCCGTGTGGCGCAGGTGTATGCCGACAAGGCTCTTATTCCCGTCATGGGGCCTGTCACCGAACCTGAACCGGCAACAGTAGGAGACATTACTGTCGATGGACGCAAGCTGATATGGAAATCGGCCGGCGACGGCACACGCTACGCCATATATCGAGTGAAACCGTCCTCAACCGACGGCGTCTACGAGGCCAAGCTCGTCGAGGTTACTGCGGGCAACTCATACACCGCTCTCCTCGACGGTTCATATGCAGTCGCGGCTCTCAACCGCGACAACGTTCAAAGCGAACTCACACAACCCGTGAAGATTCAATAAAAGGGAGGTCGCACGACAGATGGTTATTATTGCAGGTGTGGCAATGCTCCTAAACAGACTTTCCACAAATTAACAATCGTTATGAAACACCCTCTAAGAGGTCGTACATATGTACGACCTCTTAACGTGAACGTTTCGTCGGATTCACGTTGATTGTCTTTACTGCCTGTATAAAAGCCGTGGCGCAGATCACATGTGGCAGGTATATTCAAACACAAGAGGGTGGATATTTGTTAGATATGTAAAATCAATTTGATTATGAAAGTTTCAACTATTCTATATCTCACATTATTAGCTATTATGCCACTATCGGCATTAGCACATGGTCCTCAAGTCAATGAGGAATACACAAAGCATGTCTTTGTTGATTCTTTAGAGAACTCCATGCCTTATCGGATGCTTTCGCCTTCAGAGATAGAATCAGGTAAGAAATATCCGTTGGTGTTGTTTTTACACGGTTCTGGTGAGCGTGGTAACGATAATGAGAAGCAGTTAGTTCATGGCGCTTCGATATTCAGCAATCCTGTAAATTCTGACAAATATCCTGCGTTTGTAGTATTTCCACAGTGCAAGGAAAAATATTGGACTGGCAAGATTGATGAGCAATCTTTTATGCCTGGTTCTCCTGTGCCACCTGAATCAAAGACGGAGGAAACGTTGATGGAATTAGTAGATTATCTAATTGCAAACAATCCCATAGATAAAAATCGGATATACATTGTCGGAATATCTATGGGTGGTATTGCCACCTACGACTTGGTTTGTCGCCATCCGGATATCTTCACTGCGGCAGTTCCAATATGTGGAGCTGTAAATCCTGAACGACTATCGGATGCCAAGGATGTAAAGTTTATGATATTTCATGGTGAAGAAGATGATGAAGTGCCGTCTTTCTGTAGTAGGGAAGCATATAAGGCTCTAAATTCATTAGGCGCTGAGGTAGACTATGTTGAATTTGCGGGTATGGGGCATGATTGCTGGAGTTCTGCCTTTAATTATCCATCTTTTCTTTCATGGCTATTCTCCCAAACAAAATCTCCTGTTAAGAATCCTTACGAATCAGACTTCACGTATTTAGAATAGGAAGTCACTATATATGGTACTAAGAGCCTCAACAATAGTTGGGGCTCTTTTTTGGCTATAATCCAAATCTCTTATCAAGAGATTTGGATGATTGCTAAACAAAGAAGCCTCAGAACCGGATGGTACTGAGGCAATAGGGTATGAGTATTGAGGATGATTATTTCAGGCTTTTGAGGATAAGGGAGTTGGCGCGGTCGACGACGGAGGTGTCGAGGCTGGCGAGGTAGATTTGTGTGGTGGCTTCGGAGTCGTGGCCCATGCCTTCGCTGATTACTGACAGGGGGATGCCCTTGGCTTTGGCTGCTGAGGCCCAGCTGTGGCGGGCTACGTAGAGGGTCAGAGGAATTTGGACACATACCATCTTGGCTATCTTCTTCAGGTTGTGGTTGATGTTGTAGCCCATGTTGCGGTAAGTACATCGCTCGTTGGTACCGGGATTCTTGATGATGGGCAGCAGGTAGTCGGTGGTGTTTTCGGGATACTTGTCGAGTATCATCTGCATTTCCTTTGTCCATTCGATTATCAGTTGCTGACCGGTCTTGCGACGGCGGTAGGTGACATAGCCGTTTTTAAGGTCGGACTTTTTCAAGAATGCCATGTC
>CAMWMR010000048.1 GCA_947175425.1 uncultured Porphyromonadaceae bacterium
ACAATAGGATAGAACGCATAGTTCTTGCGACCATGGCGTTGCAGTCTGATTTTTGTTGCCATTTAGAGTGTTGTTTGTATTTGGTTGTTTTTGTTTTTAGCGCCGCAAAGGTAATGTTTTTTTTCTCCACGGCCAAATTTTTTTGCAAAAACATGGTTTCATTGCTTTGATATAAGTGCTTCTGCGAGCTTGAACAAATGTCAAATGCAAATATTTAAGAAAAATTTCCTTAATTAAAAATTTGTGGTTAACTTTGCGCTACGGAATATATGTCCGTATAATCTGTAATCATTCACCATATAAATATACTATAAAATGTCAAAAGTTACAGTTGTTGGCGCCGGTAATGTAGGCGCTACTTGCGCGAACGTTCTGGTGAACTTCCAGCTCGCCGACGAAGTGGTTCTCCTCGATATCAAAGAAGGTGTTTCCGAAGGTAAAGCCATGGACATTATGCAGACTGCAAGCATCCTCGGTCTGCAGAGCCGTCTCGTTGGCGTTACTAACGACTATGCACGCACTGCCGGCAGCGACGTTGTTGTTATCACATCCGGTATTCCCCGCAAACCCGGTATGACTCGCGAAGAACTCATCGGTGTTAACGCCGGTATCGTTCGTTCGGTTACCGAAAACATCCTTGCTCACTCTCCCAACGCAATCATCGTTTGCGTATCCAACCCCATGGATACAATGACATACCTCATCCACCGCGAAACCAAACTCCCCCGCAACCGAATCATCGGTATGGGCGGAGCTCTCGACAGCGCTCGTTTCCGCTATTTCCTCAGCATCGCCCTCAACGCTAACCCCACCGAAGTGGAAGGTATCGTTATCGGCGGTCACGGCGACACCACAATGATTCCTCTCAAGCGTTACGCCGCTTACCGTGGTATCCCCGCAAGCACTCTCATGCCTGCCGAACAGCTCGATAAAGTTGCTGCCGACACAATGGTTGGTGGTGCTACTCTCACCAAACTTCTCGGTACTTCCGCATGGTACGCTCCCGGTGCTGCTTCCGCTCAGGTTGTTGCTGCCGTTCTCGGCGACCAGAAACGCCTCATCTCTTGCTCCGCTCTTCTCGAAGGTGAATACGGTCAGAAAGACCTCTGCATCGGTGTTCCCTGTATCCTCGGCAAGAACGGTATCGAAAAAGTTGTGGAATTCGACCTCAACGACGAAGAAAAAGCTCTCTTCGAAGCAAGCGCTGCCGCCGTGCGTAAAACAAATGCTGCCCTCGACGCATAAACTTAACATAGCGTAATTTGTTATATTTTCGAAGCCCGAGCCGCCAGGATTGTGACGGCCGGGTTTCGTTTTAATCATTATAATTATGAAAAAAATCCTTTACATCGCCGCAGCTGCCTTTGTCGCAATCACTGCTTCGTGTGCTTCAAAAACAAATGAAGCACAGCCTGCCGAAGAAAACGCTCCCGTTGAGGCTGCTCAGCCTGCCGCTGCTCCCGTAGCACAGAACGGTACTGTCATCGAACTCACTAATGCCGATGCCGTTAAACCCGGCACTCTCGTTGAACAGCTCACTGTAATCGACTTCAATGCCGTGTGGTGCGGACCTTGCCGTCAGCTCACTCCCGTACTTGAGGAAATGGCGCAGAAATATCAGGGTAAAGTTACATTTATTTCTGTTGACGTCGACAAGTTCGGCGAACTTTTCGAGGCATACAACGTAGGACAGTCAATCCCCGCTGTAGTATTCCTTAGCCCCGACGGCTCACGTGAAGACTTTGTAGGTATTGCCGACCTTCTCCCCGCCGACAAATTCGAAGCTATTATCGAGAAAAAACTTTAAACATAACGGAGGGTAGGGCACGCACCTCCCTCCTTTTATTTTTGCAGAAACTATGCTCGTTAACGAAATCAACTCAAGAATATCGGTCCGAATGGGAATTGCATCGCTTTTGCCGATGCAGCAGGCCATGGCCGAAATCAAGCTGCCCGCAAGAGTAATGCTGACAGCACCTACTGGCAGCGGAAAAACTCTTGCTTTCGCCATTGCTTTGTTACGCGCTTTGCCCGAAAAAAATAACGAAAAAGGACTCAAAGCCCTTGTAATAGCACCCACCCGCGAGTTGGTTCTGCAAATTTTTGAAGTGCTGCGCTCCCTTGCAGCACCCGAATTTTTATCTACTGCCGTATACGGCGGCCACTCTTTTGCAACCGAGGCAAGAAGCTTGGAGGCTATGCCCGATATTGTAGTGGGCACACCCGGCCGTCTGCTCGATCATCTCCACCGCGGACGCCTCTCGCTGTTCAGGGCGGCCACGCTTGTAATTGACGAGTACGACAAGGCTCTGGAACTCGGCTTTATGGACGATATGAGGGCTATTGCAGGCCGCATGAAAAACGCTGTCAACGTCATCCTCACATCTGCCACAAAAGGCGATGTCCCCGAGTTTATAGGAACTATTGATAAAAAGCTTGATTACGCCCAAGCGGCAGCCGCTCCCAAGCCCGATGTGCAGGTTTTTGAAGTGAGAAGCAATGTCCCGGACAAACTCGATTCACTCACATTACTTCTAAAACGAATTCAAGGTGAGCGTACAATGGTTTTTCTGAATCATCGCGATGCTGCCGAGCGTGTGTTCCGGCATCTTAAGGATATGGGGTTCCCGGCCGGGCTGTATCACGGCGGCCTTGACCAGCAACTTCGCGAACGCGCCCTCGTGCTGTTCGAAAACGGAACAACCCCAATTCTTGTAAGCACCGACCTTGCCGCCCGAGGACTTGATATTGACGAAGTTGGAGCTGTTATCCACTATCATTTGCCTGTCGACGAGCAGGCCTGGACACACCGTAACGGAAGAACTGCCCGAATGGGAGCTTCCGGAAACGCCTTTGCCATTATTTCGGAAGCCGATAAAGTGCCGCCCTTTGCTGCGGGCCTCGAACAATATCAAATGCTCGAACCTGTTCCGGAACAAATTCTTCCCTCATCGTGGGCAACTCTTTATCTTAACTTGGGGCAGAAGGACAAAATTTCGCGCGGCGATGTTGCGGGATTCGTCATGAAAAAAGCGGCTCTTACCCGTGAGCAAGTTGGAAAAATTGTGGTTAAAGACCACTGCGCCTATGTTGCCGTGCCGGCCGACAAAGCCCGCGAGACGGCCGTGGAACTCAACGCTCACAAAATAAAAAATATGAGAGTGAGAGTTACTCAACTTAAAAATTAAGCGACAGAAAAACAATTGCACCTCTAAGGCGGTTTTTAATTATATTCATCACTTCTAAAAATTCATCGCCTTACTCATTGTGAAACTGAAGTCTGTTTTTGCATCTGCATTCCGAATCGTTTTAGCGTGCATATGGGCGCTTCTGCTGCTTCTTGCAGGAGTATTGGGTTTGTTGTATTCATCGTGGGCACAGGACCTTGCCCGCGAGGCATTGATTGCCAAATTCAATAACGGGAACGGAACGGAACTGTCTCTCAAAGCTTTTCGTCTGTCCTTTCCTGCCGAGCTGGAATTGAACGGCCTTGCCATGTCGCAAAACGGCGATACCATTGTTGCCGCCCAATCGCTAAAAGCCGATGTCGCTTTGTTGCCATTGCTCACAGGCCGTGCAAAAGTGGAGGATGTGTCACTTACAGGAGCGGCATATGTGATGGGCAAACGCGATTCCGCCACATATATTAATATAGCCGCCGATACAATCGCTTTGCCCGAAGCCGTGGTAAAACTCGCTTCAATGGACATCTCTCTTCCCGACGGAACAATATCCGGCGGCCGCTTCTCAATTATAATAAATCCCGATACAGCTGTATCGCAACCGTCGGAACAAACGGCAATGTCAATAAATGTCGGAAAACTCGCCTTGAACAATTTCGACTTCGACATGCGCCTCATGCCAACCATCGACACACTTTCGGCTCACATCTGTCGTTCCGAACTTCGCGGTGCCGATATAAAATTACTTGAGCAGCAAATAAAAATCAACAGTTTTTCAGGTCTTGGTCTGGATGCACGTTATATAGTCCCCGATTCGGCAGCCATTGCCTTAGCCGGTCCTTATCCGCAGCCGTCCGCCTCCGCCTCCCAAAGTGCGCCTTGGACGGTAAGCATTGACTCGCTTGATTTTGCCGACTCTCACGCCTTGTATACCACAGTCGGTGTCAAACCAATGCCGGGGCTTGATTTTGCATATATAGAAGTTTCGGATATGAATCTCGCCATGCACGATTTCTACAATCAGGCAACTACGGTGAGGCTCCCGATGCAAATCTCGGCAACCGAGCGATGCGGAGTACATCTGGATATCGACGGAACTCTATCCATAGATTCGGTAGCGCTGAATTTCAAGGATATAGCGCTGGCAACACCTCAGGGAACGAGAGCCGATTTCAGCGGAACTCTCGGCATGGGTTCAATAATGACCGATAAAAATGTGCCCCTTGCATTAAATCTCGACGGCGCTTTCGCTCCCGCCGACTTGTCGCGTATGTTCCCCGCTTTCAGTCCCTATTTTGCCGCAATCCCCTCGGCCGACGACATTCTGCTGAACCTTGTCCTCGACGGCACAAGCGGAAAAATTAACCTTGACAAAGCCGCTCTAAAACTCAATAATTGTGTGAATTTGCTTGCCGAGGGAACTTTCGTAAATATTACCGATCCCGACAATCTTGCAGGAGATATAACACTGAACGGCAGCATTGTGAACGTAGATTCTTTCAAAAAAGCATTCCTCGATCCCGCAACGGCAAAGAGTTTTGAAATTCCGCCAATGAATCTGTCGGGACAAGTGGCCATGAATGCCGGTAACATTAACGGTAATCTCACTGCACGTACCGGAAAAGGAGCTTTGCGCATGAATGCATTGTGGAACAGCAAACGCGAGGATTATAAGCTCAAACTTGCAACAACGCAGTTCCCCGTAAACGCATTTATGCCTTTGCTTGAAGTTGGACAAGTCACCGCCGACGTGAATGTGAGCGGACACGGCTATTCTCCCTTCCTGAAATCCACGGTAATGAATGCCGATGTAAATCTTGCTTCGGCTGAATTCCGCAAAACAGTATACAGCAATATCCGTGCAAAGGCCTCGCTTGCGCAGGGACAGGCTGTTGTGACGCTCGACTCCGACAATCCCGGTGCCGATTTCTCACTCGCTGCAAACGGTAATCTTGCAGGCGACACATACACTTGGCATGCCGAACTGGACGGACGTTATATCGACCTCTATGAACTGAAAATGGCTGAAGCTCCCGCATCGGTGGAAACCACGCTGTCGGCCGACGCTACCATTGGTCCGGGCAAAAACGATGTGCAGGCTCATCTCATTCTCACCGACCTCTTTTACCGCCGCGAGCAGGGCACGATTGGTATCAGCGATGCCGATGTCCATTTCAATGCCAACGATTCGCTTACCGACCTGCGTCTGACGAACCGCGACCTCGCCGCCGCGTTCACCTCTCCCGAGCCTATATCCGATTTGACAACTCGTTTTTCAAAAATCGGGACAATCATATCCGACCAGATGAAGGCTTTCTATATCGATGCAGATACCCTTCGCCGCACTCTCCCGCCTTTCGCACTTGATATTACCGGAGGTTCCTCCAATCTTGTAAACGATATTCTGGCGACTTCCAAAATGTCGCTGCGCTCATTCGCTTTCAATGCCGGTAACGATTCAACGTTTACAATCAACGGCTTCGCAAAAGGGTTCGATACCGGTTCCATGCGGCTCGATTCGGTCTTTGTCAACGGCAACGCACACGGCTCCCACTTCCACCTCAATGCCGGCATGGAGAACAAACCGGGCAATATGGACGAGTGGCACAAAGTAAATCTCAACGGTGTTGTCGACGGCAACAAGCTTTCCCTTGCGCTCAAACAGCAAAATCTCAAGGGAGCAACAGGCTTCGATTTCGGTCTGCTTGCCGAGGCCAATGCCGCCGATACATGTCTCACCGTGCATGTGTCTCCCTATAATCCCGTTATAGGCTATCGCCAATGGACGGCCAACGAGGATAACTTTATTTCCTACACCGTTCCAACTCAGCACATCGATGCGAATCTGCGCATGCAAGGCGGAAACAGCTCGCTGGCCATATACACCGAACATGCTGCCGACAGCGACGAGCATTCCTCCGAACAGGAAGACCTGATTGTGAAGCTGGGCGACATCCACCTCTCCGACTGGATTGCCGTGAATCCCTTTGCACCGCCAATCAAAGGCGACGTCAACGCCGATATGCGTCTGAACCGTCATGGCGGCATTCTCACCGGACAAGGTTCGGCCGGTATTACAAACTTTACTTACGGAAAGGAACGCGTAGCCGATTTCAAAGCCGATTTCGACGTGGCCGCCACTCCTTCGGGCACTATAAAAGCAAATGCCGACCTGTTGGTAAACGGTGTTAAAACAATGACCCTCTCGGGTGCGCTTAACGACAGCACCTCTACATCTCCTCTCAACATGGATTTTGCCATGATTCGCTTCCCCTTGCAAACGGCAAATCCCTTCCTGCCCCCCTCGGTCGGACGCCTGCGAGGCATGCTTAACGGCTCAATGAAAATTTCCGGAACTTCGGAAGCTCCCGTATTTAACGGAACTCTCGATTTCGATTCAACGGCCGTGCGACTCGCTCTCACCGGTACCGAGTACACTTTCAGCAACACACCACTGCCGGTGGAGGATAATATGGTGCGCTTTGATAAATTTGCCATTGACGGCTGCAACGATTCGCCGCTTACCGTAAACGGTTATGCCGATATTTCCAAATTGGATAATGTGAAAATGAATCTGGACCTCAAGGCCGACAACATGATGATTGTAAATTCCACTAAGGCCGCAAAAGGTGCCGATATTTTCGGAAAGGCATACATAAGCCTCGATGCAAATGCACATGGCTCAATGCAGCTGCTGAATGTAAACGCCAACCTCTCGGTGAATCCGGGTACGAACGTAACATATATAATTCCCGATGCCACATCTGCTATATCCAACCGCTCGAACGAGGATATGGTGAAGTTCGTGAATTTCACCGATTCCGCCGCCGTACTCGCCGCCGACAGCATAAGAAACGCGGGAATGGCGCTGTTCCTCGATGCTACCCTGAAAATAGAGGAGGGAACAACCCTTAATGTATTCCTCTCGGCCGACGGAAAGAACCGTGCTCAGATTCAAAGTAACGGAACTCTCACCTACGCCATGACTCCGCTCGACAACGGACGACTTTCGGGACGAATAAATATAAACAGCGGTTATGTGCGGTACACACCCCCGCTCATGTCGGAAAAACTGTTTAATTTCGAGGACGGCAGCTATGTCGCCTTCACCGGTAACATGATGAATCCAACGCTGAACATTCATGCAACCGATGTACTGAAAGCGAATGTAACTCAGGAGGGACAGAACTCTCGTCTTGTAAACTTCAACGTAATGCTCGGGGTTACAGGAACTTTGGAGAACATGAATGTAAAATTCGACCTCTCTACAAACGACGATATCACCGTTGCAAACGAACTCAAGTCCATGAGTGCCGAGCAGCGTGCAAGCCAGGCCATGAACCTGTTGCTCTACAACGTCTACACCGGCCCTGGTACAAAAGCAAACGCTTCACTCTCGGGCAATCCGCTCTTCTCCTTCCTTGAATCGCAGTTGAACTCTTGGGCGGCAAATACAATTAAAGGTGTCGACATTTCATTCGGCATCGACCAGTACGACCGCACTGTCAACGGCAGCACATCATCAACCATGAGCTATTCCTATCAGGTATCCAAATCGCTCTTCAACGACCGCTTCAAAATTGTTGTCGGTGGCAACTACAGCACCGATGCAAACGCCGATGAGAATTTCTCGCAGAATCTTATAAACGATATATCTTTCGAGTACTTCCTCAACAACACCCACACAATGTACGTGAGGTTGTTCCGCCACACCGGCTACGAGAGTATTCTCGAAGGTGAGATAACACAAACAGGTGTAGGTTTTGTATATACCCGCAAGCTGCGCAAGCTTTTGGATATGTTCCTCCCCGCAAAACTTGTAAAGGCGCGTCTGCAAAAGGAGCAGGAGGCCGAAAGCAACATTAAAAATAACGAAACAAAATGAGAGACAATGAGAAGCATTAATGATTTCCCCGGCAAATTTGCCGTTCTCGTCGTTTCGCTCGTTCTTTTGGGAGCGTGCTCCACAACGCGACGCATCCCTGCCGACGAAATGTTGTACACCGGCATGAAAGTGGCAATTGCAAAAAGCGACAGCACCGCAATCCCTTCGGGTGTGTCGTCCGATATTAAAGAAGCTGTGGATGTTGCGCCGAACAACTATATCAAGATGCTTCATTGGCGCTATCCCTTCCCCCTCGGTTTGTGGGTCTACAATAACTGGCCGAATCCCCCAAAAGGCTTCAAACATTGGATATATGAAAAACTTGCCGCCGAGCCGGTTCTTGTTTCCGATGTAAGGCCCGAAGTGCGGACACGCATGATTGAGCAGATTCTGGATAATAACGGATATTTCAGCGGTACGGCAACTTATTCGCTTAAGCAGGGAAAGAATCCTAAAAAAGCAGGCATTGTATACGATGTCACCCCCGGCCCCGCATACCCCATAACCGATATTGAGCTTTTGCCGGATTCTACTCGTCTGTGCGCGCTTATCGATTCCATTGCCCGGCGCGACACGTATCTCTCCTCGTCCATGCCTCGCTATTGCGTCGATTCGCTAAGTGTGGCGCGTACACGCATAACAAACGTGTTGCGAAACAAGGGATATTATTTTTTCCGTCCCGATTTTGTTGAGTACCTTGCCGACAGCATTGCCGAACCTGGAAAAATTAAAATGCGAATGATGCTCGCCTCCAATGTGCCTTCCTTCGCTTTGGAACCTTATAAAACCGGAAAGGTAACTGTATATGTGGAACGTAACGAAGGTGGCGGATATTCCGATACAATAACCCTGCAACGGGCAACATTAATACAGAAAATGCCTTCGCGCCTCCGCCGCAAGGTCTTGGACGAAAGCATTCTTTTCCGCGAAGGTCGCACTTTCTCAGTGCGCGGAATGGACCAGACTCAGGCTAATCTCGCTCGACTCGGTATTTTCAACACTATAAATATAGAAGCTTATCCCGATACTCTGAACCGCGAAAAACATATCCTTGATGTAGATATTTTCTGCACCTTCGATTCGCCTCTGGAAATGTCGCTGGAGGTAAACGCTTCTTCTAAATCAAATAGTTACATAGGCCCGGGCCTTACTTTCGGCGTGACTAACAAAAACATTTTCGGCGGCGGAGAGCAACTCTCCGTAAAGGCTACCGGAAGCTACGAATGGCAAACGGGACGCGGAAGGGGAAATGTGTTCAATTCTTACGAAGCCGGAATTACCGGTTCTTTGGCATTCCCGCGACTGCTTGCGCCTAAGTTCATCCCTCGAAGCCGGTATCAGCTCAACTGGACGCGTTTCCAGCTTAACGCCGACCTCCTGAACCGTCCACATTATTTCAAAATGGCGCAGTTCAACGCTTCCATTAACTACGATTGGCGTCTGCGCCGTTATGTACAGAATACGCTCACGCTGTTCAAGCTCACATACACTAATTTAATGCACACAACAGCCGAGTTCGATTCAATAATGACCGCAAACCCTGCTGTGGCGCAGAGCTTCAAGAGCCAGTTTATTCCGCAAATGATATACACTTATGTCTACGACCGTGCTTTCGGACGCGACAACACTCTCAACTGGCAATTCACCGTTCAGGAAGCCGGAAACATTTTCTGGGCTATCTACCGTGCATGCGGCAAGAAAGGTGAAAAAGAGCTCTTTGGCACTCCTTTCTCGCAGTTTGTGAAAGGGCAGATGCAGCTTGTGTGGGGGCATCGTGTGTTTACCGGCGATCAATGGCTGGTGAGCCGTGTAGCCGTGGGCGCGGCTCATGCTTACGGAAACTCTTCGCAAGTTCCCTATTCCGAGCAATTCTATGTGGGTGGTGCCAACTCTATTCGTGCTTTTACTGTGCGTTCCATTGGCCCGGGCAGCTATAAGGCCGCTCCCGGACAGCCCGATGATTATTTCGACCGCACCGGTACTTTCAAATTCGAAGCAAACATCGAGTATCGTTTCCCGATTGTAGGGCCTCTCCACGGCGCCTTGTTTATGGATGCCGGTAATGTGTGGTTGCTTAAAAACGACCCCCAACGCCCTGGAGGAACATTACAGGCAAAGACATTCCTGCGCGATATAGCATTGGGAACTGGAGCCGGCTTGCGCGTGGATATAGGTATGCTCGTTTTGCGCGGCGACCTCGGCATTGGCATTCACGCACCCTATAATACCGGCCACGGAGGATACTACAACATGGAATCCTTTGGAAAATCACTGGCCTTCCATCTTGCCATCGGTTATCCGTTTTAATGTAATCTGTTTTCGTGCAGTCGGTGAGTGTAATCCTGCAGAAATGCCTGTGTCTGCTCAAGCAAAGAACGAACATGTGCACTGTCGGGAGCCGATAATGGCGCACGTAGAACAGGATCGGTACGGACATCGAACACCTGCTCGACACGCGTTGCATCAGGTGAAATATATAATCCGTAAATCGTGTCGGCCACAAAGTAGCGCCCTCCGTCGGTGCGGGTAATTCCTGTTTGCTGAGCACTGCTTATAAACGCGTTCGTGCCAAGCGCGGTAAAAGCCTCGTTATAGCCCGTGAGAGCAAGGGTTGTGGGAGCTATATCGTGCTGCGACAAAACACGGTCCGTTATTCGTGCAGCCGGCACGCTGCCGTCGGGTGTATAAACTATAAAAGGAATGTGACTGCGGATATAGTCGGTATCGTAATCCGTACCTTTGAAATCGCGGTTACCGTGGTCGGCAGTGATTATAAAAGTCGTGTGTTCATACCAAGGCTCTTTCCTGGCAAGAGTGAAAAAAGTTCTCAATGCCACATCGGTATATTCGAGCCCGCGTTCGGGACAAGCTTCCTGCCGGCGGAAATGCGATGTATCGTATCCGTCGGGCAGCGTAAACGGTCCATGTGCCGAAATTGTGAACCATGTGGCAATAAACGGCTCTTGCATTTTGCTTATGTCGGCAACAACATAGCGTGCCATAGGCTCGTCGAAAATACCCCACATTCCGTCATAGTCCCTGTCGTCGGCATAAGTATCACGGTTTATTATTCGGTGATAGCCAAGAGCATATGCCGTCTGGTCAATGTTGAACGACCCGTGCTTTACACCGTAATAAAACGCTGTTTCCCAACCTTTTTTGGCTAACAGCACTGCAGGCGCATCGATAGTGTTTTTGTTATAGGGCGACAGCATGAAATAAAACGGATCGAAAGCGGGAAAACCGCCCATAATGGCCGTTGCTCCTCCGCACGACGAGCGGCTGCACGCAAGAGTATGTAAAAATACCGTCGATTGCGAGGCTATTGAATCAAGAAACGGCATAAGCCCGAAATTTCCGCCCTCGGGAGCCACATTAAGCCCGTCGATCCACGTAGCACCTCCGCTCTCAATTATAATCGTTATAATATTTCGCACATCAGCCGCCTCGCTATCTTGTGCACTATGCTCCGAGCTGCGCAGCTCTGCAAGTTTTTCATCGCTGAAAAACGTCAGCAACGGCTCGGTATTGCTCTTTTGGGGATTCAGCGAGCGAAGAATGCAAAATGGCGAATTGAGCACAATATTGATTTGCGGTGAAGCGTCGACATAGAAAGCCGCATCGGGAATGGCAAGCGGAAGCCCCGACCCTGCTCGTCCGCGCATAGCAAGCACCGTGCACCCTGCCGCAACAACGCATAGCACAATCCCGGCTGCCAACGGTAATTTTTTGTGTGGTGGACGCATATGTACCCGCGTGCTGAGCCAAACAAGAACTGCCACCGCTACGGCGGCAAAAATGAAAAAGCCTGCATATTGCGGAGCATATTGCAGCATTATGCCCCCTATCTCGCTGTCGGTGGTAATGTTGAGGATATTGCTCCAGCGCAGGCGAGCTCCCGTAAACCTATAGTAGGGAATATCGCCAATGTTTATGCAAAGCATAATTGCATTGGGCACCCAATATGCCCAATTGCTTATACGCTGTGCAGTTTTGCCGTATACCAATTTGTCGGGCAACAGCCGCAAAGCTATAAAAAGAGCATTGAAATAAGCTACAGTAGTAAGGTCGAACCGCAGCCCCGCAAAGGAAAGACGGAGCAGAGTCCCCAAACCGCCCCTGGCAAGAGTCTCGCTGTTATAAAACGCGAAAGCAAAGCGCGTAAGCCATAAAAGAAGCAAAGCAACCAACAAACGGTATAATGTCGCGCCGATTCTTCCGCTCGAAAATGATAGTTTATGCTGCATAAATAAGGAACAAAAGCGAATATACAAACATGCTCATGGCTGTTATGCCCAAAAACGGATTGAGAGCTTTACCACTAAGCCTGCTCATGCGCACCGCTATAAGCGCGGCAACTGCAACATATACAACCGGTACGGCAATCCATGCAAGGCCGTGCGCTGTCCATGATGTCAACATAAGAGCCGCCGCCACAACTGAATTTATAAAATATAGTACGGGCATCGCTTTGGCGCCCATAACGGTTGCAAGTGTGTTTTTCCCTACTTGCCTGTCGTCGGGAATATCACGATAATTATTGACAATCAGAACATTCGCTCCCATAAGTCCTATGGACGCCGAGGCAAGTAAAACCGGAGCCGACCACGACAGTGCCTGAACATAGTAAGTGAGATTAACCGGCACAATACCAAAAAATACGAACACGGCAACCTCGCCTAAAGCATGGGTGGAAAGCGGATAAGGACCGGTGCTGTAACTCAGCGCTCCCAAGCCAATGGCAGCCCCTGCGGGAATAAGCCACCAGCCGCCTCGGCTAACCATCAACAATCCGGCTGCCGCCGCCAATGCGAGAGTGACAAATGTCGCCGTTTTCATTGCTCGCGGAGAAATATCGCCCTCGGTAACGCCTCGGCGTGGTCCCTCTCTACCGGCTTTGTCTCGGCCCGCGCGGTAATCATAATACTCGTTGGCAAAATTGGATGCCGTCTGACACAGAATCGCAAAAACAAGGCACGCAAAAGCAACCCAAGGCACAAACGTACCGTTATCAAGGGAATATGCCATTGCAACCAACACGCCCGATACCGATACGGGAAGTGTTCGCAGGCGTACAGCCTCTATCCAGCATTTAATTTTCATGCTGCAAAATTAGCGAAAATCACGCTCAACTCAGCGGCTTCATGCAAAATTCTGTAAACTGCTCTTGCTTTTTCAAAAAATTTTATTAAATTTGCAATCGTTACACAAGCCCTTGCCTTTATTGAAGAGCAAACCTTGCACAATGACCCATTAGCTCCGAGACGTGAAACAGTTGGCCCGCGTTTCTATAAAATAACTATAAAATTTCCTTTGGCCGGCAGGAAGTAACAGCTTTAATATGAAAAAGATTCTAATCTCAACAATTCTTGTTGCCATTGGATGCTTTTCAATGACAGCTCAAAGCACTGTCCTCAATAACCCCGATAACAAGCCTTATTTCGGAATTCGAGTGGGCGCAGATGTTTCTTGTCCCGGAAACATCACAGCAGGCAGTGTCGGTCTCAGCGTTTTCAATAATGGAGGTGGGTTTGAATTTGGCGGAATATATAATATCCCCGTCGTTGCCAACTTCTATATTGAACCCGGTCTGAAACTCTTCTACGATACCTATTCCTTAAAAGAAGAATGGGTTAAATTCATTCAAGGCGGAATAATTCTCGACAGCGGCTCGATAAGAAAATTCGGTATGCGCATTCCTGTTGTGGCAGGCTACCACTTTGACTTTACCGACGACGTAAAAGTTTCGGTTTTCACCGGGCCGGAATTGGAAGTCGGTTTCAGCGGAAAAGAATACCTCAAAGGACGCAATATAGAATCCTCCGGAAGTGTTTACGGCGATAACGGTTCTATGAACCGGGCGAACATCCTTTGGACCTTGGGTGCAGGCATAGCATACCAACACTTCTATTTTGATATCAAAGGAGGCATAGGTATGGCAAACATGCTCAGTGATTCCGATGCGACACTGCACGAAAATCATGTAACCTTCACCCTTGGCTATAACTTTTAATTAAACCTTCCACGTCCCGGATGCAGCTTTCATCCGGGACGCTTTTGTCTATATAACAAAAGCAATCTCCGCTATCCGGCTAAAAAAGCAAAATAAGCTAACCCGCAATGTCAATGTACTCTTCGCTGCTTAACCCCCAACGGGCGCGGTGGCAGCTACCGCGGAGTGTGTTTGAATAGATAATAACAAGATTTTAACAGGTCAAACACACTCCCTAACGGAGAAAGGCCTTGAGCCCTCGCTTCCGCTCATAAATGCTTAGTTCAAACAAAATATCCTCAAGATACGGGTCCTCATACCCGTTAACTTCCCAATACGCATCCAAAAACTCCGGAGGCAAAGGCGGAGGCGAACTCATCGCACGTTTTCGCACCTTAGGCAAATAATCCTCTAACGGACGGTAATAATCCGGCACCTGATGACACGGACGTATCAACTGAATAATAATCACAGCATTCTCTAAGTGAATGGCCTCACAGGCCACACGCAGCCAGTAGAAATTCCACTCCGTGGTACGAATCCAAATCACATTGAACGTACCGCCGCGACAGCCGTACAGACTGCGAGGAGTCGAATATCGACACCGAAACCTTCTGCGGCAATACTGCATCGCAGGATCCTTTAAATTGTCCGCAATCACGCACAAGTCAGCCCCGTGATATTGATTTATCACGCCCGGATACACATGTTTATACACATAGTTTAGATACTCTAGAATTGTCCTTGTATAATCCACCCCCTTCTTCGGAGCTATAACGATTCTACCTCCTCCCGGACTCTTTCGCGCACGTTCTGCGGCAGTTATAAACTTGAGCTCCTGCTCGTTAAGTTGTCGTCCCGGAATAAAATCAGCATATTTTCTATTCATGATAATTGGAATTTGAATTAATGGATAAATGAATTTAAAATTTGACAAGAAAGTTGACCTCTTCAACTCTCACACTGCAAAGTTACAACATCCGAAAGCCGATTTTACATCACATTTCCGACTTACGGATTTCCGTACTTTTCAAAAAACATCAAATCAACTCCCAACTCACTAAACCACCGCACCTTACAAAAATCCGAAAGTCTGCCACGCCCCCAAAACTTTTTTCAAAAAAAATTCAAATCTGCCAAAATGTCACACAAACTCACCCCCTTAATCCCCTAATCATCCCTTGTAAATTGATTTTACCACTTAATGCCTCGAAATTGAACTAAATGGCATAGCGGTGATTATTGTTATGGATGAACCCTCTCAATCAGAGGATTTATTAGATTTGACTAAAAATTTTCCATATTTATAGAAGTTTCAATCTCATCGTAATCATAATGTTCCACTCTCGGAGGTTGTAGGTACTGGTGTAGATATCCATTGCGGTATAGCTCACTTTTGTGAATGATTTGAAGTTGAAGATATTGTTAACAGCCAGATTCCATTCAAAGCGTCCTTGACGATATGTTATTTTGGAGTCTCCGAACCATACGTATTTATCGCCGGAAGTCAGATTGGAATAGTTGTTTTCGGCTGAAATATTGAATATTAGATTTTTAAGCGGGTAGAAATTTATGTCAGCTCTGCCGGTCCAAGTACGCACCCAAGGCGAACCGACTTCTATCCCCTTCGTTTCGCTTCTGCTCTCGCCGTAAGCGAAAGCCAAAGCTGCGCCCATCCAACGGGCAGGCGTAGTTGAAATCAACACGCTGCCGCTCCATGATTTTGTGCTGAAAGCAAACAGCGACTCGTCAATCAACGAATTGCCCTTGTATAGCGACGCACTTGCCCCTATCTTTGCGGTCGTACTCCAGAAGCCGAGTCCTTTGTTTAAGTTAACATTGGCGGAGTATTGATTCGAAGTGTTTCGCAACGGCATAGTTACACTCACAGTGGACAAACCGTCATACTCATAGCCTGTTATATTGTTATGCTTAAACTGATTCCAAGATAAGCTTGCATTGCCAAAAATCTGTCTGAATGGATTGGAAAAATAGTAAGCTAATGATGTTAACCATGTTTCATCTTTCATTGTACGCTCAATCTCCGATCGTCGGAACGATAGGTAGTCGGTCATAACAATCCCTCTTGCCGCTCGTTGAGAATTATCTCTCATTCGATTATAATTCAAGTCTAATGCCAACCAGTTGCGTCCCATTTTATAGGTCATATGCATCTGAGGCATTAAAATGAAATAATTCCAATTACTTGCTCTGGATTCGTCTATCCTGTCGTTAAGCCACTGCAGGTTATAAGAAGCCGATAAATTTAACTCTGCATAAAAATTTCCTATTGGATAGGATACCTTTGGTTGAATACCAATATTGAACTTTCCGAATAGAAAATCATTTTGCGTCAAATCTCTGTCTATCAGTTGCATTCCGTCAAGTTCAGACCTCACGTTTTCCATATTGAAGCCCGTGAAGATGCCTGTATACAGTCTTACTTTATTAATCAGTAAGCTCCTCGAAGTGAACAGATTTGCCAACACCGCATCAGTAGTATAGTTCTGAATAAGATTATCACCTTGGGTCATATCATTGATATCTCCTGCCACTGATAGT
>CAMWMR010000049.1 GCA_947175425.1 uncultured Porphyromonadaceae bacterium
TTCTTCAGGAGAACGACAACTGCCTTGTGTTCCGCTATCAGATGAGTTATATACAGGCCAATATCACCGGTAGTGAAGACTCTGATTCCGTGGTTCTCACACTTACCGGAATCTTCTCGGCAGACGATGCAAAGGAAATGTTTATTGGCTTGCGCACTTGCAATGACCTTAACTACAATCTCCTTCAGGTGAAACTCTACATAGATTCGGACGCCGATCTGATTATAGCCTCCGAGTTCTTCTATAAGACAGAGGCTGATATGGAATATCTGCTTACAATGGCTCTACAGTCCATAATCGTAGCCAAGAAACGTTTCGCGCAGAAATACAGTGAGCTTGAGGAAGAAGCCAAACTTATTTCGGAACTTGAACAGGAATAATGTGATATGAAACAACGAGTATTCAATCTAATTAACCTCGATGAAAGCGGCTCAATGAGCAGCATCGAGAAGCAAGCAATCGACGGAGTGAACGAAACCATATAGACCATACGAAAATGATTGAAACTTGATATAATACTCAATCACAATTACTAACTTCGTAGTCTGAACAGTAATTTTGCAGTTCAGACTACTTTTAATAATTTCATTATGGAAACAAATATAATCCAACATCACCGGCAGTTCGACTTCGACTCATTCTTTAAGAATATCAAGTCTCAATATATCGGACTTGACTATCACGACTATACGAATTTTCTACACACCGACGGAGAGAAGCATTCATTCATCGGACAAGCCGAATGTGAAGAGCGTGTAAAAAACGCGATTGAAAATGCCATCGCATCCGATGAGGCTGATGAGATAATTGAGCATGCTTCTTCTGTCATGATATCCGTAATACGGTCATCCATGGCTGAACGACCTCTTAGAGTGGAAGATATGCAATATCTCAGCGAATTCATTAGGGGAAACTCGGCGAACTGCGATGTGACATGGGGCCTTTCCGAAGATTCCTCTCTTGGGAATGCAGTAAAAGTAATAATACTTGCAAATTTAAACGGAGGATTCTCGACCGGACAAAGGAAGCTTACACAATAAAAGTAAACCGGTACTACCGAGCAGAAAAATGGAACGAAAAAAGATAGTGTTTTTCACCGGAGCCGGAATGAGCCGTGAAAGTGGCCTGCCCACTTTTCGCGGTGAAGGCGGTGTGTGGAACGAGATTGACTATGAAAAAGTAGCTACTTTGAAATCATGGTACGGGCGTCAACGCAAAGATGTTAAGGAACGCCGACAGACCATGCTTGACTTTTTCAATCCCTTGCGCCGCGCCATACTGGAGCATGAACCTAACGAGGGGCACCGGATTATCGCCGCGCTTGAAAATGATTTTGATGTGACGGTAATCACACAAAACGGTGATGACTATCATACACGTGCCGGCTCGACAAAAGTCATCTATCTTCATGGCGAGGCACTAAAGAATGCCTCATCCGCTAACCCTTCATTGTCTTTCCCCATTGACAGAGATAATCCCGACATTCATTTGGGCGACAAGGCTCCCGACGGCTCTCAGTTGCGGCCATACATCATTTACTTTGACGAGGATATAGACGGTAGTCTGTGGCGGGAGGCTGTAAAGGCTACCAAGGAAGCCGACTGGTTTGTGGTAGTAGGTTCGACAATGCTTGTATACCCTGCAGCCTCATTACTTGCTGCCATCCCTGATTCATGCCACATGGTAGTGATAGACCCCGAGGAAGTCTCACTTCCAGAGGAATGCTATCATGGATATACCTATATTCCGGAGGGTGCAAGTAAAGGGCTGTTTTCCTTTATAGAAATGTTGGCTAAATATGAGCGGAGCAAAAGGTTCCTTAATAATTATCTTAGATATGGACGAACTGAACCAAGTATTGATTGACCGACCTTTGACAAGGTTTGAGGAATTCATTTTCAGGAAAAACCGCGATATGCTGAAACCGGAACTTGTGCCAGGAAGCAGTCAAGGCACCATGCTTGAAAATGACCCGGATGTGGAGGTTGTAAAGCGGAATCCCACAAGACTCAACTGGTACCTCTTCCTTAGCAAGAAAGGTTTTCGTGATGACGGCGATAGACTCATCAATATTTATAATAATGATTGGCCGATAAGGTACGCTCTCGCACGAACCTTTTCAGGAAAGAATGTGGCTTATGACCTTAAAGTGACTGCCGACATGTTCAGTCAGGAAAGTTTTCTGTGTTTCCCGGAGGCGATGAATCATATCATCAAAAATGGCACACTTGACTGCACAATCAACCGGAGTCAGACTGACTATCTTGATATTCGTGCCACTCTTGACTATCGGGACCACTATCCCGACCGTGAAGCAGACGGAATGAACGTATTTTATTGGTATGGACAACTCGACCGCAACGGCATATTAAGAGGTAAACTTCAACTAATAAAAGACGACAACGAAACTTATTACGATGAAAATATATCACGCCTTATTTAGCGAATGCGGTCCTCGGCGGAAGAACGAGGATTATATCGCGGTAAGAGAAATGCCGGAGCTGGGACGGTCGGTGTTCGTGCTTTGTGACGGCATGGGAGGTCATAACTTAGGGGAGGTAGCCGGTAAGCTCGTGGCGGAGCATATCTGCGACTATTGGACAAAGAATCCCGAACGCCTGGACAGTGAAAAGAAAATCATTGATGCCTGCGATGAGACAATGATTGCCTATAACAACAAATCCCGTATTGAGATGGGTACTACCATGGCCATGGCTGCTATCGAGGGCAACAAGGCGTTGCTGGCTCATTGTGGCGACAGCAGAATCTACCTTATCCGTAATCAAGAAATCATATATCAGTCAACCGACCATGTCACATTGTCTCCTGAAGGTTGGCCTGTAATCTCTCGGGCATTCTTCACCGGGCGCAATCACTACACTCCGGATATTCAAGAGATTGAAATAAAAGCTGGCGATATGATATTCATTTGCTCGGATGGTGTCTACAACTGCGGAAAATGGAACGAAATTAAAGCCGCCCTCCTTGATGAAAACTCCTTTGATTCCTTGGATAAAATAAAGAAGATTGCGGAAAGAAATACCAACGACAATTATTCGGCAATTCTCATCCATTTGCAATTTTAGAAAAAAAGAAACATGTCATTGATATATTCACCTATCATTATCTCTCTATATATGTAAGAACAACTAACATATAATCATTATGGCAATATTCAATCTTGACTACAACGCTCTTTGGGAAAGCATTTGCAAATGGAGTCGCAAAGCAGGTCGTGCCGCAACCCGGCCGGTTCTTCTCATGTGGTATGTAATGCGGAGCAAGAACACCCCGAGAAAAGACAAATTGGCAATCTTCGGTTCTTTAGCTTACCTTATTCTTCCTATCGACATTCTCGATTCCAAACGCCTGCCAATCATCGGCTGGCTCGATGAAGTTGCCTCTCTCGCAATCCTCGTTCAGAAGATGTCGAAATACATCACTCCCGAAATGGAGGCAAAGGCCGATGAGCAGCTCGACAAATGGTTCACAGAATATACTGAGTATGAAATGATTGACGGGTAATACGAGGCACTTCATTTCTCCACTACACACCGGCAATGAGATAATCGCGGAGTTTGTAAATATTGATTAAGCATTTGTAATTATAATTAATTTAGCTTATTCTTTGTTATAAATGCAGTACCTTTGGAATACAAGTGGATGATTGCCGAGATAACCGATGTGAACTGATGTTGATAGAGGAACTCGCGCGGATAATTTCGGAGGCACATATTCCTAAATCTAATTAAACCAATTTATGAACAAACATAATATGGGAATAATACTTATTGTTGTTGGTGCGATTTTTATAATCAGCGGCATTATTTTGATTTCTACAAAACATAATTTGCCGGAATATACTGCTTCGGAACCACAAGTCGTTGTTGTAGAAAAGCATATCCGCGACACTCTGATAGTATCCACAGTTGTTGAAAAATCCGAGTCACATCCCGTACAACGGGAACAACCGACTGTAGACTAATCCAAGGCTAAAGGTGATGCCTTTGAAGATTTTGTGGTAAATCTTCTTGCAGATTGGCGGCTGAAACTTCTCGACCGCACTCAAGATGCGGTCTCTACTGCCGGTGTTGTGGCTGAGTCGAGCAAGAATCCCGACTTACATGTTCAGCAAAAACGAGGCAAGGGAAATATCGACTATTACCTTGAATGTAAGTACCGCTCTCGCTGGAATGATGGAGCTGTAACTTTTGAGGATTGGCAACTTGACCGTTACCGTCAGTTCCAAAGGAATAACCGCCGAAAGGTAGTTTTTGCCCTCGGTGTTGGCGGCACACCTTCGAACCCGGCAACTTTGATGCTCATTCCACTTGATTCTGTCAAAGGTAATACTATTAAGCAAATCGAAACTGAATTTGCTATCGAACCCTCTCCCTCTGCTCTTGTAGAATATATGAATAGTTACTTCTCAAAAGTTTTTTACAAGGCAAAACAAAAAACAAAATGACTGACTACGACGATTTAGATACTTACAACGGCAACCCGGTACATGACGGCCGGGTTGACTTCGACTATAACGAAAATACCGGCGAGCTTCCCGAATTTTTCGAAGAATCCGACCTCGACGATTGGCATTGACAAAACTTTTTTTGGCTTTTTCTTCATTTTCTTGAGTTAACCACCCCTCCTATTGCATTGATTACACAATTCCACCCTCAACCGAAGGAGTGCGACAGATGTTCACCGAAAGGCAGCAAAAAACTGCACGGTTGATGATGCCGAAGGATGCACACATTGAAGATTGGATTTAACAAACTGAATTTTTAGTGAATTTTGTAGCCGATACATTACTCATATTCCGCTGAAAATGCGTAACTTTGCGATACACCTATCATATTATCATATGAAAAGAACGATATATTTTATTTTTATGATGCTATGCATATGTCTTGCAAGTTGCACAACATCTAAAACGACTGTTTCCAGTTCGGCAAATCTGGCAAAATATCAATATGCCTCATTAACTGATGTAATGTATTATCAAGGTTCTGCCGCACTTATGGATGCAGAAGTAAGAATATATGATGCTATTGATAATTCAAGGTTGCAAATGATAGGAGACCAGGCTATAAATGAACTCTCGTCCGAACAAAAGCAACAACTCCTTTTAGTGCGCTTTGGAATTACACAAAATGACGAAGAATCAATAGTCACAGTGAATTTTGTTGATTATTTCACCGGCCGACCGGTTGCCTCTTGCCGTGGAGCATTTGGGCTGGGCATTGACAGGCAGGGTGATTTTAATGGAGCTCTTAAACGAGTTGCATCACAAATCGAGAAAACATTTTCGAAAAATTAGCGTTTTTCGCGCACAACATACAGTCCCGGCGACAACCGTCAGCACATCGCCCGAATGAGAGAAAATCGTATGCCTACGGTCGGCACCGCAAAACTGACCGGAGCGTGTAAAGAGTACCGTCAAGGATTTTCTTTTTAACAACTGCTTTCCGCTTACTTTCCCGGCATAAAAAACATGGAGCGGACTTGCTGTTCAAGGAAAAGTGCTTAAAAATCTCTGACATCAGGGTAAGTTACTACAAACCACGATATTAACGTTTTTCTATGTATATTGCCGCGCGGCGATAAGCTTCGGCAGCTTTTGTATCGGCCAAATCGGCTTTAAGAGTATACTCCCTGAACCGCTCGAAATATCGTTTTGAATATTTTTGTTTTTCCTCGGAACGGCGTATGTCGCGGCTACGCCTAAAGCGCTCGGCTTCGGAAGCGTAGCGGTCGGATTCGCGCTTGGCAGCATCGGCCTCACGGCGGCAACGTTGTGCTTCTCGAGCTTGTGAATCTCCTTCCCGTATATAGCGTTGTACGGTACTGTACTTGTTGGTATCGTAGGCATAAACAGCCGGAGCGGTGCAAACGGAAGCGGCTAGGACTGCCGAGACTATGAAAAGGCGGAATGAGGCGTTTGATATTTTCATTGTTCTTTGTTTAAAATGTTTATTTGTTAATATACGGCCAATTTTGTATTTTTGCGGCAATAACGCAAATTTTTTAACAAGAAATATGAAAAAACTAATCATGGCCACTGCCATTGCAAGCATGATGCTGGCTCCGAGCTGCAAAAAAGCAGACACGGCCGCCGCTCCGGACTTCGATTATACCGTGGACCGTTTTGCCGATATCGAGGTATTGCGCTACAAGGTTCCCGATTTCGAAAATCTTACTCTCAACCAAAAAATTTTAGTTTACTATCTCACCGAAGCCGCTCTGTGGGGTCGTGATATTCTTTGGGATCAGAACAACGCGTCCAATCTTGCCGTACGCGATATGCTGGAAGCTGTATATACCAACTATAACGGCGACCGCGAAGCTCCCGATTTCAAGGCTTTTGAAACTTATCTTAAGCAGGTGTGGTTCGGCAACGGTATACATCACCACTACTCCACCGATAAATTCACTCCCGCTTTCAGCCGCGAATTTCTTGCCGACCAGGTTGGAGCACTTCCCGCCGACATGGTTCCTGACAACAGCGAGGAACTCATCGAACTAATTTTTAATCCTGCGCTGGATGCAAAACGTGTAAATCAGGCTGCCGGGCAGGATCTCATTGCCACCTCGGCCAACAATATGTACGAAAAAGGGCTCACCCAGGATGAAGTGGAAGCCTACTTTGCCTCCATTAAGAAAGCCGATGATCCCACTCCCATATCCTACGGACTCAACACTCGCTTGAAAAAAGTTGACGGAAAAGTAGTTGAAGAGCCTTATCGCCTTGGCGGCCTCTATTCGGGAGCCATTGAACATATTGTTGCAAACCTTGACAGCGCTTCCAACTACGCCGAAAACGATGCTCAGCGTACAATTATCCGTTCGCTTATCGACTTCTACACCACCGGCGACCTTGCTACTTTCGACCGCTACTCGATTGAATGGGCCGAAGATACCGCCTCCCAAGTCGACTTCATAAACGGATTCATTGAAAGTTACGGAGATCCCCTGGGTATGACAGGTTCATGGGAATCGATTGTAAACTTCAAAAACATGGATGCGAGTGCCCGCACCGAAACACTGTCGGCAAATGCTCAATGGTTCGAAGACAATTCACCCGTTGAAGCACGCTTCAAAAAGGACAAAGTAAAGGGTGTAAGCGCTAAGGTTATTACCGCCGCAATTCTGGCCGGCGACTCTTACCCTGCAACTCCAATCGGCATCAATCTTCCGAACGCCAACTGGATTCGCGCAGCCCACGGTTCCAAATCGGTGACACTGGAAAATATCACTCAGGCATATGACGAAGCTTCGCACGGCAACGGCTTCAACGAAGAATTCGTTATTGATGATGCCACTTCCGAACTTTTGGACAAATATTTGTTTATAACCGATAATCTGCACACCGACCTGCACGAATGTCTCGGCCACGGCTCGGGCAAACTGCTTCCCGGCGTCGACCCCGATGCGCTCAAAGCTCACGGTTCGACAATTGAGGAAGCGCGCGCCGACCTTTTTGCACTTTATTATCTTGCCGATCCCAAAATGCTTGAAATCGGTTTGCTCGACAACCCCGACGCATACAAAGCAGAGTATTACAAGTATATACTTAACGGCATGATGACACAGCTCATGCGCATCGAGCCCGGCAAGGACGTGGAAGAAGCGCACATGCGTAACCGCAAACTCATTGCCGAATGGGCTTACGAACACGGTAAGGCCGATAATGTGATAGAGCTTGTAAAGAAAGACGGCAAGACATATATCCAAATCAACGACTACACAGCTTTGCGCAACCTCTTTGGCGAGCTGCTTGCCGAAATACAGCGCATCCGCTCTACCGGCGACTACAATGCCGCCTGCGAACTTGTGGAACAATACGCTGTGAAAGTTGATCCCGAACTTCACAAAGAAGTTCTCGACCGCTACGCTACGCTTGACATCGCACCTTACAAAGGTTTTGTAAATCCCGTATACACCGCCGTACGCGACGAGAACGGCAACATAACCGATGTAACTATCAGCTATACCGAGGATTATCCTCAGCAGATGCTTCGCTACAGCCGCGACTACAGCGGACTTAACCACTAAATAATGTTAACAAACATTGCCGATTGCAAGAAAAACACTACTTTTGCACCCGGTAATGTCCACGACATGCCTTAAACACTTATTATTAACATTTAAATTTTCTAAGAATGCACTTAAATTCTGAAGAAAAAGTAGAAATCTTCGAGAAGTACGGTAAGGGCAAGACTGACACTGGCTCTCCTGAAGCACAGATTGCATTATTCTCGGTCCGTATCGCTCATTTGACTCAGCACCTGAAGTCAAATCACAAAGATCATACTACAGAACGCGCTCTTAAGATGCTGGTAGGTAAACGCCGCCGTCTCCTTGACTACCTCATGCGCAAGGACATCAACCGTTACCGCGCCATCATCGCTCAGAAAGAACTCGGTATCCGCAAGTAAACCGACACGCGCAAAAAACTTTCAAAAAAAGCCTCAGGCAAAATTTGCCGCGAGGCTTTTTTTATGCGCGAACCGATGTCTCTGTCAAGCGTTTTCACATTAGCACCATGCCATAAGCGCTCAAAAAACATTAAAATAACTGCCTAAAGTTGATTTATATAATTTTAAGTAGTAATTTTGCACTTCAAACGGCCTTATGGCCTCTTTTACGAATTTTTCAACTAACTAAAATATAATAATGGACGTAACACTCGAAAAGACCGGCGAACTCGAAGGCCGCCTCATCGTAAAAATTGAAAAGGCCGATTATGCCGACCGCGTCAAGAAAGAACTCAAGGAAATTGGCAACACCCGTCAGATTCCCGGTTTCCGCAAAGGCCACGTTGACATGGCTCAACTTCAGAAACGCTTCGGCAAGCAGGTAAAAGCATCCGTTCTCAACGACATCGCCTCCGACGCAGCCCTCAAATATATTGACGACAACAAACTCGACATCCTCGGCCAGCCCATTCCCGCCGACAGCAACGAAATGGACTTGGACAAGGAAGAATACGAATTCACATACGAACTCGGTTTTGCTCCCGAACTCAACATGGTATTCGATCAGACCGTTACCCTCCCCTTCTACAACATCGAGGTTACCGAACAGATGATCGACGACCAGGACAAAGACCTCCGCAACCGTGCCGGCGAACAGGTTCCCGCTCAGGAATACGCCGAACGTGCTCTCGTAAAAGGCTCAATCATGCAGCTTGACGAGAACGGCAACGTTAAAGAAAACGGCATCCAGGTAAACGACGGCATACTCGCTCCCTTCCTTTTCAAATCGAAAGAAGAAGCAGCCAAGTTCGAAGGCACCAAAGTTGGCGACAAAGTTGTTTTCGATGCATTTGCTACCTGCGACGGCAACGAAGCCGAAATCGCCTCGATGCTCCACATCGACCGCGACAAAATTGAAGAAGCACGCGGCAACTTTGAAATCAATATCGCCGAATTCGTTGTACACACTCCCGCCGAACTCGGTCAGGAATTCTACGACAAAGTATTCGGTGCCGATACCATTCACAATGAAGAAGAGTATCGCAAACGCCTGAGCGAAATCATTGCGCAGGGTCTCCAACCCAACAGCCGTCAGCTCTTTACCCGTAACGCCGAAGACTACCTCATGGAAACCTACGGCGCTCCCATGCAGCTTCCTATGGCATTCCTTCGCAAGTTCATGCTCCGCACCAACACCGAACTCAAAGAAGATGCTGTTGACGAAGCTCTCAACCAGTCCGTTCCCGGTATCAAATGGGAAATCATCGAAAACAAGGCTGCCGAACTCCTTAACGTAAAAGTTACCGAAGACGACGTTAAAGCCTTTGCCCGCATGGTTGCAATCGACCAGCTCAACCAGTACGGCATGGGACACATGGCCGACCAAATGGCCGACTACTTTGCCGAAAACCTCCTCAAAGATAAGGAACAGCACCGTCGTATCGTTCGCCAGACATTTAACGGCAACCTCATGAGCGCTATCCACAACGCCGTTAAGCTTGACGAAAAGACTGTAAGCCTCGATGAATTCCGCACAATCGTAGCAGCCCTAAACAACGCCTCCGGCGCCGAAGTCGCTGCTGAAGAAGCTCCCGAAGCCTGATAATATTTCCCCAAGGGAAAACAAACTCATACATTGCAAGTCTGCAAGCTGCTTTAGCTTGCAGACTTGCTTTATTTAAAGCACTTAACATATTTTAATGGCATATTTTTTTCTTCGCAAAGGTTTTTATGGTATCTTTACACATTCAATACCATAAGACTGATTAATACCAATGCGAAATATAATATTGTTCATGGCAACAGGGGCTGCGCTTGCGCTATCTTCATCCATGACATCTTGCAAAGATAAAAGCTCCGCGCCCGTCGCCAATACTCCCGAATGGCTTGAAACCGATTCGGCTGCCGCTATCAGCAAACGCACTGCCGCCGATTTTTCGCTCGACCGCGAGGAAATGCTGCGTCAGGTACGCGCAAAATATCCCGAAGTCACCGACGCCGACCTCGATACATTCATTACACATCACTACGTTGAAGCCATGATCATTGACGGCGAGCTGCGCTTTCACCGCAAATCTCCGCGCAACCTCGGATTGTTGGCACCTTCGTTCAACGGCCAGAATCCGCCGCGAGGCTCAAAGGCGTCGGAACAGCGTATTGCATATGTTGACTCGGTCCTCGATTTCTACGCCGGAAAGAATAAAAAAGGATTGGCTCACAAAGTCAAATATCGCTTCACTATCGATGTACCCGGAAACGAAGCAATCGAAGGCGACACATTGCGAGTATGGATGCCTGTTCCGCTGGACAACGACCGCTGCAACCGCCAGCACGACATCCATATTCTTGACGCTTATCCCGCCGACTACATACTTTCGGGAACGCGCTCGGAACACAACAGCATATATTTTGAAGCCCCGGCTCCCGCTCCCGGCGATACCGCTCATTTTGAATATACCGCCGAATTTGTTACATCGGGGAAATTCCGTTCGGCCGAGGATATAATGAAAAATATAAAGCCTTACAATACCGAATCGCCCGAATACAAACGTTTTACATCATTCGAAGCTCCTCACATTGTTCGGCTCGACTCGCTTGCACACAGTATTGTAGGCAACGAGACCAACCCGTTCATAATGAGCGAAAAGGTTTTCGACTACATTATAAACCGTTATCCATGGGCAGGAGCACGCGAATACAGCACAATACCCTGCATTCCGGAATACGTTGTAACCGAAGGTCACGGCGATTGCGGACAAGTATCGCTGCTCTACATATCGCTCATGCGCACACTCGGCATTCCCGCACGTTGGGAAAGTGGCTGGATGCTCCACCCCGGTGAAGTAAATCTCCACGATTGGGCGCAAGTATACTTTGAAGGTATCGGTTGGCTGCCGGTTGATGTTTCTTTCGGAAGATATACCGGAGCGAAACGTCCCGAGACAGTCACTTTCTACTCTCATGGCATCGATGCACATCGCTTGGCCGCAAATACTGCAGTAGGCAAGCAATTCTATCCCAAAAAGAAATTCGTGCGCAGCGAAACCGTCGATTTCCAAGTAGGTGAAGTGGAAACAGGCAAAGGAAACCTGTATTATCCCGCATGGAACTATGAAATGCAGGTTATTTCAGCAACTCCCGTAGAAGAAGAAAAATGAAAAGAATTTTCCATATAGCAGCCGCCGTAATGCTGTTTCCGGCAGCTATCGGCGCACAATCATCGCAGGAAGCTCTCGCTCAGGCAAAAAATACAATTGAAGATGTACAGCGAGAATATGCTCCGGATGCACGTCAAACCGTATTCTCTATTAAAGCTTTCAATAACAACGATGGAGAACTTGTGCTTGCCGGAGAAAGCTCCGACTCCACTGCCCGCCTTGAAGTTGTGCAGCGTCTTGATAAAAAGGGCATAGCATTTGCCGACAGCACCGTACAGCTTCCGTACAATGTATGGGCACAGACACGCATTCCAGTTGCCTCTCACCGCACCGGCGGACGCCATGCCGCCGAAATGGCAACCCAGTCGCTGCTCGGCACTCCCCTCCGTGTCCTCAAAAAAGGAACCGATTGGTGGCAGGTACAAAGCCCCGACGGATATATCGCATGGGTTCCGTCGTCATCGGTAGTTGAAAAGACTCCCGAAGAGATGAGCAAATGGCGAAAAAGCAAACGTTTCATTGTCACTTCCCCATATCAGATTCGCGTTTTCCGCACAGCCGATAATACGGGGCTGAGAAACGTTGTTACCGACCTTGTCAACGGATGCATAGTTACAGCCGATGTAAAAAGCGACAACGGGCATCTGCACATTACATTGCCCGACGGAAGAGAAGGATATGCCGATGCTTCAAACTTCAAACCAATCGAAGAATGGGCTTCGCAAAGTTTTGATCCCGAACTTATTTTGGATCTGGCCTACTCCATGGAAGGCACTCCTTACCTGTGGGGAGGGATGTCGACAAAAGCTTTGGATTGCTCAGGCTTTGCCAAGACAGCATACTTCGCCAACGGCATAATATTAATGCGCGATGCGTCCCAGCAGGCGCTCACCGGCATACGCATAGCTCCTGAAAACTGGAAATCCTGCAAAGCCGGCGACCTCCTTTTCTTTGGCAATGCCAAAACAGGAAAAGTAACTCATGTTGCAATTTACGACAACAACGGCAACTATGTTCACTCATCCGGCCGCGTAAAACGCAACAGCATCGATCCCGACTCACCCGATTATCTGACCACACCATTCCTCAGCGCCGTTCGCATAGCAGGCAGCGAGGGAACCAAGGGTATTACACGCGCACGCAACCACCCCTGGTATTTCTAAAAACAACTTGCCCCTCAATCTTACATCACTCCAAATACAATGAATCGCCGTAATTTTATAAAAACCGGCATGCTTGGCGCTCTTATCGCCGCATCGCCCATATCACTCTCCGCCATGGACTCCCCCACACGCAAAGCATCGCGTAGCGGGCGACTAAATCTCCGTTTCCGCCCTTACGAACTTAAACTGCGCCATGCTTTTAACCTTGCCCGCAACCAGCGCACCACAACTCCTGGCGTACAGGTTGAAATAGAGTACGACGGCATAACAGGCTATGGAGAAGCTTCAATGCCTCCATATCTCGGAGAATCGGTACAGAGTGTAACCGAATTCCTTTCCAAGCTCGACTTATCGCAGTTCACCGACCCGTTCAGAATTGAAGACATCCACGAATACATGGAGAAAGTCGCTCCCGATAACCGTGCGGCAAAGGCCTCGGTGGACATCGCACTCCACGACCTCACGGGCAAAATAATGCAGCAGCCGTGGTATAAAATATGGGGACTGAATCCTGAAAAGGCTCCCAACACATCCTATACCATAAGCTACAATGAAAACGCCAATGAAATGCGCAAGGAAATAGAAGAAACCGCGCCTTTCCGCGTTGTAAAAATAAAAATGGGAACCGGGCACGACAAGGAACTGCTTGAAACTTTCCGCAAATATTCCGACACTCCGATATGCGTGGACGCAAACCAAGGTTGGAGCGACCGCGAAAAGGCTCTTGAAATGTGTCATCTTCTTGCCGAGCAGAACTGTCTGTTTGTAGAACAGCCCATGGACAAAAGCGCAATTGCCGATACGGCATGGCTGCGCGAGCGCTCTCCCCTGCCTATCATTGCCGATGAATTTCTGCAGCGGCTCCCCGATGTTCGCCGTGCAGCCGAAGCCTACGACGGCATCAATATCAAGCTGATGAAAAGCACCGGCATGCACGAGGCATACCAAATGGCAACTTTGGCACGCTCGCTCGGAATGAAGGTTATGCTGGGCTGTATGACCGAAACATCCTGCGCCGTTACTGCTGCCGCTCAACTGTCGCCTTTGATGGACTGGGCGGACCTTGACGGAAACCTGCTTATTTCCAACGATATTTTTGACGGCATTAAAATTGTTGACGGCAAAGTCACCATTCCCGACCGACCCGGTATTGGTGTAATTCCCGTATAAGTATAAATTGTATTCCTGATATTCATAACCAAAAAAAATGGAAAAACAATTTCAATTATCAAAAAATGCGCTCGTTGGCTTCCTGAAAAAGGCTCCGGGCGATTTCACACAACAGGATATTATCAATTTCATATCGGCCAACGGTATTGAAATGATCAACTTTATGTATCCTGCCGGTGACGGACGACTCAAAACCCTTAACTTCGTCATCAACGACCTCGCATACCTCGAAACTATCCTCTCTTTGGGTGAACGCGTCGATGGCTCATCGTTGTTCAGCTTCATTGGAGCCGGAAGTTCCGATCTTTATGTGGTACCACGCTACCGCACCGCTTTTGTCGACCCCTTTGCGCCGCTGCCCACACTCACTATGCTGTGCTCGTTCTTCGACAAAGACGGCAAACCGCTGGCATCCTCGCCCGAATACGTTCTCGACAAAGCCTGCCAGGCTTTCACAAAGCAGACCGGCCTTTCATTCCACGCAATGGGAGAACTTGAATACTACGTGATTACCGACGATGACAAAACCTTTCCAGCCACCGATCAGCGAGGATATCATGAATCGGCTCCGTTTGCAAAAACAAACGATTTCCGTACTCTGTGCATGAGCTACATTGCACGTTGCGGAGGACAGATAAAGTACGGACACTCGGAAGTGGGAAATTTCACGCTGAACGGCAAAAAATACGAGCAGAATGAAATTGAATTCCTGCCTGTTGACGCACGCGATGCCGCCGACCAGCTGATGATTGCCAAATGGGTTATCCGCAACCTTGCCGCACGCGAAGGATTCAATGTTACTTTCGCGCCTAAAATAACTACCGGAAAAGCCGGCTCCGGGCTGCACATCCACATGAAACTTGTGGACAAGGACGGGCAAAGCGCCATGCACGACGATTTCCGCGAAGGCCTTAGCAGCGCCGCACGACGCGCGATAGCCGGCCTTATGAAACTTGCTCCTGCAATTACCGCATTCGGAAATACGGTTCCGACCTCCTACTTCCGTCTGGTTCCTCATCAGGAAGCACCTACAAACATTTGCTGGGGCGACCGCAACCGTTCCGTCCTTGTTCGCGTTCCTCTCGGCTGGACAGGGAACGGAAATATGTGCGGCATTGCCAATCCCTGTGAGACCAAAGCATCCGCACACGATACAAAACAGAAACAGACTTTTGAAATACGTTCGGCCGATTGCTCGGCAAACGTATATCTGCTATTGGCGTCACTTGCCGTTGCCACGCGCTACGGCTTTGAAATGGACGAGAACGAAGCTTTGCAAATCGCATCCGATTTTTATGTGGACGTAGACATACACAAGCCTGAAAATGCCGAACGCCTTGCCAAGCTTCCCACGCTCCCCGTTTCCTGCGCCGATTCAGCCTACTGTCTCGATGAACGCACCGATGTTTTTGCGGCCTGCGATGTATTCCCCGAGGACATGCTGCGCGCCATTGCCGCCGAGCTTCGCAAATTCAACACGGCCGAAGCTGCCAAGAATCCGAATTTGCTTGTAGAACGACATTTTCATTGCGGCTGATTATCAATTAATTGTAAAAAATAATACTTTGCAGTGCAAAAAAACAGGCATTTTATTTTGTCAAATTAAAAAAAGTGCTTAACTTTGCACTCGCAAACGGCGGGATAGCTCAGTTGGTTAGAGCGTCGGATTCATAACCCGGAGGTC
>CAMWMR010000050.1 GCA_947175425.1 uncultured Porphyromonadaceae bacterium
ACGGAAAGTGTGGCATTACAATATTCTGAATACTACTTAGTTACAACGATAAACCTCGGCTTCTCCGGGGTCACAAGCCAAAAGTCAAAATGCAGAAAACCTCTGAAATCCAGACGATTTCAGAGGTTTTTCGTTATTCCCGACCGGCGTTTCTACGCAGAATATTGAAGAGGCGGGGTGTCCCAAAAGGGTAATCCGGTGCATATGTTAAATTGAGCAGAACGCAGTGTTAAATATTCAGGCGTATAGTTTGACCGGGCGGAAGATGAAGAAATCGCGATCCCGGACACCGCGCATTTGAGAGCCGGATTATCCCCTCCTGCTCGACTTTGGCCGACAGTGCTTTCAGGCGTTTCTGAATGTCTCCAGATCGTGGCGCAGCCATATGGATCGCACCCCTCCCTGCGAGACCATTATGCCCCTCTTGCGCAGTTCGTTGGTGACACGCAGCTGTCCGAGAGCAGGGTTCTCGAAGGCCATCTGCACGACGGCGTTCTCTATGTGTTCCTCAACGCGGTTTTTTATCACCGGCTTGCGGCGCGATATCTACTGCAACGCGAGTTCTCCGCCCTGCTCGTATAGTTCCTTGAAGCGGTAGAAGCTGTCGCGGCTATAGCCCATTATCTTGCAGGCACGCGACACGTTGCCCAATTGCCGGGACAGTTCCAACAGTCCCGGTTTGTTCTTGATGACTTTTTCTGATGTGGTCATGGCTTAATCTTTTCTTTTTACAAAGGTAATGTTTTTGTCCGTGATTGGCAGATTAAGTCTTGACTACTTCAATTAAGCTGTTTTCGATTATTTCAAAATTGATGATTCCGTATTTCCGGCTCCGCTCACTTCGTTTCCTCGCTGAACTTTCTTGCCATATCCAAATGTATATGTAGCAGAGAATTGAAAGCGCATGTGTTGTTCAGTTCCAAACTCGTGTCTGTCAAAACTATAATTTTGACTATATAGCTCTTGACGAGTAGTTTCCCATGAAGAACGCAGGAAATTATGTGCAGTAGCTGATAATCTCCAGGCTCCTTTTCCCCATCCTAATTGAATCTGATAGCTTGATGGAGTATGCGCTTTCATACCTGATTCATGGGGTATGTATGTGCTTGGTGTCATATACCAGGCGAACAGATAGAAATTACCGAAATACCATGTCAATTGCGCGGAGCAGGTCAATTCATTCAATGAAAAATTATATTCTCCGGAAATAATCCTATGCCAGAATTGCGGACGCACTTTTGCAATCAGTTTTCCTCCAAAAAATTTGGCGGTTCCACTAAGTCCGGCCATTACGATATCGTAATTACCTCCGTTGACATACTTTCGCAGTAGCGTGCCATTCGGAGCAATGGGGCTATATTGTGTGACAACTCTATTGCGCTCAGTGTAATAGTAAGTATCTGCGGCTAATTGCCATTTGTTATTAGGCAGACATAGATACTGTAAGCCTATATGGTTGTTCCAATAATTATCAAGTCCGGGATTACCGGAATACCATATCAGTTCGTCCTGCTGAAGCATATTCGGACTCTTTTGATATGTGCTTGGAATATGTTTGCCAAAAGCCCATGTAAACTCCAATTGATTCTTTTCATTAGGTGAGAAAGTACCGAATACGTTTCCTTGTGGATAGTTGTCGGTTATTTTAGTTCCCGTCAAGTTTGTATTGGCATATACCCATGTGAACAATGTACCTGCTGTCCATTTCGGTTGTATAAAGGTATATCTGACACCTCCCTCTAAACCCCAAACATCATATATTTGATGCGAAGGCGAATTACCAAGATAATTTATTGAGGATCGGTAGTACTCTCCAGCTATTACAGGCATAATACTATTGTGCTGATTGGGATTCCATACAAGGTTAGGAATAATACGAACCTGATGATTGCCCTCTTTTGCATCATTGACAATTGTCAGATCATCATCAGCGTATCGAAAGTTCTGTTTATTATGCCCATATATGTATTGGGCTTCAATGTTAAGTGCAAGCTTGTCGTTAAAAGTAGTGTACGCCTCGAAATCGTAATTAAGACCACAACTGTGGTTTGACGAGATGGCCGAAGCTATTGATGTCGGTAGAAGATTGTCTTTATAAGATAACCGGCTATCAATATTATTACGAGGGATTGATGTCAAGCTAAACGATAACTTGTTGGATATTTGAACCTGTCCGGAAGAATACAGTGCCCGGAATGCAATATCATTGCTATTATTTCGATAGCGAGAAGATAGAGGTGCAGTATATCTCTCTACTTCTGTTTCGCCCTGCTCAAAAAGGTTCGGGAATCGGAATGTTTCTACAGACTTTGTCCCACTATGACGATTGGTTAGATATTTCTCATCGGCGAAAATATCAAAATTCATATCCTTGTAAGCAAATTTGGAGTAAACGAACCCTTCTGTACGATTAACGCCAAACCATTTATTGACGGTGATTTTGGTATATCCACCCCATTCGTATTTCTGAACGATGAAATTTACAACATACTGGGCTCCTTTGAAACGAGGGTCTTGTGGATATAAGAGGTATTCTACTTTTTTGACATCGTTTGGACGCAAGCCGATAAGGTCTTGCTCGGAAGCGGCTACATAATTGATGAATATAGTAACGTTCTGTCCGGATATGGTTTTGACATTGAAGTTGCCCGGTTGTACTTCAAGTTGAGGTATTGCTATCTGACTAAGAAGAGAGATAGCATCTGTCGCAGAGTTTTTTTGCCGCGACATTGGTATGAAGGTAGATGATGTCGAAGATGTCCGTTGGTTTTGTGCTTCGACAACGACTTCGTCCAATTCTTGTACTGAGATAGTATCTTGAATCTCTGTTTGTGCAAGAGAGTGAATTGCACAAAACAATACAGTTAATATGGCTAAACTTTCTTTCATATTCGTGTCGTTTTGATTTCTAATTCAAAGTTACAGCCGTTAAAAATTCCCTGCCATACCCAAAAGTGTACTAATGCGTTTGGAGATGAAAATATACACTTTGGGGTATGGCACAGCAGAGGGGATAGTTCTAATTTTGCAGTGTAAAATCAATTATGAATATGACAAGTGAAGAAAAAAGCCTTATTACAGACTGCCGAATAGCGGTTATAGGGGCGATAGAATTTATAGACAAAATCAAAACCGAACTCAAACAGGTGGGCTTTGAGTATATTCAAATAATATCTCGCTCTGATAAAATGCCTATGCCGAGTAATGTTGATGTTATTGCCGAGAATGTCAATGAAGGCAGTTCTTGTTTTTCAAAAGATGTGACTATACCTATAATCCTGCCAATCGACTTTGTAAATGGAGCGGGGGCTATTATAGTAATGCCTGACGATGACCGAGACATATTGGATAAACCTGACCTCAGACTGTGGGCCGCTAACTATATGGCGGGATACTGCGCATTTTGGAATGTAGTGGGCTGCGACTGGTTGCGTGATTCATTACCCGACATTAGAAACGGCTTGACGCGCCATGCGGCACTTAAAACCGCAGCACATATATGCGCACGGATAGCAACCAACATCGCTGTCGGACGCGAGGTAAAGCATTTTCCACGATTTTATTTATGCAAGAATTTAGAGTAGCTTGTTTTCAGTGCTTTTTTAATTTGCCAAAATTTTAGAATGGCGCAGAATATTTTAGTTATTGTTAATATCATGTTCAAATAAATATCGTTCTGCGTCATGTGTTTATGCAACCGGCCTCACACAAAAAGCCCCTGAAAGTATTTATAAGCTCTCAGGGGGCTTTTTATCAATTCTTGGAGCAGGACGCGCTTAGCGGGCGATTTTGACTGTTTCAGTGTTGCCGTAGCTGTCGGTGGCACGGACTATAATCAGACTGCTTGTGGCATCTTCAAGCGAAAGCGATCCGCAGTCGGTGCAGGAGTTTATCAGGGATCCGTTCAAGCTGTAGGCTTCGATTGTCGATATTCCGGCAGCCGAAGAGGCCTTTATGGTGCGGGTGGAGCTGTCATAATCAACTTTAATGCCGGTTGGGGCTGTCGAAACATTTTCCACGCCTGTTGTTTCGAGTATGATAAACACATTCTGTGTGCCGGGAATGAGTACATATCCTCCTGCATAGACGGCACTGTACAGGTAATATAGCTCTCCGGGCTGCATTGAGGCATAATTGATGGTGCAGTCAACCTTTCGGGGTTCGGTGGAGGCTGTGGCGAATACTTTGTCGCCGCCGATTGCGCAAATGGCAATCATGTCGTCTTCAGGCTGGCAGATGCATGCCATAAGCTCATAAGCGAAGTCATCGTTGGAGATGAGGAATTCGGTAGAGATATTGATTTCCGATGGGTCGGATATGTAGTAGGTTGTACTCAGACGTGAAACGTTGGTGCGCGACGCATTGGTGACAGTCGGGGTGGAGTAGAGGCTTACGCCGGGATTAGTCTGAGGATGCATGGTTGCGGTGCCTATGAAATCATAGAATAGATAGGATCTTTCGTCAAAGAATAGAAGCGAGAAGTCCATAGGTGCGGCAGGAGCCATCATGGTTTCGTTCATGGGTGTGAAAGAGGTAATCCATTCTTTTGTCACCTTTCCGTGCGCAGGTACTGTTACAAAGACGCTCTCTCCAAGGTAGTACATCGAACCGTCAAGAACAAGAGCAGGCGCGAGGCCGGTCGACAGCTCGAACGCGCTTGGGTTCTTAATCTCGGTCACAACCTTTACAAGATTGTAGGGCATGAGAGTGGTCGTGATTGCGCCGGAAAGTATGTCGAGCGACGGGGCGGGAATGTCCTGAACCGTGATGTTGTTGCCGTTCTTTTCAACGATAACATAATCGTAGTAGCCGTAGGGGCAAAACATATCGATCCACGGAGAATTTGCAGTTTCGTTGTCGCGCGACACAAATGTCACCTTATAGGTGCCGTCGGCAAGCTGCGAGCGGAGTGTCGACAGCTCTATCCTAGGCATAAGGCCGTAGTCAACACCGTTGACAATGCTGTGGGCACTGAAGCCGTAGCCCGGGGAGACAGAGTAGCGCTTGTTCGATACGGAGAAGTAAACAGGAGTTTTGTCGGCAGAAGTTTGCGAAACAAAGCTTGCGCCAACTTCCACATACATCGTTTCAGGGTTATAGTTCACCCACATAGCGCCATTCTGCATGTCAAGATCAAATTCAATGCCGTCATTGACAATATCGGCCACGAGAGAACCCTGCATGGTGAGCTTGTTAACCCGGGCTACAATCTCCTCGCCGGTGGGAGGCTGAATGCCGAACACGGCATCCTGGGTGAAGTTGTAACCGCCGCCGCTGCCGCCGCCGGTACCGAGAGCGTCGGGGTTGAGGGCGTCAAGCGAATAATAGCCGTTCGACATGCCGGTCCATCCCCAGTTGAAGTGGAAAAGACCGGTTTCGCTGTCGTAGCCGTCGCAGATAAACGAGTGGCCGCCACCAAGAAGCGAGCCACCGCCATAAATTACCGGCCCTACGTTTTTGATGTTGTCGTACATCATTTCGTTCCACTCGGTTGTGGAGTAGTAGTCGCGAAGAGTATACTTCATGTTGCCGTCGTAGCCGAAGTATTTGCATAGTGCCTGACGTACATCCATCGCCAGAGCACCCGACGAGTCGGTGCCGTACTGCATGTGTACGGCATAGCCGCAGGCTTTCATAAGATAGGCCACTGCAGCGGCCTCCACATCGGTATACTGACCGGTAATATAGATGTCGCGCATATTATCCCAGTCAAAACTCTTTAAGGAGAGGTTGAGAGAGAGTTTCTTCTGCAGGCTTTCGCAATCGTACGAAATTGTTCCGGTGCCTTTTTCCGGATATTTCCAATAGTTCAGCACCTGCGCCATTGATGTTGCGACGCAACCGGTGTAGCTGCGTGTCACGCCGTAGAGCGGACAGCTATTGTTATAAGGCTCGATCTGGTCCCAGTGAGTTTTGATCAGAGGGTCTATAGAGGTTTTTCCCCGGCGTGCGTCTGCGTTAAGCGCCTGAGCCGTAAGGCGCGATTTGGCTTCGTCGCCGATGTTTTCGCGAGCGTACTCAATCTGGCGGCTGTACTCGCCCAACAGCCATTCCATTGCCGGAGGAATATTGTTGATGTCGAATGTGCCTTCGTCAGTGTAGCCTAACAGAGGATAGGCCATGTCGTCGGCACTGAGAATCATGAAACCGGCTTCGCCGTCGGTTGCGAAGACGTAGGCTGCCGATGCGCCGTCGGAGGTAGTTTCAATATGGCGTAAGGTCGGTCTTGGAGCACCGGCTGCTTTAATTTTTGCTTGTCCGTTAGAGATGCGTGCGAGAGCCTGCTCGGGAGTGATGGGATTGGCGCCGACAGTCAGCGATGCGGCGAGAACGGCAGCTCCTGCAATAATAAATTTATTCATGTCGGATGTCGATTGTTCGTAAATTATATTTCACTGAAATGGCCGGGCACCTCTTGAGAGTGGAGGAGCCCGGCTATTTATTATGTGATTATCGGTGCGTTACTTTCTGAGGAATACCTTCTTGCCATTTACAATATAGAATCCTGCGGAAAGTTCCGAAAGGCGTGCCTTGTCGGCGTTCTCGAAGATTACCTTGCCGTCGAGGGTGACAACAGTCACATTGCAGGCTGTGCCAACAGTAACTCCGGTGATGCCGCCATTCGCATCGTAGGTATATTCAACCAAAATTTCGGGAGAGGCCTGCGAACCATCGAGAGTGAAGGCGCCGCTGCGTGCAGTGAACACATAGATACCTTCCTCTGTGGGAGCGTTGGCGACAGCGATTTCGAATGTCGGTACTTCGGCGTCGGCAACCTCGGTTATTGTGAGTTCTCCGCGATATTCATAACCCCTGGTGAGTGAAACGAAGCTGCTCACATATAGGTGCCCGGTTTCTGCTTCGGGGAAAGATACTGTGATCTTTGAAAGGTCGGGATTGGTGGTGTCGGGGTCGGGAGTAAGCGTGTAGCTGTATTCCTTGGGAGCAACAACCTCCCAGGTGTGTTCAATTGCCGGCGAAGGTGTGCCCGAAATGCTGAAAGCACTTTCTTCGATTGATACTGAAAGAGTTCCTGCTGCAACAGCATCGGGATTGATTACACCCATGAGAATCATGTTGCCCTCGGTCTCAGTCATGTAATCGCTGTTCGGAGCGAGAATTCTGTCGCCGAGTTTAACTGTAATCTTGCTTGTGTAGCCTGCTGTCGAGCTCACGGTGAACTGCTCGCCGAAAATGAACGTCCAGTAGAAGCCGTATTCGTTGTAAACGATAGTGCCGTTTGAAGGATCGGCGATATAGTCAAGAGATATGGCAGGTGCATAGGAGTATTCCGCTGCCATTTCGCTGCTTTCCGTGCCGTCGATAAGGAATGCACCTTCCTCGATGCTGAAAGTGATCTTGCCGTTGGAGGGGAGTTGCGCGCCCTCCATAAGTGCGAACTTAAAGGTGGGATGAGCCGCGTTTTCAACCTTTGTGCATGATGTGCCGGCTGCATAGCGACCGCCCTGAACAAGCATTGCCGAGAAGGTGCCGCCGATGAATTCTGCCTCGGTTGCACTGGGGAATTCAACCGTGAAGTCTGCAAGCTCGGTAAGCTCGCTGCCTGATGCCGGAGTGATTACCCATGAGGGAGAGTAGTTGTAGACGGCTGTGATTTCCTCGCTCTCTGTTGTTCCGTCGATTGTGAACGCATTGGCGGGGATAGTAAGCGTATAGCTGCCCTCGGGAAGGATGATGGAGCCAAAGTCAATCACGTAAACATTCGAATCGCTGCCGCGGAGAACCTCGGTGGTCGATTTGTTCACGCCTTCGCCTGAAAGTGTGATGCTCCGGTCGTTATATTCCACGCTGTTTGCACCGGGGAATGTGATTGTGATTTTCGAGAGGCTGCCTGTAACTTTTCCGGGTGCGGGCGACAGAGGATAGATTGTCTGGTTGGGGTCAATCGTGAAAGTCGCTTCTACGGCCTGATTAACATCTCCGTTGTACGAGAAGATTCCGGCAGGTATGCTGAGAGTCCAGGTGCCGGCTTCTGTAACGGGTGTTTCTTCCCAGTTCCGGTCAATGGGGATAATCATTATGGTCAGATTGTCTTCGGCTTCATAGTCGTTTCCAATCATGCAGGGTACCTCAACAGAGCCGTTGCTAAGTGTGGGCTGTGCTTCATAATCCAAGCCGAATCCCCGGTACATATCCATCGGAGTGAGGGTGTTGTATACCATGCGTATTACGCTGATGCTCTTTACTGTAGAGCCTGCTGCCGGAACAAGCGAGAAGTTGTCGACGGCTGCAAGCAAGTCGGGATCGATAGTATATGTGGCCGTAAATGTGGCTGTCGAAACGCCTCCGTCAACTTTCACAAAGCCGTCGGCATTGTCATCCCAAGCCACTTCGTAGAAGGTGCCGGCCGGAATGGTGAGGGTATATTCGCCGGCTTCGGTTGCCTTCGACGCGAATGTCACAGGATAGCTTTGGCCGATGGGCTCCCACATATTGTTATATTTTATGCCGGGCTCGCCGATTTCAACGGCGTGGATGGCTTCGCCGCCTGCGCGCTGTAGAGTTATGCCTTCGATAGCTTCGAGAGATGTGTACATCATCTTCTCCATGTTTTCGTCAATGATTGGAACAACAACCTCGATGGTAGATATTTCTTTCAGAGTGGAACCTGCCACGGGGTCGAGCGCCGCAATTGCAACAGTTTTAGCTTCTGCTTCAACGTATACTTCGAAAAGAGAACCGTTAAGAGCAAACACATATTCTCCGGCGGCGTTTAACGATGTCGATGCATCGTTGACGCTGTACACAACTTCATCGTTGACTGTAATCTTGCATGCCGGGGTAGCAGGCTTGATTGCCACTTCGGTGCCTCGGAGAAGAGTCTGGCTCACGCTTGTGGCGGTAGCCGTAACAGGAACCTCTCTGCGCACGTTGGAGTAGAGGAGCTTGGTGCCGTAGTTGGCTGGCTGGTTAAGAGTCACCTTGGCTGTTGTGCCGCCTTTGCCTGTGTTGTTGGCATAGATTACAATCTGCGAATGTTCTTTGTCGGTGGTCGAATAGTAGGGTGTGACAGAAGCTATGTTGTTGTCGTCGAGAGTAACGGCAGCACCGTCGAGATATACCTGGAATGTCGACGCGCCGAGAGCACGGATAGAGAACGGAGCATCGTAAGTGTTGTTATAGCTGATGGTGTTATCGCCGGCTGCAATGCTGAAATAGCTTTCGGGGTTATCCCACAGGTTGCTCAGAGTGGTGTTGGCGGTGAAACGGACAGCTTGGTCACCGTTGAGAGAGACTTTTACTTCTGCGTCTTTTTCATATTTGCGGGCAATAACGTAGAAATCGGTGTCGAGATATTCGACATCAGATCCTGATGTTTTGGTCTTGGCTTCAACCACGTAGGCAGCCTCGCTGCCGCATGCTACAATTTCGATGAACCATCCGTCTTTGGGTGCCACATACAGGGTAGGTTGTTTGGCGGAGGCGTTGAAGGTATATGCTTTACCCTCGGCAGCTTTGATTTCATATGTCTTTTTCGAGCCGTCGGCTGTCGCCACGGAGAAAGTTTTGTCGGCAGACAGAGCCTCACCGCCTTCGGTAAGGTCGTTGGCGCCCTTGTTGTACCCTTCTTCGTAGATGATGACGCCTTCAGGATTGGCTATGTAACCCGTAAATGTGAATGTCTGATAAACGGTAGCTTCGCCTTCGATTTCGAATGTGGACTCTTCGCCTTCGGGAACGGTGAAGCGGATTGTGTTGCTGTACGAGTTGTAATCCGAAGAAATGTCTTCTCCGTTAAGCTTGAAACCGGTGTAGGTATAGTCGTCGCCTAAAAGGTTGAACTGAAGGTCAGAGCCCTCGGTAGTGGCAAGCTTGTTGTCAACAATGTCGGTTGGATAGATGAACGAAGATGTCGTATAGTTGCGAATGTTTTTGATACAGTTTTCAAATCCCTCGGGCAGCACAATGTTGAGTGTGCAGTCCTTGGGGAGAGCTCCTTCTTCATCGTCATTCTCAAAAACCCTTACATTGAGAACATCGCCGTTTGCGAGGCCTGCCACTGTGCAGCTGATTGTGCCGTAAAAGTCCTTTATTGTCTGAGGAGTACCGTTCAGGGTCACGCTGTGAATAGAGGTGGCACCCAAGGCCTTGTTCAGAGTAATGGTGAGGTCGCCGTCGATTGCAGGATTAAAATACACACTGTTGGATCCGTTTTGGAGTTCCGGAGTGTACTCGCTTGCGAACTTGGCTTCGATAAAGTTGACACCATTCTCAACATTCAAGTTTAATATGTCGTTGCGTTCAAGCTTGATACAGTTTACTTTAACGGTCTTGCCATTTAAACTGCTGTTGCATGTCACGCTGACAGATTTGGTATAGGAATTGTAGAAGAACTCTCTACCGTCAGCTTCAGCGCCTGTAACGTAATATCCGTCGGCGGCGTATATGTAAACATATCCGAACGACGATGTGGTTTCATACACATACGACGTCTGGTCTGCGGCAAGAGTAATGAACTCACTGGAGATATTGCCGGTTTTGATCTGTACCGATCCCGGGATTTCCCATTCGAATGTCACTTGCAGAGCGTGTGAATTGAAACTCACACCAAGCAACATTGTCAGGAAAAGTCCCGCATAGTAGAATCTTTTCATGTGAAATGGTGGTTAAAATTATCTGATAATTAATTTATGAGCAGCGTTGCCGGCCTTGATTATGTAGAGGCCTGTGGAGAGATTGGTAGTATCTACTGTGTTAAATCCGCAGAGCGCACGGTAGCCTGTTGCAGTATATATTTCAATGAAGCCTTCTGCTTCGATGATATTTCCGTCGACAACAATGTTGCTTTCCTTGACGCCATCGAAAATAACTTCGTTTATACCGCCGGAACCGTTGATTGAGTCCAAGGGCAAATCGTAGAACTGCGAAGTGTATTTCAATGTGTTTGAGTTATAGAAACCTATGAGAAGACGGTTCGACTCATTGTCGGCCGACGGCATGGGAATGATGTGCGAAAGCGAGCCGAGAGTTGCATCGGGAACTACAGTAAGGAGTGTCTCTCCCTCGGGTTTTTCCTCGCTTATAGCCTGTCCGAGAATAAGCTCCTCATTTGAAGCCGATTCCGAAATGCTGCGTTTCACAAGTATCAGATACTCGTAGTTGTCATCGCTATGGTAGAATGTAGGGTCGAGTGTCTTCCGGCTGATGTGGCAGGTGGCATATAAAACGTTCTTGCCCATGTTCACATAGTCAATATGGTCGTAGTTGGCTTTGCTGTCAAGCCACATTATACGCATAATGTCGTTGTCATTGTCGTCGACGGTAGGATAGCGCATTTCAACAGCGTATTTGTATGTGTCGCCCACAGGAATACGGTCGATATTGGCAAGGAGCAGTTCTGTGTCATCGATTTCTTCGATGTAAAAGTCGTTTGTGAACCAGAAAGCACGTTTGCCCGAGTGAAGATTGATGCCGGTGAACTCATAGTTATAGCCGCCGGTGGTGATAAAGATCATCTGGGGTTCCTGTCCTTCGATGTCGCTGAGTGTCAGTGTGCTTTCGCAGTTCTCGAAAAGGGTGAGAATGCGCGATCCGTCGGCACCGTAAACATAGAACGAGGTGATATAGGCGTCATCGTTGCCAACCATATAGTTCTCTTTGGTAACGATAATGGCAGCTTTGCCTTCGGGGGTGCCGTAGTTGTCAAAGTCGAAATCTTCGCGATAGCGCATCTTGCCTATGCCGTAGTAGCTCGCGAGAACTTCGTCCTCGGGGTCCTTGGCAATGTCGATTGTGGTGGTGTGCGCGAGAGTGACACTCGAACCTTCAGCCTGATAGAAGTTGACGATAAGTTTGTTATCAGGACGCATGGTGATGTCTTCGGTGATATCGTTGTATTCGTTGTAGAACGGCTCATCGTACTCGGCCTGGATGAAATAAACATTCCCGTTGTGCGATTTGGATACAATGAAAGGAGAGTTTTGCTGGTCCCCCGGAAGGGTGAGCAGTCTGATTTCTTTTTCAAACAGCCGACGCGGTGCGTCCTCGCCGCGGGCCGAACCGTAGATTTCGAACTTTACCTTCTGGCTGCAAACATATTCCCAGAATGTGTCGAAATCGGTATCTGCCGGTGCGTCTATATCTTCGGCAAACGTGATGTAGAAGTTGTCTTTGCCGTCGGCGGCGCGGGGGCCTTCGATAACATCGCCTATGAGCGATTCGAAAGTATAGATGGGTTCGTCATATCCCTGTTCGTCTTTGGCTCCGCCAATAGAGTAGGCGATTGTGCGGTAGTTGTTGCCTCCTCCCGAGATGTTGGCCGCCAGCCCAACAAAGATTTCAATGTCATCGCTGTCGTTGAAGAAGTTGCGTGTCACTACAGGAGCAAGCTCGCACATGGGGCTGCGCACCTCGTTCTCGCGATAGTCCATCTTATCTTTTACCACGCCAACCACATTGAATTGAGCATCGTAGATTGTGAACTCATATTCACGGAGAATACGGTCGGTGTAGGCTATGTCGTCGTGGGGCGGTATTTCCTCATAAGTAAGATTTGAAGTATAGAACCACAGTTCGCCTCCGGGCGCGTCAAGGTCGCCGACATAGTTGCTCGGGCCGAGCTGTACAGCCGGAGAAACAGCTTCGGCGGCTTTGGAAGAGGTGTTCAGCCTCGCAGGTGCGTCTTCGTTTGCCTGCATCATGCTGTTGATTTTGTTGATGCGCGCATGACGTGTGCCCGAGAATATAGAGCGGGAGTCGTTCCGGTATCGGTAATTTGTTAAGTCAAAATTACCGGTGATCGGCTGTATTGCGGAAGCTGAGTACGACATCCCGCATGCTATCGCCGCCAAAAGAAACCTTTTGGAATTGGGAATAGTAAAAATTTTCATGCAATAATTGTTGGATTGATATTTTTGTTATTCGGTTTATTAAAAGTGGATGGTAAGGGGCTTGGAGTGCAAGTAAGGTGCAACGGCTGCTTGCCCGAATTATAAGTGATGTTTTTTTAAATGACGGTCAGAGGGGCTTTCTGTAACAGATTGCCGCATATTGAACACGTTACGAAAAAATAATTTATCTGGTTTGGAAATGACACATATTTTAAAGTGGATGCAAAATTATGGCTTTTGTTTGCATTATGCAAATTTTATTCTCACTTTTTTACTTAATCGAAGTAAAAATTAAGCTTAAAATTAATCTTTGACATTCTCTTTTGAGGCTTCCTGCTGTGAAATTATTTAGCGTAAAGCTTGTAATTGTTTAAATAATTGTGTCTGCAGAAGAATGACGCCTCGACAGATGTTGCTGTATGAAGTGCATGTTGCCATTATGCCTGTTTCGTGATTATGCAAGTTTTTTCGTTATGGGGTATTATATATGGTAGCATGGTCGATTTTTTGTAAATTTGCATTATGAAAGAGCTTGATTTATACACGAGTAAAAACCGACGGATTGCGATAAGTTTCCTGTGTATGTTCTTCATCACGTATCCGAATGTCATGTGGATTCCGTGGAACATCACCAATCTCGCACCGGACGCGAGATTAGCGTTCTGGTGCTCATTCGGTTTCCGATGTATCTTCTTCTTCATTCTGTTCTACTATCAGATTGACTATAACATCCGCCGTATCAATAATTGTGGCTTTGCGGGGCGATTTTGGAGAAATATCCTGTTTTCCATCATTGCCGGCGTTGTTTTTATTGCCATATCCTATCTGGTGCCATTATTTGGAATCCAGTCAGGCACAGTGGCAAAGCACTTGACTTTTCAGTTTCTTGTAGTCAGTCTATTGTGTACGTTCATCGGCTATATCTATGACCTGAATAATGCCAAGCAACAAAAGGAAATGCAGATTGAGCGATTGAAAATCGAGAATCTGCAAAGCCGCTGCAATGCTCTTGTCAATCAAATCAATCCTCATTTCTTTTTCAACTCGCTCAATGGTATATCATCATTGGTAAGAAAAGGCAATGACGACAATACTCTTGAATATGTGTCGCAGCTATCCGACATTTTCCGCTATATTCTTCAGAGCGACCGCCGGCAGATGGTCACTCTTGAAGAAGAAATAAGTTTTGTCGAGGCATTCTCGCATGTCATGGAGGTTCGTTTCGGTGGTAAACTACATTTTGACATAGCGATAAGCGATGAACATAAGGCGATGCGTATGCCGGTATTGTCGCTGCTTCCTCTGCTCGAAAACGTGACAGTCCACAACCGCATAGACTCAGACCACAAGATGACAGTGACAATCCGCTCTGACAAGGATAATACTGTAATAGTGGAGAATCCGGTGTTTCCCAAGGCATCCGCCCCTGACACAAATGGTACGGGAATCGACAATCTGCGAAACCGATTCAGGCTTCTCGCAGGAAAGGATATCAATGTCAGCAGTGATAACAATACGTTCCATGTAACCTTACCTTTGACATAATGATGAGAGTATTGATTGTTGAAGACGAGACAGCGGCAGCCGAAAATCTTGAATATCTGTTGCGCAAGGCCGACCCGGATATTGAGGTTGCCGCCAATACGGAAAGTGTGGAACAGACCGCGCGCTGGCTTTCGGAGAATACTGTTGACCTTATTTTCATGGATATACACCTCTCCGACGGTTCGGCATTCAGTTTGTTTGACAGCGTTGATGTGAAGACTCCGATAATCTTTACAACTGCTTACGACCGGTATGCGCTTGACGCATTCAAGGTCAACAGCATTGACTATCTGCTGATACCGTTCGCCGTCATATTGTCCGTACCGTTCGGTCTTGCCGGAAGTTTTCTGCTGGCGTGGACGTTCGGACTTGAGAACAACATCTATATGCAGACCGGGGTAATAATGCTGATAGGTCTGCTCGCCAAGACTGCAATTCTCATTACCGAATACGCAGTCGAGGCACATCGTCAAGGCAACGACATAAAAAAGTCGGCACTATTGGCCGCCCGCCACCGCCTGCGGCCGATTATAATGACATCAGCCACAATGATACTCGGACTGCTCCCGATGATTTTCGCAACCGGCGTAGGCTCCAACGGTTCCAAATCACTCGCTGTCGGAGTAATTGGCGGCATGATTTTCGGCACAATGGCATTACTGTTCATCACCCCTATTCTATTCACTCAACAGAAACAAAAAGGTATGGGCTGAAATAATGTACCACTTCTCAGGTGGTATTTTGCGGTGTTAGTGGTATACTCAGGCTCATTCAAAAAATATATTGCAACGTATCCGCATGTTAACGGATTTGGCTTATAGTATTCAATGCTTTTGTGAAGCGGGAGGTGCCGCACGGAATTTTGTGGGCGTAAGGCCGGTAATGCGCTTGAACATCCGCGAGAAGTGCTGCGGATACTGGAAGCCCAGGTCATAGG
>CAMWMR010000051.1 GCA_947175425.1 uncultured Porphyromonadaceae bacterium
TTTGGATCCGTACTACGGAGTGGAATTTCTATTGGCTGCGTGTGGCCTGCGAGGCCATTCACTTAGAGAATGCCGTGATTATTATTCAGCTTATTCGTCCGTGTCATCAGGTGCCGGATTATTATCGTCCGTTGGAGGATTATCTGCCGAAGGTGCGCAAGCGTGCGATGAGTTTGCCTCCGCCTTTGCCGCCGGAGTTTTTGGAGGCGTATTGGGAGGTTAACGGGTACGAAGACCCGTATCTTGAGGATATTTTGTTTGAACTAAGCATTTATGAGCGGAAGCGAGGGCTCAGAGCCTTTCTCCGTTAGGGAGTGTGTTTGAGCCAATCTTTAGAAGTCTTTTCGGCCTGGTATTAGCTATCAGTCTTGAAAATGCATTCCAAATCTTGATAATATTAAAATTCAAACACACTCCGCGGTAGCTGCCACCGCGCCTTGTTGGGGGTGAAGCAGCAAGAGTACATTGACATTGCGGGTAAAAAAATCCCGGCGGAACCGGGATTATGGAGAGTGACAGTGCGTTTGAGTGAGCTATTTGCTCATGTTGTCGGCAAGGCCGTGTGCTTTATCGGCAAGATTGTCCAAAAGGTCGGCACCTTTATCGACAATATTCGCGGTAGCATCTTTGACTTTTTCGGCGATACCGCTGACTTTCTCTTTAGCATGATTCAGCGCCGAATCGGGATTGTTCTGTTGCTGCTGAATCTGTTCCTTGACGTTGGCGACGGTATTGTTAATAGAAGCCCTTGCATTTTCGGCCACCTGCGAAATTTTTTCTTTCGCATCGGCCACACCGGCAGCAGCTTTATCTTTGACAGCCTCGGCTTTAGCTTCGGCAGCGACTTCGGCAGCGGAGCGGGAAACGTCGGCAGCTTCGGAAGAAATTTGTTCGGCTACCTGAGCCTTTTCTTTATCCATGTTCATAGCAGTAGTTTTTAGAGAGTTAAACTACAAGTATAAACATACGAGGGCTAAAAAGGTTTTATTTGAGGAAAAGACAAGCGTCGCCGTAGCTGAGGAAACGGTAGTTGTTATTCAGTGCGTGCTCGTATACCATTCGCCACTCATCACCGATAAATGCCGAAACGAGCAGCAGCAGAGTTGAGCTTGGCTGGTGGAAATTGGTAATCATACCACTGACGATGCGGTAGGTGTATCCCGGAGCGATAATAATGCGTGTATGGGCAAAGAAGGTTGACTGTCCGTTTCGGTCGAGTTCGTCGGCTATTGCATTGAGAGTATCTTCGGGCGCAGGCTGCGAGGCCTCCTCATAGGCAGTCCACTGGGGGACAGTACCGTTCCAACGACCTTCGAGCAAGAGACGTCCGGCGTGATAGAGGCTCTCGAGGGTACGCACGGAGGTTGTACCAACGGCAATTACGGGGCGTTTTCCGACTGTTTGAGCCAGTTCTCGTATAAACTGCTTATCGACGGCAATAAACTCGCTGTGCATGTCGTGTTCGCCAATACTTTCGGTTTTGACGGGACGGAATGTTCCCGCACCGACATGGAGCGTCACCTCCCTTACGTCGATTCCTGTATTCCTTACCTCGTCGAGAAGCTCGGGAGTGAAATGCAGTCCGGCAGTAGGAGCAGCCACGGAGCCTTCGATGTGGCTGTAAACCGTTTGATAGTCGACAGAATCGCTTTCTTCGGATGCTCTGTTGAGATATGGAGGAATAGGGATTTCGCCCACAGCCGCAACGAGGTCGGAGAATGTAACTTCGGGATTATCCCAAGTGAAACGTATGGTACGAGACTTATCGGGTTCGGGTTCACCTTGAGGATGATGTGCAGTCAATACCGTTTTTCCGGCATTGGTATTGACTTGCATTGCTAAAGTTCCGTCCTTCCATTTTTTTGCATTTCCGACGAGGCACTGCCACTCGCATTCCCCGCGGGTTGCAAAAGACTGCGCATAGTCGGCGGGGAGCTTGGGCTCAAGGCAAAAAATTTCTATTCTTGCTCCGGTATCCTTTGCAAAACGCAGCCTTGCATTAATAACGCGAGTGTTGTTGCATACGAGCATTGCATTTTTCGGCAGCAGAGCGGGGATTTTGCTGAAAACAGTATCGCAGATGTTTTGCCCGGGAGTAAAAACGAGCAACTTACAGGCATCGCGGACAGCGAGCGGATGAGTTGCAATTCGCTCAGCGGGTAAGGCGTAATTATAGTTTTCTATTTTAATATCCTGAGGTGCAATATTGTGCATAATATTCACAAACTTATTTGCAAAGGTAAAAACAAGGCCGGGCGCCGGGTTGGCGTCAACGGCCTTGTAAAGACAGAAACGGGTGCGGGTTGCACCTGATTATTTTGTGTTTTCTTCGCCTTCGGCTTCCTGAGCTTCGGCAGCTTCGTCCTGAGCGATTTCGGCAGCTTTGAACTCGGTTACACCTGCAGCAACGAGCTGATTGTACCAGCTGAAAAGTTTGCGAATGTCGGTTGTGTAAACACGTTCCTTATCGAATTCGGGAAGAATTTGGGCGAAATACTCACGGAGAGCAGCGTCATCGGCAAAAGCCTTGAGATCGACGGGTTTGTTTTCGTTTTTATCGGCAACGGCCTGAAAAACGTCGGGCAGGGGCACATCGCCACCGTCCTCGGTGTATATGCTAATATCGGCGAGGGAGACTACTTTTTCGTGGGGATAAGTAGGCATACGCTTACCGGTAGCAATATTTTCAACTATGAGCGCGTTTTTTCCACGGCTCAGGAGGCGATACAAACCGGGCTTGCCGGTGATAGAGATAATTCCTTTTAACATATCGGTTCCGGACGCAATCCGGGTTCTTTATTAAAGTTATACCATAGTAAGAAAAGCAGCCAAAAGGCCGCGCAAGCGCAAAAAAAGCCTTTGCAGCTGCAAAATTAACAAATCGCGCCGAATTACGGTTCGTTTTTTGTAACTTTGTAGCGAAAAAATATACCAGCATGCTCACTTACCTGAAATATCTTATCCAATTAATACTCTCGCCGCAACGCGGCTGGGACGATATTGCCGAAACCAATCCCGACCCCGAGGAGCTGTTGCGTACCGGGCTTTACCCCTTGATGGGTCTAACCGCGGCAACCGAATTTTTGGGACTTGCCTATCATCACGGCAAAAGCCTTGCAGAGGTTCTTGTAGGCGCCGTGGGTGATTTCGGAGCATATTTCATTTCCATATTCATAGCCAAACTCATTTTCGAGCTATATCTCGAGTCCTTCTGTCATGTTGAGCACGACCGCCGCCGCTCCTTCTCCCTCATCATTTTCGGCATAGGGCTTATGGTTCTTTTCCAGCTATTACGAAACTGCCTTCCGTGGAATTTGTTAATACTTAAATTTCTTCCCGTTTATGTTATACTGGTATTGTCCAAGGCCAACAAATTCATGGGCGCGGGAAAGAACGATGAAATGAGACTTCTCGGGCTAAGCTCGGCCGCAATTGTCGGCGCACCGATGCTTATATACTACATTATTTTTGCTATTATCTGATGAAACAGAAGGATATAAATATTAAAAACCGTCGCGCGACTTTCGATTTTGAAATCGTAGAGACCTTTACAGCGGGACTTGTACTTACCGGCACCGAGATAAAAAGTATCCGCTCGGGGCACGCATCGCTTGTAGATACGTTCTGCTACATATCGGCACAAGGCGAGGTGTGGGTAAAGAACATGAACATAGCCACATACTTCTACGGCACCTACAACAACCACGAGGCCAGACGCGACCGCAAGCTACTGCTTAACCGCAAGGAAATAAGCAAGCTTGTGCGCAACGGGCGCGATGCGGGATTTTCGATAGTGCCGCTCCGCCTGTTCATTAACGAACGCGGGCTTGCCAAACTTGTTATAGGCATTGCACGCGGCAAGAAAGAATACGACAAGCGCCAGGCCATAAAAGAACGCGACGACAAGCGCTCGCTGGCACGCATCATGAGGCGATAGAAATGATATATCCACAGTCATTTGAACACAAGATAGGGTTCGACGGCGTGAGGGAGCATATTGCTTCGCTATGCCTGTCGCCAATGGGCGCCGACTGCTGCGGCAGAATGGCGTTCAACACCTCGTACAGAGAAGTAAGACGCCGCCTGTGCCAAACGGCAGAAATGCAGCGCATAATAAGCACCGACGGCTCGTTTCCGATTAACGGACTTCACGACCGCCGGCGTGTACTTGTTGCCCTTAAAGTACCGGGGACATGGCCGGCAGAGAATGAATTGCCCGGATTGCGACTTTCGCTTGCAACCATGGCCGATATAGCCAATTACTTCGGGCGCTTGCGCAAGGATGAAAGTTCGACGACACCTTACCCCGAGCTGGATTCGCTTGCCGCCGACCTCGTTTCGTTTCCCGGAGTTATTGCAGCCATAGACAGGATTGTCGACCGTCACGGAGAAATCAAGGACAACGCTTCGGCAGCCTTAGCCGACATACGCCGTTCGATGAGCGCTGCCGCCGCGAGCATAAGCGCAACGATGAGGCGTGTTATTTCCGCAGCTGTCCGCGAGGGTTATATAGATGCCGACACAACAGCATCGGTACGCGATGGACGCCTTGTTATTCCCGTACCGCCAATGCACAAGCGCAAGATTCCGGGAATAGTTCATGATGAATCGGCTTCGGGCAAAACTTTTTATATAGAGCCTGCCGAGGTTGTTGAGGCCAACAACCGCCTGCGTGAGTTAGGGATAGAGGAACGTCGCGAAATTGTGCGTATATTGCAGACTTTTGCCGACATGATACGTCCTGAGATAGACGATATGCTAAGGGGCTTTGACAAACTTGGCATTTTCGATTTTATCCATGCAAAGGCACGCTACTGCAACGAGATTGGCGGAGAAATGCCGTCGTTATCGGAAAAACCCGAAATAGAGTGGTATCATGCTTGTCATCCCGGGCTTATGCTTTCGCTCCGTAAGCAGGGCAAGGAGATTGTTCCGCTGGATATACGCCTAACTCCCGAGGAGCGCCTGCTTGTTATTTCGGGTCCCAATGCCGGCGGCAAATCGGTGACTCTGAAAACCGTTGCCATAGTCCAGTACATGATGCAATGCGGCGTACTTCCCCCGCTCCACTCCAACTCCCACATGGGAATGATGGAAAGTATTTTCCTGGATATAGGCGACGACCAGAGCATTGAGGATGATTTGAGTACATACTCGTCGCATCTTCGCAACATGCGGTACTTCCTGAACAACGGCAATGCGAGCACCCTGATTCTTATTGATGAATTCGGCGGCGGAACGGAACCCCAAATCGGCGGCGCCATTGCACAGGCCATGCTGCGTAAATTCAACGAGAAAAAGATGTGGGGTGTAATAACCACCCACTATCACAACCTGAAACAGTTTGCCGAGGAAACTCCCGGGCTTGTCAACGGTTCGATGCTCTACGACCGTCATCTGATGCAACCGATGTTCCGCCTTGCCATAGGTCAGCCAGGCAGTTCGTTCGCCATTGAGATAGCCCGAAAAACGGGACTTCCGGAAGAAATAATAAAGGACGCGCAGGAAATAGCAGGCAGCGATTACGTTAACATGGACAAATATCTGCTTGATATTGCCCGCGACCGCCGCTATTGGGAAAACAAACGCCGCGACATCCGCCAACGCGAGAAACAGTTAGAGGATACTCTCGAGCGCTATTCGGCCGACCTTGAGGCACTTCGCAGCCAAAGGCGCGAAATAATAGGCGAGGCACGCAAAGAGGCATCGCGCATACTCGAGAACAGTAACGCGAGCATTGAAAAAGCCATACGCGACATACGCACCGCGCAGGCCGACAAGGAAAAGACGCGTGAGGCTCGCGAAAAACTTGCACGCGAGCGTGAAGCATTGCGCGAAGAGCACAAGGATTCGCATCCTGTACTTGACAAAAAGCTTCCCAAGAGCCGAAAAGCTCCCAAGGCTCCCCTAGCGGAGAAAAAAGCCGAAGAACCTATAAATGTAGGCGACAATGTACTGCTTGAGGGAGGCAATACCGTTGGGACTGTAGAGGCTATAAGCGGAAAAAACGCGACAGTGGTATTCGGACAGATGAAAACCACGGTTAAGCTCAACCGCCTGAAGCGTACTATACGCAAAGCGAGTGCGGCCAAGGGGGGCGTAAGCTATATATCGTCCGGTACATCCGATGCAAGCCGCGAACGTCAGCTACAATTCTCTACCGAGCTTGATGTACGCGGGCTGAGAGCCGACGAGGCTGTGCAGGCGGTTATGTACTATATTGATGATGCGGTGCAGTTCAACAGCAGCCGGGTGCGCATTCTTCACGGAACTGGCACGGGAGCGCTGCGTCAATACATCCGTAATTATCTTGAGACTGTTCCGGCAGTACGCCGCTATCACGATGAGGACGTGCGTTTCGGCGGCCCGGGCATTACCGTTGTGGAATTTGACTGAAAGGTTATTTCCTGATATGTTACGAACTCTGTTTTTAGTATTTGCCAAGATTGGCGCATTCACTTTCGGCGGCGGCTGGGCAATGATAAGCATTATTCAGCGCGAAGTTGTTGACAAGCACAAGTGGCTTGAACTTAATGAATTTCTTGATTTGCTGGCAGTGGCACAATCCATGCCGGGTATTCTTGCGGTGAATATTTCGGTTGTTGTAGGCGACAAGCTTCGCGGACTTAAAGGTTCGCTAACGGCAGCTGCGGGAACAATTTTGCCGTCGTTCCTTATAATACTGCTTATAGCCATGTTTCTGAATCCTGAAACCATAACGTCCAATCCCACCCTTACGGCAATATTCAAGGGCGTGCGTCCTGTTGTGGTTGCGCTGATTCTTGCACCGGTTTATACGTCGGCACGCTCGTCGGGCATAGGCTGGAAAACTGCATGGATTCCCCTGGTTACGGCGCTGCTTATATGGTCGAAACTTCCGGTAATTTCCAATCCCATTCTGTTTATTATTCTCGGGGGTGTGCTCGGTTATTGGCTGAGCGTCCGCTCGCACAAACTGTTGAAAAAACAAAAGGAGGAGAATGAGCTATGATTTTTCTCAGACTTATATGGAGTTATCTCAAAATAGGATTTTTCGGTTTCGGCGGGGGCTATGCCATGCTTGCGCTGATAGAGAATGAAATTGTTACTCCCGGCTGGATAAACGAACAGATGTTTACCGATATTGTGGCCGTATCGCAGATGACACCCGGGCCTATAGGAATAAATTCCGCCACATATATAGGATATGTCGCTCCCGGGGTTTCATCGCCGGCATTTTCCAATCCTATATTCGGAATATTGGGTTCGCTGCTTTGTACGCTTGTGGTTGTACTCCCCTCCTTTCTGCTTGTGCGCTACGCGGGACATTATATTGCCCGACACCGCGACAGTGTTGCAATAAAAGGCATTTTTGCGGGCTTACGGCCTGTTACAGTGGGATTAATAGCTTCGGCGGCACTTATACTGATGAATGCCGACAACTTTGGCAATACACCTACGGACATTACAAAAAGCTGCATATTGGCGGCATGCGCATTGGGACTTGCGCTGTTTACGCGTATACATCCTATTGTGCTTATTATAGGGGGCGGGATAGCCGGATACTTAATATTTTGAATGATATCAAGATGACATACAAGGAAGCGACCGAATTTCTTTTCATACAAACGCCGATGTTTCAAAACACGGGCGCGCATGCTTACAAACCCGGCCTGAGCACTACCCTTCGCCTTGCCGAAGCATGGGGTAATCCGCAAGATTGCTTGCGGACAGTGCATGTAGCAGGAACAAACGGCAAAGGCAGTACCGCCCATACCATTGCTTCGGTGCTTCAGGCAGCCGGCTACAGAACGGGCTTGTACACGTCGCCGCACCTTGTGGATTTCCGCGAGCGCATACGTGTTGACGGTGTACCTGTAGACGAGGAGTACGTTTGCTCGTTTGTAGAAAAATTTATAGCTGACGACAGCCTGCGGGCGCTGCAGCCAAGCTTTTTCGAGCTTACAACGATTATGGCGTTGAGATACTTTGCCGATTGCAAGGTGGATGTGGCTGTTATTGAAGTGGGGCTTGGCGGACGGCTCGACTGCACCAATATAATAAATCCCGAGCTGTGTGTGATAACCAATATATCAATGGATCACACAGCGCTGTTAGGAAATACACCTGAGGAAATAGCAGCCGAAAAAGCCGGTATAATCAAGCCGGGGACGCCTGTTGTTTTTTCGGAAGCCGAGGGCGGAGTTCGAAAAGTTTTTGAGGAAACGGCTATTGAAAAAGGCGCTCCATATGTTTTTGCCTGCGACTCACCGATGCCTCACCTGAGGCTTGGAGATGACGGACTGATGCATTACAGCGGTACGCGTTGGGGCGACATCGACAGTCCGCTTACGGGCGATTGCCAGCGCTATAATACCCGTGGAATACTTGCTGCCCTTGATATTCTTGAACAAAAATTCACCGGCATAAATGCCGAAGCAGTCCGCAAAGGTTTTGCCGAAGTATGCTCGAGCACAGGATTGGCGGGACGCTGGTCGGTGATGCAGACCGAGCCTTTCCGTATAATATGCGATACCGGGCACAATCCCGGAGCGTGGGATTATCTTGGACCGACTTTGAGCGCCATTGAAGCCGACACACTTCACGTAGTTATAGGTTTTGTGAACGACAAGGACTTGTCGCACATTCTGCCGAGTTTACCTGCAAATGCGCACTATTACTTTGCCACTCCGTCGGTTAACCGAGGTCGTGATGCAAGCGAAACCGCAGTTGCAGCAAAGGAATACGGGCTTTCGGGCGGGTGTTATGCTACGGTAAAAGAAGCCGCCCGCGCTGCATGCGAAAATGCAAAGGCGGGCGACACAGTGTTTATCGGCGGGAGTACTTTTGTGGTAGCCGATTATTTATCTTCGAAATAAGCCGATACTGTTTTTATGGCCTCTGTGGCACTTTGGTCGGCAGCCGTCGGGACAACGGTGACATACCGGCGTTGGAGCCAGTATTCGTCGGTATCGGTGGCATCGGGTTCTTCGTTTACAAAACGTCCTGTGAGCCAATAGAAGGGCACTCCGAGCGGGTCGAGATAACGCTGATAGCCATCGGTCCACCGTCCTTTAGTGGCACGGCAAACCTTTATGCCCTCGGGGATTACGCGGGCGGGGATATTTACATTGAGACACACACCGTCGGGCAGTCCCTTTTCGATAACCTGTGCGGCAATGGCAGCAACAAATGCAGTGGAAAGGGAGAAATCGGCTTTCATGGAATGATGAAGCAACGAGAATCCTACCGAGGGAATATGCTCGAGGCAACCCTCGAGAACCGCCCCCATTGTGCCCGAATATGTTACATTCACACCCGAGTTTGAACCGTGGTTAATGCCGGCAAAAATTACATCGGGGCGCCTGGGAACAATGGCATGCAAGGCAAGCTTTATACAATCGACAGGAGTACCGTCGACGGTGAAGAAGCGCACACCGTCCAGGTCGGACGGTTTCTCGTTTATTCTGAGAGGAGCGCCCACGGTCAAGGCAGCCGATTGTCCCGAATGGGGATATGCCGGCGCCACGACAATAACATCGCCCATGCTTCGCACTGTTGCGGCGAGATGATGAATACCGGGAGCGTTGATGCTGTCGTCGTTAGTAATCAGAATAAGAGGTCGTGCTTTTTCCATAATGGATGAAACTATTTTATAAAGGGTAAAAACTCGTTATGATACCAAATACATATATATAACACATAAGTATGGCGCAAAGTTAGAAAATGATTGCCAATAAAACAACCTCCGGGACGAAGGCAAAATTTTTGACACTGTAATTCAATAGCTTAACAACAAAAGCGGAGTTTTAATTGTTTGTTTAATGATTTTATAGTAATTTTGTAGCGTAAACGCGAGGATACATTTTAAACATGCACACTCCACATTTTCACCACAAAGCAGACACTGCCACGCGCCCCTATAAATTAGGAGTGGCTTTCAGCGGCGGCGGTGCCCGTGGATTTGCACATATCGGCGCTCTGCTTGCAATTGAGGAAGCGGGGCTTAAACCCGATGTAGTGGCAGGAGTGAGCGCAGGGTCGGTTATCGCCGTTTTATATGGCGCAGGTATTCGTCCGCTGCAAATGGTGGATATTTTTGCGAATACATCTTTCCGCAATTTTACCGAACTCAACCTCGGGCATGGCGGAATTTTCAAAATCGACAAATTCATGAAGTTCATTCTGAAGGCGCTTAACGGTATAAGCAAGCTTGAGGAAATGAATATTCCCGTTTATATAGGCGCTACCGATTTGGACAAAGGCGAGGCGGTTGTATTTTCCGGCGGCGACATCGGTCCCCGCATGCTTGCCTCGTGCTCCATTCCCATTGTTTTTCCGCCTGTTACAATCGACGGCGTGAATTATGTCGACGGGGGCGTGCTCCGCAATCATCCCGCATGGATTCTGCGCGACAAGTGCGAGAAACTTATAGGGATAAACGTTAGTCCTCTGCGGGCAAAAAAGCAGTACAGCTCTATAATTGATGTGGCGTTGCGCACATATAACCTCATGGCCAAAGCCAATCAGGCTGCCGACATGGCCTTGTGCGATATTTCGATACAGACTCCCGAAATTGCAAACTACGCCGTTTTCAATCTCAAAAATATAAAGCAGGTGGTACTCAGCGGCTACATACACACCCGCAAGGCGCTTAAAAATGCCGGTTTGTGGAATCCTACGGAACAGGATCATGAACTCAACGCCGCTCTTAACCCTAACAATCAAAAATAAATTGAAACAGAATATGACTTCCCCCAAGCCTGTAATTTACCAGCTTCTTCCCCGCTTGTTCGGAAACTACTGCGAGACACCGGTTGTTGGAGGCACTTTGGAACAAAACGGCTCGGGAAAGCTCAATTCCATAAACGAAACCGTCCTTAAATCCATTAAGGACCTTGGCGTTACACACGTTTGGTACACCGGGGTTATAGAGCATGCCCACAACGCCGATTACACACCTTACGGAATTGAACGCGACAACCCTCATGTTGTTAAAGGAAATGCCGGAAGCCCGTATGCCATAAGCGATTATTACGACATCGACCCCGACTTGGCCGAAAACGTTCCCGCTCGTATGGACGAGTTCGAAGCTCTTGTTGAACGCACTCACAAGGAGGGGCTTAAAGTTATTGTCGACTTTGTTCCCAACCATGTGGCACGCCGCTACCGCTCCGACGCCAAACCAAGCGGAATTGAGGATTTCGGCACTCACGACAATTACGAGCTGTTCTTTTCGCCGAACAACAATTTCTACTATATAACACGCCAGCAGTTCGCTCCTTCCATCGACCTCGGGAGTGGCAGCGATGCTTACGTGGAGTTCCCGGCCAAGGCGTCGGGCAACGACTGCTACACGGCTTTTCCCGGTGTAAACGACTGGTACGATACCGTGAAACTCAATTACGGCGTTGACGGAGGCGACCGCTCAACGCATTTCGACCCTGTGCCCGACACATGGTTCAAAATGCTGCACATTCTCCGCTACTGGGCCGGAAAAGGTGTGGACGGGTTCCGTTGCGACATGGTTCACATGGTGCCCCTCGAATTCTGGCACTGGGCGATACCGCAGGTTAAGCAACATTTTCCTTCCATAGTTTTCATTGCCGAAATATATGATGTTGCTTTGTACCGACCCTTTATAGAATACGGAGGTTTCGATTATCTCTACGATAAAGTAAACCTTTACGATACCTTGCGCGCCGTACAGACAGCCAATCACTCGGCTGCAAGCATTACCGGCTGCTGGCAGACTGTCGAAGGAATTGCTCCGCATATGCTCAATTTCCTTGAGAATCACGACGAGCAACGCTTTGCATCGCCGTTCTTTGCCGGCAATGCCATGCATGTGCTCCCCTCATTGGTGCTTAGTACAATGATTAACACCGGCCCGATGATGATTTACTTCGGACAGGAACTCGGCGAACCGGGCATGGACGCCGAAGGATACAGCGGTGTCGACGGCCGTACAAGCATATTCGACTACTGGAGCGTGGCCAAAGTGCGCCGCTGGCTCAATCGCGGAAAATGCAACGGCACTCTCACACATGAGGAGAAAACATTGCGCGATATGTACCGGAAGGTGCTTAAACTTGCCAATGCGGAAAAAGCCGTAAAAGAGGGCGGATTCTTCGACCTCATGTACGTGAACCTGCAGAACCCGCGGCTTAACCCTCACAGGCATTTCGCTTTCCTGCGACACATTGATAATGATGTGCTTGTGATTGTTGCAAACTTCGGCGATACCGACAGCGACATAGCGCTCAACATTCCCCGTCATGCCTTTGCCACTATAAACTCTCCCGAAGGCAAAGCCGTTAACTGTATAGAGCTGCTCACAGGCGCTCGCCAAGAAAAAACTTTTGCGTCCACAGCCCCCATGGAAATTCACGTTCCCGCTTACGGGGCTGCCATTTGGAAAGTGGACAAATCGAACATACAAGCATTGCGCCCCGATTCTTTTTCCGCACCGGAAAACCGGAAAAGGGCTGCAAAAAACCGAACCAAGAACTCCTGAAACCCCAATTATCATATTTTTAATATCCAATGGATACTTTCCTTCCCCCTTTCAAGATTTTCTCCGGAACCAAGTCGCAATACATGGCCGAAGAAATCTGCAAAGAACTCGGTGTA
>CAMWMR010000052.1 GCA_947175425.1 uncultured Porphyromonadaceae bacterium
ACGAAAGTAGGAGATAAACACCCTATGATTAGTGTTTACCTCCTACTCGATTATAATGAAAAGAGCCGCCCCGGAGGGCGACCCTAAATATGGGGTCAAGCCGATTTCGCGCATAGGATAGTCTTGTATTGTAACATAATCCATATAGCCTCGCTCTCCGAGATAGTCCTCATCAGAGAGTTTCTTTTTCTCATCAAGCCTTATGTCATATGCCTGTTCTGTGCGTTTTAAGCGCACCATCTCAAACAACTCGTCCGGCCCCGGGGCAGGAACATCCGGAATGCTTCCGAAGTTTTTGTGGAGCAGATTTAACATTTTTTTTTTGCTATTTATGAAAAAATATCTTTACTTTGCCAAAGAAAGTTTAACATGAATATTAAAACAACATCTATAAAGCACAAAAACAGAACATGAATGATAAATTAATATAATATACAATTATCATGTCGCCATGACATGGCGGTGACGGCCGGCAGCGCTTACATTAATATATAGGGACTGACAGCCGTCAAGCAACCGAAAAACAAAAATTGAGCACCTTAAATAAATAACCTATTATCTAAACCATTGCATTATGAAAAAACAAATTGCTTTGTTTTCTGCGTTATGGCTTGCTCTCGGCACGCCGGCAGTCTGTTATGGGCTGCCTCAGGCCGATGTCACGGCAGTTGCGCAAACATCAAAGGCCACCGGTACAGTCATCGACGAGAACGGTGAACCTATGATCGGTGTATCGGTTGTAGTGAAGGGCGCCCCGGGTGGTGTGACTACCGACCTCGACGGTAAGTTTACCATTTCGGCCAAAGCCGGCTCTACACTCGTATTCAGTTTCGTAGGCTATGCTCCGAAAGAAGTGAAGTACAACGGAACACCGCTTAGCATCAAACTTCAGCCCAGCTCAGAGCTTCTTAACGACGTCGTTGTCGTAGGTTACGGCACACAGAAGCGCGAACACCTCACCGGTGCCGTGTCGACCGTCGATGTAGCGAAGACTCTCGAAGGCCGTCAGATCGCCGACGTCGGCCGTGGCCTGCAGGGTACTACTCCGGGTCTTAACATCGTTCTGCCCAACGGTGAAATCGGCTCCGATCCCACAATCCGCATCCGCGGCCAGGTGGCTTCGCTTAATGGCTCGGCCGATCCTCTGATTCTTCTCGATAACGTTGAAATCCCCTCGATTCAGCTCATCAACCCCGACGATATCGAGTCGATCTCCGTACTTAAAGACGCTGCCGCCGCCTCGATCTACGGTTCGAAGGCCGCATTCGGCGTTATTCTTATTACTTCCAAGAAAGGAGCCAACACCGACCGTGTAGAGGTTAACTACTCGGCCAACTTCGCTTGGCAGCATATTTCCAAGGACATGGAAATGGCTACCGTCGACGGCACACAATATCGTGTCGACGCAATGGCACGTACCAACAGTACTCTCGCAGGTGCATTCTGGTATGTGAACGAGACAGCTCTTGAACGCCAGCGCGAGTGGATTGCCAACTACTCCGGCAAGATCGGCAAAGACGATCCCTTCGTTTACGGCCGCGACTGGTATGTAGGCGAAAACAACCGCAAGTTCTTCATCCGTCCCTACGATCCGTACGATTACATGATTCGTGACTGGGCTCCCTCTATGACCCACAACGCATCGGTAAGCGGCAAGTCGGGCAAGACCGCGTACAATTTCAGTCTCGGCTACCTCGACCAGGACGGTCTGATCAAGGCTTCGAAGGTTGATGACTTCCGCCGTTACAACGCATCGGCCAACATCAGCACCGACTTCAACAAGTACCTCACTATCCGTGGTGGCCTCAAGTACTCGATGCGCAACAAGCGCTACGGCTACGCTACCAACAGCACCACAGCCGACCCCTGGCTGTATCTCTATCGCTGGGATGCCTATGCCCCTCACGGCTATGATGAAAACGGCAATCTGATGCGTTCGCCCTCCGGCGAGCTCGCCCAGGCCAACACCGCCAACCGCGAAAATACATATCTGAGCGTAAACGCAGGTTTTACCCTGAACCTCACCGACAAATGGCATGTTAACCTCGACTATGCCTACGCAGCTGAGGATCAGCACATCAACCTGCCCGGTACTCGCTTCACAGATGCCGATACATGGGTAAATGCCATTGCCCGCTACGACGAACAGGGCAACCGCGTGTATGTAGACCATGCAGGCAATGTATGTTCGGCCGATGCAGAAGGCGCACAGCCCGCATTCGACCTTAATTACTATACACGTACAGCCAACGGCGGCAACCCCGACCACATCCGTCGCGAATCGACCCATGCCAAGCGTCACACATTAAACGTGACCATGGACTACGACTGGCAGATCAACGCGGCCAATAACCTCAAGGCTATGATCGGTCTTAACCGCACCGACTGGGAGTCGAAGCAGCACTGGTCGCAGATCACTTATCTTACCGACATCCTTTCGCCTTCGTTCGATAAGACCGCAGGCACACAGACCTCTTCGGGCAACGACTACTGGGACGGTCAGCTCGGTTTCTTCGGCCGTATCAACTACGCGCTCTTCGATCGCTATCTGTTCGAAGCCAACATTCGCTACGACGGTTCGTCGAAATTCCCCACCGGCATGAAGTGGCGTGCATTCCCCTCGTTCTCGCTCGGCTGGCGTCTCGACCAGGAAGCGTTCATGCGCTGGGCACAGCCTACTCTTAACTCTCTGAAACTCCGCGGTTCGTGGGGCCGTATCGGCGACCAGTCCGTTAGCTCGAGTCTCTACATCGCAACCTTGACTCAAGGTCAGATCAGCTGGGTGGACGCAAGCGGCAATAAGTTTATCGGCGTAGGTGCTCCCACCGCTATCGATGCTGCAATTACCTGGCAGGATATCGAAACAACCAACGTAGGTATTGATGCACGTTTCTTCAACAATAAACTTGGCGTTTCGTTCGACTGGTATCAGCGCAACACCAAGAACATGCTTATCCCCGCAGAAGGTGTGCCCCTGACATTCGGTGCCACCGCTCCTACCGGCAACTACGGCGACCTCCGCACACGCGGTTGGGAACTCCAGATTGATTATAACCACCGCTTCAACCGCGACTGGTCGGTTAACGCAATGGTTACCCTCTCCGATGCCCGTTCCGTCATCACCCGCTATGGCACAGCCTCCAATATCGACAGCTGGTATGCCGGCAAGGAATACGGCGAAATCTGGGGCTATGAAGTAGACCGCCTCTATCAGAAAGATGACTTCGTTTACAATGCCGACGGCTCGCACAAGACAGTATGGGTTGTTGACGGTCAGGTGGTTCCCGAAGGTACAACCGGTGCCAAGCAGATGAATCAGCTTGCAGATCCCAACGGAGTTTATCAGGATTACTTCCAGACAGGTTCCGTACTGTTCGGCCCCGGCGACATCAAGTATGTGGATCAGAATGGTGACGGCCAGATCAAGAATGGTAAAAACCAGGTTGATGACCATGGTGACAAAGTTAAGATTGGTAACTCTACCCCTCGCTACGAATATGGTATCCGTATCGGCGTGAACTACAAGGACTTCGATTTCTCGATCTTCGGTCAGGGTATCGGACAACGTAAGATATGGGGTTCGGGCTTCCTCGCAATCCCCGGCTACAACACCGGCGACGGTGCAATGCCCCAGGCTATCGCAGGAAACTACTGGCGCGAAGACCGCACCGATGCTTTCTATCCCCGCGCATACAACATGGGTGGCGCCAACTCGGGCGGCCTCTTCCAGCAGAACGACCGTTATCTTCTCAACATGGCATACTTCCGTATCAAGAACGTAACCCTCGGTTATACTCTGCCTGCCGAGCTCACCCGTAAGGTATTAATCAACAAGTGCCGCTTCTATGTCGCTCTTGAAAACTTCTTCACTTTCGACAAGCTGCATGGTCTGCCTATCGACCCCGAAGTTGTATCGGGTGTGTCGATGTGGAACTCGAGCAACTACAACTCCGGCCGTACCGGTGTAGGTACTCCCGCCATGAAGAATGCTAACTTCGGTATTCAGTTAAACTTCTAACTTCACGAGGACTAAAATTATGAAAAAATATATTTTACTGTCGGCAGCGGCACTTGGCCTCTTGCTCTCATCGTGCGACGAGGTTCTCGACCGTCCGCAGCTCAATACGCCAACCGATGATACCTATTGGCGGACAGAGTCTGATGTGCGCTTCTATTCCAACAATTTGTATACTGAGTATTTTGTAGGTTACAATTCGGGTTGGGGCACCACATACGTACCTGTGCGCGGTCTCACATTCTGCGATGACTTCACCACTACCGGTACACAGGCCAACTTTACCAACACTGTTCCTGCAACGCTTGGCTCGACCGCCGCATCTACCTGGCTGACACAGACCGCAGGCCAGACCTGGAACTTCTCGCGCGTTCGTGCAATCAACGTGATGCTCAACCGCCTTGATACCCGCATGACCAATGTGCTCACCGCCGAGCAATATGACCACTGGTATGCCGTAGCCGAGTTCTTCAAGGCATTCGAATACGTACGTCTCGTAACATCTTTCGGCGATGTGCCTTACTTTGAAAAAGAAGTAGGTTCGACCGATTTCGACGAACTTTACAAGGATCGTGACCCCCGCGACTTCGTTATGGGCAAGGTTTACGACCTTTGCAAAGATGTCATGGCAAAAATGCGCGTAAACGACGGCAGCAACGTACTCAACCGCTACGTTGCAGCAGGCTTCATCTCGCGTTGGATGCTCTTCGAGGGCACATGGCAGAAGTACCACTTCGGCAATGAGACTCTTGCCAAGAAGTATCTTGAATTTGCTGTCGAAGCAGGCGACTATGTTATCAACAGCGGACTGTATAGCATTGCAACCTCAATGCCCGAGCTGTTCGGTTCGCAGAGTCTTGCAGGCAATGCCGAGTGTCTTCTCTATCGCAAGTATGACGATGCCCAGGCCGTTCGCCACTGCATTGCCTCGTACTGCAACGGTAAGGAAGCTCCCGATGCTGTCGTTAACCTCCAGTTCGTTAAGTCTGTAATCTGCAACGACGGCAAGCCTTTCAAGACTTCGAGTGTAGAAGGTGCCGATAACTTCAGTCTGGCCAACCTCGCCAAAACCCGCGACCCCCGCTTCGAAGCTTGTTTCTCCGATGTTGCCAACTCCAATGTATGCACCCGCATCTATGGCCGTAAGTTCATTGACCGCGAAGCCTGGACTCCCGAAGGTCTTGCTTCGACCAATCCTATCTGGAACTCGGTTACCAACCTCAACGACGCTCCCGTTATGCGCTACGGCGAAGTTCTGCTCAACTGGATTGAAGCCAAGGCCGAACTCGGCACTGCAAACCAGGGTGATATCGACAAGTCGATCAACGCTCTCCGCGCACGTCCTCTCGATGACACAGCAATCGCAAAAGGCCTGAAGCAGACTGCTCCCATGGTTCTGAGCGAGATTACCGCCGAATTAGATCCCGACCGCGATGCCGACGTATCGCCCCTGCTGTGGGAAATCCGCCGCGAACGCCGCCTCGAGCTCGTATTCGAATACAGCCGTCTCGTCGACATCCGTCGCTGGAAGAAACTCGACTATATGGACAACAACAAGTATCCCGACACTATGCTGGGAATCTGGATTGACTATAATACCGAACTTCCCGATCTGCTCAACGAAAGCAATATAGGCAAGGTCACGGTGCAGAAACTTGATGGCACAAAGGTAGTTTACGACGGCTCGAATGCTGCTGATATGGTTGGCTTCGCAGTACCCACCAACATCCAGCCACGCAATGCCTTCAGCGAACGTTCGTATCTCTATCCTATCGGTTCCGATATGATAGCCGACTACGAAAAGAAAGGCTACACGCTCTCACAGACCAAGCTTTGGTAATAAAGTTGGTAACTCATTCGTGAGTTAAAACCATCGTTTTCTCATAAAATATCTAAACCCTGAAAGGGAGGAATCGAGAGATTTCTCCCTTTTTATTAACATTAGTCAACCATCTTGCTAACTATTCAGCGGATGTGCCGATGTTGTCGCCGTTTAGAAAAGGGCGAGGATTGCGTTGTGGGGCGAGTTGCCGTGCTGCTTGGATGTCTCGACGATTGAGCGCAGATTTATGAAGGCTTCGGCACTGATGTCTGAACGGAAGTAACCGGAGTTTTTGAGTTTGATTTGAAAGTTGAAGATGTAGTCACGGCATTTCAGAAGGCCGTTCTTTTTAACGTGTCGGCATTGGTTGTGAAATCGAAAACTGTTTTTAGTCTCAAATTATCGTATTTAATATCATGATTTTTTTGATGTTGAAGAATTGATTGTTTTAACAGGCAGTTGCTTCTTTGGGCTTCAGCAACGAAAGTGATATTTCGTAAGAGTTGAGGGCGGCTAATACTGACGTACCTCCAATAATGAGCCATGCAATGGTTGTGAAGTTATTGGCAAGTGTGTTCATTGCAGATTCACTTGGCAGAGTCAATTGCCATTTTAAAACCGCTTCGCTCAAACAGGGCAATGACAGCGAGAAAAGGAAGCCGACAATAAATCCGACAAGGGCTGCAATGACAACTGCTTTCTTACTGCGTGCGCGGAATTCGGCAGTATGTTGTTTTATCATCTCAACTGAGTTTAAGTTCTGTTGGAGTTTATTCATAAACCAGAAGCCGGACGTGAGTTCCGGCTCGAAGTTTGAGAATAACGATTTTAATTTATCATCTTCCATATTGTACAGTCGGGTTAAGTTGTTGATAACAAACCTCGCAAATGGTTGCGGCCTCTCGAAAGATGTTGTTTCACTGCGTCTTGAGAGGCATCTTGTATTTCGGCGATTTCTTTTATTGAATAACCCTGCATGTAGAAAAGAAGAACAGAGGTTCTTTCTTTTGCAGGTATCTTATTCAAAGCCTCATAAAGGTCCTGATAAGCAAAATGGGAATCCGACCTGTCATGAGCTGATATTTCCTTTGCATCCTCAATGCCTACAGTCAGCCGTTCGCCACGCTTGTGATTGATGAAGGTATTGTACCCGATTTTGAAAATCCAGGCGTTGAACTTTTCAGGATTTGAGAATGAATCACAGGAAAGGTAAGCCTTGATATAGGATTCCTGCGCAACATCATCTGCGAGCGCGGTATTGCCACAGCAAAGAGCCACAAGAAAGCGCCGGAACGCTTTCTGTGTGGCCGCTACATGGGATATGAATTGCTCGCGAGTCATATCCTTGTACGGTTAATCTTTAATTTGTTTGCGAGTCACGAAGTAAACCACAAGATAGCTCAACCCAATTGCCAGCAATAGAGCACCAAGTTGTAAGGGGAGGATAATGAGGAATGCTTCGTCATTGGCTTTCATGTAGAACGACACAGCGCCTATGATACAGAGTGCAAGGCCGAGAAAGGAGAAGATGCAGCTGCGCATAAGTCGGAGATTAAGAATTTCGCGAGCTGTTTTCTTGGGCTTTTGGAGCGCCTCGGCAAGTTTGTCGGCATCGATTCCGCAGTTGGATTCAATTGCCTTGATAAGCACTTTCGCACGTTTATTATCGTTATTTATCGCTGCTGCGAAAACTATTGCTACAATTGCCACGGGGAGTACCACGCAGACGAAGATGGGAACCAAAATATCCTGCATATCTTTGAGATTTTAGATGTTTAACATTGTTCTTTTGAGACGTCTCGTATGTAAGACACATCTCGCCGAGAAAAGGTGACATGAACAACGAAAAATACAGCTATTTTCTCGTCCAGTACATCGCCGCATCGTTACAATCGAACACGGTAAGCAAATATGGACGTGTTGAGGTTTATTTCAAAATTGATTCGCTCATCGCAATGTGGATGCCGGATGATTATTCCGGAAGTCCGAACTATGTTGATGTTTTAATTTTACCTAGCCGAACAATGACATGTTTTTTCGGCAAAGTTACCTATTATAAATCAGTAAGCGAAAGTGCATTATTTCCCGTTAATAATGCTATTGGCAATACCAAAACCTACGCCCATCATAAAACCGTCTGCAGCCGCTTTTTTCAAATTTGGAGTATCGTTATCCCCGTTGTCATTATCCTCGTCGTCGTCATCGTCATAATAACGTTTTCGGTCGAACTGTTCCCACTCGGGAGCGCCTGGGTCATATAACGGGTCGTTTTCTTTGCTGTATTGTGAACCATCTTTCATTTTGAGATTGTAGATATGCGGGTTTTCAAGAGCGTGGTCGATTAAATGCTTGTACCATGCACGAAAAACCTCCCAGCTTTGGAATTCCCATTGAGGGTAGTTCCTGAAAATATCGTTAAACTCGTTCAATGCTCCTTTAATGCCCTCCGAATGTCCGTATTGCATTATAAACAACATGCGTTCCTTCACTTTCTCAGGGTCGGTTTCGAGAGTTGCCAACAAGTCGACTCCGTTCTTAACCCTCCATATAATGCCAATGACTGCGGCAATAATCAAAAAAGTCATTATTGTTTCGAATATAGCGAGAAACACCAATCCGAAGTCTATGCGTCCGAAATAGAGATATAAACCGCATAAGCACACGCTGAAGATAACAGTCAATAGGATATAAAATTTTGTATTCGTTTTCATCGTTCGAGCCCTTTATTTATAAGTTACGTTGTATAGCAGGAAGGCGGGGAGGGGAGATGTGCGCCCTCGTTTCTTCCGGGTTTTTTCCTTGTGCCGCCATTGCCTATTCTTTCCATACTATATAGTTATTGACTTTATGCAAAGGTAATTATAATTTTGGCAACAGTAGGATTTTTTTCAAAATAAATAAATGTGTTTTACAGCATGTTTAATGGATCGCCGCAGATTGCGCGGAAGATTCTCGGATTTTGCGGTATCGCCGGACGCAAGCAACTTGACGTTGCGCCGGGCGCCGTGGAACGAGCAACGGAGTGAGATGACGTTACCGGGTTCGAGGATGTATCCGTCGGAGTTCTTTCTCCGCTGCGCTACGAAAGCGGCAAGACGATAAGAAGCCGAACGGCAGAGATTATAAGTTCGGCGGCAGTTCTTTGGCTGAACGCCAAGCGACCATATGGGTTGATGACACGAAAGCTCGGCGGAAGTGCCGCAACCCTATAAAGGATTGAGTAAAAGATATTCAACATTTTTATTATTCAACTTGTTTTAATTAGAAACTTCAAGATTATGGCATACGGAATATTTTTCGCAGTTTTGACAGCTGTCATAGGAACTTTTTTAGGAGTTGGAATAGCTGATTCGGAATGGCTTAAAAAACGGGTTCATCACCGTTTTGTACGATACCTTATCGGGCTGATAGTCGCACTTGTTATTTTCTGCCCACTGTATCTGGGAATCTGAGAGTATCAAACCGCAACAAAAGAAAACCCCGACAATCACTGCCGAGGTTCCCATATTGTATGAGTTGCTGTTACTTGTTATTTTAATAGCTTCAACGCTTCCTCAAGGACGTTGTCTTTGCCGAATAAGATGCTTTCCGATTCTTCAACTACAACATCGGGCTTAATCCCGACGCCGATGAACTCGGTGCCATCGGGCAACCATTCATCACGTGTGCATATTCTTGCCATATAGCCATAACCAAGGTCTATTATAATCGGTTGGCCGGTACTGCCTCCTGTCGGTGTGCCGATAATTTTGCCTCGTTTAGCGGCTCTAAATGTAGCTGCAAAATCTTCTGACGCGGAGAATGTATTGCTGTTTACCAGAAGCACTACGGGAATTTCAAATTTGGGAATTTCCGCGTATTGAGCCGAAAAAGGAATAAGCGGAGCACCCTTTTCGATATATGGTTCCACAGTCCTGCCCCATGCTTTCATCACGGGAATATATTTGGGTGAAGACCATTCGAGAGCCGGGATTGTATCAGGACAAATAAGTCTAAGTATAAAATCGCCATAGGTAGAATTTCCGCCTCCATTATCACGAATATCTATCACCAAAGAAGATACATTTTCAAGCGAATCAAACACTTCAATAAATTTTTCGTGATCGAACACTCCCTGCTGGAAAGAGGGTATTTTGATATATCCAACATTGCCTGGCAGCTTTTTGTGAGAAATAACCCGTTTGTAATACGGATTGTATTGCCAGTCCATATCGCGCTCCACGTTGAGGGTGAAAACGCTGTCGGGAGCGTTTCTGAATTTGACTTTTACCGATTTGTCAGCAGGGCCATTTGTCAACTGACCGCCGAAGAAAGCGGCAGACTGTGACCATTGTGGAGTAGACGAAGGAAAATAAGGAATAACGTTCTTTTCACCATATTCAATTACCGGCATATCGTCCATCTCGAGTATTTCGGTGCCGGATCTTAATCCTGCCGCTATCATTTTATCTGTAATGACATCTGTAATAAAAACGCGGTTGCCGAACCTTTTTGTGAAGAACGGAAGCGTCCAATCTCTGACAGCCGGGGTATTACACCAAACGGCAGTGTGTCCGTCTTTAAGTGTGACGCACAAGTGTTTCAGACTATCGAGAAAAGCCTCATCAGTCGGAGTGTCTACGATTTGGGGTAAACGTGCCATATAGAGGCTATCCCAGTTGCACGGCAGTTTATCAAGATGTGCGAAATTATACTTTACCTCTGTGCCAAACTTGGTAACGATGGAAGCTTTCTGTGCCGGAGTCAACTGATTGGCGGCATTCAGATGAACTGCGGAAAACATCAGGCCAGCTAAAAAGCAGATTAATTTACTCATATTCATGTTATTTGGGCTGTTTGTTTCTTTTGTAAATTTTGCCTCCAATGAGGCCCCCAATTATACCTGCCACAATGGGGAGAAGTGCTATTATGGAAATTTTCATATTTTGAAGTCGTTTATTTTATGACGCAAAATTACCATCTATTTTGACAATAATCTTCAACAAATGTTGAAAAGTACCTGCGGTCAGATGTTTTTTCGCAGACGGCTCAGATGAGTCTGAGTTATATTCAGAAACGAGGCTGTATCTTTGAGCGGAAATAGTGAAATCAAATCGGGATGCTTGGAGATTAGGTCATTATAACGTTGCTGTGCCGTCATATTGTCTCTTTTGTCAGGCTGAAAATTTCCTGCGTTTTCATTTTACAAGAAAACATAACGCTTCTTAATTTTCCAAAATGTCGAGGAGAGGTGTAGCCTTTCCTTCAGCAAAGATAGAAAAAATTTATGAAACACCAGATACGGAGAGGGCAATGGTGTCGTGATAGGGGAATTTTTCGGCTCCGATACAGAAGGTGTAGAAAGCATCGGTGCCGTCGGTGCAGTGTTCGTGCGGGTCTTCTTCTCTCTCGGCAAGTTTTTTGCCTGACTTGTCTTTTCGGAGGCAGTTGCGGCCTCGGCTTACTCCGGCAGTATGTACCGCGAGAATCAAGTCCTCGTTATTGGAGCGGTTGAAAAACGGCCAATGTGTTGCTTACCTTTTTTCTCGCTCATTTGTAATTTTTTGCGAAAAATCGCGTCTAATAAGAAAACTTCAAAACCACAACATCATGCTTAAACATTGGTATCTTTACATAATAATTGCAGTAGTGGCGGAGCTTCTGCTGTTGGTTTGCGACAAATACAAAATCATAAAGTCGAAGACCCTGCGCTATTTTATCGTAATTTTCGTTTCCGGGTTTATCTGCTTTGGGGTTTTCGACCTCATTGTGGGGGAATAGTGCATCGAACTTCAAATTGATGTCCTCAAACTCCGAAAAATTAAGAGTCGCTACTTTAAAATAGCCCGATACGACAAGGGCTGCCAAAAGTGCGATTGAACCCTGCCGGACAAAATACTCTCCTTTATTATAATGGCATAGCCTTCCATTTCCACGGCAAAAAACAGTAGCCTGCCGTGAGATCTAATTCGTTATATTCTTGTTGAAGAGATGATAGCCGACAAAAGCCAATATCATTGAAGGTATGAAACATACAATAGCAATCGGTAAAACAAAAGCAATGCACATTCCAAAGTCAATCCAATCAAAAAGTCCACGATTTAATCCATCTATCATAAGATAGGCGAATAGCAAGATAATGAACAAGGCTTCATAGATTAGCCCAAATACGAACCAGTGTTTCCCGTTTGCAAAAGGCCAGGTAATAGCTCCAGTGATACAACACCAAGCGATAATGAATAACATTATTTCACCTGTTAGGGATTTACCAAAGATTATCAGTTCAAGAAGCATCAATAATCCGGCATAGATAATGGTAAATGCCTCAAATATCCAAAATTGTTTACAGGTTGACTTCATATCGTTATAGTCCTTTAATATGATGATATTTTTTATACAGCCACATGCCTGTCATTAGCGGTATAATAGTGAATCCCCATGCAATCAGGGAAATCATGAA
>CAMWMR010000053.1 GCA_947175425.1 uncultured Porphyromonadaceae bacterium
ACGCAGTCAAAGATACGAATAAGTTGAGAGCAATGCCAAATTTATTTGAGCATTGCCGAACGAAAGTATCTAAGACGCAGTCAAAGATACGAATAAGTTGAGAGCAATGCCAAATTTATTTGAGCATTGCCGAACGAAAGTATCTAAGACGCAGTCAAAGATACGAATAAGTTGAGAGCAATGCCAAATTTATTTGAGCATTGTTTATTTGAGCATTGCCGGCGTTCAGCAGGATACCTGGACGGGAATGGAGGTGCGGGTGCGGATGATGTTGCCGATGCGTTCCATTTCGTCGCGCGGAATACGCTCGAGGGTGGCGGCCGGTGCGGGACGGTCGATGGTGTAAATCATTATTTCCCTCGGCGATATGGTTTTATATGCTTCAATAAGTGCGTCGAGTTCCTCGGCAGTAGTGTTGTCAACAGTCTCGCCGTTGTAGCTTCCCCGCGTGAGCATTGTCTGCACTATGCCTCCTTTTCCGAAAGCGGCAAGGCGCTCGACGGTTTTTTCTATGTCGAAGCCCGGAGCGGGGCGGTCGAGTATGCGCACAGTACGTTCGTTGAGGCTGTCGAGCTTCATTATGTTGTTGTCCACTTTGGCGAGCGCGGCAGCTACGTCCTTATCGCCGAGGCGGGTGGAATTGGTGAGCACGCTTATTTTTACAGAGGGGAAATATTTGTCGCGCAGTTCAATAACATCGTCCACAACGCCGGCAAAATCGGGGTGGAGAGTAGGTTCGCCGTTGCCGCTGAAAGTTATTACATCCAGTGGCTCGCCGTTCTCTTTCATTGCACACAGCCGCTCGTCCAGCATTCGGCGCACGTCGTCGCGCGAGGGTAATCCTGTAGTTCCCGGCCCTTGCGCGTTGAAACCGGCTTCGCAGTACAGGCAGTCGAACGAGCAAATTTTGCCGTCGTCGGGCATGAGGTTTATGCCTAAGGAGCTGCCGAGGCGTCGTGAACGTATGGGTCCGAATATTGTGCTGTGAAAAAGAACTCGTTGCATGTCAGTTGATTTTGCGGGTGAAAATTTTCGATAGAAGTCCTATTATAAGTCCTGTAACAAACAGCGTGCCAAGAACGGCCAAAATGTCGGCGCACTCAACGCGTACGGGATAAACATCTATTGTGAGCGCCGAGGGGTCGGCATCCAGTTTTATTAATCCCAGGTGCTGCTGAGCGAGCGACAAGGCTATTCCAACGATACAACCGCCAATGCCTCCGGCCATTGTAATGAGCCAGCCCTCCCACACAAAAATTTGCGTTATGAACTTTTGCGATGCGCCTAATGCCCTGAGAGTGCCCATGTTGTCGCGTTTTTCTATTATGAGCAGACTGAGGGTGGATATTATGTTGAACGAGGCAATTAGCAGAATGAAAATGAGCATTGCAAAAGTTACCCATTTTTCCACCGAAATCATGCGGAAAGTATCGGAGCGCTGTTCCATGCGTGTCTGCACCGTAAAATCGGAGCCGAGCTGTTCTTTGAGGCGCTTTATGAATTTTTGTTGTGGGTAGCCGGGCGCAAGGGCAATCTCTATTGCCGAGGCCGCGCCCCCGGGAGTGTTGTCATATTCAAGGAGTTGGCGGGCTTGCTGCAGGGGGATGAGCATGTACTCGTTGTCGTACTCGGGTTGATTCACCTGAAAAACACCGCTTACCGAGAGGGGCAGTCCTCTGTAAGATCCGGCGGGATTGGCCGGGTTTATGCGCCCGTTGCGGCGGGGAACGTAGAGGGTGGCGCCTGCATATCCCGACGGCCGCAATCCGGTTTCAAGCGCTACTCCAACCGAGAGCTGTGCCGCGGCAAGAGTGTCGCATAGAGGTGACTGTGACGCTATTATGCCGTCGATGATAATATTTTCGATATCCGTTGCCGAGGTATAGCCGTCGAGGTCAATACCCTTGAAAATCACCGGCATTTGCGCGCCCTCGCTCACCAGCAGCGCGCGTTCCTGCAAAACAGGAGTTGCCGCGCGCGAGCCTTCCATGTGGGCTATTACGGAACATAGGCTGTCGGCAGCGGGGAATACCCGGCCATCGCTGCGGCTCACGCGCAGGTCGGGATCTATGCCCGCAAGATGCGCTTTTGCAAGGTCGGTGAAACCGTTGAAAACCGACAGCACTATAATTATGGCCATGGCGGCAACCGCCACTCCCGCCATGGAAATGACGGAGATGACGTTTACCGCTTTATGCGATTTCGGCGCGCGAAGATAGCGCAGTGCTATGCGTAGAGCCTGCACTTATTTTTCGAGCAGCGAGTCGATGTTTTCTATGTAGTCGAGAGAATCGTCGATGTAGAACTGCAGCTCGGGAACTTTGCGGAGCTGGAAGCGCACTTTCTGAGCCAGTTCGTAGCGGACGGTCTTTGCCGAAGCCTTTATGCTTTCAAGAATTTCGGGAGCCTTGTCGCCGGGGAAAATGGAGAGGTAGGCCTTGGCAACGGAAAGGTCGGGGCTTGTGCGCACAGCGCTTACCGATACAATAACTCCGTGAGTTTTGGCTGTCTGCTGACGGAAAATTTCGCTAAGCTCCTTCTGGAGCAGTCGGGATATTTTTGCTTGACGTGTAGTTTCCATAATGTGTAGTTAATGTTGTTGAAAAGTGTATATTTTTACAACGCCGGGGAAGTGCTTATGTTTATTTGAAGTTCTCGGCGGCCTCGCGAATAGCCATGAACATGCGTTTGTCGGCCTCCGAGAGTTCCACGCCTCGGCGTGACATCATGCGCTGTGCCGTTTCAAAGAACTTTGTCATGGAAACGTCCGAGAATCCGGCAGTGGAGCCTTCGCTGAACGAGGGCACGAAATTGCGCGGAAAGCCCGAGCCATGGATGTTAACCCCAACGCCCAGAACCGTTGCGGTGTTAAACATTGTGTTGATACCGGCTTTGGAGTGATCGGCCATTATAAGGCCGCAGAACTGCAGGCCTGTACGCAAAAATCGTGCCGTAGGATAATTCCACAGGCGTATCGGCGTGTAATCGTTTTTAAGATTGGAGGCCACGCAGCCCGCGCCGATATTGCACCAGCTGCCTATTACGGCGTTGCCCAAAAAGCCGTCGTGAGCCTTGTTGGAGTAGGATTGCATTACAACATTGTTGAGTTCTCCGCCTGCCTTGCACCACGGGCCTATTGTTGTTGCCCCGTAAATTTTAGTTCCCATGTTCACCGTTGCGTGCTCGCACAGGGCAACGGGGCCGCGCAGCATGCTGCCCTCCATAATCTGTGCTCCCGAGCCGACGTATACCGGCCCTTTGCGGGTGTTGATGAACGCACCTTCCACGTCGGCGTCCTCTTCAAGGAAAATCAGCGAGGGGTCGCCTATAACGGTAACCGAGTCGCTCAGCGGAGCCGATTTTCGTCCGGCAGTAATGCGGCGGAAATCGCGGCATATAAGCTCGTCGTTGAGCATGAAAATATCGTAGAGATTCCGCAAAGCCGCAAACTCTCCGTGATAAGTAACGGCGGCAGTTTCCCCCGAACCGCGCAAGGCTATAGTCTCGCCCTTTTCCGAAACAAGTCGGGTATCGGGGGCAAGAGCCATAACGGCCGCAACGAGGACTTTGTCGGGGATAATGTGGCCGGCCACCGAAACAGTGTTGCTGTCGGAGCTTTCAAGTCCGGGGAATGCCTCGTCCATATAACTCTCGGCTCCTTTCCATGCCGCCTTTCCGCCGAGAAAAGCCTCCCATTTGCAGGCAACGGTATCGATACCCGCGCGCAAGTCACCCACAGGACGGGTGTAGGTTAGCGGCAGAAGTTGTGCATGTATTTCAGGGTCGTCGAAAACAACAAACCGTAAGCTTTGACTCATATTATGTTGTGATTGATTCAAAGTGCAAAGTTACGAATAAGTTGAGCGCAATGCCAAATTTATTTGAGCATTGCCGAACGAGAGTAACTAAGGCGCAGCCAAAGTTACGAAAAACGGCGCAATGCCAAATTTATTTGAACATTGCGCTCGTGTAAATTAAGGTGTAAATTAAGGAGTCATGCAGGTGTGGCCGCCTTTGCCGTAGTTGCGGACAATTTTGAACCGGCATCCTTCGTCGAGCAGGCACTCGGTTATTTCCTTGAAACAATCCTCCACCTGTGTGAACGTGGCATTTGTTATTTCGCTCCAGCCCTCCATGCATTCGCCAATAAATATGGGAAGACGGCGATAATCCACTTTATTATTCTGTGCCATAACCCGTGCGTCGTCTATATCCACCACGGCGGCGGTAGAGCAGTTGTACTCGGGTTCGTCGTAGTCGTGCAGGTCCACGCAAACAACAATCTGATTGCGGAAGTTGAAGCCGACGTACAGGTCCATTACAATCGGTTGGTCGTCGTCGGAACTCATTATATGATAGCAAGGACAATATAGTTGCGGTCTGATAAGTTTACCCATAATTATAAAAGTGTTGAGCCCGAAACCTGTTTTAACGGGGCTTCGGGCTTTGGATTAGTAAAATAAGATTGTGTTTTAAGAAAAGGGAGAGAGGAGTTCCTGTTGAAACGTGTTAAATTCTTTTCATAATAATACAGTTTTAAAGGAGATGCGCGAGGCACTCCGGGTTAATATTTCAATTTACAAATCACTGCCGGAGGCCTTCCTCCGGAGCCGTCACCAACATGTCAATGTGCACGTTGCACCCGCCCGCCGGTATAACATGACGCGTCGTGACGCACCAATGGCTGTCGGGGGCATTTCTGCGATTGAAAATGTTGGTGTTAAAAAGCTATGCGCACCTCGCGTGCGTGCTGCCCGGAGGAGCAGCACCGTCGAACTTTCCGGTTTGCGAATGCAGATGCTTCATAGCTGAAATTGAAGTAACGGTACTGTATTAAAAGAATTGCGCCACAAGGGCTGTTGTCCATTATGGCACAAATTTAATTACAAATTCGCTGAAAACCAAATTTTCAGCCTCTTTTCAGCGCAAATTGTATACCGTACAGGTATAACCGGCTTCGGCAATGCCAAATTTATTAGTAACTTTGCAGCATGAAATTCACCGAAACTGCTTTGCCGGGTGTGTGGCTTATCGAGCCGGTGCGACACAATGATTCGCGCGGCTATTTTTGCGAGACTTTCCGTGCCGACCTTTTTGAGGCCGCTACCGGAGTTCACATCGATTTTGTTCAGGAAAACGAATCGGAATCGTCGGGAGGTGTAATCCGCGGACTGCATTTCCAGGTCGGCGATGCCGCCCAGGCTAAACTTGTGCGCGTGAGCGAGGGCTGCATTGTGGATGTGGCGGTGGATTTGCGCAAGGACTCGCCAACTTACGGACAACATATTGCCGTGGAACTGTCGCACGAAAACGGACGTCAGCTGTTTATTCCGCGAGGTTTTGCTCACGGTTTTGCCGTAATATCGCCCAAGGCGCGTTTCCAGTACAAGGTGGATAATTATTATTGTCCTCAAGCCGAGCGTACTATCCGTTTCGATGATCCGGCCCTCGGAATCGACTGGCCTATAGCACCCGAGTTCCGTCAGCTGTCGCCCAAGGATTCATCGGCTCCTGTTTTGGCGGAAGTTTTATTGTAACTGTTTGCCGGCGTTGCGGAGCAGTCCGGCGAGTTTGAGGCGTTTTACTGCCGAGCGGCGGAAGAGAGTGGAGAACTGTTCCTGTGTCATGCTGCTTACATCGTCGCGCCTAAGCTGCAGCAGGCTTTGACGCGGCTGAAATTCGGGAATTACCTTGGCTGTTATATTTTTGTTGTAGGGGCACACGTCCTGACAGACATCGCATCCGTAGATACGCCGCCCGTCAAGTTCAAGGTCATCGGGAAGTGCGCCGCGATGCTCTATGGTGAGGTAGGACAGACATCGGCGGCTGTCCATGCTTCCGCAACCGTCCAAAGCTCCGCCGGGACACGCGCGTACGCATGCCATACATCCGCAACATGCATCCTGCGCGCACGGTTGCGACGGAGTTGTGTCGGCGGTCCAGAATATTTCGGCTAAAAATACTTTTGAGCCTGTTCCGGGAATTATGAGCATGTTGTTAATGCCGGTAAATCCCAAGCCTGCTTCCACAGCCCAGTAGCGTTCGCGCACGGGTGCCGAGTCCACGCATATGCGTGTGGCCGTACCGGGGATTTCGGTTTCCATTATGCGGGCTATCGTGCCGAGGCGTTCGCGCAAAACTTCGTGATAGTCGTCGCCGAGAGCGTAATCGGCGAACAGCGGGCTTCGCGGCAAATGCTTGTCGGTATAGGCAAAGGCCACACACAAAACCGAGCGGGCGCCGGGGAGGAGCAAGTCGGGATTTTGGCGAATATCGCCATAACGTTCCATGTAGGCCATTCCGCCGTGCCGTCCTTTTTCCAGCCAGTCCTGCAGGCGTTGGGTTTCGTACTGAGGAATCTGATGTGTGCGGGCAAACCCTGCCGCGCATGCGCCTGCTTCGGAGGCGGCTTCCAGCAATCGTTCGCGCAGTTGCGGGCTACATTGGAATTGACTTGAATTCATAGCCTTGCTGCAGCAGCCACTCTATTGCCTTTGGCAACGCATAGCGCATGTTTGCCGAGGCTTTTATAGAATCGTGAAAAACAATAATGGAGCCGTTTCGGGCATATCGGCGCACGTTTTCAAAAACCTCCTCGCCGCTGAGTTTTCGCGAATAATCGCGGCTCACAAGGTCGTACATTATAATGTTGTAATGCTCCTTTATGGCTTTTGCCTGTTTCCAGCGCAACAGTCCGTGCGGGGGGCGGAAAAGTGGGCTGTCAATTAGAGCGGCGGCTTCGGAAACATCGCGCAGATACCTGTGTGCCATTGTTTTCATGCCTTGCAGGTGATGCATTGTGTGGTTGCCGTAGCTGTGCCCGCGGCGTTTCACCTCTTCCAGCAATTCGGGATGACGGCGAACGTTGTCGCCCACCATAAAGAATGTGGCTTTTATGCCGTAACGGTCCAACAAATCCAATACCCAAGGAGTTTCCTCGGGTATGGGACCGTCGTCGAAAGTGAGGTACACAACACGCTTGCCCCCGCGTTGCTTGAGACGCCAGACGGCCTCGGGGAACAGCAGGCGGTAGAGCAGTGGCGGTTGTTCTATAAGCATAGGCTTAGAGAAGTTCCGACCACTGGTCGGCGGTGAAACCGTACTTTTGCATGAGCGCGTTGCTGTAGGCCATGGGGTCTATTCCGGCATTCTCGTTGAGCGAGAGAATGTCGATTGCATTCTGCAGCAGTGCGCGCTGTGCTTCGGGGAAGTTGTCGAGCTCGCCGGCAAGCGTATCGTAGTCGTAGCCCTGAATGTAAATCAGAGGTGCCATGCGCAGATTCTGCTCCAGTGCCGTTGCGGCAATGGTTTCGCGGGCATGTTCAAGTTGGTCGGCGGGGATGTGCTGCAGAATGTCAACATAGTTGCGCAGGGCAACGGCTTCGCCGAGATACTGCAGGGCATAGGTTTCGCTGCGGCCGAGGTTGGAAAGATCGAAGTCCGACAGAGTCGACGCGTATTTTATGAGCTGCGCGTAGCGGTCGGCTTCGGAATCGATGAGTTCCTTGGCGCGTTCGAGGTCGGTGCTGTTGCCGGTGGCAAGATACAGGTCAAGGTAAGTGCGTGCGAAATAGAGTCCGTAGAGGTTGTCGAACTCGGCAACGTTGGCAGGCATTTTCACGCGCATTAGTTCCATGAGCTGACGAGCCATGTCGTTACGTGTTTCGGGCACTTCCATACCGGCCTGACGGGCGGCTTCCTTCGATTCTTCCGATGCGGGCAGTGAGCCTGTCATCATAAGGTTTTCAACAAGGGTGTATATGCCCGAGCGCATGGAGCTTACCATTCGGCGCACGGTTTCATCGAGATAAAGTTTATGTGCGTCGGGAGCATCGAGGCCGCCCCAGCGATATTTGGTAATAACGTTGCGATAGCCTTTTTCGGCAGTTACGTTATACTCGGGGTCGTTGAAAGGAGTAACCTCGTAGGCAAGTCCTGTGGCCGAGAGGAAGGGATGAAGTCCGAGATAATAGGAAGTCGGCACGGTAGTGGCGAAGTATACGGGACGTTTCATGCCGTTTTCCACCGAGTTGGCAATCATGTCAAGCGAGAGCACACGGCTTTGGTTGAGGCCCTGCGAGCCGGAAAGGTCGGTGCTTATATCGCTTACTGTAGAGGCTATGAAAGTGCTGTCGATAGCGGCGTTACCTGTGGCATAACGTTGGAATGCGGTAGCCTTGTCGACGGGCATGTACACTTTGGGATACCTCATTATGTGAGCCTTGTACTGGTTGTAGTCGGAAGCATAAAGCTCCTTGAGGGCGTCGAGAGCCGGCATTGCAGGATTGCCCGAGGGGAGCACGAAGCTGTAGGCAAGGTGCTCGTAGCGGTAGTCGCTCGGCTCGGCGAGCATGGGAACTGCATCGGCGCCGCCGGTGGGATGCTGCATTTGGTTGGCGTACCAGTCGGTGGTGAGATACGACAGGTTCACAACGCGCACATCGGTGCGGCAGCCTTCCACTTCCTGGGCATACCACAGCGGGAAGGTATCGTTGTCACCGTTGGTGAATATAATGCCGTCGGGGTCAACGGAGTTGAGGTAGTTGAAACCGAAATCGCGGGTGGTGTAGCGTCCCGAGCGGTCGTGGTCGTCCCATGTCTGCGATACCATTTGCAGAGGCACTCCCAATGCCACAACACAGGCAATGACAGCCGTGCCTGCAAGCACACCTTTGGACGGCTTTGCGTCCTTGCGGGTGAACAGGTTGCGGAGCATTATGCCTATTGCGGGAATGCCCACGCCAATCCATATTGCAAAAGCGTAGAACGAGCCTGCAAAAGCATAGTCGCGTTCGCGCGGCTGGCCGGGAGTCTGGTTAAGATACAGCACAATGGCAATACCGGTCATAAAGAACAGGAAGAATACAATCCAGAACTGCTGTATGCCGCGAGCCGGGTGAACACGGTGGTTGTAGAGAGCCTGATAGAGCAGACCGATGAGGCCAAGCAGCAGGGGAAGCATATAGAACACATTGTGTCCCTTGTTGCCTTTGCCGAACTGGTCGGGAAGTGCCGACTGGTCGCCAAGGCGGGCGTTGTCGATAAACGGAATGCCGCTGATCCAGTTGCCCAGATGCGGTTCGCCGTTACCCTGGATATCGTTCTGACGGCCGGCGAAGTTCCACATGAAGTAGCGCCAGTACATATGGTTGATCTGGTAGTTGACAAAGTAACGCATGTTAACGTCGAAGCCCGGTTTCCACACCGATTGCTGCATGAGATTGGCGCCGGTTTCGGAATCGACATTGGTTGTTACGGTTGTCATATGCGACATATAGGGCATAAGCTCGTATTTGGGAGCGAAACCCTGCTGTGCCCAGCGCTCGCGCAATTCGCGGGGAATGGTGTTTATATCGGGAGTGTGGTAGCCCGACCACGCTTTGTAACCGGCCATGTGAGCGCCGTCGGGGTCGCTGCTGTAGATACGGGTAAAGAACATGTCCAAATCGGGCAGAGTGCGGTACGACGGACGTTCTATTTCCTGTACATATTCGTCGGGTTGCCCGGGATTGTCTTTCACCACTTTGGTGTAGGACTTGTTGGGCGTGTTGAAAGCACCGCCGTTTTCGTTACGCAGATAAAGGTCGGCAGGCTGTGTCTTGGGGCGGCCGTATTCGTCAACCATAACATAGTAGTTGCCCGAGCCCTGGGGATATTCCTCCTCAACAAGACTCTCGGCAAAAACCGGGCCTTTGAACAGCGGGCGGTCGCCGTACTGCTCGCGGTTGAGGTACGATGCAAGGGCAAAAACATTGTCGGGCGCATTCTGATTCATGGGGGTGTTGGCGCTTGCACGGATAAGCAGAAGCGCATACGACGAATAACCGATGAATATAACGAATACGCTAAGTATTATAAGCGAGAAAACACGCACAGGAATGCGTTTGAGCATGAACACATACACCGCCAGCGCAATGATTATAAGCGAGCCCACAAGCACCGAATGGCCTATAAAAGGCATACCCGAAAGAGCTATCGACAGAATGAACAGCATGCGGGCGCGGCCGGCGTGGCGGGCGTTGTACAGGCTGCGGATGGTGGCTATGAATACGGCTGTGAGCAGAATGGCATATATAAGCACACCCATGTTATAGCTCATGTGGAATCCGTTCACAAACAGCAGCTCGAACCACTGGGCAACCTGAACGAATCCGGGCACGAGGCCGTAGAGAATGGCTCCTACAATAACGCACGAAACGCCAAGAGCTATCAGCGAGCCCACAGCGTTCACCTCGCGCCATTTGCGGTAGTAGAAAATAAGTCCCAAGGCCGGGATACACAGCAGGTTAAGCAGGTGTACGGCTATGGAAACGCCTATTACATAGGCAATAAGAATGAGATAGCGGTCGGAGTGCGGTTCGTCGGCGCGGTTCTCCCATTTGAACATAAGCCACACAACAAGAGCCGTGCAGAACGATGAGAAGGCATAAACCTCGCCCTCGACTGCCGAGAACCAGAAGGTATCGCTCCAGGTATAAGCCAGTGCGCCGCAAACGCCGCCGGCCATAATAAGCAATGTTTTCCAGGGGCTTGCCTCTGTGGCATTGTCGGCAACAATGAGCCTCTTCACAAGGTGGGTAATGGACCAGAACAGCAGCAAAATTGTTGCCGCGCTAAGCAGCGCCGACATGCAGTTCACCGCCAGAGCCGCGTTGGCGAACGAGCCGCCGAACAAGGTGATGAAAAAGCGTGCTGCAAGCATGAAAATGGGGTTGCCCGGCGGGTGGCCCACTTCAAGTTTGAAACCTTGCAGAATAAACTCGGGACAGTCCCAGAAGCTTGCCGTAGGCTCCACTGTAAGCAGATAGGTTACGGCGGCAATAAGGAAACATATCCAGCCAATGGTGTTGTTGATTATGTTGTATCTTTTCATAGCGGTATAAATAAACCCCTTGCAAAGGGTCTTTTACAAAATGCAAAGGTAGCCATTATCCCCCAACCCTCCCACGAATTAAATATATTTAATAAAATCCCCCGAACATTGCGCCGATTGTTCGTGTCCTTGGCTCCTCCTTAGATACTCACGTTCGGCAATGCAAATAAATTTGGCATTGCGCAGGCTGCTTGCCGAATTTAAAAGCTGCAGCCCAAATCAGCAACCATTGCTTGTTGAATCGAAGAAAAACATCTCGGATGCACATTGTGTATATCCCATGCCAAGTAATCTTTCATGGATGCACTATGAGCGTCTTATGCGTGTTAAAGATGAAGATGAGCGAGATTGGTATTTGCGAGAAGCTTCTGCTGAAAATTGGAGCTACCGTACTCTTGATCGCAACATAGGCTCACAGTATTATTATCGTTTGCTTGGAACTCCGGAGTCAAAACGCGGTGAAGTCGTCGATGAAATGAAAAGGCTTACAGTCGATTATCAGAAAGATCGTCATAGATTTCTTCGCAATCCTGTCGTGGCCGAGTTTTTGGGCTTTTCACAGGATGCAGCCTATTCGGAAACCAATATTGAATCGGCAAATAATCGACCACTTGCAAAAATTCATTCTTGAACTTGGCAAAGGATATGCTTTTGTTGCCCGTCAGCAAAGAATAAAGACCGATGCAGGCGAATACTACATCGACCTTGTTTTCTATAATTATATCCTTAAATGCTTTTTGCTCATTGATTTGAAGACTTCGCAAATCACACATGAGGATATAGGGCAAATGGATATGTATATCCGAATGTACGACGAACTGAAATGTACCGATGGCGACAATCCTACTATAGGTTTGCTACTTTGCTCGGAGACAAGTAAAGATTTGGCACGGTATTCAATCCTTAAAGACAGCAAGCAGTTATATGCTGCCAAATATTTGACATATCTCCCTACAAAAGAGCAATTAACCGCTGAAATTGAGCGGCAAAAAGAGATTTTTGCCCTGCAAACGGGAAAATACCGTGATTAATCTTCCGGCTACGCCTTAGATACTCACGTTTGGCAATGCGCAAATAAATTTGGCATTGCGC
>CAMWMR010000054.1 GCA_947175425.1 uncultured Porphyromonadaceae bacterium
ACTTCGGTTACCATTCCAAACTCAGTTACTTCTATTGAAAAATATGCTTTCTCCGAGTGTAGCAGTTTGACTTCGGTAACCCTGCCAAGCAGTCTTTCTTATTTAGGTGCGGATGTTTTTAAAGTATGCCCGCTGAAAGAAGTAAGGATTCCCAAAACAATCCATTGCTCCGGCTTGAACCCCACGTTCTTAACCCTTTCCTCTACAGATATTAATGTTACTTCCATATCATTCCGTCTCTGGCAAAGTTCAATTGTGAAAATAATTGATGAGTCAGGCAAAGAAGTCTCTCTAAAGGAAGCAGCTGAAATTGACAATAGGTACAAGTACTCCTGGGATGGAAACACCGTGACATTTACAGAACTGCACCCAACACAGAGGGTATCGTTTAACGTTCTTGGCTCTAATGTTAGCGGCACAACAAATAATGTGTCAATTTCGATGAGTCAAGTAGAAAAATTTGCCGACTTTGCAGTTGTAGAGGCGTCGTTCGGGTATGAAAAGTTTGTTGAAGAGTATTACTTTTATATGAGTGTTGGCGGCACTAAATATAAACAGAAAAAAATCAGCATTCCTTATGAAGAAGGATATGGGAAGAAGCTAACTTTCTGCATCAAGGGTGACGGTTTTATAAACTCAAATGATTTGTCTTTGAGCTATCCAACTCCCGCATTCAGCGACGAAGACGCAGTGGCAACATCGTATACCAAGGCCCGGTTAACAGCAAAATGTAATTTATCGACCGGCGCAGTAGCCGGAATAGAATGGCGCCGTCATGATGCGCCCGATAATGTGAAGTCGAATACCGAGCAGTGTCCTGTTGTGAACGGCATGCTTATGGGCGAACTCCGCGGACTTAAGGACGATGTTTACTATAAATTCCGCCCCTTCTATGAACTCGGCTCCACAATATACTATGGCGAATGGACCGGTTTCTATACCGGCGATGCGGGAGTGTATTTCGAACCCGAAGTGGGTACGCTGCCGGCAACAGTAACAAGCAACAGTGTGCTTTTCGAGGGCTATGCTTTTGCAGGAACCGACGACATTGACGAAAGCGGCATTGAATATCGCCGTGTCGGAGCAGCGCCCAAATCAGCACAGGCATCTCTTAAAGCCGACGGCGAATGGATAAAAGTGTCGGCAAGCTCGACAACATTCTTCAAAGTGGATCTTGACAACCTTGCCTACGAGAGCGAATATGAATACCGAAGCTACGCTGTGGCCGACAACAAGACCTACTATGGAGCAACAGCCTCGTTCATCACCGAGGCCGACCAATCGGGCGTAGAAAACATATTTGCCACCGAGGCCGAAGGGCGGACGCTGTCCTTGCGCCACAACCCCGTACAGGGTTATCCTCAGCTTATTGTGAGCGGCAACGGCGAACTTGTCGACTGCTTTATACATTCCACAACAGGCATGCTGATGAAATCGTGCAGCGTGATTGCCGACGGAACTCCGCAGGAGATTGAAGTTAATCTTCTGCCCGGAATGTATATTGTAACCGTTACCGACAATGCGAGTCGTTCATCAATAAGAATGCTCGCAAGATAAACTCCCTCCAAGGAATATTTTAGGCGGCTGTGTCGCACCTCAACGGCGGCACAGCCGTTTTTTTTGCGTTTCCGAAAACCAATCCGCTTTCGCCAATTTCCTAAATCACACACCATTAGCATATTATCACCCCACAAATCGGATTGAAAAACAAGAGATTTTGCGTAAGTAATAAATAATCGCTAATTTTGCGATATGAATCCGCATCTTTCCTCGTTCATTTCCTGGGTACGACGGTTTATATCGCCGGGAACTCTTGTGTGTATTGTAGTTATATGTTATATTGTTTTTACCGGCGAGAACACGGTATTCAGCAGTATTGACTACGACAACACTATCGACAGCCTTCGCCGCGAGCTTGCCGCCAAGCGCGATACTATGGAGTACTACCGCGCTCTGAATCAGCGCCTGGGCACCGACCCCGACCTTATGGAGCAGGTTGTACGCGAACAGTACGCCATGAAACGGACGAGCGAGGACGTTTTTATTTTTGCAGAGAACTAAACAACGTTTACTTTGACCACCGCCAATACACACTCAAAACGCAGTCTTTTAGTGGATAATATGCTCATTCCCCTGGGCATGCTTCTTATTCTGCTTTCCACTGCCGTACCATTTTTTATGCGCGGAAACGCTACGGCAATAAAGATATATCCTTACGTATACGCCGCCGGAGCGGTGCTGTTGCTGCTGCTTCGCCTGTTCACGCCTTATAAAGGCAAGGATTTACGGCTGAAACGCCTCTACCGCATTGACGCGTGGGTGCCCGTATTCTTTTGTGCCGCAGCCTTTTTCCTGTTCTATCCCGGCGCCGAGATGCGCGACTGGATAGCCTTTACTCTGGCAGGAGCCGCACTGCGTATTTTCACATCCATTGCAATCCCGCTGCGGGAGAGCAAACTAAAAGCAAAATAACATGGCCAAAAAAGTGGTGGAGACACCCCTTATGAAGCAGTACGCCGAGATGAAAGCCAAACATCCCGACGCAATTCTGCTTTTCCGCGTGGGTGACTTTTACGAGACATTCTCCGACGATGCCATAGAAGCCTCCGAAATACTGGGGATTACGCTTACCCGCCGTGCCAACGGCTCGGCACAATATGTGGAGCTTGCAGGCTTTCCCCACCATGCCTTGGACAGCTATCTGCCCAAACTTGTACGCGCCGGCAAACGAGTGGCTATATGCGAGCAGCTCGAAGATCCCAAACTTACAAAAAAACTGGTCAAGCGCGGCATAACCGAGCTTGTCACTCCCGGCGTGGCGATGAACGACAATGTGCTGTCGCGTCGCGAAAACAACTTCCTGGCAGCCGTACACTTCAGCAAGACATTGTGCGGAGTGGCGTTGCTGGACATGAGTACCGGTGAATTCCTGGCAGCCGAGGGAACGGCCGAGTATATAGACAAGACTCTTTCGGGCATGGCGCCGAAAGAGCTGCTTGTACAACGCGGATTCAAAGGTCGCGCCGCCGCTGAATTTGCCGTACAGCCCGCCACGTTTGAACTCGACGACTGGCTTTTCACCACCACCGCCGCCGACGAACGCCTGCGCAAGCAATTCGGCACGGTGTCGCTAAAAGGCTTCGGCATTGACAAAATGCCGGCGGCCATTATTGCCGCCGGAGCAATTCTGCACTACCTCGACATCACAAGCCACACACGGACATCGCACATAACATCCATTTCGCGCATAGAAGAAGGCAAATATGTGCGCATGGACCGCTTTACCATACGCAACCTCGAGTTGTTCGAAGCCCTCGACCCCGAAGGGAAAAGCCTCCTGGGCGTACTCGACCGCACCGTAACTCCCATGGGAGCGCGCATGCTCCGCCGCTGGCTGCAGATGCCTCTGCGCGACCACAAGGCTGTTAACGAGCGCCTCGACGTTGTTGAACATTTCTTCAAAGACCCCGATTCCCGCGATGAACTCGCCGAACTGCTCAAGACAATAGGCGACCTTGAGCGTCTTGTCACCAAAGTTGCATGTGAACGAATAAGTCCGCGCGAGCTGACGCAGATACAGACAGCCCTCGACACCATTATCCCTCTCAAGGACTTGTGCAGCCGCTCGGGAATGCCACAGCTGACGGCCATAGGCGAACAGTTGAATCCGTGCGACTCAATCCGCAAACGCATAGAACGTGAAATAAGGCGCGATGCCGGCGGCCCGGCTTCCAAAGGCGATATTTTCAATCCGGGAGTGGACGAAGAACTCGACCGCCTTCGCGAAATAGCTTTTCAGGGCAAGGATTTTCTTGCGCGGCTGCAGGCACGCGAGGCCGAAGCCACGGGCATAAGCTCGCTCAAAATAGGCTATAACAACGTTTTCGGGTACTACATAGAGGTTACAAACACTCACAAATCCAAAGTTCCGTCCGAGTGGCACCGCAAACAGACGCTCGTAAACGCCGAGCGCTACATCACTCCCGAACTGAAACAATATGAGGAGCAGATTACCGGCGCCCAGGAAAAAATAGACAGCATTCAGGCGCGCCTGTTCTCGGAGCTGGTGAATGCGGTTGCACAATATATCCCCGTGCTGCAGCTTGACGCAGCCTTGCTCGCACGGCTCGACGTGCTCAATAATTTTGCACGCATTGCCATCGAGAACCGCTACAACCGCCCCATAGTGGACGACTCCACCGAGCTGCGACTTACCGAAGCGCGCCACCCTGTTATTGAAAAGCAGCTGCCCGCAGGCGAGCCCTACATAACAAACACCGTTGAGCTGGACAACGACAGCACGCAGATTATGATGATTACCGGCCCGAACATGTCGGGTAAATCGGCTCTGCTGCGACAGACGGCTCTGAATGTGATTATGGCTCAGATCGGGTGCTTCGTAGCCGCTCAAAGTGCCCGCATCGGTGTTGTAGACAAGATATTCACCCGAGTGGGAGCCAGCGACAACATTTCCCTGGGAGAATCCACTTTTATGGTTGAGATGAACGAGGCCGCCTCAATCCTCAACAACATGAGCGCCCGCTCCCTTATCCTTTTCGACGAACTCGGCCGCGGCACATCCACCTACGACGGCATTTCCATAGCCTGGGCCATTGTGGAGTACATTCACGAATACGGCGGTTTGCATCCCAAAACCCTCTTCGCCACGCACTACCATGAACTTAACGACATGGAAGATAGTTTTGAGCGCATAGCTAACTACAACGTCTCGGTAAAGGAAATCGACGGCAAGGTTGTGTTCCTGCGCAAACTTGCACGCGGAGGCAGCGAACACAGTTTCGGTATTCATGTGGCGAAACTTGCAGGCATGCCGGCAAGCATTGTGCATCGCGCCGATGAGGTGCTGTCGATTCTCGAAAACGAGGCCGGAAAAGCCGACGGCGAAAAAGGAAAAGCCCGCATAAACGTGCCGCAGCGCCAAATGGAGGAAGGTATGCAGCTTTCGTTTTTCCAGCTCGACGACCCCGTTCTCAGCCAGGTGCGCGACGAACTTCTCGGCGTGGACATCAACCGGCTCACTCCGCTGGAAGCGCTAAACAAACTTCACGACATCCGTAACATTCTCACCGGCAAACACTCATGACCCCCAAGCACGGCTGCACAGTCCGCGACATTCAGCCCGAAGAACTGCCGGCGGCACGCAGCATCTACATGGAATCGTTTCCTCCCGAAGAAAGACGGGAATGGGGAGAGATAACCGAAATGGCTTTGGCCGATGATAATTTCGCCCTCAAAGGAATTTTTATCGACGGCAAACTTGCCGGCATAGGCACTCGTTGGAATCTTGACACCTTTTTATATATAGAGCATTTGGCTGTAGATTCCCGAATGCGCGGCAACGGCTTGGGGAGAATCCTGCTTAATGCCCTGTGCATGGATAAATATAACAGAGGAACTGTTCTTGAAGTTGAGCCGGAAACCGATGCCGACCCCATGACAGTAAAACGTATAGCATTTTATAAAAACAACGGATTCCGCATTGTGGAGCGCGATTATATACAGCCGCCCTACTCTGCCTGTCTTCCGTCCGTTTCTCTGTGGCTCATGGCCTGCGGCGAAATTCCCGAAGTTTCAACTGTTGCATCCACTCTGCACCGCCGCGTATATAAAACCTGACAAGTACATGTGTTGTTATGCTGTAGAAAACCAAAACTACTACAGCTATGAACGATTACGCACAATTATTGAAATCCTCGCCGGTGGTAATGATGGAATTCTACGCCACATGGTGCGAGCACTGTCAGCGCATGATGCCCGTTGTGGCACAGATTCGCGAATTACTCGGCGACAGCGTTAAAATCTACCAGTTCGACATTGACCGTCATGCCGAACTTGCCTCGGAAGAAAACGTCGAGGCAGCCCCCACATTCATAGTTTATAAAGACGCCAAACCTGTGTGGAGGTATACCGGCGAAATCGACGGCAATGTCCTTTTGCAGAAAATAGAAAGTTTCCGGAATTAATCCAGCAAATCGGGGCGCAGACGCCGTGTGCGCTCCAATGCCTGCTCGTGACGCCACTCGTCGATTTTAGCCTGATGTCCCGACAGCAGAATGGGAGGCACACCCCAGCCGTTATATTCGGCCGGACGGGTGTAGATTGGCGGTTCCAGCAGATTATCCTGGAAAGAATCGGTGAGCGCGCTCTGCTCGTCGCCGATAGCTCCCGGAAGCAGACGAACAATAGCATCGGTAATAATGGCCGCCGGCATCTCTCCGCCGGTAAGCACATAATCGCCGATGCTTATTTCGCGTGTTATAAGATGCTCACGGATACGATAATCGATACCCTTGTAATGTCCGCACAGAATGATTATGTTTTCCAGCAGCGACATTGAATTGGCCATTTTTTGATTGAACACTTCGCCGTCGGGAGCCGTAAAAATAACTTCATCGTAATTACGTTGTGCCTTGAGGGCTGATATACAGCGGTCGACCGGTTCAACCTGAATTACCATTCCGGCGTCGCCGCCAAAAGGATAATCGTCGACTTTTCGGTATTTATTGGTTGTATAATCGCGAAGATTATGCACTTCGATAGTACACAGCCCTTTATTTTTCGCACGCTGAATAATAGAGCAATTCAGCGGCGATTCCAGCATTTCGGGCAAAACGGTAATTATGTCTATACGCATGTTGTATTCGGCAAAAGAAATTATGCAAAAGTACGCAAAAAAAACGACAGCAACGCAAAGAATGCGAAAACAAGACGCGCAAGTGTGAAAATGCCATGCCCGTTTAAGTTAATTTGAATGCACAAATATTAAATAGTGCAAACCAACAGTTAAAATATCGGTGCAATTGAAAATAATGTATTAAGTTTGTACTGATAAACCGTGAAAAGCCTTGCTATGGCCGTGGCGTGTGCAAACGCCTGCGCGGCAAAATCTCTCGAAACTGAATAACCTTGAATATAAACAAATGAAGTAATTATGAAAAAACAGCTATTTCTACTGTTGTTTTCCTTACTGGCGCTGACGGGGTTTGCCCGAACGGTCACCGGAACTGTGACCCAAGCGTCGGACGGCGAGCCTGTCATCGGCGCATCTGTCACTGTTACAGGTGTACAAGGCGGCGTTATGACTGACTACGACGGAAACTACAAAATCAATGTCCCTGACGACAATGCCGTTCTCAATTTCAGCATTGTGGGTATGAAACCCGTAAAAGTTAAAGTGAACGGTCGTTCTGTTATCGACGTTAAAATGGAGGAAAATTCCGAAATGCTCTCCGAAGTGGTGGTAACCGCTATGGGACAGAGCCAGGAAAAATCCAAGCTGAACTTCTCCGTTCAGGAACTTAAGAGCTCCGATGTTACCGCCGGACAAAGCGCCAACTTCGTGAACTCACTCCAGGGTAAAGTTGCCGGTCTTCAGGTATCTACCGCCGGTGGTTCGCCCAACTCCGCTTCACAGATTATTATCCGTGCCGTATCGTCGGTTAACCCGGGACAGAGCAACGAACCTCTTTTCGTTGTCGACGGTATGCCTGTTCGCGGCGGCGGTTCTTCAATGGCCGACATCAACCCCAACGACATCGAGACAATGTCGGTGCTCAAGGGTGCTGCAGCTTCAGCTCTCTACGGCCAGGAAGGTGCTAACGGTGTAATTCTTATTACAACCAAGAGCGGTAAGGACGGTAAAGTTTCCGTTACCTTCAACGGCGGCTGGGAATTCTCCAACGTTCTCCGCACTCCCAAACTCCAGAACACTTACATTGCCGGCGCATCCGGTTTCACAACCACCAACGCAACCGGCGGCTGGGGTCCCCGTCGTCAGGATTCCGATCCTTACTACGACAACCTCGGCGAATTCCTCGGAACCGGCTTCATGCAGAAGTACGACCTGAGCCTCTCCGGCGGTAACGACAAGTTCTCCTCCTACGCTTCGGTAGGTTACATGGATAACAAAGGTGTTGTTCCCCAGGACTACAAGAAACAGCTCAATGTTTTTGTAAAAGGTGAATACAATCCCTCGCAGCAGGTTAAGATTATGCTCTCGACAAATGTCATCGACAGCAAGAGCCGCGCATTCGGCAACTCCATGAGCACTATCTACGGCTGGGCTATCAACCGCGACATGAGCGACTATGTTCTTCCCAACGGACTTCCCAACTGGGCATGCCGCTACGACGCATGGGACGAGCTCACAAACCAGCAGCGCCTCGACGCTACCCTCTCGCCCTACTACGGACGCAACATGGACAGCAGCGAAAGCCAGAGCACTCGCGCCATTATCAACGGTAGCATCCAGTACACCCCCATCAAAAACCTTACCTTCACCGGTAAAGTGAACTACGACAAAACCCACAGCAGCTACGAATCGTGGACACGTCCCCGCTACTCGGCCAACCAGGACGAGTTCGACATGACCACATGGGAAAGCTCGCTCGACGAAACTTTCCACGGCCGTATGGGTACTTACAACTACTCCCCCTCGCGCGGCGAACGTTTCACCGCTCAGGCACTCGGTAACTACTACTGGGAAATCGACAGCAAGTTCAACCTCAACTTCTTCCTCGGTGCCGAATACTCCGAAACCAAGAGCCTCAGCGGCAACTTCGGTGGCAAGCACTTTATTCTTGACGGTGACTTCTACTCGTTCAACAACCTCGACAAGCAGTATTTCGGTGTAGGTACAGGCGACTATCAGCTCGCCCTCAACCACAGCAGCCGTAACAAATACGGTTACTTCGGCGAAATCCGCTTCGACTACAACAAGATTATCCAGCTTTCGGTAACAGGACGTATGGACGGTTCCTCCACTCTCAAACAGATGGACGCCTCCTACTTCTATCCCTCGTTCACCGGCGGTATCATCTTCTCCGAACTCTTCAAAATCCAGAGCCCCGTATTCAACTACGGTAAAATCCGCGGTAACTGGGCGAAAGTAGGTAAGGACGCTCTTGCCAACCAGTTCTCCGACAACTACAAGCAGTGGACAAACTTCCCCGACGGTGGTTTCGGTGTTAACCCCACTCTTTCCAAAGCTATCTACCTCGAGCCCGAAATGACCAGCACATGGGAAATCGGTGCCGACCTCCGCTTCTTCCAGAACCGCACTCGTCTCGACGTAGGTTACTACAGCACCCGCGTAGACAACCAGATTGTAACAGTGCGCGTATCGCCCTCTTCCGGTACTATTCTCCAGACCCGTAACGAAGGTACAATCGAAAACTCCGGTATTGAAGCAACCCTTACCCAGGACATTCTCCGCATGAAGGACTTCCAGTGGACCGCCACTTTGAACTTCTCCATGAACCGCGGTAAAGTGGTTTCACTTCCCGAAGACGTAAGCGAAGTTACCAACGGCCAGTACGGCGACATCTTCGGTTCGGCTTATGTAGGACAGTCCACCACCGGTCTTTCCGGTAAGGATTATCTCCGCGCTCCCGACGGACAGGTGCTTATCGACGCCAACGGCTACCCCATGATTTCTCCCAAAAAGGACACCTTTATCGGTAACCGCGAACCCGACTGCCTCATCGGCCTCAGCTCTACCTTCACATGGAAAGACCTCTCTGTAGGCTTCCTCCTCGACGGTCGTGTAGGCGGTGACGTTGCAAACATCACCGGCCGCGGACTCATGAGCAACGGTATGGACGCTCGCAGCGCCAAGTATCGCAACCACAAGGTTGTGTTCAACGGCGTTGTTGACAACGGCGACGGCACATACTCGCCCAACACCACTCCCGTTATCCTTGACCAATCGGTTATCAACAACTACGTATACCAGGTATCGTCCAACTTCATCGAAGACGGTTCTTACCTGCGTCTCAGCTACGTGACCGTTGCCTACGACTTCACCAACTTCATGCGCAAGCTTGGTTCCCGCAACCCCGTGAAAGGATTGAAACTCACTTTAACAGGCCGTAACCTCCTGCTCCTCACCCGTTACTCCGGTGTAGACCCGCAGGTGATGCCTTCCGCTACCGGCGGTGCAGGCGCAATGGGTATCGACAACTACAGCGTACCCTCCATGCGCTCTTACAACCTCAACCTAAACGTCACCTTCTAAACCGACCCCACAAGCAATGAACAAAATAAAACTTTTAGCGCTTGCGGCCGTAGCCGGATTGGCTGCCACCTCGTGTAATGACACGCTGGTTGAAAACATCAACCCGGACGCTGCTCACGCAAACACAGCTCAGTTAGGCCTGCCTGTAGTTGTTTTCTACGCCAGCCAAATTAACTACGACCACGCTGAGTACAACGTGTACCTGTCGCAGTGCCTCACAACAATGTCAAAGTCCACAACAGGCACTTATCCTTACAAAAACGGATGGGAATTCCTGAGCGTGAACCGTCACCCCCAATGGCGTCGTCACTTCTACGACATCGGCGTGAACGCCAACGAACTTATCAAGAACGGCAGCGAAGCCGGTTCGCCCAACTACGAGCTTATTGCCCGTGCAATAAAACTCCTCTCCACCCAGCTCACCACCGACATGTGGGGCGACATTCCTCGTTCCGAGGCCTATACCTCCAACTCTCCCCACTACGACACTCAGGCCTCTATCTACGAATGGATGCTTCAGGAAGCCGACGAGCTCATTCCCTTGTTCGATGATCCTGAATGGGGTAAAAATCCCAACAACCATGTCATCAGCAAGACTATGGACCGTGTTTATGCCGGCGACATGAGTAAGTGGAAAGGTCTTGTACAGGCTGTTAAAGCACGTATCCTTCTGCGCAACATTCCCAACGTCGACCGCAGCAGCGCCACACTTGCAAAAATCGACGCCGCCGCTCAGGCAGCTATCGACACCTGGCAGTCGGGCGACCTCCTTTACGGAGAATTCTTCGGTAACGAACCCCGCTACTACTATGTAGAAGGCGGTATCGGCGAAGGCGTTTGCCCCTGGAGCGCCGCTCAGCCCATTATCAACGCATGGGAATCGCGCGCCAACCTCCTCACAACCGCTGTTCCTTCCAAATTCTTTGTTCAGGACTGCATGGGTGTGATTAATCCCGGCAACGAAACCACACAAGGTTTCTGGGACGCAAACAACGGCTACGGAGCCGACCCCCGTCTGCTCCTGCTCTTCAAGCCTGCAAGCGGCCCCATTTCGGCTTCCAATGCCACAACCCGCGTAATGCTCCGTTATCTTGAAAACAACATCGGCGCAGGTGCTACTTACAAACAGACACACTTCCCCAACTTGTACTGCGGCGCATATGCAGCCTCTACCGGTGCTTATAACCCCATTTTTACAATGGAAGAGCTCTACTTCATCAAAGCAGAAGCACAGTACTGGATGGGTAACAAAACTGTTGCATGCGAGCTTGCCAAAGAGGCTACCAAATGGAACGTACAGCGTCACCTCGAACGCTACCTCCAGGAC
>CAMWMR010000055.1 GCA_947175425.1 uncultured Porphyromonadaceae bacterium
CAAAGAGGCTACCAAATGGAACGTACAGCGTCACCTCGAACGCTACCTCCAGGACTATGTAGAAGGCGGTATCGGCGAAGGCGTTTGCCCCTGGAGCGCCGCTCAGCCCATTATCAACGCATGGGAATCGCGCGCCAACCTCCTCACAACCGCTGTTCCTTCCAAATTCTTTGTTCAGGACTGCATGGGTGTGATTAATCCCGGCAACGAAACCACACAAGGTTTCTGGGACGCAAACAACGGCTACGGAGCCGACCCCCGTCTGCTCCTGCTCTTCAAGCCTGCAAGCGGCCCCATTTCGGCTTCCAATGCCACAACCCGCGTAATGCTCCGTTATCTTGAAAACAACATCGGCGCAGGTGCTACTTACAAACAGACACACTTCCCCAACTTGTACTGCGGCGCATATGCAGCCTCTACCGGTGCTTATAACCCCATTTTTACAATGGAAGAGCTCTACTTCATCAAAGCAGAAGCACAGTACTGGATGGGTAACAAAACTGTTGCATGCGAGCTTGCCAAAGAGGCTACCAAATGGAACGTACAGCGTCACCTCGAACGCTACCTCCAGGACAGCGAAGGTCTCTATCCCGGCTCCGGCTGTCTGCCCGATGCAAGTGCTACTGCCGAACAGCGTTTCGAACGTATCATGACAGCATTCTTTGAAAACGAAGCCACCGCACGTACCAAACCCTGCTCGCAGATCGGTAACGAACATTACTTCTTCGACCCCGCCACCTATTCGCTCAGCGATCTCATGATTCAGAAGTACATTTCCATGTACATGCTCCCCGAACAGTGGACCGACCTTCGCCGCTACCACTACTCCAACAACCGTAACGGTTACGGAATCGGCGATGCACAGGAAATTGTATATCCCACACTGCGTCGTCCCTACAACCTCTACGCAGCACACTGGATCGACGGCCTCACCATTGCAGAACAGGAAAACACCTGGGTTCAGCGTATGAACTACGACCCCGAAACGGAAGAAAAATACAACCTTGCCGAACTCGAGCGTCTTGGTGCATCCAAGAATCCCGCATGGCTCCGAATTCCCATGATCTGGGCACAGGACTATGGTGTTCGTACTTCTCTCACCGCCGAATAACCCCTTCCTAAATTTTCACGAATACAATTAAAGCAAAATGAAAATCACATATACAAAAGCGATGATTGCCGCAGCCGCCCTCTCGCTGGGTGCATGCGCCAACCACGACCTTATTCCGGATATCGCTCAGGTAGGCCAGGCCGTACCTACGGTATATTGGGAAGTCGGTTCAACCGTGTGCAAAGCCGGTGATTCCTTCAGCTTCCAGGGCAAATATACCTCCGAACCCGGACGCACTCCTCTGCGCAGCGAAGTATGGTATCAGATTATGCGTACCGACATCGCAACTGTTACCAGCTCCCTGGCCGGAACGGCTCTCACCTATTCCCAGAGCGTTACCGTCACCGATACCATGCGCTCCATGCAGTCGCATGTTACCATCCCTCATTCCGAGGACTTCTGGAACGGTCACGAATACATTGTAAACGGTTACGTACCCACTTCAAGCACTCTCAGCCCTGTAACCTGGCTTGAACCTGTTGAATGGGATGCCGAACGTTTCGCCACCTATTTCCCCGAAGGTTTCAAGGAAGATTATCTTGAAAAGGTATACGACTACCTTACAAGCGAAGAAACTGCAGCTTCTTACTACACCGCTCTTCGTAACGTTTACATCAACTATGCGTTCACCAACGACCAGTTTGCCGCTGTAGGTCTTCCCCAAATCGACATGACAGGCGACGACAACGGTACTTCCGAAAAGTCCGACCTCTGGTATGCAACCAAGGAGGCCAGCGAGAGCGCCGTTACAGGTTACTACTACATCACTCTTGATGAAAACGGTGATGCAACCTACAACGAAGTTCCCACCGACTATGTAGCTCCCGAAGGAATTACCATTTACCCTGTATATGATTCCTGCGAATGGGTATTCTGCCGTTACGACGACAACACCGGCGGTATTGCAACCACCGTACGCCCCGAATGGCTTCCCAAATTCCGCACTCTCATTCAGAACATTCCTTTCCAGGATTGGATTTACGATTCGTCGAACACTGTGTACAAGGTTGACTTCAGCCGCAACTATACTCTCGAAGCTGAATTCCGCGCTTACGACAAGGATACCGACAAACTCAACGATGCAAACGCTCCCGAATACGAAGGCATCGTTTCGACCACCGACCGTAAAACCATAACTATCAACTAAGGTCTTTGTCAACCGAATCTAAAGTAAACAAAATGAAAAATTATATCATAGCCGCGCTCGCCGCCTCCGCTGTCTTTACCGGTTGTGTGGACAAGGACCCCGAGCAGCACTTCTTCCCCAATCCCGATGTAGATTTCACCTACGCTGTGGACGGTGACGAATACAAATATGACTTCTATGTGGTATCGTCCGTGAAGTTCAACAACACTTCCTCCGCCTCCGGCAACTTTACATGGGATTTCGGCGACGGTACAACCTCCACCGAGGTAAGCCCCGTACACAAATACGAGAAAGCAGGTATCTACGAAGTGAAACTCACTCACGAGACAAAAGGTTCCAAGACCTATCCTCTGATGATTTTCGACATCGTGCCCATGCTCACCGTAAACTCCTCGAGCACCGAAATTGTAGAATTCAACAATACTCTTGTTGATTTCGCTCTCGAACTTCCCAACCCCGAAAATCTCCGTGTACGTTACGACTGGACCTTCCCCGAAGGCACCACAACCGAAGACGGCACTCCCATCGAGACATTCACCGGTTACTCCGATGAACAAGGCAACATCGAATATCCCGGCAAGGTTAAGTTCAGCAACATCGGTTCTCAGCGTATCGACCTCAGAACTTACTTTGACGTTGACGGCGAAAACCGTCGTCTAGAGGATTCCTACCTCAACGTTCAGGTTGGCTGTAGCGAACCCGCTCCCACTCTGTACTACGCTCAGCGCAAAGGCAACATCAAGGCCTACAAGCTGCTCAATGAAGTTCCCGCAGGAACAAAGATTATGCCTTTCGACCTTGGCGTTCCCGCAGGTTCCATGGTGTTTAACCTTGCTTGCGCCGACGTAACCGCTCCCAACGAAGAAGGTGAAAACGAACAGCAGACATGGATTTACATCCTCGATGCCGGCAAACAGTACTACTACATCAACGACGAAGACGGCGTTCTCGGTGACGGTCAGATTACCGCCATGCGTGCCGACGGTACCGGTGTGAACACCGTTATTACCAACGTTGGCGGCGCTGCGTTCCTCGACCCCTTCATCGGAACCACCTACAACGGTAACCTTTATTACACCGACCGTAACACCGGTACTTCGACAGTAGGTCTCACAACCCGTGGTGCCGTTCAAGGCAAAAAATCCAGCACCGAACGCGACAGCTATGCTTTCCAGAACAATACCATTCCTTACTACGGACGCGGTATTGCTTACGGCGCTATCTCCAACGGCCTCATCCGCGACTCCCAAGGTTACTGGTGGTGGGGCAAGAAGTACAACGGCGAAGGTATCTACCGCTTCAAGGACACTGATGTTTACGCAACTCAGACCGAAGCAGAGAAAGCAGCTCTTCCCACTCCCGTACTTCTCCCCGGCGTGAAGATGTCCACATTCGCCATCGACGAAGACCGTCAGGCTCTCTACACATGGCGTGCTCCGGACAACCAGGGTTTCGTACACTACGACCTCCCTGCATACTCAACTTCCACAATCAACGAAGTTAAGTTCATCACAGCTGAAGCAGACCCCGTTAACACAACCGATGCCGAACGCGTGTTCATCACTCAGATGGCTGTTGACAAAGAAACCGGTCGCGTATTCTTCTGCTACCGTCCCGACACCGGCGATGAATCCGGTATCGCAACAGGTATCAACTACTATGATCCCGCCGACAACAAAATTCACAAATACGGTGAAGACAAGGACCTCGGCAGCGGTATCGTAATCAATCCCAACAAGACCAAACTGTTCTAAACAGTATCAGCCTATACAAAACAGGCCGTCCTCAGCGGAGGGCGGTCTGTTTTTCCATTATACTTCCACACCCTAACCCTGAAACCGATATATGAAAAACCTGTATTCAATTCTCTTTGCAGCCGCTGTTGCTCTACCCTCCTTTGCCGGCACTCCTGCCGAAGATTTCTCCGTTGACTTACGCCGCGAACACCGCGCAGTATGGATGTCGCCATTCCTGGACCAGACCTGGCCTGTAGGCGCAATTACGGAAGCAAACATAAATCTCAAAAGAACCGCATTAAAAACAACTCTGACGCGCCTGAAAAATCAGGGCATTAACTGCGTCTATTATCACGCCCGCAACAATTGCTCCACTACCTACGCTTCGGAATTCGAGCCTTACTCCTACACTGTTGCTTCGCAGCGCGGTGGCACTCCCGGCACCGACCCGTTTAAAATGGTGGTTGAGGAAGCCCACAATCTCGGTTTGGAAATATACGCCTGGGTGAACCCCTACCGCTACTCCTACGGAGAACTGTACGGTGTTACCGACCTCGACTATGAAACATCGCATCCCGAATGGCTCATCAAACAGGCCGAGCAGATAATCCTTAATCCCGCTATTCCCGAAGTACAGGACCGCATAGAGGCTATTATTAACGAAATTGCCACTAATTACGATATTGACGGTCTCATATTCGACGATTACTTCTACACTTCCGACACACCCGAAAGTATGGATGCGGAACAATACAACGCATATCTGGCATCGCTTGAAGAAGGCGAGGAAAAACTTGACCAGGCGGCATGGCGACGTGCAAATGTGAACGAAACAGTGCTGCGCGCCCGCAACGCCGTTAAAGCCGCACGCCCGTACGCTGTTTTCGCCATAAGTCCTGCCGGACGAATATCTCCTCCCGATATTGCCGACTACGGTTTTGAAGACGCTCCTTATGGAGACATGCAGTACGACAGTCTGCACGCCGACCCCATAAAGTGGGTAGCGGAAGGGTGGCTGGATTTCCTTTCGCCGCAGGTATACTGGCACAGCTATTTCGAAGGTCTCACCGAGTGGTACAGCCGTGTCATCCCCGGTCTCGGCCGTAATCTGTATACTTCGGTCGACTGCTCTCGCCTGAGCAACAACGCACAGCTATATCTTGACCAGATTGACTTCATGCGAAATCATTTGCGTCCCAACGAAAACGGCGTGGTATTCTTCGATTACGGCGCATATTACAAATATCGCGAAACATTCGACGGCTCGGTAAAATCTTTTGGCGAAATTCTTGCAATGACCAGCTTCACCACTCCGGCACTCCAGCCTCTGCAAGCCTGGAGCGGAAGTTATAAAAGTGCCTCGGTGAGCAACCTGCGCCGCAGCGGAAACACATTGGAATGGACAGAGCCTGCCGCAGCGGAAAATAGACGATATGCCATATATGCCGTTTCGAGCGATGAACAAAACAGCTTCACCGCTTCAATGAACAAACTTGTGGCCGTAAGCTACACCAACAGCTACACAATCCCTGCAGGCGAAGAAAACGCTGTTTATGCAGTAGCCGTATATAACCGCTATGGCTACGAATATGCTCCCGTAATGGAAAACGGCAATACCACCGCTCCCGAAACTCCGGAACTTGTTTATCCCGGCAATGGTGATGAAGCGGCCGACTTGTTCGACTTCAAGTGGAAAGGCAACGGTTGCCGTTATGTATTGCAGATTGCAAGCGATCCCTCATTCGAGAAAATCGCAGCCATTGTTGAAACCGATAAAAACGGCATCAATTCAACCGATGTCTGTGACTTTGCAGCAGACCAACAGTACTTCTGGCGCGTTATAAGCCTCGGTACCGACGGTTCGGAACGCATCTCGGCGAGCTCATCATTTACAGCCGGACGTCTGGCCATCACATCGCCCGCAAGCGGCGAGCAAATACAAACCGTAGCACCGACGTTTACATGGACAGCAGCCGGCAACGGGACGGAATATACATTGGAAATCTCCACTTCAAGCAGTTTCAACTCAATCGCGTACAGTGCCACTGTCGACAGCGAAAGTCATACAGTCGCCTCCCGCGCACTGTCTACCGGCAAAACTTATTACGCAAGAGTAACCGGCTCGCGAGGAATTTCCAAGTCGGTATCGGCAACCGTCACATTCAGTATTGCCGAACGTACCGACTACAGCGCTCCGGCGTTCATAAATCCTTCGGCCGACGGAGTAACAATCCACAGCAACGAAAGTGTTGAGCTGGAAGCTTGGGAAGGACTTACAAACGTATCGCTCCAGATTTCAACTTCCACTACTTTCCCCGCTCGCAGCGGCACATATACCGTTACATTCAATAGCTTTGAAAATGTGTCCAAGCCTTTGGGCGAAATTAAAATCAATGCCAAAGCTCTTGTTGACGGCACCACCTACTACACACGCACACGCGGCACTTATACACTGTCGACGGGCTCGACCGCGACAACCGATTACAGCCCCGTACGCAGCTTTGTATACTCTGCCTCTGCCGGAGTTGGCAGTCCCACCGAAGAAAGCGTACAAGCGCATATGGAAGGCTCTGTGCTTATTCTGGGTGCGCCTGCAAGACTTGTGGAAATATACGATGCGGCAGGCCGCCTCATCGCATCATATAACGCCACAGGCTTGAATTCGCTTAATCTCGCGCACCTAAATGCCGGAGTATATATTATCCGTACAAGCGGCGAGAACATTTCCTTGCTCAAATGGGTTAAATAAAAAGAGTGTTGCCAAAATATAGAGCAAAATAATACGTTTTAAAAGCGCGGCCGCTCCGGGTCGCGCTTTTATATAGATGAATATGAAACGGAAACTATTCTATGTGATTCCTATGCTTGCGGGAATTGTAACTGCATGTTCGCAATCGCTTGTATCAACCGATTACGATGCTTCCTTGTGCGAAGAACTGAGTATGCGCATTGAGCGGCGCGACAGTCTTTCGCAAGACGATTACGCCCGTATGATAGGACAGAACGAAGCCATTCTGAAATATCTCGTGGAGCAGACAAAGAAAATAAGCGAGGAACCCGACAGCGTGCGTGGAGCGTCGTGGAGGCTGCTTACCGCCGAGCCTGAGTACCTGGAGCGCTTCGGCTACATGTTCACTATAGGCAGTGCTCTGTATTCGGCGCAGCTGGACGGTATGCTGGACAAAAATAATCTGAAAAATTACGAGAAGCTCGACAAGTACAACGACGAGCTCATAGAGTACACCGACCGATAAGCGTCTCAATCATCTCCGGACTCGCCAAAGCCCTCATAGGCTCTATAACAAAATCGCGGGAGGATGCGTAAGGATGAGGCAGCGTGAGGCGCGCACTATTCATTGTGAGGCCTGTTACGGCTATTATATCAATATCTATCTCGCGGTCGCGATAGCTGCCGTCGGCATTTCTGTGAGGCACCGATGAAATGGAGCGCTCCAGTTCCTGCAGTGTATCCAACAGGCTGAGGGCACGCTCCTCGTCCCATTTGTATGCCGGAGGGAAGTCAAGCCTTACCACAATATTCAAAAATTCGTTTGGCGACGAAAAGCCCCAGGGAGCGCTATGGTATTCGGGCGACACGGCCATTGCCTCTGCTTCGGTTATATCAATAAGAGCGGCGACCGCACGCCCGATGAGGGCGCGGCGGTCGCCGCTGTTAGATCCTATTCCGAGGTAAACGGAGTTGCTCACATCAGTCGATTGATGTACGTGCAACTTCTTTTTCTTCGAAACCTTCGATAAGGTCGCCTACCTGGATATCGTTGTAGCCTGCGATTGAAATACCGCAATCGTAACCCGAAACGACTTCCTTGACGTCGTCCTTGAAACGCTTGAGCGAGCCGAGGTCGCCGGTGTAGCGTACAATACCGTCGCGAATGAGACGTACTTTGCAGCCACGGCGTATTTTACCTTCACGCACGAGAGCACCGGCAATTGTGCCGACTTTTGAAACCTTGAATGTTTCGAGAACTTCGGCAGTACCGGTAATTTCCTCGCGTATTTCGGGCGCAAGCAGGCCGGCCATAGCGTCTTTCACTTCCTCGATAGCCTGATAGATTACCGAATAGAGGCGAATCTGAACACCGTCGCGTTCGGCGGCACGGCGTGCGGCAACACTGGGACGTACCTGGAAGCCGATGATAATTGCGTCGGAGGCTGCGGCAAGGGTTACATCGCTTTCGGAAATCTCACCAACGGCTTTGTGAAGCACATTGATTTGGATTTCTTCGGTAGAAAGCTTGATGAGGGAGTCGGACAGAGCTTCAATAGAACCGTCCACGTCGCCCTTGACAATGATATTGAGCTCCTGGAAGTTGCCGATAGCGCGACGACGACCGATATCTTCCAGAGTAAGCATCTTGGTTGTTCGCAGACCCTGTTCACGGGCGAGCTGCTCGCGTTTTCCGGCAATGTCGCGTGCTTCCTGTTCAGTTTCGAGCACATTGAAGGTATCGCCGGCGGTGGGAGCGCCGTTAAGACCGAGAATAAGCGCGGGAGTTGCAGGCCCGGCTTCTTTTATACGCTGGTTACGTTCGTTGAACATGGCCTTCACTTTGCCATAGTGACTTCCGGCAAGCACAACATCGCCTACTCGCAGAGTACCGTTCTGAACAAGAACATTGGCAACATATCCGCGTCCCTTGTCGAGAGTGGATTCAATGATTGTACCTACTGCATTGCGCGAGGGATTGGCCTTGAGTTCGAGCATTTCGGCTTCGAGAAGCACTTTTTCCATAAGTTCCTCTACGCCGATACCCTGTTTGGCCGAAATATCCTGGCTCTGATATTTACCTCCCCATTCTTCCACAAGATAGTTCATGGCAGCGAGTTCCTCCTTGATTTTGTCGGGATTCGCGTGGGGCTTGTCAATTTTGTTGATAGCGAACACAATGGGAACACCTGCGGCGGAAGCGTGGTTGATAGCTTCCACAGTCTGAGGCATCACATTGTCGTCGGCGGCAACAATAATAATTACAAGGTCGGTAACCTTTGCACCGCGGGCACGCATGGCGGTGAACGCTTCGTGGCCGGGAGTATCGAGGAATGTTATGTGACGTCCGTCGGCAAGAGTAACGCTGTAGGAGCCGATGTGCTGTGTTATACCGCCGGCTTCGCCCGCAATAACGTTTGCTTTACGAATATAGTCGAGAAGCGATGTCTTACCGTGGTCCACATGACCCATAACGGTAACAACGGGAGGACGGCTTACGAGATCTTCCTCGCTGTCCTCTTCCTGATGAATGGCATCGGCAACTTCGGCGGAAACATACTCGGTGGTGAAACCGAATTCTTCGGCCACGATATTGATTGTTTCGGCATCAAGTCGCTGGTTAATGGAAACCATCACGCCGATGTTCATACATGTTGCGATAACGTTGTTCACAGGCACATCCATCATCACAGCAAGGTCGTTTGCCGTAACGAACTCGGTAATCTTGAGCACACGGCTTTCTGCCTGTTCGGCGCGTGCAGCCTCACGCTCGCGACTTGCAATAGCTTCACGTTTTTCCTTACGCCACTTGGCACCCTTTTTGAGCCCCTTGTCCTTTGCGGTGAGGCGGGCAAGAGTTTCCTTTACCTGCTTTTGTACATCCTCTTCGCTTACTTCGGCAGGCTGGGGAGCCGGACGACGGTTACGGTCCTGACGGGGAGCATTGTTATTGCGGCGGTTATCGTTGTTACGCTGCTGTCCGCCGCCTCCGCCTTGACGGTTGCCGCGATTGGAATCGTTGTTGTTATTGTTGCGGTTATTGTTGTCGGCAGCCTGGCGTCCGGCCTTTTCAATATCCACTTTTTCCTTGCCGGTTATACGACGGCGCTTTTTACGGTCGCCTTCGTTACCGTTGGCGGGAGCACCGGGACGAGCACTGCGACGTTCCTCTTTGGTTTTCTTTTTAGGCCTTGTGTTGAGGTTCATGGCCTCGAGGTCTATTTTACCCACAATATTAATTGAGGGCGCAGGAGCGGAGCTTTCCAGCTTAAACACATCGTTGCCGGCAGCGGGAGCCGGAGTGCTTGCGGGAGCCGGTTCCTGTTTCTTTTCTGCTACGGGAGCAGGTGCCGGAGCAGCTTTCTTTTCCGG
>CAMWMR010000056.1 GCA_947175425.1 uncultured Porphyromonadaceae bacterium
TTCGATATTGCCTCTTTTCACGATGATACGCTTGTTTTCGTAAACGTTCGTGTCATGCAGTGCGTTTACCAACGACCGTTATTGCAAACCGATGTCGGCGGCATCATGATATTGATAACGGCCTTGATTGATGGAAAATAATCATCAATTTTGGTTTCTTTGAAATATATACGAACAATTGTTGATGTAATATGCTGTGAAACTGTTTGAATGTGCAAATTTACGCATTTCCGGCGAATCCAGCGCATTTCTCAAAAAACGATGAAATGGGGGCAGGAATGTAAAATTCGATTAGATGGCAATAAAAAAGCCATGCGGGGCATGGCTTTATGGGGGTGGGTGTGGTGTTTAATTTTTGGTGAGGAGGGCGGAGGCTTGGGCTGCTATGCCTTCGCGGCGGCCGGTGAAGCCGAGGCCTTCGGTGGTTGTGGCTTTTATGCTCACATCGTCGATGTCAATGCCGAGGTCGGCTGCAACGTTGGCGCGCATGGCATTGATGTGTGGCCTCATTTTTGGTGCTTGTGCCATTATTGTTATGTCCACGTTTACGGGAGCGTAGCCGCGAGCGGCTATTTTTTTAACTACTTCGCGCAGGAGCATGCGGGAGTCGGCGCCGCGCCATTGTTCGTCGGTGTCGGGGAAGTGTGCTCCTATATCGCCCATTGCTGCTGCGCCGAGCAGGGCGTCGGTAAGCGCGTGGAGGGCGACATCGGCGTCGCTGTGGCCCAGCAGTCCGGTTTCGTGGGGAATTTCAACGCCGCATATAATGCATTTGCGGCCTTGAACAAGGCGGTGTACGTCGAAACCGTTGCCTATGCGGAAGGGGCAGGTGCTCATCGGCGACGTCCTCCAACGAGGTCGCGCAGACCGTCCATGTCGAATGTGAGTGAGAAGCGGAGAGTCTGGTCGAGCGGTGAAGTCTGTGCGGTGGCGAGCATGTAGGATGCGTCGAGGCGCACCACGTTGAGCGAGAATCCTGCGCCGAGGCCGAAGTACTGGCGGTTGCCTTTGTATTCGTTTTCGTAGTAGTAGCCTGCGCGGAGGAAGAACTGGTTGTTGTAGGCGTATTCGGCACCGAATGACCAAGTTATTTCGCGGAGTTCCTCTTTAGCGCCGCCGGGAGCGTCGCTGAACGATTTGAATATACCTGTAATGGACGACATGCTTTTCCAGTCCTCGAGTTTTTCGATGTATTCTTCCTCGCCTTCGATTCCGGTGGGGAAGTCGTCGCGGCGCGGTTTGGTGGGAACGAGGAGCTTGTTGAGGTCGAGGCTGAGGGCGAGAGTGTGGTAATCGGCCAGCGGGAACATGAATGTTGTTCCGAGACGCAGGTTAGTGGGCAGGAACGCGGGGTTTTCGCCGCCGTCGTAGCTCACTTTGGAGCCTATGTTGCTTATGTTCCAGCCCCACGACCACTGGCATTCGTTGCGTCCGATAATGGGGTAGGTTGTGTAGTATCCCGATATGTCGGCGGAGAATGCGGAGGCGCCTGTATTCTGGTCGCCGGCATATGATTCGGAGAATCCGAGAGCGGAGTATATGTAGCGGAATACGACGCCCATTGAGAATTTTTCGGAGAGTTTGCGTGAGTAACCTATGTCGAACGACATTTCGTAGGGGTTCAGGGTTTGTCCCACAATGCCGGCTTCCTCGGAAGTTGTTACTTCGCCGAGCGAGAAGTAGCGCAGCGAGGCGCTTATTGCCTGGTTGTCGGAAGAACCTATTTTGTAGTATCCGGAGAGGTCGGCGAGGAAGATGTCGTTGACGAGTTTGCGAAGCCACGGGGTGTAGCTGAGCGAAGCTGCAGCCTGGCTGTAGGCGAACGCGTACTTCGAAGGATTCCAGAACTGGGAGTATGCGTCGGGGTCGGTTGCGGCACCGAGGTCGCCCATGGCGGCGCCGCGTGCATCGGGAGCGATACTTAAGGATGTAACACCGGTTTCAACGGGGTTGAATTCGTTTTTACCCGAATTTTGAGCCATTGCGGAGAGGGCAGCAGAAGCTGCGAGAAGAACGATGATATATCGGCAAAAAAGATTCATAGTAAAAAATGCGCCCGGGGGTTGCGGCCGGGCGCTGTTATTATAACTGCGAAAATGCTGAATTATTGTGTTTGCAACGGGTTTATTCTACTACCACTACTTCGGTTCGCGGTGTGCTTCCGAGCGCCGTATCGTTTTCGAGAATAAGCCATGCGCTGTATCGTCCGTCGGGGACACGTTTGGCGTCCTGTCCGACGAGATTCCAGGTGTAGGGGAATGTGCAGTTCTCACGCGATAAAACGGTGTTTCCCTTGGAGTCGGTAACGATGAGTCGTGCCGTTGCGCCTTCGGGGAGGTCGAGGCAGTCGAACTCGGCGTTTTCGCGGGCGGGGCCTTCGTCAGCGAGCACGAGGTTTGCCGAGAGCTGGGGAGTTCCTACAGTGAAGGATATTTCGGCGCTTGCCTGCGAGCCGAGGTTATTGGGAGCTTTGAGCGTGAGTGTGTGGCGTCCCTGCGCGAGGTTTGCAATGGGGAAGGAGAGTGCTGCGTTTCCGTCCTCGTTGTAAGTAAGACAACCTTTCACTTCGGGATAGCTTGTTTTGGCGTCGAGCGAGAGCTGTACCGACTGTCGAACATCGGCGTTAGTCATGCAAAGTCCTGCGGGCGAGGGGTTGATGAGCGCGTGCACGGTGAAAGAGGGCGATACGGAGTTCTCGGAGGAGAAGTCGGCGGGGTCGATGTAGAATTCGAGAATTTCGGGAGCGGAAGTGTCAATACCCGAAGTATCGTTGTTTTCATCTATCACACAGTCGGAGAACACACCTCCGGCGGTTTTGCCGGTGCGAGTGTCGGTAGCTGTGAACACCACCCTGTTGTTCACTCCGGGAACAATGGGCGAGGGGAGCTGCAGATTGGCGGTAACCACACCGTTCTTGACTACGGCGGGGAGTTCGGCAAGAATTTTTTCGTTGCTTTCGTAGGTGTACGATTTGTTTTTTGGGCCGTCGTCGTCGTTACGCCATATTGTTGACAGAGTAACGGGCGCATCGTATATTTCGACAATAGCGGGACCGTTGAAATCGGAAATGAGTTTGCCGGAGTCGTCGATAACCTGTCCGATTATTTCCACAGTTGTGTTTGCCTTGAGGCGGACAGGCAATTCTGCGGGGACAGTACCGTTGAGGGTGGTAGGAATAATTCTTGCCTCGGGAATAGGCATGGGAATGGCGGGGTCGCCGCAGTAGTTGAAGCACAGGGTATTGAAACCGAGGTTATTAATCATTCCGCGCGATACGAGAATGTTTCGTGCGCGGCGGAAAATATCGGCTCCGGTCTCACCGTGTTTTGCTGTGGCATACGCTTCGCCTACAGCCAGACTGAGGTGACGGTTGTGGTCCATATACACCGAGCGGCATGCACCTATTGCACCTATCGAGCCTCCGCCTTCCTTGAAAGCCATGGCTTCCATAATTGTTCCCGACTGGCGGTCGAGTGGATAAGCGTCGCAGGATGAGAGCATTACCAGGGACGGATATGTGTACACAAGTTCGTTGGCGAGGTTGGTGGAGTATAGGTACTCGCCGGTGAGGTCGGACGAGCTTCCGTGACCGGTGTAGTAGAACATTCCCTGCCCGCTTGCAAGGCTGTTTTTAATTAGTTTGCGAGCTTCCTGAGCCTGGCGGTCTTTGAAAGGATAGAGCATGTTGTCGGCGCATGTTATTGTAAAAGCGTCGTTGAAGTGTCTTATTGTATCGGCAAATTCGTTGGAGTGAAGGAAGTGTGTTGCCGAGTTTCCGTCGTCGCTTGACTTTAGAACGTGGAAGTAGTTCGCGGGCGGAGGCGGGCAGCTCAGATAGTCGGCGATTTTTTTGTTCATGGAATATGCGTCGCCGCTGTTACGCGCGGGGATGCGACCCACCGATACCTGCTGAGGCATTGAAGCAATGTTTGCGTGTACGTAGTTGTCGTCGAGCATGCCGAAGTACTGGTCGGCGGCATAATTTGTTGAACCGTCGCGAATCTGGTCGTAAATTTCGCACTCGAAGTTCATAAGGTAGTCGGAACGATCCGATTCCAACGAACGGTTGTCCCAAGTCGCGGGACCATACAGAAGAATATATTTGAACTTCTGCGGGTTTCGGTCGTAGAACATTTTTGCGGCGCGGCGCATTGCTGCCGGGGTGGGAGTTCCGCAGCTGAATTCGCGGAAAATTTCGTTTTGTTCCAGCACGAGAACATCAAGATTCTGGTAAGTCTTGTGAATCTGCGCAAGGTCGTTTGCGGCATCTCTCAGTCCCTCGGTGGTGATGATGAGCATGTCGGGAGTATCAAGGCCGTGTATGTTTGTGTTGGGCACGGCGGTAACCGATAGGGGTTCGAGCTGTTTTTCGGCGGAATCGAAAACGAGCACGCGCTTCATGGAGTTCCACAGAGTAAATTCTACAGTGAGTTCTCGTCCGTTCTCGGAGGGTACAGTTTCGAGTTCGAAAATGTTGTCGAGGTCGGTCATGTTCCAACACACCACAGTTTCCGGAGCACCTGTGAGGTCAATGCGATATATTGCTGAAACGGCGGCATAGAGGTTCATGTCGAGGCCACCGCGGTTTTTGCGGAAGATGTTGAGGCGGGGATATATTATATATGCGTAGTCCACGGCGGCATACGAGCCTTTGTAGGTAGAAGGCACCGAGAGGGTGAAGCCTACCTGAGTGTCGGCCAGCGGTCGTGTAGCATTTGAGGTGAAAGTGGCGTCGCCTTCGTATTTAAGGAAAACCTTTGTGGGGAAGGAGTTTGTGGTCATTGCCACGAGCTGTTTTGTAACGGGAGGAAGCCCTGTTGTGGAGAGTTCGAAAGAGGCATTCGAGGGGGTGTTCACGCCGCCTTCAAAATGGAATCGTCCGTTGAGCGAGCCGTCGAAGTCAATGATATTGAAGGGAAATGTTTCGGAATCGCCGGCTTCGAGTTTTTTACCGTGGTATATTGCGCCACCCATTGCGGGGTTTTGTACTTCGCGTTCGATGTACTCGAGGTCGTAGTGGCTTTCGAGTTTTCGGACGGCATCGTTTCGGAAAGCAACTTTGGGAATTTCCACGCTTGTTTCGCTTTCGGTGAGGTAGTAAGAGCCGGTGCCGGAATAGGGGTTCTGCGAGCGGTTTATACTTGTAGTGGTTGCAACCGACACGCGGAGCGAACCTTCGGCGTAAAACAGAATTCGGCCGTCGGGAGTGTGAATGCAAGGCACGGGTGGAAGTCCGTCGGGGAATGATGTGCTGAAGGTTTGGTTATGAGCTTCGACGCCGCTGTATCCGAAAACTTTTACGTTCTGCGGCGATGAGAATCCGAGTTCGCGCAGTTGGTCGTAGCTTACCTGATAAATTCCTGCGGAGTCTACGTCCACTTTAGCCCACAATCCTGTTGCGAGGGGGTGTTGCGAAGCGTAGTATTGAGTTGGTCGTGCAGCGGCCTGTACGGAAAAAATTAATTGAATAAATAGGGCTATAATGGGTAAGAGAAGCCGGAACATAGCAAGAAATTTATTTATAAGGAGGGAGTTAACTTAGTATGATATATTGGTCTATTTAATTTTAATGTCTAAAGCCGGAATTCCGTTAATTGCGGCGGTAAGCCTGAAATCGGTTCGCGGAACGGTTTCCTGCGTGGCTGTATCGGCAAATATTATTATATCGCCGGTACGGAAAGTAAGTTGCTCGGAAAGACAGGCAAGAGTTTGGGGGATTTGCAGACTATCCTTTGAGAATGTCGATTTTGCCAAAAACTCGGGTTCGTTTGGGATAGGAGCCTGAGCCACGCATATTTCCATTTCCGCGGGCATTTCATCTATCGGCGTCCATTGTCCGGGAGAAATAGCACGGTCCATAAAGAATGGCGGCAGTTGTCCCGATTCGGCGGGCAGAAGCAGATGCACCGGGGCAAAAGCGTCGATAAAATCGAGAGCCTTGCGAACGGGGATGTGGGTACCGAGGCGTTTTATACGAATTGCCAAGGCTACCGATGAGCGGTAATTTTCCACGGGGTCGGCTACAAAAACCGGTTCACCCTGTCGCAGAATCGCGGAATCGGCTCCTCCGAGCACTTTCCCCTCATTGGAGTACACCACCAGAACCTTCATAGATTGAGTGATGCAAGTCGGTTGTACATTACTGCCAGATGTGAATATATTGATGTGTTGGCAATTACCACACCGTCGGGCACTGTTATGCGGGAGGGCGTGAAGTTCCAGATTGCCTTTATTCCGGCACTTGCAAGTTTGTCGGCCACATCTTGAGCGCTTTCCACGGGAACGGCAATAATTCCTATGTGCGCGTCGAGTCGCGAAGCTATTCCCGGCAGTTCTGCCATGTCGTATATTTTCACGCCCGAAATTTCGGTTCCTACAATGGCGGGATTTATGTCGATACCTGCCACGATGTTGAGGCCGTAGCGCTGCAGACCGGAGTCGGCTATAAGAGCGGCTCCAAGACTGCCTGCTCCAACCATAATGGCGTTGTGGCGCCGGTCGAAACCGAGGAAGTCGCGCAAAGTGTTTTCAAGTTCGTCCACGCGGTATCCGATGCGTGTTTTTCCTCTAATTCCGAGGAAGGAGAGGTCCTTTGCAATCTGCGAGGGATCCACGTTAAGCGCGCGGGCAATTCCGGTAGTGGAAATGTACTCCACAGCAGCGTTGTGGAGAGTGGACAGGTATGCCAAATACCATGGCAGTCGCCTGAGCGTTGGCTCAGGCAACTGTAATGAAGCGGTATTTAAATCCTTTTCGTTCATTTCAAGTGCAAAATTAGCAAAAAATGAGCAAAAAATGAAATAAGTACAAGTTTGGGAGCGTGTTAAATAGGTTAAAACAGCACTAAAAACCTTGGGTCGTCACTGAGCCGTAACGGCAATGCGGCGCGATCCGGTGTCAAAATGCTCGCCGTCGGTTGTAATAGTGGCGCGATAGAGATAAATTCCACGTTGTACGCGACGGCCGCTGTAGTCGCACAGGTCCCATGTGACCGGAGTTGAGATGAACATGTCGCTCAATCCGGTAACGGTATTGCTCCATAGAGGGTGTCCCATGAGGTTGTATACAGTTACAGTTACAGTTACGTTGCAGTCGGGACGGTTGTGCGACAGGTAGAAGTTGGCTCGAGTTGATGCGGGGTTTGCATCGGAGTATATATCGTAGATTTTGGGCGCAATCCCTTCGGCTACAAAGAAGTCGATAGTCTGCTCGGCGGCGTTACCGGCGGTGTCCCACACACGCAGGCGCAGAGTGTGGTTTCCGTTAGAAAGATCTTCGAGCGGATAGTTTATAACACCGGAGGGCGAGCCGTCGGCGGCGGGGGTGTAGAAGTTGGCCAGTCCGGTAATGCTTCGGGTATCGTCGAGCATTGCGGTAATCTGGTGTCCCACACCTGCGTTGGAGACGTTTATGCCCACATCGTCGCGCACGGTTGCAATGAGCATGGGGTCGGGGTTGACGGTGTCGCCGTTTCTGAAGTCGGAGTGGTTGAGCACCATCGATTCAATTACGGGCGGTGTGGTGTCGTCGGGGACTGTTTCATCGTATCCGTAGGCATATAAGTTGCGGTCCACTCCGCCGGCTTCGCGGTTTGAGTTTGTGGCGTAGGCATAAAGTCCTACAGTTGCGGGGCGGAAGTTCTGCGCCAGTTCGAGCGGCATGTTAACGTTGAGCGTGAAACGTCCCTTTTCCACTGTCGCCGAACCGGAGAAAATGCGTTCGCCCATGTCCTCGAATGTTGATTTCACACCGTTTGTTCCGTTTCCGAGGGTTGTCACGGAGCGTTCGGCATCGTAAATATCGGCCAGGAGAATTCCGTCGAATGATGTGTCGACGTTGCCGTTGTCGTCGCATATGTATCCTCCGAGTGTTGTTCGCTGAAGAGCAGTCAGAACGGGCTGGTCTTCAGGGTTGAACTCCTGTCCGCCAATGCTGTCGAGCACTATTTTTTCGGAGGGAAATGCCAGGCGCAGAGCCGGGTCGCCGATAAATACGTAACGGAGTCGGTTTGTATCGGAAACGGGAACGTCTTTTTCCGAGCGGACATCGTTTTTAGCTCGGCGGTACATTTCGCCGGGGGGGAGCATGTGTCCTTTTTCATCGCGAGCGGCCATTGCGCGTCCCATAGCGCTGTTCAGGAGTCCGTTGTCGGAAATGTATACCGGGCGCACGGCACTAATTATGCCAATGGCACCGCCGTTGCGCTGCTTGAACATGAGTTCGCCGCCGCTGACGGTAGTACCGTCGATTCGGAGGAAGTTGCAGGTGGCTGCGTATATGAACGGACGGTAACGGAGGTACATGTTTGTGAGGTCGGTGTATGACAGCTGGTGTTCGTGCGTCCATTCCGATATGTTTGCGTGGCCAATGAAGTTCCACCACACCACGCCTTCGTTGAGGTAACGGAACATCACTTCGCGGGCGGCGGGATATGTGCTGCCTTCGAGAGTGTAGGCGTCCATGTAAACTTTTTTGAGGAGGTAGGGGGCATCGTCGGCACAGAAGTTGGAAACTTGTTTTTCGGTCTGCGACAGGTGTATGCCACCGTCCCATGAGGTTGTATACAGTTACAGTTACAGTTACGTTGCAGTCGGGACGGTT
>CAMWMR010000057.1 GCA_947175425.1 uncultured Porphyromonadaceae bacterium
GAAAAGTAGGTAACCGCCCCCTCTAAGCCCTCCGGACATCCCGGAGGGCTTTTTTATTATACCCTCCCTCTCGAAATACAATCCCGTTACTCTCAATAATCGCAAAAGCATAAAAAATCCCCGCCCGCAGGCGAGGATTTTCCGTTTAATGTGCAATGTTTACTTCTTGAAGTAATCGTTGTTGATTTTAATGGCAAATACAATCACCGAGCAAATTGTGGTGATGACGTTGGTTATTACCAGCGGCCAGTTACCGAGCGCGAAGCCCTGGATTACGAAGAAAATACTGCCCAGACCGAGCATGCAGAATGTGGGCATTGCAATGCCGTCGGTGTCACGGGTGCGGATGGTTACAATTGCCTGAGGCAAGTAACCCAGAATCATGCAGATACTGGCGGTGTAGCCAATGATGTTAATCCATAAGTCTGACATAATGTAATGAGTGTTGAATGTTGATGAATAAAAGCAAGGTGCCCCGGAGAGAGTTTCCCCGGCGCACCGATTGCTTTATGTTAGTAATAAGGTATGTGCCATTAATTGTTTGCTTCCAGCGTGCACACGCTTACGCGGTTCCACGAAGGTTCTTCGAACATGTTGCCGATTCCTTCGCCTTCAGCGGTAATGCGGTCGGAGCTGATGTGATATTTCTTTACGAGTGCGTTCTTCACTGCTTCTGCACGGTTCTGAGCAAGACGTACGTTAAATTCGTAGTTGCCTTCGGGTGAAGCGTAGCCCTTGATTACAACCTTGGATGCAGGGTGATTGCGCATGTATTCGGCAATCATTTCAACATTGGGCTGCTGGTCGGCTGTAATTACATAGGAACCTACGCGGAAGAAGATGAAGCGTACCGAATTGTACTTGTTGCTTACTTCCTTAACAACCTCGGGTTTCCTGCTCTGGCAAGCGGTGAGGGCTGTTTCAAGGTCGCGCGCTTTAGCCTGAAGGGCGGTGTAGTCTACTGCCGCTGCATCAAGTGCGCCGCGAAGTTCGTTTACTTGTCCGTTAAGAGCGTCAATCTCGGCCTGGTTATAGGGGCGTACGCATTGGAATCCGTTTCCGAAGCGGTAGCTTACACCGGCCATGAGGTTGAATGTGGCTTTATTCGCATTGTAGGCCACGCTGCTTTGTTCGTAGTGACCGTTCATATTCCAGGTTACCGAAGGACGGAGAGAGACAGTCAAATGCTCGTTAACGTTGAAATTGAAGTTAAGACCGGCCTTGGTGGCGAAGTAGTTGTAATCGTCAACGCCGTCGGCCTTGCTGTAGTAGTCGTGACCCCAGCCGGCGCCTGCCATGGCTTCGATGGTAAAGGGTCGTACGGCGCATTTATAGCCTCCGAAAAGATTGAAGAGGTCTACGGTTCCATATGCACCGATGTAAGAGTTGTCGAAGGCTGTACTTGAGTGTACGCGGCCTTTCCATGATGAGGTGTTAACACCGAAATAGCTTTCAACGCCCACTCCGAAGGTGGGGGTAATCTGTTTGCCGATGCGTAAACCTGCAACGCCTCGCATCGAACCGAAGAAAGGATGATGGTTAAGAGGGGTTGTCACACCGCCGTCAAGTCCGAGATAGATATTGTCGAATACTTTGGGTTCTTCTACTGCTTGGGCGGAAGCGGCTGCGCCACCAAGGGCTAAGAGAGCCGCTGCAATAATTGTCTTTTTCATAAATAACGGTTGAGAACTTTTGTTTCTTTCCGGCTTGCAACGAGGAGTTCGTCCCGGCACGGAAAACAGTTAAAAGAATAATGTTAATTTTCAATGCCCGAAGCCGCAAGCTGCTTTTGCATTGCTTCAGCATTACAAACGCCTCAACTCTTGTATTGGTTCATAAAGGCAATTTTTTAGGGAAAGCTAAAGTGTGTTAATTCATGCGACAAAATTGCTTGTTATACGTATATAAGTTAAGAACTCAAGGGTTTTGCGGCTAACCCGCCGAAGTAGAATCTCATTCTCCTCTTTTCTCTTGAAATGGGTTCTATAGCCGCCCCCACAAAGCTTTTGCCGAGTGGGGTTTTTAAATCAACGCCGCGTCTCTTTCCCTCGGGGAAGGAGACGCGGCAGTTGGTTTATGAGAGGTTTACAGCATATACTTGTTGCCGTTTACAATGTAGAATCCGCGGGGGAGTTCGAAGCGGTTGTTGCCGGGACGAACATTCAAGGTGCGTACAATACCGTCCACGCCTGCTACCGACAGGGTGGTGTGGCTGTCGCTGCGGACAATCAGAGCGCCTTTGGCTGCCTTGATTTCCAGGGTGGCGGTAGCTACGGTTTCAACAGCGCTGTAAGAGCCCTGGAGACCGTTGACATTATATATGCCGCCGGGGGTGAGGGCAAGGTCGGCTGTCTGGCCGTTACCGTTGAAAATTATTTTGGCATTGCTGAGAGCGCGGGTGGGGGTGTAGGTATAGCTCTTGTAGCTTACGCCGTCGATAGTGGCGGTTTCAGTCATGGCTGTACCGGGCCATTTGCCCACAAGTTCACCTTCGTCATCCCACATGTATACGTTTACGCTGCCCCAGTTGGACTTGCTGTCGTCGTAGTATACGGTGAAGGGTCCGTCGGGAGTTACGGGAGGAGCTACAATCTCGCCGGCGCCTTCAATAGTGCGCTGGTAGCCCGAGCTTGTATAGTAGCCGCCGTTAATCCATGTGAAGTCGTCGGTCTGAGAGCCGCCGTTGTTGAAAATAACACCTGCGGTTGCGGGGATTACGCCTGTGCCGGTGTAAGTCCATTTCCACACTTTGTTGCCAAGATATGTCATGGCCGAGCCCGACCATGCTCCGGCGTAGGTTGTGCCGCCGTTCCAAACGTAAGCATTGATGTATCCGCCCCATTCCTTGTCGTTTTCAAAGAATACGGCCTGTTCGCCTTCCGACATGGAGGGAGTAATGGGTTCGTCGGGTTCGGTAATATCCACGTTGCCGCCGCTGCTGCCGCCCGAAGCGGTGTCTTTAACGGTTACGGTTTCGGGAGCTTCCTCGTTGCCGTCGTATCCGAGCTGAGGAACGTTAACTGCCGATGTGGCGTAGAGATATTTGCCGTCTTCGCCGATTTTGCCGGGAGCCGGAGTCTTGCTGGTAGAGAGTACCCATACACGGAGGTTGGCCGAGCCGGGGCAGGTGGTGGAGAGTGTGCCGTCGGTTACGGTTTTTGTTTCGCCGGTAACACACTCGGTGTAGGTTCCGTTGAGAACGCCTGTAAAGCTTGCGTTGCCGTTAACGGCTACAAGAACGTAGGAGTCGGTGTTGGCGTCCACGTAGCGGCGTTTGAAAGCAATGTCGCCCGAGCAGCCGGTAGTGGAGTACTGGCCTTTGCGGAGCGCGGGAACTGCTGCGCGGATTTTGTTGAGGCGCTGGATGTGCAGAGCCAGAGGATTGGAAAGAGTTGCAGCCATGTTGCCGGTTGCATTGGTATAGGTAGCGAAGTCGCTTACGTTTACATCGCCGGTGATGTATCCGCCGAAGTATGCGCGACCGCCGTCTTTGAGAGCCAGGTCGGGACCTTTGTCAATGGGTTTGCCGGCCTGGAACTGAATTTCCGAGCCGTAGTAAATACAGGGAATACCGCGGAAAGTGAACATAAGGTTCAGGTTCTGCGCCCATTTGGCTTCGCCGCCGGCAAAGCGGAGGCCGTCCTGTCCGTTGGGGCCGTAGTCGTGCGAGTCAACGTACATAACATTGTAGCGGGCATCGTTGTAAAGGTCGTCCTCGGTGCGCACGCCGTAGGCATTCTTTGCATCGTGGAAGCGCCAGTGCATGGCAAAGTCAATTACATTGAGACCCGACGATTTGGTGTAGTCCTCGGTGCGGTAGTTGTTGCCGTCGAGCCAAGCGTTGTTGGAGCGAGCCATTGATGCGTGGCCGAGGTAATCCTGACCCTGCTGAAGCACCGACAGAGCGTTGGGATGTGTGCCGGTTTCGCCTTCCATAACCACTTGGGAATCCCAGGAAGTCTCGCTCATGTCCCATGCATAGTCTTTTTCCTCTTTCCAGGTGTAGAAGCAGGGGGAGCAGTTATAGTTTTCGCCGCGGTAGATAACTTCTTCGGCGCGGGCACATACTTCCGAGTACATGAAGAAAGGTGTTCCGCCGCGTTTTGCTTTTGCTTTTTCGGCAGCCTCATGAAGCTGAGGAATGAACATCTTGTTGAAAGTGAGGCGCGAAATGTGTCCGCCGGTATCGATACGGAAACCGTCCACACCCATGTCGATGAACTTGGTGTAGCATTTAACGAGGTAGTTGGTCACATAAGCGTTTTCGGTGTTCAGGTCCACGCAGTCGCCGGCAATCTGCATCCACCAGCGGGAGGGATCGTCCCATCCGCCGTGGGCGTAGTGATGCCAGTAGTTGTGGGTGTCGTGGTTTACGCCGTCGGTATTTTTCATCAGCGCCAGACGAGCCGAGTACTGCTGGCCGTCGGGCAGATTGAAGTAGTTCGCGGGCAGTTTGCTGTCCTTGTGCATCAACATGGATTTGTTGATGTTGGACATGTTCTGGGTGTAATCCTTTGTGAACATGGGGCAGAGGTGTTCCTCTCCGAAGTTGCCGGTGTGCTGGAGCACGATGTCCAGAATAATTTTCATTCCGCGTGCGTGAGCAGCGTCGATGAGGTCCTGGAACTTGCAGTCCTCGCTTTCGTAGCGCGGGTCAACCTTGTCGAAGTTGATTGCGTGGTAGCCGTGGTAGTCAAGTCCCGAAGCGTTTTCTACAACAGGAGTAATCCACACGGCGGTAAAACCGAGAGCCTTGATGTAATCGAGCTTCTCGATAAGGCCTTTGAAGTCGCCACGCCATTCGGGGTCGTTAACATTCAGTTTGCCGTCCCAGCAGTAAGTGTTGTTGGTAATGTCGCCGTCGTAGAAACGGGTAGTCATGGCAAAATAGATGGTTTCATCGCGGAAGTCCGTTCTGTCGCCAACAAAAGTTGCCGCATTGGCAGTTGAGCTTATCGCCGCCACGGCGAGTGTTGCGCCACCAATGAATTTCTTAGCTAAATTCATGTTGAATTTGGTAATAGAAAGGTTTGAAATAATAAATAAGGTATGATATAAGGCTTTCACCGGTGGCAAAGGTAGTAAAAATTATTCAACAAACCAAAAATATAATTTAACACATAGGTATGTCATTTTCCCGGAAACCATGAGCCCTTTCAATGAGTTATAATTATTATTGTTCTGTTATATTATATCAAGCTTATTGCACTATATATATGGAATATGTTATTGACATAATGCGTGAATATCCGGCGCTTGTGCTGTTTTTAACTGTCGGAGCGGGCTTTTTTATCGGCAGACTAAAGTTCAAGGGCTTTGCGCTGGGCAGTGTAACCGCCGTGCTTCTTGTGGGCGTGCTGGTGGGGCAGATAGGCATAACGCTGTCCGACCAGCTCAAGAGTGTATTTTTTATGCTCTTCCTTTTTTCCATCGGCTATAGTGTAGGCCCCAAATTCTTCCGTTCGCTTCGCGGACTGGGTTTGCGGCAGGCGCTTTTTGCCGTACTGATGTCCCTTTGCTGCTTTGGAGCAACCTTGCTCATGGCAACAATAATGCATTACAGCGTAGGGGAAACTGTAGGGCTGTTCTCGGGCTCGCAGACGTGCTCCTCGCTGCTCGGGGTGGGCGGTGATGCAATAGGGCGGCTGCCGCTGTCGAAAGAGCAGATAGAGCAGCAGGTGAACATTATGCCCGTTTGCTATGCTGTTACCTATATTTTCGGTACTCTCGGCACTGTGATTTTGCTGGGCAATCTCGGCCCGCGCATTCTTGGAGGTATTGACAATGTGAAAAAGCAGACCCGCAACCTCGAGGAGATGATGGACCGAAAGGAATGGGAGAACGACCCTTCCTTTATTAAAGCTGCACGAGGAACGGCCTATCGTATATATAAGGTGCAAAACGAATTTTTTGCCACATCGCCCACTGTAAAGGAGGCGGAGGCCTACTTCCGCAGCAACGGACAGCCACTGTTCATCGACCGCATACGCAGCGGTAATGCCACGTTTACGGCACGGCCGTCGCGACGGATAAATATAGGCGACAGCATAGTGTTGGGAGGCCGCCGCGAAACGATGATGGACTGCGGAACGACAATAGGCCCGGAAATTCATGACTCGGAACTTCTCGACTATCCAATCGGTCGCTTGTCCGTAATGCTTGCAAAAAAACATGTGCGTGATATACGGCTGGCAAAACTCATGGCAAAACCTTTTATGCACGGTGTGCTTGTGGCCGAAATCACTCGCTTTGGCAAAAAAGTGGAAATTTCCGATACCGAAATTCTGAGACGCGGCGACCGTCTTGTGCTCCTCGGACAACCCGCCAACATCAACAAAGCTGCTGCCAGAATGGGAGTTACCGAGCGCCCTACCAACTCCACCGACCTCATGTTCGTTGGCCTCGCCTTGTTCATCGGAGGTTTTATAGGTGCGCTTACATTTATGGTCGACAGCATTCCGCTAAGCTTCGGCACAAGCGGCGGTGCGCTCATTGCGGGACTTGTTTTCGGGTGGCTCCGCTCGCGCCACCCCTCGTTCGGCCAAATCCCCGATGCGGCATTGTGGCTCATGAATAACCTCGGGCTTAACGCGTTTATAGCCGTTGTAGGCATAAATGCCGCGCCGTCGTTTATTTCCGGACTTGTCAGCGTGGGGCCAATGCTCCTGCTTGTCGGCGCCATGTGCACAACAATTCCATTGCTGTTGGGATTGTGGCTGGGACACAAGGTGTTCAAGTTCGCTCCCGCCATAACACTGGGGTGCTGCGCGGGCACCCGAACCTGTACCGCAGCCCTCGGCGCAGTGCAGGAATCGCTGGGCAGCACATTGCCGGCAATGGGATATACAGTAACCTATGCCGTGAGTAATATACTGCTTGTAATATGGGGATTGGCATCGGTTTTGATAGTTGGTGCATAATTATTACTTTTGTGCATGCTACAGAACACAACATGCATAGCACTACGCACGGTAAAGGTATCGGACCGCCAGGATCTCCTCACAGTATGGAGCCGGGAGGCCGGACGCCTCAGTTTCACCGTACCTGCCGGCAACAGTCAGGCGGCTCGGCGTCGTCGGGCGCTAACCTCTCCGCTTGCCGTTTTTGAGTGTGTGGCCGATATTCGTCCCGGGCGCGACATCCACACTATTCGCGACCTCAACGCCGCACCTTACTCTTTGGCGCTTGTACCCTCTCCTTCAAAATCGCTCACGGCAATGTTTCTTGCCGAAGTCCTCGACAATCTGCTGCGAAAAACCGAGCCCGACAGCAGCCTTTCCCGGTTCATATTTACTTCGCTGGAGATTTTTTCGCAGCTGCGCGCCCGTGCCGCCGCAAACTTCCACATCGTATTTTTGCTTCGCCTCATGCACTTTGCCGGAATCGAGCCTGATATGGGCGATTATTATCCCGGGCGGGTTTTCGATATTCGCGAAGGGCGCTTTCTTGCCGCACGCCCCTTGCACGGACAGTTTCTTGACGGCGATGAATGCCGCATGCTGGCTTTGATGCAAAGGGTGGATTACTTCACTTCGGGACGTCTGCCCCTATCGCGTGCAAGCCGCAATATTGCCGTCGACCGGATTTTAAGCTACTATCAGCTGCATTTGGGCTCGCTCTCCAATATAAAAAGTCTGGAAATTTTGCGCCGCATGGGCGATTGAGAGCCTTAAAAATGCGAACATATGACGATGATTTTGGAGTAAAGGAACAAAATGCACTAAAAAAGTAATTTTTTTGCCAAAATATTTGCACAGTAATGAAAATGCTCGTAACTTTGCATCGCAAAAGCAAAAGAGCTGGAGCTTCTCCTTAAAAAGCTTAACGCTTGGTGCGGTAGTTCAGTCGGTTAGAATGCCGGCCTGTCACGCCGGAGGTCGCGGGTTCGAGTCCCGTCCGCACCGCAGAGGAGAGAGGAGAATGAGAAATG
>CAMWMR010000058.1 GCA_947175425.1 uncultured Porphyromonadaceae bacterium
CCTGACGGTTGTATCCGCCCTGGTTGTTATTGTTGTTGTAGGGACGACGCTGCTGACCCTGATTGTTGTAACCGCCCTGACGGTTGTATCCGCCCTGGTTGTTATTGTTGTTGTAGGGACGACGCTGCTGGCCTTGGTTGTTGTAACCGCCCTGCTGGTTGTAGGGACGGCGGTAAGGCTGGTGTGTTCCTTCGGTTCCTTCGGCGTTCTGAGTGTCGTCGGCACCGTCGCGGGGAGGATAGGGACGGTTGTAGCCCTGGTTGTTATAGGGACGCTGAGGACGGTTGTATCCGCCGGGGGTATAATTGTTTGTCCGCTGACCGTTGTTGTATGTGCGGTGCTGCTGACGGTATCCTGCATCGGCATCGGTGCCGGCGCTGTCGTTGTTTGCACGGTAAGGACGGTCGAAAGAGCGGCGGGGTTCCGAACCCTCTTCGGGTGCGTGGAAAGTCTGCCCTATTCTCGGACGTTTAGGTTTCTTTTCGTTAGAATTGGATTCCATATGTTTATGTTTTTATTGTATCGGAGAGTATTTGTCACCTGCGCCTCGCAGGCTCGCTTATTTTATAACTATGTTTAGTTGTTTTGTGTTCAAAAAGGCTGCGCCGTTGCATTCTGCGGGGCAAACCGGGAAAGAAGTTAATTTTTAGACTATGAATTTATTCAGCTGAAACAATTTACGGAATGCGCTATAAATGAGTGCCGAGCACTTGATTTTCGCTGCAAAGGTACATAAAAAGCATAAAAAGATAACGTTAAATAGAGTTAAATAACTTGACCGACTTATCTTAACAATGCCACTTTAAACATTAGTCAGCGAACATTTGTTGTTTTTTTTATTAACTTTGTGAATCAAAACCTGAATTCACTAACAGAACACAATATGCCTAAAGTATCAGTCCGCGGCGAACAAATGCCGGCATCTCCCATTCGCCGTCTTGTACCCCTTGCCAACAAAGCCATCGAACGAGGGCTGAAAGTTTACCGTCTAAACATAGGCCAACCCGATGTCCCCACTCCTCCCATCGCTTTCGATGTACTTCACAAACTGGAACGACCCGTATTGGAATACAGCCCCTCGGAAGGTCTGCTTTCTCTGCGGAAAAAACTGCTGGAGTACTATAAGCGCTATAAAATTGATGTGGATGTAGACGATATTATTGTCACAACCGGAGGTTCCGAAGCAGTTCTGTTCGCCTTCATGGCATGCCTCGATCCAGGTGATGAAATTATTGTCCCCGAACCGGCCTATGCCAACTACATGGCTTTCGCCATTTCGGCAGGCGCCAAAATTGTTACCGTTCCGTCGTACATCGAAAACGGCTTTGAGCTCCCGCCTGTCGAAGAATTCGAAAAACTCATAACTCCTCGCACCAAAGGAATTTTAATCTGTAATCCCAACAACCCCACCGGGTATCTGTATACGATGAAGGAAATGCTCCAGATAAGAGACCTGGTGCAGAAATACGACCTTTTCCTTTTTTCCGACGAGGTTTACCGCGAGTTCTGCTACACCGGAGCGCCCTACATCTCGGCATTCCAACTCCCCGGAATTGAGAACAATGTGGTGCTCATCGATTCTGTTTCAAAGCGATATAACGAGTGCGGAATACGAATCGGAGCCCTCATTACAAAACATAAAGAGCTGAAACAAAACATAATGAAACTGTGTCAGGCCCGTCTTAGCCCGCCTTTGCTGGGACAGCTCGTGGCCGAAGCCTCAATCGACACTCCTCCGGCCTACATGCTGGAAACTTACAACGAGTACGTCGAGCGCCGCAAATTCCTCATCGACCGCATAAACCGCATCCCCGGCTGCTACTCGCCAATTCCAATGGGCGCGTTCTACACCGTTGTTCGCCTCCCGGTTGACGATGCCGACAAGTTCTGCGCATGGTGTCTGGAGAAATTCGACTACGAGGGCGAAACAATTTTCATGGCTCCCGCAAGCGGTTTCTACACCACTCCCGGCATGGGACGCAACGAAGTGCGCATGGCCTATGTCCTCAAAAAAGAGGATCTCGCGCGAGCCATGACCGTGCTGGAGGAAGCCCTCAAGGCATATCCCGGACGCACTCTCCCCGAGTGATTGACGCGCATGCCTTGCTGTTGCGAGCCTGCGTAAACGCCGTAAAGGTACTGAAAATGTCGGCGAGCGCTATAGTGGCGTTCTCAACCTGCGTGTTGTACATTTCGGCGCCCTTGGCATTCACGCCCGCGCGTCCCGACAAGGCATCGCCCACTCCCGAAATATTCTCGAACAGCTTCATCTGCAGCTCAAGCAGCTTGTAAGCCCCTGTGTCGGCATTTGTCGTGGCAACCTGCTGCGGCAAATGCTGCCCGAGGCCGCTTATGGGAATAACACCGTCGGCACTCGCCCAACGTTCCGTTATATCTTCCCACGAAAAGTTGTCGACCATCTGATTGCGCGGAAAAAGAAGCACTCCCTTGGCCGACGACGACAGCACGCGGTCGATAAGCACTATAAGACGGTTTATACAACGCTGCTGCTCAACAACATCCTCCACAAACGAATGAACTTCGCCGTCGGTTAGCGGGTAGAAACGAAGCACAAACGGATGCGAGCCGTGGGCATATGGGCTGTCGTATTCCCCGAGCAAAGTCCCGTCGGCGGCGAGCCAGCGGCAATGCCAGCGGAATGTGAAGTCGGTACGCTTGCCGTTGCGTTTCTCGGCACTGTCGAGCGTCCAAAGCTCAACCACGCGGAAGCGCCCGGCGCGGGAGCTGCAAAAGAATGCCGGATTGCCCGACGGCTCGCCTATGGATTCACCGGCAAATGCGCCGTCGTGTTCCAGTGTGGCAAAAAGCTTGCGCAAACTCTCTATGCGCCTTGTATCGCCGCCCCCGAAACGCGAGGCTATTTCCGGAAAACTCAACTCATGGAGCATGCCAAGCATGTCGATATCGCGCCCGCGAGGGTCTAAAAAGCGGTTTACAAAGAACTTGCGTATGTCCACATTATCAACCCACACACCCTCTGTTCCATAGCGGGTCTCGCTGCTCACGCGCTGCACGGCGCAGCCCGAAATAAGAAATTCCTCCAGCAGACGGCTGTCGAGTTCGGGGAGCTCGTTCTCGGCGGCAAGTGTACTTATGCGGCTGTCGGCGTACAGTCCTTTCTCCTCGCTAATGGCACGGAAACGCCCCACAATGGTTTTTACAAGCTGACGTATCAGATTATTGGTTAACGGTTTGCCGCCCGAGCGCACAATGGTGTCGTACTCGCTGCGCTTGCGTCCGCGCGAATCGGGAATTATATCGCTCCACTGGTCGCCGTAGGTATATTTTTTATAACGTTCGCGACGCGCACGCAAGGGTTCGGCCGCGCTCCACGCGCTGTAGGCGCTTTGCAAAAGTTGTTTGTTCATAGCAGTTTGTCAAGCATATATGGCAGCGCCGCCTCGTCGAAAGTATAAAAATCCTCGCCGCTGTCGGTTGCCGCGTTAAAATAATCGGTTTTATTATCTCCCTCAATAGCCGGCCACACCACAACCGAGGGCGAGCTGCCCGCAAGCGAATCGCCGTCGAGTACGGCTACAGGATTGGCCGCCGTGGCTGCCGTATAAGGATTCAGCTGACGGCTCAGAACCTTGCGGAAAAGCGATGCGGGCAAAACTTCGGCGGCACGTTCCCAGCCGCGCATCTTCACCGCAAACACTCGCCTGCACATAGCGGGCGGCGTAAGGCGCACACCTCCGCCGGGAGCATCGGCACTGACCGAAACAGTGGCGGCAATATTGTCGGCGGCCACAAGCTCGCGCGCACCGCGGTCGAGCAATTCAAGATAACGGCCGCGCAGCTTCTGAGCAAGCAGCACATCAATGTCTATGCCGTCGGTAAATTCTATGGCGCAGTCGGCGCGGAGGTCGGCCATGCGGGTGGCAATTCGCGCCTGTTCAAGCATCTGCGCACGCGTCAATGTTATTTTCATAATTAAGTATTGTAAGCAGAAAAGGCTGTGCCATAATCCGATGTTTACGGCACAGCCACGGTTTCAAATTTATTACTATGAATCGAAAATATGTTAATTTTTATCTTACAGCACGCCCGTCACTCGCATATGCGCGTTGGGGTAGCGCAGAACCAAACACGAGGCCTCGGTTATTACAACCGCATCGGTATTGCGCTGGCCGCTGCGGCGAAGGTCGAGTCGTTCGGCGCTGAAAGGCACATGCACATATTTGGTGATATAGTTGGGATCTACAACAAAACCGTCGTAAACATGCCCGCACTGGTCAAATATCTCGCTGTGTACAATATAGAGCGTGCCGAAATTGCTCACGAACTCCTTGAACTCTATGCCCCACTTCACCTTGGTCTCGCCCGAACGGATAACCTTGGAATGCTCCAGCTTGCTGAGCGCTTCCATTAGCCCGGTGCCGGCAATCAGGATTTTTCGCTTGGAGCCGTTGTTGCCGGTAAAGGCGGCGCTGCAAAGGGCTACGAGGTCGTTCTCGGTCATGCCCTCAAGCTTGAGTTTGTGATTGCGGGGAGCCTGGCCCCATATGCCGCCCGTGAGGTAGATGTACTCGTTTTTGGTGGTATCGAAAATGCGGGCGGGGCTGCCGAAGATAAAACTCTTCTCCATGCCAAGGCGCATGTCGATTATGGCGGCTTCTTCCTGGTCGCTCAACGACCATTCCACTTCCTTGCCGGCAAGACGCGCAAGTGTCGATTGCTCAACCTGCATCTTGAATATCTGGCAATTGTTTCGCGCCTTGCGGGGAAGGGCGGCAAACTGGGGTGTCTGCACGTCGAGCTCGGTGGCGGCGCGACCCATGCGCACAAGGCGAACTCCTTTCGACAGGCGGGGCATATGACGTTCGCCTTCCATACCCACTACGGGAGGATTCACCGCCGACACTTCTATTCCGCCTCCCGCACCCTTGCCGGTTACGTAAAGAACCAGCGGCATGGCTTCTTCTCCCTCGGCGGCATAACCCGCAACATCGGGCACAAGTATGGTTTCGCTTACGTCGAATATGGCGTCGGCATCGGTTTTTATAACATGCAGGGCTATGTCATCCGATATTCGCTGGCCTTCACCGCCGGGATAGGTTTCCTTTACGGTGGTCTCGGTGGCTTTGGTATCTACCGAGTAGTATTCTACGGTCATACTGTCGGCTCGGCGGATATTGCCGCAGCGCGATAGCTGATCGATAGGGGTCGACATGGGACGCACCTTTACTATGCGGCGGTCGATGTCGTTACGCAACAGTTCGGGCGAGGCCTGTTCTATTTGCGTGGTGGTGAGGGGTGCACCGGCTACATGGGTGCCTCCGGCGGTGCCGGGTACTTGGTTTTCATTCATAATGTGGAATTTGATTTAATTGGTTAATAATCAGGATTAGATTTAATTGGTTAATAATATGGAATTTGAAATATAAAATATGCTGCAAATTATTCAAGTATCATTATTCAAATATCATTTCCATTATTCAAAAGTCTTCCCAGAAGTCATATGCCGCTCCGGCAAGAAATTCAAAGCTTGTCACCGGACGTCCGGCTTCTTCTTCTGTCGCGGCCGCTTCGGGGCTGTCGGCAACTTGTTCATTTTTTTCTTTTTCGTCTGTTTCCATTTCAGTTTAGTTTTTGTGAGTTGTTTCTGACACTGCAAAATTACAACTGCCGTAACCGCTCCCGACATCACATTTCCGTATTACGGATTTCCGTACTTTTCACATCATCCCCAAATCGCCCTTAATCCGCTGGAATATCACCTTATATAAATTCGTACCCCATGGCACACCCGCAAAAATTTGGCAGTTCTTTTCACATTCTTTAATTTTTACTGCCACAAAAAAAGAGGCTCCGCAAGGAACCTCCTTTCATTTTTTAGAGTATGTCATTAGACCCCGTTCTCCAATATTTGTTAACGCTGGGGTCGCATATCTCTGAGTGATTTTTGTCTTGTGATGAAGGAGCGTAGCCGTAGCTACGTGACTGAAGAACAAGGCAAAAAGCGCCGGAGAGATGCGAGGATAAGGTAATTTTTAGAAAAATTTCCGGAAATTTTCAATACAAAATCAAATGCTGATATATTTGAGATTATTAATGCCTTGTTTTTCTTAATCAAAACAGGGTGTCAATGGAAACTTCTGCCAAATGATTTTCCAAAATGGCGTACCGTGTATGAATTTTACCGCAAGTGGATTTCTATAGGATTTTTTGACTGTTTGACCCAAGAATTGAATGTCACGGCAAGGGATTCGCTAAGAAAATCGGCTCAACCGACTGTTGCCGTCATAGACAGCCAAAGCGTGCGTACCGGACTGGCCCAATCAGTAAAGGGAATAGACGGAGGAAAGAAAATCAAGGGTATAAAAAGACATCTTGCCGTAGATTCAAATGGATTCCCGCTGACTATAGTTATATCACGCGCAAATGTCCACGACAGCAAGGGGGCGATTGGATTGGCAATTGACACGGTCTGCAAATATCCGACGATCAGATTATTAAAGGCAGACAACGGCTATCGCGGACCTTTAGTAAAAAACTTGAAAGAGGGATTGCTTGTGGAATTGGAGTGTGTGAAATCGAATTTCGGCACATCGGAATTCAAGCCGATTAGCGGCAGGTGGGTTGTGGAACGCACCTTCTCGTGGCTTGAATCCTTCAGACGTTTAAACAGGAATTACGAACAGTTTCTTCACACCGCCAAAGCGATTGCAATGGTAGCGTGTGCAATGTTTATGTTGCGGTTCGTTTAATTCAGCTTCATCCCGAGTTCATCACAGACATATTTATTCTCAGCTGTCCGTGGCAAGTAATTACCTTTGCCTCGGCCAATCGTCATGCATCTGCGTCCGCTTGTTTCGGTCACAATGCAACCGCATTGCTCCCTCACTGCGCGAACACATCTGCACGACGCTTGACCGCCCCAGCGTTAACAAATATTGGGGAACCGGCTCT
>CAMWMR010000059.1 GCA_947175425.1 uncultured Porphyromonadaceae bacterium
GGGCGCGCTCGGGACTTTCACCCGTTAGATTATGCCCATGTCGGGCGAACAAAAGCAGCGTCCTCGTTTTGAGGACGCTGTATTTTTATACCTGTGAGATAACCGGGATTTCATGACTGAAATCCCGGTTGGTTTGTTTAGCGGCGGCGATGTTTGCGGAGCACTATTGCGGTGCGGGCAGGGAGATAGAGGGGAAGGCGTGCAAGTCCCATGGGAGTGTACAGAGGGTCGGCAATTGTGAAGTGCTCGACTGTCTCGTCAACATTGCCGAAACCGCCGAAAGCGGGATTATCGGTGCTGAGGACTGTGCTGTAAACTCCTTCGGGAGCAAGGAGACCGTAGCCGTTATAGCTGTTTACGGGGCTGAAGTTGAAAACGAAAACGAGGTCGCCGCGCATGAATGCGAGAACCTGGTCGCTGTCCTTCTCCCACAGCTTGCGTATTGCCTTTGCCTGGAAGTTGTGGCGACGGCTCACGAGTTCAATCATTGCGTTGTCAAAGGCGTTGAGGAAGCGGTACTGCAAATCCTGCCTGTCGACAAGTTCCCACTGCCGGCGGGCGTACTTGTAGCTCCAGCCGTTTCCTTCGCGGGGGAAGTCGATCCACTCGGGGTGGCCGAATTCGTTGCCCATGAAGTTGAGGTATCCGCCGTTTATTGTAGCGAGAGTTACAAGGCGAATCATTTTGTGGAGAGCAATGCCACGTGTAACCATGGGATTGGTATCGCCGACGGTCATGTGCCAGTACATTGCGGAGTCGATGAGGCGGAATATTACAGTTTTATCGCCTACAAGCGCCTGGTCGTGGCTTTCGACGTAGCTTATGGTTTTTTCGTCGGCGCGGCGGTTGGTCAGTTCCCAGAATATTGATGTGGGATGCCAGTCCTCGTCCTTTTTTTCCTTGAGGGTCTTGATCCAGTAGTCGGGTATACCCATTGCCATGCGGTAGTCGAAACCGATGCCACCGTCGCGAACGGGGAGCGCGAGTCCGGGCATGCCGCTCATTTCCTCGGCAATGGTTATTGCATAGGGTTTGAGCTGATGAATGAGTTTGTTTGCAAGTGTCAGGTAAACGATTGCATCGGTGTCCTGTCCGCCGTCGTAATAATCGGCATATGTGGAGTAGGCTTTACCGAGGCCGTGGTCGTAGTACAACATGCTTGTCACACCGTCGAAACGGAAACCGTCGAAGTGATATTCCTCGAGCCAGTATTTGCAGTTGGAAAGGAGGAAATGGAGCACGTTGTCCTTGCCGTAGTCGAAGCAGAGGGAGTCCCATGCGGGATGCTCGCGACGTGCGGGGTTGGAGTGGAAGTAGAGGTCGGGAGTTCCGTCGATGCGGCCGATACCTTCGTTTTCGTTTTTGACGGCGTGAGAGTGGACAATGTCCATAATTACGGCAATTCCGAGGCGATGAGCTTCGTTGATGAGTTTTTTGAGATCCTCGGGCGTACCGAAACGGCTTGACGCAGCAAAGAAATTGGAGACGTGATAGCCGAAAGAGCCGTAATAGGGATGTTCCTGAATGGCCATAATCTGAATGGCGTTGTAACCGTCGGCAGCTATTCGGGGAAGTACCTGAGTGCGGAAATCGTTATAGGAAGCGACGGCTTCGGCGCTGCCTGCCATTCCTATGTGGCATTCGTAGATTAGCAGAGGAGCAGTATCGGGTTCGAAGCCTTTGTCGGTCCAGCGGAATTTTTTTTCGGGAGCGTGAATCTGCGCGGAGAAAATTGCTGTTTGCGGGTCCTGCACCACTCTTGTTGCGTATGCGGGTATACGTTCGCCGCTGCCGCCGGGCCATTCGACGAGCATTTTATATAGCTGTCCGTCGCGCATTGCTTCTGCGGGGAAAGTGCCTTCCCATACGCCGCCGTCAAGTTTTCGGAGAGCGAATTCGGGACGTTTCTGCCATTGGGAGAAATCGCCGATTAGAGTTATTGCGCTTGCGTTTGGAGCGAGTTCGCGGAAAATCCAGGAGCCATCGTCGCGGCGGTGCAGCCCGAAGAAGCTGTGAGCGTTGGCAAAGTCGACGAGGGAGCCGGTATGTGCGGTTATTCGTTCTTCCACGCGAGCGGCGTCGGCGTGCCGACCCTCGATAGCCTGCGCGAAAGGAGCGAGCCAGGGGTCGTTTTTAAGTATGTTCAGTTTTCGTGCCATATACTATGAAGTATTTGGTTGAAGGGGATATAAATCAGTGTTTTCTGCCGAAGTCGGCGGGAATCTCGCCCCACTCCTCGGTTTTCCATTTTAGTATCGGATTTCGTATCGGGCCGTTTGCGGCGAGCCAGGCATCGGCTCTTGCAAGGAGGTCGAGCGTTGGAGCTGTTGCGGGAGTTCGTGCGAGAGTGGTTTTTGAGCAGCCTCGGCGAAGCCAGGCGAGAGTGTTTTTTGAATCGGTATAGATTGGAGTGGAGAAATCGCCGTTGCGGGCAAGAGTGGCGGCAAGGTGGATTATGGCGAGATACTCGGCAATGTTGTTTGTTCCGGTGAGGGGTGTTTTATCGCCTATGCGGAAAATTTCGGTGCCGTCCACTACCCTCACCGCTCGGTATTCCATTTTTCCGGGGTTGCCGGAACATGCACCGTCGCAGGCAATTGCGTCGAGTCGAATTTCGGGGATTGTGGTGTAGTCGCGTATTCCTTCGGGGAGTTTTTCGCCGAAGTGCGGGGCTTTTTGCAAGATTGCGCGCATTAGTCCGAGGTGGTCGGAGGGGTTTCCGCGATATGCCGCCACGGCTTCTTCCTTAGTTTTGAAAGCTTTGAATTTAGCGCCGGGGAAGTTGTGTACCTGGAGCTGACATTCGTCCCAGCTGTCGTATACGCCGGGTTCCTGTCCTGCCCATACAACGTAATATTTTGATTTTACAGACATCAGGAGAACTGAAGAAACAGATTAATGTCGACGCAACGGATGTCGAGCGTGCGAGCGATGGAACGGTTTACGCATTTTCCGAGGAAAATGAGTGCAGCAGAGCGCAGTCCGGCGTTGATTTTGAGGGCGTTTGCCACGCCGTCGCACACAAGAATATCGTCGAGGACTGATACAAAAGTGTTGCTGAGCGCCATTGCGACAGTTCGTGGTACGGCGTTTCCGGCGTTTATGTAGCACAGGCGTCCTCCACCGTCGTTATCGCCCGGGGCTGCGAGTTCGAGGTCGACGAGCTGCATGCCGGGGAATGCCGTGCCGGGGTTGCTTGTGAGGTCGAAACATATGACTCCGCGCTTCATTACACCGACGAGATCGGCGCCTATCGAGCCTTCGCGTGCGCCGCTGTCGGTTGCCACGACAATATCGGCCGAGCGGAGTGCGCTTTCGAAAACGCGGGGGTGTATTGCCGAGCCTATTACGCCGTGTCCGAGTGCTGCAAGGGCATCGCGGAGGCGGTAGACGTTTGTATCGAACAGGCGGACGGTAGCTCCGAGTCCGAGAGCAGTGCGTGCAGCGGCGCATCCGGCCATATCGGCTCCAATAATCATTACTTCGCAAGGCACTACCCCGGCGACTCCGCCGAGGAGTATTCCTTTGCCGTGGATTGCATCGGCGAGGAGACTTGAGGAAATTGCAATTGCGGCGCATCCGTCAATTTCGTGGAGAATATCGGCAAACGGACGGCGGCCTGCGTCATCGGTGAGGAGTTCGAGAGCGAGCCAGATAACGTGGCGTTGCAGGAGTGTGTTTATAACCGGAGCGTCCTCGGGGGCGGCATGCATGAAGCCGAGCAGCAGAGCGCCGCGCCGTATTTGCCGTGCATCGGTGAGTGAGAGGGCGGGGAGATATACCACAATATCGGCTTGGAGGGTGTCGGCACGCGAGCAAATTTCGACTCCTTTTGCGGTGTATGCCTCGTCGGAATAGTGGATATGTGAAGCGGCGCCTTTTTCCATTTTTACCCTGAAACCACGGTCGACGAGCATTCCGGCTCCTTCGGGAGTCAGGGGGAATCGGTGGTCGAGGACGTTTTGGGATGCCGGCAGTCCGATTACAACCTGCCGCTGTACTGTAGTTGCTTTGAGGACTTCCTCCAAGGGTATGGGAGCTTCCATTGTTATTCCGGCTGATTAAGAATATTATTGATGAATTTATGTACAGACTCGGCAATCTGCTGTTCGGTTTCCAGGCGATTTGCATCGAAAACGTGGCTGCAGCGGGAGTAGAATTGGTTGCGTTGAGCACGCATCTGCCGAATTTTTTCGAGTAGTTCCTCGGGGTTGTCGAGGAGCTTGTCGACGAGGGGGCGTTGTCCCGGGGCGAGGCGCAGACGTCGGATAATAGTTTCGTCGGAGGCTTGCAGGAGTACCGTATTGCCGTTCAAGAGCATAAAATCCATGTTTCCGGAGTGGCAGGGAGTACCTCCGCCGCAAGCTATGATTTTTCCGGGGAGCGCTGTTTCACGCAAAATTTCGGCTTCGATTCGTCGGAATTCCGGTTCTCCTTTTTGCGCAAAGATCTCGGGAATCGGGAGGCCTGTGCGGGATTCTATTTCCTCGTCGAGGTCAACAAAATCGAGCTCCGGACACGCTTTTGCCAAAGCGCATCCGAGCGTAGATTTGCCCGAGGCCATGAAACCGAGCAGGAACAGCGGCCTGCGGGTCATTTTTTATCGGCCTGTTGGCGGAGCAAGTCGCGGATTTCGGTGAGGAGTTCCTCCTGAGTGGGACCTGCCGGAGCGGGTGCAGCTTCGGGTTCGGGCTTGGGTTCGCGTTTCAGTTTGTTTATAAACTTGATGGCGATGAAAATGCAGAAAGCAATTATAACGAAGTCGAACACAGTCTGCACAAACGAGCCCCAAGTAATAGCCACTTCGGGAGTAATAACCTCGGTACCTTCGGTAACACCTTTTTGAATCACCCATTTATAATCGGTGAAGTTGACACCTCCTGTAAGCATACCCACAGCGGGCATAATAATGTCGTTAACCAGCGAAGTGACAATTTTACCGAAAGCGGCACCGATGATAACACCGACGGCCATGTCCACCACATTTCCTTTCATGGCGAACTCCTTGAACTCGTTAAGGAACTTTTTCATAAGCTTAAATTACGGATGAATAAAAGAGTGACAGAAAGCAAACACGAAGTATCTGCAAAAAGTTCGGCAGAGGCATAATGCCGAATGGCAAAGATAAGCAAAAAAGTCGGGTAATAAAAAAAGGGGTTGAAAAAAATTGAAATACCGAAATTTTTCATTAATTTTGCGGTGCGTAAACGCGACCCCGTTCGAGGGTCAGTGGTTCTTTGCGCACTTTGGTGTGTAAAGACCTGAAAAAGAGATAACATAACACAACCCAATATTTATTTATATATTATGACTAAAATAGGTATCAATGGCTTTGGTCGCATCGGTCGCTTTGTATTCCGTGCCTCCACCAAGCGCGAAGACATCGAAGTAGTTGCAATCAACGACCTTCTTCCCGTAGACTACATGGCATACATGCTTAAGTATGACACCATGCACGGCCAGTTCGACGGAACCGTAGACTATGACCTCGAAAAAAGCGAACTCATTGTAAACGGCAAGCACATCCGCGTAACCGCATGCCGCGACCCGAAAGAAATCAACTGGGGCGCAGTAGGCGCAGAATACGTAGTTGAATCCACCGGTCTTTTCCTCACCAAGGAAAAAGCTCAGGCTCACATCGAAGCCGGTGCCAAGTACGTAGTAATGTCGGCACCTTCCAAGGACGACACCCCCATGTTCGTATGCGGCGTAAACGCACACACCTACCAGAAAGGTACCCAGTTCGTTTCCAACGCTTCCTGCACCACCAACTGCCTTGCTCCTATCGCCAAGGTTCTCCACGAAAAATTCGGTATTGTTGACGGCCTCATGACTACCGTTCACTCTACTACCGCTACCCAGAAGACTGTAGACGGTCCCTCCATGAAGGACTGGCGCGGCGGCCGTGCAGCCAGCGGCAACATTATCCCCAGCTCTACCGGCGCTGCCAAGGCTGTAGGTAAAGTAATCCCCGAACTCAACGGCAAACTCACCGGTATGTCCATGCGTGTTCCCACCCTCGACGTATCTGTAGTTGACCTCACCGTTAACCTCGCCAAACCCGCTACTTACGAAGAAATCTGCGCCGCAATGAAGGAAGCTTCCGAAGGCGAACTCAAAGGTATTCTCGGTTACACCGACGAAGACGTTGTTTCCAGCGACTTCCTCGGCGACGCCCGCACCTCTATCTTCGACAAGAAAGCAGGTATCCAGCTCACTCCTACCTTTGTTAAGGTTGTATCTTGGTACGACAACGAAATCGGCTACTCTAACAAAGTACTCGACCTCATCGCTACCATGGTTAAAATCAACGGCTAATCCAAAACAGGATATACGTTATAACGGAGGCTGCGCAATGCGCAGCCTCTTTTTTTGTACTTTTGTCGGCAGGGATTCTTTTCTTACAACATTCTGGGTCAGCGGATTTTTCCGGTGGGTGGCTGGGGATGTCGGAGGATATAGTTATCT
>CAMWMR010000060.1 GCA_947175425.1 uncultured Porphyromonadaceae bacterium
GGCACAGAAGTTGGAAACTTGTTTTTCGGTCTGCGACAGGTGTATGCCACCGTCCTGGTCGTCGGCAAGGAACATGAATTTCTGTTTCCAGGCGTTCTTTTTTGAGGAATTGACGTACTCGGTTATTTTGTCGACAATGTCGTCGGCATCTTTTGAAGAGTCGACGGGAATACGTCCTATTGCTATGCTGAGTTTGTCGGTGCCGGGAGCTTTACCCGAGCCGTCCTCGAGCATTGCGGTGTAGTCGTCGGTACAGTAACCGAGGTTGTCGTTGAGCGATGCTTCTTCCTTTTCGGGCATCCAGGATGGTATTGTGGGGTATGAGGGGGCAATTGATGTAATACCACGGTTGTCGAGAGTTGTTCGTCCCATAAGAGCGACGTAACGGAGCGGACGACCGCTCTCGAGTCCGCGGTCGTAGAGCATTTTGAAGTATCGGCGCAACGCACCTACATCGAGGGTTCCCGAAGAAAATTCGTTATATATCTGTTCGGGGGTTACTATAGTAACCTTGAGGGAGTCCTGAGAATCGCGGTGCAGCTGAGCGAGGCGTTCGGCCGCCGAAGCGTATTCCTGCGGCGATACAATAACCATGTCGAAATCGGTGTGAGCGTGCAGATTCTGAGCCGCTACCGCACCAGCGCTCTGCGGCTCGGGAAGACGGGCGTCGCTGTTCCATGCCACATAGGTGCGTTCAAAGCCTGAGGGCATTGTCCATGAGGCTTTGTCGCCGCTTACTTCGAGATTCACTTTAGCAACATTGCGCGGGTCGGTAATATCCCACACCGTTACTCCGCTTTTTACATTTGCGAGCTGCAGATCCATTGCTCCCGAGCGGAACAGCAGTGTTCCTTCGTCGGGGAGTCGTAGCAAGCGTGTGTAGTTGAGGGCTATGTAGTTAAGCCACATGCCGTTGACGGCGCCCGAGCTTGAGAAGTCGACTTTTATCTGACATGTGTTGCCTGCATCGGCCGAAAGTGCGAAAGTGCGGCGAGCAACTGTTTCCACACCGTGTATGTATTCGCTGGCGCTTGTTGGACGTATATTGTCGGCGTTAAGCGAGGGGAGCTGTTCGCCGTTGACGGTAAACGTTACTTTTGCATCGGCACCGGAGAGGTCGCTCATGAAAGCGGTTTGCATATAAACGTTTCCGCTTTCGGCATCGGGTACGGGGATTGAGAATGTGCGTGAGCGGGTATAGCGGAAATCCTCGCCTATGAGTACGGGACCGGCCTCGCCGGGGCATGTTACGAGTTCTTTTTCGTACTGTACGTAGTGCTTGAATGTGGTTGCGGGAGCTCTTCCTGCTCCCGGTGTTCCGGTTTCGGGTATTTCGAGGGTCGGTTCATCGTCGTCGCGAAGTCCTATAAAGTAATGTCCGTAGTTTGAGAAATCGTTCTGGCGATAATAGTAGTATCCGTAATATGAGCTTGTCCATGTACCGGCTCCCATGCCGTAGAAAACAATGCCGGAGGCATCGGCAACGGAAGGCGCGATTGGTAAATCGTCGATATAGCTGCTTTGCGAGAGTTCGTCGGAGAGTCGTCGGCCTCCGTATCCTCGTACTACAACTTTCGAGGGGTCGGAGAAACCCCAGGAGCGCAAGGTTGAGGCGCTTATACGGTACATGCCGTCGTCGGGGATGCGTACTTTAACCCATGAGCCTGAGGAAAGTACGGAGTTTTGCGCGTATACGTCGGTATCGAAAGCGGCTGCGCTGCCGGGAGTTAAAAGGATTGCAAGAAAAGTTGCGGTAATTATATAGGAGTATAATCGGTTCATATGTCAAGCGGATGCAAGGGGAGAGAATGCTGTAGATAATAACGCATCCGAGGCTGTTTTATTGTATGGTATAGGAGTTTAACCACATTAGCCAGTCTTCGCGCGTGCCGTTGAAAGTGTTCATGTCCACGGTTCCTTTTATTCCGGGAACGCGTGCCTTGTGGCTGTGCTGCCACAGTCGCCACGGGCGGCGTGTTATGGGCGGTACTGTGAAAGAGCAAATCCACAGTTCGGGGTCGCCTTTTTCGAGGTCGTCGAACTGCTCGCGCAGGAATCGTGCATCGCCGGTTTTGTTGGTGTAAATGATTGGAGCGGAGGCGTGTGAGGAAATGAGAGCCATCATTGTGCGGATGCGCTCAATTATTATGTCGGTGGGGGTGTCGACGGGGTTTCCCGATTCTTCAACGTCGATTACGGGCGGGAGGTCGAAAGTGCAGCCGCGTGTGGCGTTGATGAAGTTAACGGCCTGTCGGGCTCCGTCGCACTCGAACCGGAAAAAGTGATATGCTCCCACGGCGAGTCCTGCTCGGCGGGCAGCGGCATAGTTTCGCAGGAATGTTTTGTCGCGGAATGATACGCCTTCGCTTGCTTTGAGGTATACGAAATCGACGCCTGCGGCCGCTATGCTGTCGAAATCGGGCAGACCGTTGTGCGCCGAAATATCCAGTCCTATAATGGGGAATTCCGTGCGGTCGAGTTCCACATGAGGTTCGGTGATTCTAAAGAAGCGCCAAACAGCTATTGCCGCAAGCATGCAAGCCGTAGCCGTAATTATAAGAATGGCTGTAAATCGTGCCTGCCCGGGTTTCATTTATATAATGTAGGCTATTTCCTTGAAGGCGTACCGGGCGCCGTCGGCAGTTATGAGATGTCCGTCCTGTTCAACGTCGCTTATTTCTGCGCGTATCTCGGTTCCGTCGGGTAGGCGGAAGGGGTGTTCTTTGCCGTCGAAGCGATAGAGGCGGCTCATGAATCGCTGTTTGAGCGCCGGGAAATCGGGGTTCCTGAAATAGCGGAGGGTGGAATCGCTTATTGCATCTACAAGCTTGTCGAGTATAGGGTCAAGCTCGTAGTCGAGCCCTGTGAGCATTGCAGCGGAAACCGGGTTGGGCGCATCGGAGAGGAAGCGGCGCTGGTTTATGTTTAGCCCTACACCTGCTATTGAGCGGACAATACCGCTGCCGGCGATTGTGTTTTCAATGAGTATGCCGCATATTTTGCGGTTGCCGACGTATATGTCGTTTGGCCATTTTACGGTTGAACGTAAACCGGGACAGCCCTCAAGCAGTTCGTCGGTGCACTCGGCCACGGCAAGCGCCACGAGCATTGAAATTTCGAATTGCCTTGCGGGCGGCCATGCTTCTTCGGGGCGGATGAGGGTTGAGAATGTGAGGTTTTTCCCCGGTTCGGCTTCCCATGAGTTTCCGCGTTGTCCCCGTCCTGCCGTTTGAGTGTGGCAAGCCACGGTTGTGCCGTGAGCCGGCGCATCCATGGCGGCAAGAGCCGCGTTTGTCGAGGGGCAGGAGGGGAGGCGGATAATCATTTACTCGCTTATGGTGAGGGTGCGGGAATCGTCGTCGTTTACTTTAATCTGCACGCTTACGGTGTCGGCAGGCAGAGCGGCGGCAATTTTTTCGGGCCATTCGATGAGGCACACGGCACCGCTGTCGAAGTAATCTTCGATACCGAGTTCAATGGCTTCGTCGAGGTCATCGATACGATAGAAATCGAAGTGGTAGATGAGTTCGGCGGTAGTGTCGGAACGGTATTCGTTCACAAGCGCGAAAGTGGGAGATGCGGTTTCTTCGTTGTCGACACCGAGCGCGGCGCAGAGAGCGTTGATGAATGTTGTTTTTCCGGCACCCATGTCGCCGTAGAAAGCGAACACGGTGTTGTCGCCCATTAGTTCTACGAATTCCTTGGCGGCCTGCGGAAGAGCGGCGGTATTGGGTATGTGTATGGTCTTCATTGTTTTGGAGTTAATGTTATTAGGGGAATGAGCATTTCCTCCATGGAAATTCCTCCATGCTGGAAAGTGCCGGTGTAGTATTGTACGTAATAGTTGTAGTTGTTGGGATAGGCGAAGAAATCGTCGCGTGAGGCAAAAATGTAGGTTGTGGAAACGTTGGGAGCGGGGAGCCCGAAGTCGGCGGGGCGTTTCACTTCGAATACCTGTTTGGGATTGTATGCCAGATTTTTGCCGAGTTTGTAGCGGAGGTTTGTGTTAGTGTTTTTATCGCCCACTACTTTAACGGGGTTGTCCACGCGGATTGTGCCGTGGTCGGTGGTGAGTATAATTTTGTAACCTTTGGCTGCTATCCGGCGGAAAATTTCGAGCGCCGACGAGTGGCGGAACCACGATTCGGAGAGTGAGCGGTAGGCGGCGTTTGTGGCGGCGAGCTCGCGAATCATTTTGGATTCCGTTCGAGCATGCGAAAGCATGTCGATGAAGTTGAAGATAATGACGTTGAGGTCGTTGGCTTCGAGTTTGGCGAAATCGCGCAGCAGTTTTTCTCCGCCGGCGGTATCGTTGATTTTATTATATGAGAATTTTACGTTTTTGCGGTAGCGCTCGAACTGAGTAGCTATCAGCGGCGATTCGTTAATGTTTTTACCTTCCTCGGAGTCCTCGTCGATCCACAGTTCGGGGAACATTTTTTCTATTTTTGCGGGCATCAGTCCCGAAAAAATAGCGTTGCGGGCATACTGTGTAGCCGTGGGGAGGATGGATGTATAGAGACTCTCGTCGAAGTTGAAGTACTCGGCCAGGAGCGGTTTGATTGTACGCCATTGGTCGAGACGGAAATTGTCGATAAGAATAAAAAACACCTTTTCGCCCTTGTCGAGCAAGGGGAACACTTTTTCGGGGAAAATGCGCGGGCTCATAAGCGGCGCGTTTTCGGCGCCCTCGTCAAGCCAGTCGCGGTAGTTTCGTTTCACCCATTTGTAGAATTCGGCGTTGGCTTCCTTTTTTTGGGTTTCGAGCATTTCGTCCATGTTTGTATCGGCGTCGGCAAGTTCCATTTCGCGGTAAACGAGACGTCCGTAGAGGTCGTACCATTCATCTATTGAATCGGCCGAATTGATGAGCGAGCTCAGGCTTGCAAATTCCTGCCTGTAGTCGTCGGTTGTTTTTTGCGATACAAGTTGTTCGGAGTGGAGGTGCTTTTTAATGGCAATGAGTATCTGGTTGGGGTTTACAGGCTTTATGAGGTAGTCGGCTATTTTGCTGCCGACAGCCTGGTCCATAATGTTCTCCTCCTCACTTTTTGTAATCATAATTACAGGAGTGTGGGGGAGGCGCTGTTTAATCATTGACAGGGTTTCCAAGCCGGTCAAACCGGGCATGTTTTCGTCGAGGATAATGAGGTCGAAAGGCTCGGAAGTTGCCAAATCCAGTGCGTCGCGACCGTTGTTGGCCGTGACAAGTTCGTAGCCTTTGCTGCGCAGAAACAGCAAATGCGGCTTGAGGAGGTCGATTTCGTCATCGGCCCAAAGTATTTTTTGTCCGCTGCTCATTTTAATAGACGATTTTATGCAAAGATACGAATAAGTTGAGAGCAATGCCAAATTTATTTGAGCATTGCCG
>CAMWMR010000061.1 GCA_947175425.1 uncultured Porphyromonadaceae bacterium
GGCTACGCCTTAGATACTCACGTTTGGCAATGCGCAAATAAATTTGGCATTGCGCTCAACTTATTCGTATCTTTGCAGTAATTTTGAAACAGACTGCATAACAGAACACAAATTTTTATTGTAAGCCGATGAGAAAATGGCGCATTGAGGACAGCGAGGAGCTGTACAATATCCCCGGCTGGGGTCGTAACTACTTTTCTGTCAATGATAAGGGGCATATTGTGGTAACACCCCGCAAGGAGTGTGCCTCGGTGGACCTCAAAGACATCATGGACGAGTTGCAGGTGCGCGACATTTCGGCACCCGTCTTGCTCCGTTTCCCCGATATTCTCGATAATCGTATCGAAAAAATTTCCACATGCTTCAAGGGTGCGTCCGAACAGTATGCCTATGAGGCTCAGAACTATATGATTTACCCTATTAAGGTGAATCAGATGCGTCAGGTGGTGGAGGAAATTGTGAGCTACGGCAAAAAATTCAACATAGGTCTTGAAGCCGGCTCCAAGCCCGAACTGCATGCCGTACTGGCCACAAACATAGCCGAGAATGCGCTTATTATTTGCAACGGTTACAAGGACGAAAGCTACATCGAGCTGGCGCTTTTGGCGCAGAAAATGGGACGTCGCATCTACCTTGTTGTGGAAAAGCTGAACGAGCTGCGTATGATAGCCGAAATTTCAAAGCGCCTCAAAGTGCGTCCCAATGTGGGTATACGCATAAAGCTGTCGAGCACCGGCTCGGGCAAATGGAGCGAGAGCGGCGGCGACCAAAGCAAGTTCGGTCTTAACTCATCGGAACTGTTGGAGGCTTTGGATATTCTTGAAAAACGCGATCTCAAGGATTGCCTCAAGCTTATCCATTTCCATATCGGCAGTCAAATCAACAAAATACGCGTTATTAAAAACGCTTTGCGCGAGGCCACACAGTTCTATGTGCAACTGAGCAAACTCGGTTTCGATATCGATTTTATTGACATAGGCGGCGGCCTGGGCGTGGACTACGACGGCACTCGCAGCTCGTCGAGCGAAAGCTCCATGAACTACTCCATTCAGGAATATGCCAACGATGCCGTTTCGGCAATTGTGGATGTGTGTACAAAGAACAATCTCCGCCAGCCCAACATAATAACCGAGAGCGGACGCTCGCTTACGGCTCACCACTCCATTCTCATTTTCGAGGTGCTGGAAACAACCCAGCTGCCCACTTGGAAGGATTCGCAGGAGATTGAGCCCGATGCTCACGAGCTTGCACGCGAACTCTACGATATATGGGACAAACTGGACAGCGCACGACTGTTCGAGAGCTGGCACGATGCGCTGCAAATCCGCGAAGAAGCGCTCGATTTGTTCAGCCTCGGCATGCTCGACCTAAAAACCCGTGCACAGATTGAAAAACTGTTCTGGAGTATCGCCCGCGAAGTTGGCGATATTGCCGGCGGAATGAAGCATATCCCCGAGGATTTGAGAAAAATCGCCAAGATGTTGCCCGACAAGTACTTCTGCAACTTCTCGCTGTTCCAAAGTCTGCCCGACTCGTGGGCTATCGACCAGATTTTCCCCATTGTCCCCATAACACGCCTGGACGAAAAGCCCACACGCACATGTACAATTCAGGATATTACATGTGACTCCGACGGCAAAATTGCCAATTTCATCTCATCGCAGGGAACATCATCGTCGCTGCCCGTTCACACACTCCGTCAGGGCGAGCCCTATTATATAGGTGTATTCCTTGTGGGCGCATATCAGGAGATTCTCGGCGACATGCACAACCTCTTCGGCGACACCAACGCGGTGCACATAAGCGTGTACAAGGACCGTTACGAAATCGACCAGATTATTGAAGGCGAATCGGTTGACGAGGTTCTGGACTATGTTCAGTTCAACCCCAAAAAGCTTGTGCGCAATGTGGAGGCGTGGGTGACATCGTCGATGAAAGCCGGAACAATCACGCCCGAAGAAGGCCGCAATTTTGTAAGCACCTATCGCGCGGGACTTTTCGGTTACACCTATCTGGAAAAATAGGCCATGCGCTGGTTCATGGAGCTGGCCTATCGCGGTGCGGCATACCACGGATGGCAGGTGCAACCCGGTGCCGAGAGTGTGCAGGGTCGCATAGAGCAGTCGCTGGAAACTTTGTTTCGCGAAAAGATAGCCGTTACGGGAGCCGGGCGCACCGATGCAGGTGTGAACGCGCATTCCATGGTGGCTCATGTTGATTTGCCCGAAGCTTTCGATGCTGCTTCGCCCTCGTTTTTGCACAGTCTCAACAGCTTGACAGGCCGCGATATAGCAATATATTCCATGCGTCGGGTGCGAGCCGACGCGCATGCCCGTTTCGATGCCGTCGAGCGCTCCTACCGCTACTTTGTCACCACGCGTCGCAATCCCTTTGCCGGTGCGCTTGCGTGGCAGTGCAAGCCCTCGCTCGATTTCGATGCAATGAACGAGGCGGCGGCCATGCTTGTGGGAAATCGCGATTTCACATCGTTTGCAAAACTGCACTCCGATACAAAAACCAATATATGCGACTTGCGTCGTGCCGCCTGGCACCGTATCGACGAGCATGCATGGTACTTTGAGATTGCTGCCGACCGTTTTCTGCGGAACATGGTGAGGGCGGTTGTGGGCACGCTCGTAGAGGTTGGACGTCACAAAATATCGCCCGAGGGAGTTATGGATATTCTTTCGCGCAAAAATCGTTGTGCCGCCGGCACGTCCATGCCTGCCGAGGCACTGTTCCTGTGGAGCGTGGATTATCCCGAGGATATTTATTTGTGAGATGTCCTGCGGATGTTGCGCGGATGATGCAGCAAAATTTCCTCGCGAAGCCGCGTGGTGTCCACGTGCAGGTATATTTCGGTTGTGCCTATGTTTTCGTGCCCGAGCATTTGTTGTATGGCCCTCAGGTTTGCGCCCCCTTCAAGCAGGTGTGTGGCAAATGAATGCCGCAGGGTGTGTGGCGAAATTGTTTTTGTAATGCCTGCCGCGGCGGCAAGGTCGCGCACAATGTAGAAAACCATTACGCGGGTGAGGCGCGCGCCTGTGCGGTTAAGAAAAACGTAATCCTCGTTTCCCGGTTTTATCGGTGCTCCGGTGCGGTTGCATTCGTTCTCGTATTCGGCAATAGCCTCGAGTGATGCGTCCGACATTGGAACTGCGCGTTCTTTGTTGCCTTTTCCTTTGATGAGCAGGAGTTTGTCTTTTGCAAAAATACGGTTGCGTTCAAGTTCGCAAAGCTCGCTCACACGTAAGCCCGAGCCGTAGAGAACTTCCATCATTGCCCGGTTGCGTTTGCCCAGCAGTGTGCTTGTGTCTATGGCATCGAGCATGGCAAAAACTTCGTCAATTCCCAGAACTTCAGGTAAATGACGCCCGAGGCTCGGGGTTTCCACCAAGTCGAACGGACTTGCTTTGATGAGGTCGGCTTCGAGCATGAAACCGTAAAACGACTTCAGTCCCGAAATCACCCTTGCCTGCGAGCGCGGTGCAATGCCCGTTTCGTGCAGCTCGCGGACAAATTCCCGTGCCAGCTGTTCGCTCACGTCTACAGGTGTGAGGTCGGGGCCGAGCCATGCCTCGAACTTGCGCACATCGGTAATGTAGGCTGTTCGCGTATTCTTGCTCAAACCTCGTTCAAGCAGCAAAAAAGCTTGATAGTGAGGTATTAATTCTTCAAAACTCTTGCCGTTCATTGCGTGTGAATTTATAGCGTTCCCTGTTCGACGTTACGCGCAATGCGGTCGAGCACGGCATCGTTGTTGTCTTTTGCCGGCTCGAAGCTGCTTTTAAGGCTCACCCCGAAGAGTTTGCCGAAACCTTGCCAGAAGGTCGCGCGGAACGAGCCCAAAAAGGCCTTTACAATGTCGTAGCTCGATTGGTGCGTCTCCCTCTGTATAAGCTTTATAAGCACCTTGGCCTGACGCTTGGAAAAGCGTTTCAGTACGGGTTTATATTGCTCGAACAGAGCCTTTTCCATATTCTTGAGATAGGCCTCACGTTCCTTTTGAGTCGGAAAAGTTTCTATGTATTCGTAGGTTTCTATAAGTGTTTCGGCAATAAGTTTTGCATAGGGCAGTGTAAGCTTCACATCGCGCACGGTTCGCCAATAGTATTCCTCCTCCTTTTTGTTTTTGAACTTCATGGGAGGGAAAACCGTAAGCTCGCGCATAAATATAACGGCAATTGTATCGCCGTCCTCATCCACGCGCCACGAAAAGCCTTTGTAGTTGTTTCGTTTCACCGAAGGCGTTTCTTCGGCGAGGCGACGCGCCAATTCCACCGAATCCTTGGCCTGAACGGCCGCAGCGGTGACAACGAGCAGGGTTAAAAGGAGAAATATACGTTTCAGCATATACTATAAACGTTTATAAAGGCCGCATATTGCAAACCAAAAAGAGCGCCGGCATAAATGCGAGGCGCTCTCTAAGTGACTCCTACAGGATTCAAACCTGTAACCTTCTGATCCGTAGTCAGATGCTCT
>CAMWMR010000062.1 GCA_947175425.1 uncultured Porphyromonadaceae bacterium
CACCAGGATTCGAACCTAGACAGACAGTACCAAAAACTGTAGTGCTACCATTACACCATGAGACTATCCTGTGCGCCCAACCCCAAAGGGGCTAAAGCGCTGCAAAGGTACAAACAAAAAATGTACTGCGCAACAATTGGCTTGTAATTTTGGGGCAGCAGGATTAAAAATTAACATTTGATAAGATTAAAAAGAAATCTCATTTGAGTATCTTTGCAAAATAAACCGTTATGGCCGCATCCATTTATGATAGATTCCCTTCAAAGCCTCCGAGGACTTTTTGCCGTTTGCATATTTTTGCATCACTACAATCTGCGTCCCGGCGCATGGGAGGCGGTATTTCCGGCAGGCGGAAGCATGGGAGTTGCATTCTTTCTTGTGCTCAGCGGATTTGTAATGTCGCTCGGCCACTCCCGGAAAGTCCTCGAACCCGAGTTTCGTCTCGGTCCGTTTATGGAACGGCGCTTCGTGCGCACCTGGCCTTTGCACATCATTGCAACGTTACTGTTTATAGCTCTTAACTTCCATTCGTTTACTACCGAAAGTATTCTTCCTCTGCTGACCAACGTGAGTCTGTTGCAGAGCTGGGGAGTTAGCGTAAAATATTTCTTTTCGGGGAACTCGGTTTCGTGGTGCCTCTCCGACATGATGTTTTTCTACCTCATGTTTCCGTTCCTTGTACGGCTGTTCAGGCGCCGTCCCGTTGGCGCAGGCATTGCGGCGGCATGTTACACGGCAGCATATTTTACCGTTTGTCGTATAATCCCGTCGCGGCTTATGGAGGGTATCATATACATATTCCCGCTCATGCGTCTTGCCGATTTTATGGTGGGAATGGCGCTGTATCTGCTTTGGGAACAACTCATCAACACAAAGCGCAGCCTCGGCCGCACCCAATGCACACTTATTGAAGCTTTTTCCGTACTCCTGTGCGTGGGCGCCGTTTTGTTGTGGCCTTTTGTAAGCCTGCGCACCGGGCTCGCCTCATGGTGGTGGGTGCCCATAGCCGCAATAATCACCGCATTCGCCCTCACGGCACGTCTCAGCGCCGATAAACGCGGAGGCTTCATCAGCCGCCTGCTTCAATGGAAGCCCTTGGTAATATTCGGCAATGCATCGTTCAGCTTCTATGTTTTCCACGTTCTGGGGATTCGCATATGTAATATATTGGCCGACAAGGTCGGACTGTCGCTCAGTCCCGAGGCTGCGCTGCTGCCGGTATTCATAATTGTAACTGCCGCATCTTTAGCGATATGGAAATTTATAGAAATGCCATTGGTGCGACGGTTTGCAGACCTGCGGATTTTTCGCTAATTTTGTAATGATGAATTACCTGGATTCGCTGAACACGAAGCAACTCGAAGCCGTACAGACAACCGAAGGGCCCGTCCGCGTACTTGCGGGCGCCGGCTCGGGCAAAACACGCGCTCTCACGGCGCGTTACTGCTATCTGGCCGACCTTCTTGGCGTTGACCCGGGCGCAATACTGTGCCTGACATTCACCAACAAGGCCGCTGCCGAAATGAAACAGCGCATACGGCGTCTGCTCGGCGACTTCGACCTCGCTCACATATGCACCTTCCACTCCTTCTGCGTGCGTATGCTTAAGGAGGACATCCATGTAATGAATTATCCGGCCAACTTTGTCCTTATGGACGAGGAGGACCGCACCGACATGCTGCAGCGAATCTACACCGACATGGGCATTACCCTTAAAGAACTGCCTGTAAAGCGCTCGGTCGATTATATTGGACGCAGGAAAGCCGCCGGCGACTATCTGGATATACTGATGGAGCTGGATAACTCCCGCATGCAAAAGAGACTGGAAGAGTGCGGCGACGATGTTCTTGCGGCCATTTACACGCGCTATCTTTACGAGCAGAAAAAGAATTATGCCGTAGATTTCGACGATGTCATAATCTTTGCCCACCACATTCTCGGCACCGTTCCTCATATTCTCCGCAAATGGCAGGACAGGATGCAATATGTAATGGTGGACGAATTTCAGGACGTGAGCCCGCGCCAGTATGCCATTGCCCGCATGATTGCCGGACTGCACCGCAACATATTTATTGTGGGCGACCCCGACCAGACTATTTATTCCTGGCGCGGCGCCGACGTTAAGCTCTTTTTGAATTTCGACAAGGTTTATCCCGATGCGCGCACTGTTGTTCTAAACGAGAACTATCGCAGTACGCCTCAGATTCTTGCTCCTTCCAATGCCCTTATAGCCAAAAATACGGAGCGCTATCCCAAAGAGCTGTTCACCCGCTGCAAGGACGGCCGGAAACCGGCCTATTTCCACGCCCGCAACGAACAGGAAGAAGCCCGTTGGGTAGCCGATACCGTTCGCAGCCTGCTTAAAGAAGGCGTGGACGGAGGAGACATCTGTATCCTATATCGCGCGCATCATTTGTCGCGCCCGGTGGAGGATGCGCTCATAAAACAGGAGATTCCTTATAAAATATTCAGCGGTACGGCATTTTACGCACGCCGCGAGGTAAAAGACGTGCTGGCATATATGCGAATGCTCGTCACTGCCGATGACATGGCTTTTATCCGCACCGTCAACACGCCGTCGCGCAAGATTGGCCGACAAAAAATGGCCGCCCTGCGCAGATATGCCGACGAGGAGGGTTGTCGACTCTACGATGCGCTCACAGCCCTTTGCACCACTCCCGAATTTGCACGTACAGGCGCACGGAAATATTTAAAGATAATTGAAGAGGCTCGAGAGCTGGTTGGAACCATGAGCCTTGGCGACCTCATGCAACGCGTAATGGACATGTCGGGCTACGAGGAAATGCTTCGCGGACTCAGCGAGTGGGAGCGGCTCGACAATCTTGCAGAACTCAAACGTGCAATTGACGAGAGCGGGCGCGATGACGACGCCTCGCTGGAGATTTTTTTGGCACGTGCGGCACTCATTGCAAACATCGACCGCGACAGCAACGATTCACAGACCGTAAAACTCATGACAGTGCACAGCGCCAAAGGCATGGAATTTCCGGCGGTATTCGTCTACGGTCTCAGCGAGGGCGCATTTCCCTCGCGCCGTTCCTCCGGTCCGGAAGAAATAGAGGAAGAACGCAGGCTCGCCTATGTGGCTCTGACTCGTGCCCGGCGTCTGTTGTTCCTTTCGGACAGCGACGGATTCGGCCACGACAAAAACGCAAAAGCCACATCGCGCTTCGTCTACGAAATGGGAGCGCACAATCTCGATATTCTCACAACATTAGCTCCGCAGGCACCCCAACCCGAACCAATGGCCGGCGCACGCGATGCCGCTGCATTCGACGCAGGCGACGACGTTGAGCATCCCGTGTTCGGGCATGGCAAAATCCTGGAAGTTAATGCTGCAAAACAAAACTACACTATAAAATTCGATAACATACCAACGGCGCGGACTATGCGTTTCGGAGCGCCTTTGGACCCTGCAAAATGAGAAAAGACACATTATACGTCAGCGATATGGACGGCACGCTCCTCGGCAGCGACAGCCGCATATCGGCACGCAGCGCCGAAATAATTTCACGATTATCGCACGAGGGTGCAATGATTACTGTGGCAACGGCACGTACTCCCGCCACTGTGGTACCGCTCATGGCCGACACCTATACCGATATCCCTGCTGTTGTAATGACAGGCTGCTCATGGTGGCTTCGCGAGGCGGGCGAATTTTTCGAACCTTTCTTCCTTCCCGAGAACGATGTGGCCGATGCATTGAGGATATGTGCCGAATGCAATGTTCATCCTTTTGTATACGTAATGTCGCCCGACAACCGTACCTTGGATGTATACCATGCAGCCCGCGGGCTTAACAAAGCCGAGGAAGGTTTTTATCTTGAACGCTGCAAACTGAGCGGCAAACGTTTTCACCTGCGCACAGCCGCACCCGAACGCGCAGCCCGCTACAGCATGCTGCTCTACGGCATGGGCGATGCCGAACCAATCAAGGCTGCCGCCGAGGTTTTCCGCCAAAACACGGAATGCTCGGTATGCTGTTATCCCGATATATTCAACGAAAACATATACAATCTCGAGGTATTCCCACCCGGCGTTAACAAGGCCGAATCCGTGAAACGGCTGAAGAAGGAACTCGGCGCCGAACGCCTTGTAGTTTTCGGCGACAACCTCAACGACCTGTCCATGCTCGCTGTTGCCGATGTAGCCGTTGCCATGGGCAACGCTCTGCCACAGGTTAAGGAAGCGGCCGATGTAGTTATAGAACCCAACTACACCGATGCGGTGGCACGGTTCATAGAACAGGATTAGGCTAAATAGCCGGGCCGCAATCTCACGATTGCGGCCCGGCGTCTAAACCTTAAAAATCTAATCCTATGAAAAAACTAATTCAATACTTTACTTCTT
>CAMWMR010000063.1 GCA_947175425.1 uncultured Porphyromonadaceae bacterium
GGCGGGATAGCTCAGTTGGTTAGAGCGTCGGATTCATAACCCGGAGGTCACGAGTTCAATTCTCGTTCCCGCCACACTTAATAAACCAATTATTTTAAGCCGGAAGTCAATCTCCGGCTTTTTCTTTTATATGGTACCTTTGAACGAACAAAAACCGGTAAAAAAACAGCAGCTGGACTTACGCGTCCGTTCGAACGAACTACTTCCTTCGGGGCTGCTGCACCTATGCCTTGAAAATGCCCTCGGCGCCGAAATGCCCGCAATGCTGCCCGGACAATTTGTGGAAGTTGCAGTGGACAAAGCCAATGTACTCCTCAACCGTCCTTACTCAATCTACAACTGCACCTCCGACTCTCTGGAACTGCTTGTAGCTCCACTCGGGCGCGCCTCTATAGCTTTGCAGAAATACATAAAAGGTGAACATCTGCGCGTTATAGCTCCTTTAGGACACGGTTTCAGCACTGAATTCAATACAACCGATAAAGTATTGCTGATAGGCGGAGGTGTAGGCATTGCACCGCTCTATTATCAGGCACGCACTCTCCGCGAAAAAGGCGTGAATGTAGAAGTTGTATACGGCTCCAGGACAAATCCCGACGCCCGGATAACCGACCGATTCAAAGCTATTGCTCCTCTGCACATCTGCACCGACGACGGTTCGGCAGGTTTCAAAGGTCTCGTAACACAACATCCCGTAACCCAAGCATGCGAATACAACTTCGCACAGGTTTGCGGCCCGCAGAAAATGATGGAAAGCCTGCACAAATTTGTTTCAGCACATAATATCAACGCCGAATTCTCGCTTGAAAACAAAATGGCATGCGGACTCGGCGCCTGCCTGTGCTGCGTCGAAAACACCACCGCCGGCAACGTGTGTGTATGCACATCAGGCCCCGTATTCAATTATAAAGAACTCACATGGTAGATTTAACGACTCGACTTGGCTCTCTTGAGCTTAAAAATCCCGTTCTGACCGCCTCGGGAACTTTTGGCTACGGACTTGAATACGCCGATTTCATCAATCTCGAACAACTCGGAGGGTTCATTGTAAAAGGCACCACTTTGGAGCCGCGCCAAGGCAATCCCTATCCCCGTATGGCTGAAACCCCGGCAGGAATGCTCAATGCCGTAGGGCTACAGAACAAAGGCGTGCATCATTTTATTGAACAAATATATCCTCAAATCGCCAATCTCAATACACAGGTAATAGTAAACGTATCGGGAGCTAAAATTGAAGATTATGCAGCATGCGCCGAACTGCTTGCTCCCCTCGCCGGCATTGAGGCTATAGAACTTAACGTGTCGTGCCCCAACGTCAAGCAAGGAGGTATGGCATTCGGAACTACGCCCGACGGCTGTCAATCGGTTGTTGAAGCTGTCCGCAAAGTATGGCCTCGTCATCTCATGGTGAAACTGTCGCCCAACGTAACTTCCGTTGTAGATATAGCCTTGGCAGCCGAAAGCGCCGGAGCCGACAGTATTTCGCTAATCAATACCCTTTTGGGAATGGCTATCGATGTTGAAAAACGTCGTCCCATGCTTTCAACAGTCACAGGAGGCTTGTCCGGACCGGCTGTAAAACCTGTTGCAGTGCGAATGGTATGGCAAGTATCCAAAAATGTAAAAGTACCCGTGGTGGGACTCGGAGGCATATGCACAGCTGCCGACGCTCTTGAATTTATCATGGCCGGAGCTTCGGCCATTCAAGTGGGAACTGCCAACTTTGTAAATCCTGCAGCAACAGTCGACATCATAAACGGCATCACCGAATATTGCGAACGCCACGGAATAAAGAATCTCGACGAAATACGAGGCTGCATATAAGCCGCAACAAAAGCCTCCAAAAGTATATTTTTATCGTTTAAAAATAAAAAAACACCCATTTTAAAATAAGATTTGCAGTAGAGCGCTCAATTTTTTTGTGGAATAATTATTTTTTTGTAAGTTTGCCACATAAATCACATTTTGTCGCTTCCACGCTTATCCAACAACCCGAACTTCACTCACGCAAAGCATAATGTCACGCAAAGCCGAAGAATTAAAAACTTGCACCTTGTTAGGTGTAGCCGGTGTACAATATCCCACCGACTATGCTCCGCAAATGCTTGAGACTTTCGAGAACAAGCACCCGGAAAACGACTACCTTGTGTCTTTCGATTGTCCCGAATTCACATCTTTATGTCCCAAAACAGGACAGCCCGACTTTGGAAGAATCATCATCAATTATATTCCCGACAAACTGATGGTAGAGAGCAAAAGCCTTAAGCTTTACCTTTTCAGTTTCCGCAACCACGGCGATTTCCACGAGGATTGCGTGAATATAATTATGAAAGACCTTAAAAAACTGATGTCGCCACGGTACATCGAAGTACGCGGCATTTTCATGCCTCGCGGAGGAATATCCATAGTTCCATTCGCCAACTGGGGCGATGATGAGCACCAACAAATGGCGCAAGCCCGACTATTATCCGTTTTTCCCGATAAATTCTGAAAATCATGTCCGACACACGCAAATCAGCTCTAATGGTACTCTCCGGGGGAATGGACTCCGTTACAATGCTCTACGAGTACGCCAAAGATATTGACCTTGCCGTTACATTCAACTACGGCTCCAATCACAACGCCCGCGAACTTGCCTGGGCACGCTACCATTGCAAACAACTCGGTATCGAACTCATAGAAATCGACCTTGCTTTCATAGGACGATATTTCCACAGTTCTTTGCTCGAAGGCGCCGACGCAATTCCTGAAGGCGAATACGATTTCGACAACATGAAATCCACTGTAGTGCCGTTCCGTAACGGAATAATGCTTGCTGCCGCCGCAGGACTTGCCGAAAGCAACGGACTTAACACCATAATGATTGCCAACCACGCCGGCGACCATGCACTCTACCCCGATTGCCGCAAGAGTTTTATCGATGCAATGAGTGCTGCTATAGAAGCCGGCACTTACGACGGTATTAAAATCTTTGCACCCTATACCCTCCTCTCCAAGTCCGATATCGCCATAAGAGGAAAACGTCTCGATGTAGACTACTCCAAAACTTATTCATGCTATCGCGGCGAGGAAAAGCATTGTGGACGTTGCGGTACATGTCGCGAACGCCGCCAGGCTCTCAAAGATGCCGGTATTAACGATACAACCGAATACGAAGACGAAATTTAAAGTAAACCCAATTATAAACTAATCCAACAACACAAGTCCATGGAATCATTACTCAGCCAAATCAATGCAGCTTTCGAAGCTTTCCGCACCGATGCAGCCCTTCAGCTCGAAAAAAATAACAAAGCAGCCGGTACTCGTGCTCGTAAAGCTTCTCTCGAACTGGAAAAACTCATGAAAGAATTCCGCAAAAATTCTCTCGAACAGTCCAAAAAGTAATTTCTGATATTACAAAATTCTAAATCGGCTCCGGGTCCCGAACCTCGGAGCCGATGTTGTTTATAATATGGATCTCATTAGTGTTCACTAAAAAATCACAAGAGTACTTTGAAATTATTGAAATTCAATTTGTTATAGCTGATTTTGCCGCGCAACGATTTGAAATTACTTTTGCAGTCTGATTCAGACTGTTATGAATAAGGACAAATACGTGAGGGACTTCAGATTCTTGGAATCTCGCAGACTGACAAGACTCATCAGAGAGACCTCTTCGACAAATCGAATTTCAAAAATGTCAATGATCTATATGGTTCAATGAACCGAATTTATTAATTTTTAACCCCGTCCATTTTTAGTGGAGAGTAGTGAAATGCTTCAATTATTTTAGAGTAAGCTTCTTCACCGAGTGTAGCTGCTGAAAACCATTGACTTCTCGGAAGGTTTGAAACGAAAAAGCGGTTATCGTCCCACATGGAACCAAGAAGATCTCTCCAACTTTTTTCGGCTCTCGGTACTATGAAAACAGTATCGGGGTTATTGTGTAAGATATACTGAATCAGTTGCTTTGTATAGTTCTGAGAGGGCAACAACTGACCACGTTTGAGTGGCGCATATTTTATTGATGAATACCCGACATATTGAACGACTGCAAATCGGTCGTTGATTTGCTCAAACGAAAGCCCTGTGTCTTTGTTGACAAATGCGCTGGTCAGACGGTCTTGCCAATAATAATCTTGATGAATGTTGGCAAGGTCGCGTGTCGTGACTCCATGCGGGCCAAAGTCCTCGGGGAGGAAGCTGTTGCACTCAAAGGTTAGCATCGAGCGCAGATGTATTGCATAGCCCTCGACAAAGCCCTGAGGGAGCATCTTATACAGAGCGGCAATTTTGGACTGGCGTTCATCATATCCGGGATTGAGACTTAACACAATCACTTTTGC
>CAMWMR010000064.1 GCA_947175425.1 uncultured Porphyromonadaceae bacterium
AACACGAAAGTAGGAGATAAACACCCTATGATTAGTGTTTACCTCCTACTCGATTCTTTTATGGTTCACGATTTTCATGTTGAATGATATTTGAAATTTGAAAATATGGTTCGGTTGAATTGTTGATGCAAAGATACGATGCCGGGAAGCCGATTTTTTTACTGTTTTACCAAAAACGGAAATACGTAATAATTACATTATTCTATTTTAACAGGTTAATGAGCAGATAAACAGTGGAATGAAAATTCCATTAACAACAGTTAAATTTGAACTCTCGGATTAATTTTTTAATTTTGCAGCAGGAATAAAAAACTGTGACCGAATATGATTTTAACAATAATAACTCTTGTTCTGGCCGCTATAGGGTTTGTATGGGGTAAAATCAGAGCCGATATAGTGGCTCTTGTAGCGCTACTTGTCCTTACAGTAGGGGGTGTTATAAACACACAGGAAGCATTATCCGGTTTTTCCAATCCTATAGTAATAATGATGGTAGGCCTGTTTATTGTGGGCGGAGCCATATTCAATACCGGTCTTGCAAAAATGCTTGGCGGTCGGCTTTCGCGACTTGGGGGTGGAAATGCAACCCGGCTCTTTCTTGTAGTAGTTCTTGTTACAGGGTTAATAGGTGGGTTTGTAAGCAACACCGGAACAGTGGCCTTGATGCTGCCGATTGTCGTTTCAATGACAGCCTCAGCCGGCAGTAATCCGTCGCGTTTTCTGATGCCTCTTGCATTTGCCTCGAGCATTGGAGGCATGCTCACTCTCATTGGTACCCCTCCCAACCTTGTGATTGCCGAAGTTTGGGAAGAATATGGCGGTGAGGCACTTACGATGTTCACTTTTTTGCCCGGAGGTATCATTTGTCTTGTCGCAGGCACTCTGTTGCTTATTCCTTTGAGTAGATTGCTTGATAAAAAGCATGGAGATAAAGGATCGCAAACTGCGGATTCGTCGCAGCGCAGTCTTGCACAAATTGTGGAGGAATATTCTCTTAATCGTGATTTATGGCGAATAGATGTTCCGGCGGATTCTCCTATAGCAGGACTTAGTCTGGGAGCGTTGGCATTACGTGCAAATTACGGTTTGGATGTGCTTGAACTTCGAGTTGTTGAAGGTCGCGGATTGCTTAAAAACGTTACACAGGAAGCTCCTGCTGCGAGTACGGTGGTAGACGGCGGAAGTGTGCTTTTTGTACGCGGTCCCGAAGATGCCGTGCAAAGATTTGTTTCCGATTACGGTTTGTATTTGGCTGATGATGAGGATGCTGTGCGTAAAAATCTCAAATTCTACGATATCGGTCTTGCCGAAATAGTGCCGTTGCCCAACTCATCAATACTTAAGGAGACCATAGCGCAGCTTGATTTTCGCAAACGTTTCAATGTGAATATTCTTGGTGTTCGACGCGATGGCGAATATATTATTGATAATTTGGGCGCTGTGAAAGTACGCAAAGCCGATGTGTTGCTTGTGCAAGGTACATGGAAAGCTATCGGCGAGATTAGTGCCGATACGCGTAACTGGGTAGTATTGGGACAGCCCGAAAGCGAAGCCTCCAAAGTGACAATCGATTACAAAGCTCCTTTGGCCGGAGCAATAATGCTTGCCATGATTGCGGCACTTGTTGTAGGGAAACTTCCTGCAGTAGTGGTTGTGTTGCTTGCTTCGGTAGCAATGATACTCAGCGGATGTTTCCGAAGTGTCGCCGATGCCTATCGCACTATAAATTGGGAAAGCGTTGTTTTAATAGCTGCCATGATGCCTATGAGTTTTGCTTTGGAGAAGACAGGCGTAAGTGAAGCGGTGTCATCATCACTTGTAAATGCACTCGGTAATTTCGGCCCGCATATGCTAATGGCCGGTATTTATGTAACCACATCTATACTCACATTGTTTATTAGCAATACGGCAACCGCTGTTCTAATGGCTCCTATAGCCGTTCAAAGTGCTGTTGCCTATGGTGTTAGCCCGTTGCCAATGCTTTTTGCCGTTACCTTTGCAGCATCGTTGTGCTTTATGTCGCCGTTCTCCACGCCGCCGAACGCGCTCGTTATGCCTGCGGGAGAATACACGTTTATGGATTACATAAAAGTAGGAGGCCCGTTACAGCTTATTTTAGGAGTTCTTATGATATTGGTATTGCCGTTGATATTTCCATTTTGAATGGATTGTCGCATTTAAAAAAGGTTAACGGAATTTGGCACGCGGATAAAATTTAGTAATTTTGAAAAAATAAACAGCTATATGAGCACAAACGGCAACGAGCAGACAAACACCCTTGAATCACGCCTCCGCGACCCGAAGACAGTACGCGAGGCGTTCAATGAGGTTGTGTCCCAATACTCCGAGCCGTTGTACTGGCAAATCCGTCGTCTTGTACAGAGCCATGACGATGCCGATGATTTGCTGCAGAACACGTTTTTAAAGGCCTGGTCGTCGCTCGAAAATTTCAGAGGAGATGCCAAACTATCCACCTGGCTTTATAAAATAGCAATTAACGAGAGCCTGAGTTTTCTTGAGCGCGAACGCAAGCACCGTCATTTGTCTATCGACGATGAGGAGGTGAGCGTCGCCGAACCGCTTGCTCCCGAGACTATTCCCGATGGCGAGGAACTATCCCGTATGCTCCATGCCGCTATTGCGACATTGCCCGAAAAACAGCGCATAGTATTTGGAATGAAGTACTTCGACGATATGAAATATGAGGATATGTCGGAGATTCTCGGAACATCGGTAGGAGCACTTAAAGCCTCCTATCATCTTGCGGTTAAAAAAATAGAGCAATATTTTAAAGAACGGAATTAAACCAACACAAGCCAAAGCAGTCAAATAGTAAATAAAACTCAAAAAGCAATGACAGAACCAAAGGACACAATATTGACCCGTGCGGAAGCCGCAGGCCTCAAACGCCCTGCTGCCGGATTGAATGTCCCCGAGGGATACTTCCAAAGCTTTAGCGAGCGAATGGCCGCAATGTTACCCGAGCGTCCCGAAATAGAGCAGCCTCAAAAGCCCGAGATGCCTCGCAGTTTTTGGCAGCGTGTCCGCCCGTATGTTTACATGGCTGCTATGTTTGCCGGCATATGGTGTATGCTTCAACTGTTTGCATCAATTTCCGGCAATGGCGAACTAAAGCCGCTTGACAGCAATCCGGTACTTGCCGAAGCTCTTGCAACCGAGGACTTTGTATATGATTATATATATTCCGACATGAGCTCCAACGACATTGTCGATGAAATGATAGAAAACGGATGCCTCTCCGATGATATGGATTTCGACATATTATTCGATGATGCAGCCGAAACAAGTTCAACGGATTATTACCTTCCCCAATAGCACTATCCCTCTCATAATATGCGCACAATATCTCTAAGATTACTGTTGATTTCAGCGATAGCACTTTTGTCGCTTGCCGCATCGGCACAGGCTCCGGAACCTTCGGAGGCCGAGCGTAGCCGTATTTATGCCGAATTGAAACCCTACAGGCACGAATTTCTTGCCAAAGAACTTCACTTGACAAAAGAGCAGGCCCGTGATTTTATGCCTTTATATGATAAAATGGAGGATGAACTGCAGCGCATAAGCGATGAAACCCGCGACATTGAAAAACGTGTCCGCGAAACAAAGAACTGCAGCAACACCGAAATAGAGGCTGCTTCCCGCGCAATTTTTGAGGAGAAAGAAAA